>NZ_JBGSRI010000052.1:0-73363 GCF_041737645.1 Sphingorhabdus sp.
CCTGATTTAAGCTTCTCCTTGTCGGTGATAAAGGCCATCGCGATGCTCCACTGTGCAGAATCTGTGTAGATTAGCTGCGCAGGGGCGCGGAAATCCATAGCTGTGCAGGTGCTGTGTAGCTGTTTATACCTTTTTTTATTATTTGATTCCAGTTGTTTACTGCAATCCTGTCGTCCCGACCAATTTTCTACCAACATATAAGAACGCCGCAGAAGCGGCTTTTCTGCGCGGGCTTCGGGTTTCGCGTGCCCGACATTCCCTGCTTTCCTACAACGAACCATATCGGTTATTTCGATTCGCGAAAGTGAGGAACGAAATGACGATATGTGATATAAGTCCCTATATCGACGCCCTGATTACGCGCGAAGGCGGCTATGTGGATCATCCCGCCGACCGCGGAGGGCGAACTCGGTGGGGGATTACCGAGGCCGTGGCACGGCAGAATGGCTATTCCGGTGACATGCGTCGCCTCCCCCGCGCCAGGGCCGAAGCGATTTATCGGGATTTATACTGGACTGCTCCCACGTTCGATAAAGTCGCAACACGGTCACCGCGCCTTGCAATCGAGCTGCTGGACAGCGGCGTGAATGTGGGGCCTGCGGTGGCTACGGGATTTTTGCAGCGCGCGCTCAATGCCCTGAACCGCAACGGCCGCGACTTTCCCGATCTGGTGGTGGACCGGCATATCGGGCCGCTAACGCTCGGCGCGCTGGATAGCTTTCTGCGGGTGCGCGGCGCGGAGGGCGAAGAGGTTTTACGCAAAGCGATCGATGCCCTGCAAGGGGTTCACTACATCCATCTTGCCGAAACAAACCCGTCGCAGGAGGCGTTCGCTTATGGCTGGATTGCGAACCGTATTGGATAATTTCATCACATGGAGATAGAATATGGCGCTTATTGAAAACATCATCGGCCCCATTGCGGGCCTGATCGACAAGATCATTCCCGACCCCAAGGCGCGCGATGCGGCGAAGTTGGAACTCATCAAGCTGCAGGGCAGTCTGGAGATGGAAAGCCTGCGCACCCAATTGTCCGCGGTGCTGGCAGAGGCGCAGTCGCCCGACCCATGGACCAGCCGCGCGCGGCCGAGTTTCCTCTATGTCATGTATGCGATGATCCTGTGGGCCATACCCATGGGCCTGATCGCCGCCGTCCGTCCCGAAGCGGCTGCGCAGATTGCGGCGGGAATGAACGCCTATCTGGGCGGCTTGCCCGAGCCGCTTTATGCTCTCTTTGGGACAGGCTATCTCGGATACACCCTCGCGCGCCAATGGGGAAAGGGCAAAGGCAACGAAAAATAGTTGCATAAAGCGCGATTCTTCCGTTAGGCCGAAGTCCCCGAGAGGGGCCATAGGGATATAGGAGATTAGAAATGAAGAAATTTGTCGCAACCGCCGCCGCTTTGGCATTCACCGTAGCTCTTGGCGCATGTGGCCAGGAAGCCGAAAAGGCTGCTGAAGAAACCACGGAAGCTGCAGAAGCAACCGGCAATGCTGTTGAAGCTGGCGCTGAAGGCGCGATGGAAGCTGCTGAAGGCGCTGCAGACAAGACTGCAGAAGCCGCTGGCGAAGCTGCTGACGCAACCGCCGATGCTGCCAAGGACGCAACTGCCGCTGCTGGCGCCGTTGTCGAAGAAGCTGGCAAGGACATGAAGGAAGCTGCGAAGTAAATCGCGCTCTTTGTAAAGAAGCCCGCCCTGCGATACGCAGCGGCGGGCTTTTTTATGCCTGAAATGGCTCCCGTTTAGGCCATGAAGCCCAGATTGCTGGTCGAGAACCGGCCAATATTGGGCGATACGCTCGGCAACTCGCTGGCCGATACGCCGAACCAGGTTGCCAGCGTCGACGCATATTGGTCAACCGAGATACTCGGCAACAGGCGGCCCTGCCCGACCTGATCGGGGCTGGTGACCGAGATTTGCGGCGCCACACCATAGAAGCGCCCGCCATTGACGGCGCCACCCATGATGAAGTGGTGCGATCCCCAGCCATGGTCCGAACCATCGCCATTGGATTGCAGCGTCCGGCCGAAATCGGACGCAGTGAAGGTGGTGACCTTATCCGCAACGCCCAATTCCACCGTCGCCCGGTAAAAAGCGTCCATCGCGAAATCGAGTTGCCCCATCAAATTGGCCTGATTGCTGATCAGATTGTCGTGCAGGTCAAAACCGCCCATGCTGACCATGAACACCTGTCTGCGTGCACCCAGCGGTTGGCGGGCTGCAATGAGGCGGGCGACGACTTGCAGCTGTTCGGCCAGGCCATTGCGTCCGGTGGCAGGCCGGAACGAGGTGGCCAGCGTTATGGGCTGCAGCGCTGCGGTCACCACGCCCTCGGCATCGATCGAGCGTTTGGCGATGCGGTTATATTCCGCCTCGAACACATTATTGCTGGTCTGCGTCATCAAGGTGCGCAAGGCCGCGCTGCCGGCGGACGATCCGTAAAGGTTGCTCTTGATCCCGTTGACCGCCAGCGCGCCGCTTGACGACACCTGATAGGTCAATGCCTGCTGGCCGGACAGGAACACGGCATTGCCGGTCGCCGAAATGCAGGTGAACAAGGCGTTGGCGTTGCTCGACATGGCGAGGTCGCCCATGCGTCCACCCCAGCCGTCGGTGGCGCCTTCCGGTTTGGAGGACTGCCACGTCGACTGCTGGTCATTGTGCGAGAACAGCTTCGCCGGGCGAGGGTTCGCGACCAGGTTGGAGCTGTTATACTGCGCAAGCGTCAACGGTGCGACCAAGGGCCCGACGTTCAACAAAGGTGCCATCCGCCCGGCGTCGAACAAGGCCTTCAACCGCGTCATCTGCGGTGCGAGCGCATATTGCAGATTGTTCGTCAGCACCTGCCCGCCACTTGGCGTTAAAGCTGTCGCTGCAAGGCTGGAGCGCGCCAGGGTAATCCCGCCTGCCGTCTGCCCCGCACCCCCTCCGCGAATGGCGCTGTAGAGATCATAGTTGGTGGAATCGAAGGGCATCAACGTGCTGTTGTGGTCGTTCCCGCCGTAAAGGAAGATGCAGACCAATGCCTTGTAATCATTGCCCGCGCTGAACGCCGCAGCTTCGCCAATCCCGGCGAGACCAAGGGCGAAAGACGACGCAGAACCCGCGACCGCCAATTGTTTCGAACGACGAAGAAAGGCACGCCGCGAAAGTTCGTTTGCTTTACCGATATGCATAGCGAAAGCCTTTACTTCTGAACGAGATAGTCGGGTGAGGCCATGACGAGCAGCACAGCCATATAGACCCGGCGCTGCTTTTCGGCGGTGGTGCTGGTTTGCGTGACTGTTGTTGCATCCAGCGCGGTTTTGATCGTTGCCTTGGTTGTGTCCGAAATCTGGTTCGCTGCCAGCAATAGGCAGATCCGGTCGAGCAAAGCTGTCGAGTCATGCGCGATGGCAAGCTCGCTGGTGTAGGCGGCCTTCACATCGCCCCCCACCCCGTTGGTGCTGCCAATGGCCGAAGTCATGTAATTCACATAACCGGGCGTGCTCGATTCATTGATGAGCTGGAATTCCGGTGCAACCAGCGAGTTCGTAGCAATGGCGGTGTTGGCGGGCACATAACCCGGCCGGAAGAAGTTGAAAACCGATGGGGACCGCAACGCGCTTTGCCCCAGCCCGCTGACCAGATCGGACAGATTGCCGATCCGCCAGTTGCCACTGGTCGACGCAGCGCCGAAAGTCCGGCCCCATTGCACGAAGCGGAGAATGGGTTCGCGCACTTTTCCGAAAGTAGGGGCCGTAAGGCCGGAAGCATTCATCGCTTCGTCGTCGAGCAGGATAGCCTTGAACACGGCGCGCAGATCGCCGCGTGTGCCGGAACCATTGTTGTTGAACACCTTTGCAACCCGGTCGACATAGGCAGTGCTGGGGTTACTGGTCACCAACCGCTGGATCATCTGCTTGGAGAAGAAGGGTCCGACATTGGCGTGGTTGAACAGCGCATCAAGCGCTGTCTTCAACGCAACCGTTCCATCCGTGTTCGCCGGAATATTTGTTCCGAGAAAGTTTACTTCCAATGCAGAATGTTGGCTCGTGGTCGACGGAAATTCCCACTTGGTGGGGTCAATCGTCATGGGTTTCAGGACATAGCCCGTGCTGTTGATCAGACGTGTTGGATCATTAGTCGCAGGCGTTTTGACATTCCCTGTGAAGTCCCAGTTATACCCCGTAAAAACACGCGCCAGATTGGTGACGTCGCTGTTGGTGTAGGTCTCGATCGGCTGGTTGTTGGCATCCAGTTTGCGTGTGCCGTCATTGTTCAACTGGTACAGACCAATTGTGAACAGCTGCATGACTTCACGGGCATAATTTTCGTCGGGTACGCGGCCGGTACGTGTATCTTCTTTCCGGTTGCCGCGCGTACTGAGATAATAACCCATTGCCGGATTGAGGGTCACATCCTCAAGCAATTTACGGAAATTTCCAAAGGCGTTGGAGTTCAGTTGATCCCAGAAAAAGGCAATTGCCTGTGCGCGCCAACTGAAGTCCAGTCCCGTCAGCGACACGACAAAAAACTCGGACAGCGCCAACGCGACGCGTTTGCGGACGCCGTTTGCGTCGGACATGAGCTGGTTCCAGATCATGTAGTCGCCGGGATATTCATTATCGAAGAAATTGTCGGCGGTAACCTGATCATAGCCGCGCGACGCCAGCCATGCCACACCGGTCTGGTTGATCGGTGCATCCATCTGGGCGTTTAGCCAGGGTTCGTAGCCGATTGATTTGATGTTGGTGATCTCCGCCTCGCTGACGGATAGGCTGGATTTCAGAATGAACCGTGATGCTTGGGCGTCGGTGGACGGTTTTGGAACTTGTGCTGTCGGCGGAGGGGTTGTGGATGAACCACCTCCCGCGCCACCACCACCGCACGCCGCCACCAGCAATGATGCCGCAGGCAGCGTATATACATAGGGTGAAGTCTGTGCCGGAACCTCGGCCAACGCCGGAACAACATCGTCCGGCATTTCAATTTCTGACGCCCCCTCAAGGCAAATCTGATGCAGTGCTTCCTTCATATCCCGCCCTCGCCAAATTGACGAAAGCGAGAGGCGAGAATGCCGCGTCAGGTTTCGTCATTAACGGTCTGCTATGGGACATTGCTCAAGAGATAGTTTCGGGAAGTGGTAAATCCCCGTTAAGCGTGTTTTTTCGACGATATGGATTAGTAAATATAAACCATTTATCAACCTGTGGCATCTACCCCTTTTGCCATGGTCATAAGTCGCATCCTTCCTACGGTTCTCGTACTTTGCGGAGCCTTGACAACACCCCATGCTGCCCGAGCCGAAGTGTTCGAGCTGGCGAGCAATGGCAATTTTGTCCAAATTTCGCGCCCGGCATGGACGCCTGAACCGACGTTGGTGCCCGATTATGTGGGCGCAGAAATCGTCGCACCGACCCAAATGCCGTCCCCGCCCACGGGAACCGTACGCCAGCATATCCAGCATGCCGCCGCCAAATATGGCATCAGCAGCGATCTGGTCGACGCGGTCGCGTGGCAGGAATCACGCTATAACCCACGCGCTCGGTCCTCCGCCGGGGCAATTGGCGTGATGCAGTTGATGCCCGGGACTGCGCGTACGCTGGGCGTAACCAACCCACATGACGTCCGCCAGAATGTCGCAGGTGGTACAGCCTATCTCCGTCAGCAGCTTGAACGCTTTGGCAATAACGTCCCTCTCGCCCTCGCCGCTTATAATGCGGGACCGGGCGCGGTGATGAAATATGGCGGGATACCGCCCTATCGCGAAACGCAGAATTATGTCCGCCAGATCATGCGCAGGCTGTCTGCCATTTCGCTCCAGCGTAACTCCTATGAATGAGGCCAGCATGTCGATGACGAAGTTCAAAGCAAAATTTTCCGCACTAGCCGCATTGACCGCTGCCTTACCCCAAGCGGCACTGGCGCAAACCGCCGTCGCCGATCCGCAAGGATCAGGCCCTATCGTCAATGCCCTGAACTGGATGCAAGGCACTCTGTTGGGCAATGTGGCAACTACAGCAGCCGTCATCGCGGTCGCTGTTGTCGGCATGATGATGCTGACTGGCCGGATGAACTGGCGCTTTGGCACAACGGTCATCGTGGGTTGCTTCGTCCTGTTCGGGGCGACTGCCATTGTTTCGGGGATCCGTGTCGCCGCAATCGGGGGCTAATCAATGACTCCGCTAAACCGCACGCCTGTTTTTCGCGCTCTGACCCAGCCGCAGATGTTTGCGGGCGTGACCTATAGCTATTTCATCATCAACCTGATCGTGACGACGGAAATCTTCCTCATCAGCGGGTCCTTTTGGGCGATACCCGCCGCCGTCCTGATCCACGCCATCGGCTACATGGCCTGTTTGCGCGAACCCCGCATCTTTGACCTCTGGATTACCAAGGTCAGCCGTTGCGGCCGGACGCGTACGCACGATCTGTGGCGCTGCAACAGCTATCGGCCCTAACCTATGAAGCTATCTTCGCAAAAACTTGCCAAGTTGGACCCGCGCGCCGGGGACCGTTTGCCCTATGCCGGCCATGTCAATGACCATACATTGGCCACCCGCAATGGCGAGCTGATCCAGATGATCCAGATCGACGGTATCGCGTTTGAAACCGCCGATAGCGAAACACTGAACCACATGGCCGCCGTGCGCGATGTCGTGATGCGCGGCATCGCCAATTCCAATTTGATGCTCTATTGCCATGTCATCCGGCGCCGTGTGGCCGCCGAATTGACGACGCCCCAGCCCGAGGGCTTTGCCCGCGACCTCGACGCTGCATGGCAGGAGCGGTTGCGCGGCAAACAGCTTTATATCAACGACATCATTCTAATGCTGGTCCGCCGACCCGCCCGTGGCAAGGTCGGCTTTGTCGAACGGCTAACCAAATGGGGTAGCGGCAAGCGCTCGCCGGAAGAGAAGCTTGCCGAACAGGCCCGCGAACTACGTGAACTGGACAGCGCACGCACCAATCTTCTGTCCGCACTCAGCCGCTATGGCCCGCGCGTTCTGGAACGCTATCAGGGTGCGAGCGGCATCTGTTCTGAACCACTCGAAATTTTGTCGGCATTGTACAATGGCGAAATGCAGCCATTGCTAGAACCCACGGGCGATGCCGGACAGTATCTGCCTTATAAGCGCATCAGCTTTGGCCTTGATGCGCTGCATCTGAAGGGATCAAGTGCGGAGACATCGCGCTTCGGCGCAATCGTGTCGATCAAGGACTATCCCGCCACGACCAGCCCGGGCATGCTCGACAATTTGCTGCGCCTGCCGCACGAACTGACGCTGACCGAAAGCTTTGCCTTTGTGGACCGGCAGATTGCCGACGAACGGATCGGATTGGCGTTGCGCCGTTTGCGGGCGGCATCCGATGAGACCACCACTTTGCGGCAAGGCCTGCTGGGTGCAAAAGATGAGCTGACCGGTGGCGCTGCCGCCTATGGCGAGCATCATTTAAGCGTCCATGTCCGCGCCGGCAGCCTGCCCGCGCTCGACGCCGCGGTTGCCGATGTGCAGGCATCGCTCGCCGACATTGGTGCGGTATCGGTGCGCGAAGATCTCAATCTGGAAAGCGCCTTCTGGGGCCAGTTTCCGGGCAATGCAGAATTTATCGCCCGCAAGGCGCTCGTTTCGACCGCCAATCTGTCGGGGCTGATCTCCCTGCATGGATTTCCTATCGGCGCACCAGCAGGCGGGCCATGGGGAGAGCCGATTACCGTGCTCGAAACCACATCAAGCACGCCCTATTTCTTTAATTTGCACAGCGGCGATCTGGGCAACTTCACACTGATCGGTCCATCGGGATCGGGTAAGACGGTGGTGCTGAATTTCCTGATCGCCCAGTCGCAAAAGTTCAACCCGCGCACTTTCTTCTTCGATAAAGACCGGGGTGCGGAAATCTTCATTCGCGCTATTGGTGGCCATTATGATGTGCTGCGTCCGGGCAAGCCGACGGGTTTCAATCCGCTGCAACTGCCAAGCAACGCTGCCAACCAGGCGTTTTTGCGGCAATGGTTGTCGCAGATGCTGACGCCGATGGGCGGCCAGCTGACCGCCGATGAAAATGCGATCATTGCCAGCGCGGTCGAGGCCAATTTTGACCAGCCGATGGAGCACCGCCAGTTGCGCTACCTCGTAGAGCTTCTCGCCGGTGGCGCACGCCCTGTGCGTGGCGACCTCGCGTCGCGGCTTGCGCCCTGGTACGGTGCAGGCGAGCATGCGTGGCTGTTCGACAATGTACGGGACGAGCTGAACCTTGATACCCGTACCGCCGGTTTCGACATGACATCGCTGCTCGACAATCCCGTGCTGCGGACCCCGGCGATGATGTATCTGTTCCACCGCGTGGACGAACGTCTGGACGGCACACCTTCGATGATCGTTATCGACGAAGGATGGAAGGCACTGGACGATGAAATCTTTGTGCACCGCCTGAAAGACTGGATGAAGACAATCCGGAAACGCAACGGCGTGGTCGGATTTGCAACCCAGAGCGCGAGCGATGCTATCGAAAGCAAGATCGCCGCGACCATCATCGAACAATCGGCCACGCAATTGTTCATGAGCAATCCCAAGGCGCAAGCCTCGGACTATTGCGACGGTTTCGGATTGACCGAGCATGAGCTTGATCTCGTCCGCTCGCTGCCCGAACATTTGCGCTGCGTGCTGGTCAAGCAAAGCGGCAACAGCGTTGTTGCCCGCCTCGATATGGGTGACATGCCCGATGCGATGACCGTCCTGTCCGGCCGCGAAAGCAGCGTCCGCAAATTGGACGAACTGCGCGATGCCCATGGTGATGCGCCGTCTGACTGGATGCCGCAATTGTTGCAGGCCGCCGAAGAAGGCCCGTCGGCCTTGTGGCAAAACACCAAGACAGGAACGCGCGGCTGATGGCGAAATGCGCTGCCATAAACGCCACAGCAGGTTCGGCTGAAACCATGGTCAACACCGTGGATTGCTACATGCAGTCGACGGTTCAGGCCGGTTACGCCAATTTGCTCGGCCCCGGTAGCGTGTTCGGCTATGCGCTGACAATCGCGCTTACCATTTACGTCGCGATCGTCGGCTACCGCCTGATCTTCGGCCGTTCCTCGCTCAGCATGGGCGAAATGGCGCCGCGGATGCTGTTGATCGGCGCGGTGCTCGCGCTGACCAGCAATTGGGCAACCTACCAGATACTTGTCTACGATGTGCTCACCGACGGCCCGCAGGAAATTGTCAGCGCCGTCAATCCGTCCGCCGGACAGAGCAGCAGCGTCAACCAGCGCGTGGATATGCTGTCCGGGCGGATGGTCGATCTTGCCGATGCCTGGACCGAATTTGACGCACGCCCCGAAAATGCCGCGCCCGACGCCGCCATGCCGACCGAGGATAAGGACGAGGCCGAAGCGCTTCCCCCGACCGCAACGGGGATTACCGCGATCGTCGCGCCCAAGGATTCGCTCGGCCCCAATATGCTGATGCTCAGTGCGCTGTTGCTGGTGCTCGCTTCGGCAGGCGTGCTGGTGGTGGCGAAGATAATATTGGGGCTTCTCCTTCTTCTCGGACCGCTCTTTGCGGTACTGGGGCTGTTCTCCGTGACACGCGGCCTAACGCTCGGCTGGGCGCGCGCCGCTGTGTTGATGGCGCTGGTCCCTGTCATGGCCATCATGACGACCGCCGGATCGACCGCGTTGATCGAGCCTGTCTTGGCCGACATGTATGTGTCCGCAAATCAGGGCGTCTTCTCGCTCCGCGCTGCGCTGACGATCCTGGTGATCGTGCTGATCACGGTGGCGGTGGCGGTGCAGTTGTTCCGCATAGGCCGCACCATCGTCAGCGGATGGACCCTGTCCCTGCGTTCAAATAGCGCCGCAGATACTGTGCAGTCGCAAGGCACACAGACCGTCGCGACGGCTTCTGCGCCTTCCATGATCTACAATGAACGCATGCAAAGCATGGTCAGCGCCATCGAGCGGACGGCAAGCGTCACCGCACCCGGCAGCGTTGCCAACCAGCGCGCCATCCTTTTGCCACATCGGGTAGAAACCGAAGGCAGCGCGCAAAGGGCGACCGAAATGAAAGCTGACCGCCGCATCACCCGAGGACGCGTCACCGCCGTCCGTGCCCCCATTAAAGCCGTCAGGAACGCCGCATGACCGCCAAATATCTCGCCCTGCTGTTCGCCAGCTTACCCCTTGCAACACCCGTATTGGCCCAGACGACGGAATCCGTGAAGGTCGCGCCCAATATCCGCTATGTCCATTACGACCCCAATAGCGTGGTCCGCCTGACCGGACATACCGGCTATCAGATGACGCTGGAATTCGACGTGGGCGAACGGATCGAAACGGTCGGCCTTGGCGATTCTTCCGGCTGGCAGGTGACGCCCAACGGGTCCGGCACTGTCATGTTCCTGAAGCCTGTGGGCATTCCGCGCACCACCAACATGTCGATCATTACGAACATGCGCCGCTACAATCTTGAACTGGTGGCAAAATCCGGTCTGAAGGTCGCGCCGAGCCAGGTGACCTATGCCGTGCGGTTCACCTATCCGCAAAAGCCGGTGGACGAAGCCGCCAACGCCGCCGCAGCGCCGCTGATCGCGACACCCCCTGAATTGTGGAACCGCGCCTACAGCTATGATGGCGCAAAGGCCAATGTGCCCGATCAGGTCTTTGACGACGGCAAAGCCACCTATTTCCGCTTCGCTGCGGGCGCGGCTACCCCCGCCATTTTCAGCATCACCCCCGATGCGGGCGAAAGCATTGTGAACTTTGCGGTGCGCGGCCCCTATGTGGTGGTCGAACAGGTCGCCCCGCAATTCGTCCTGCGGCACGGCAAGGAAGTGACCATCATTTTCAACGATGCCTACGCCGCACCAACCCCCGGCGCGGATGCTCCGCGTGAACGGGCCAAAAAGAAGTGCGGCCTGTTCGGCTGCAAATCACGGGAGGCAAAACCATGAGTGTTCTGAAACCCGAAGGGACCGATCCCCGCACCTCTATGGAGGCGGGCGCGCTGGAAGATGCCAATGCGCCGGGCTTGTCGCCGGTTGCCATGCCGGCCGGATTGTCGCCCGGTATGAAGCTCGGCTTTGTGGGTATCGGCCTGCTCGGTATCCTCACCTTCACGACCCTGGCCTCCAGCCGGGGTGACGCAACACAAGCAGGCGCCAATCCGGCCCTGCCCGTGACGGCCAGTGTCATGCCGGTAGGCGGCGTGGTTCCCAAGCCTGTTCTGCTTCCCGGCCCGCCCGAGCTGCCGCCCCCCACGCTGATCCCGCCGCCACTGGACGTAACGGCTCCGGTCATGGGCGTTGTTGCGTCGCAGGCCCCGGGTGCCAACCGCCTGATGTCGCCCGGCGTCGTCGTCGATCTGACCAAGGGCGGCGCGGCTGCCCTACCGCCGACACCGGGACTGGCGGGCGTAAAGAATGACGACCTCAGCGCCGACGACAAATTCGCCGACCGCGTCGCTGCCGCAGAAAATGCGCCAGCGCGCGCAGTCCGCATTTCCAACAGCAGCTATACCGTGCCGCAGGGCGCAATCATCGCCGGTGTTCTGGAAACCGCCATCAACTCCGACCTTCCGGGCTATGTGCGCGCGGTGGTCAGCCGCGATGTCATGGGCTTTGACGGACGCCGGGTGCTGATCCCCAGTGGCAGCCGCCTGATCGGCCAATATCGTTCTGGCCTCGCAGCGGGTCAATCGCGCGCCTTCATTGTCTGGACTCGTCTGACTCGCCCGGACGGCGTCACCGTATCGCTGGGATCGCCCGTCACCGACCCGCTGGGCCGTGCCGGTCTGGGCGGCAAGGTGGACAGCCATTTCCTCAAACGCTTCGGTTCGGCCATTCTGCTCTCGGTCGTGCAATCCGGCCTCGGTCTGTTGCAGCGCGGCGGCAATGATGTCGTCGTGCGCACTGCGGATGATGCGAAAAGCGTCGCCGGTATCGCATTACAGCGCGACATCAGCATCCCGCCCACGGTCAAAGTGGCCCAAGGCACCGCGATCCGCATTTTCATTGCCCGCGATCTCGATTTCTCCGGCACGGACGGCGGTTCGTAATGAACATGATGACCCCGCTTTCGGGGAGTGGCGGCAATGTCTACCTCAACAGCTACCTCGCGCCTTTCGAGGCGTGGCTGGCGGCGGACGATGTCACCGAGATTTTGGTCAACCAACCGCACGAAGTCTGGGTCGAGCGCATGGGCGCGGACGAGATGGAGTGCCATGACGCACCCGCCATCGATGCGCAGCTGCTCGAACGCCTTGCGCAACAGGTGGCACGGATAAGCCATCAGGGCATCAACCGCGAAAGCCCCCTTTTGGCGGCCATCCTGCCGGGTGGCGCGCGTATCCAGATTGTCCTGCCACCCGCCACACGAGGATCGGTCGCGATAGCGATCCGCAAACATGTGCTGCATGATATGACCGTCGACGGATATCTGGCGCAATGCCGCACGGGTTCGCTGAACGCAGCGAAATCCGAACTGTCCTTATCGGCGTTGCTCGAAAAAGGCGATGTATCCACCTTCCTGAAGAAGGCGGTGGCCATGCGCAAAACCATCTTGCTGTCAGGCGGAACGTCGTCGGGGAAAACCACCCTCCTCAACGCCCTGCTGAAGGAAATCCCGCAAAACGAGCGTGTCATCGCCATCGAAGACACCCCCGAGATCAAGCTCGGCCGCAACAATTCCATCGGCCTCGTCGCGGTATCGGGCGATCAGGGCGAAGCGCGGGTGACCATCGAAGAACTGATGCGCGCTTCCTTGCGCATGCGTCCGGACCGGTTGATCGTAGGCGAGCTACGAGGTGCCGAAACGGTCACTTTCCTGCGCGCCATAAACACTGGCCATCCCGGCTCGATCAGTACCATCCATGCGAGCACAACGGAAGGCGCGTTCGAACAACTGGCGCTGATGTGCATGCAGGCCGACCTCGGCCTCGGCCGTAACGAGACCATTGATTATGCACGGTCCATGATCGACATCATCGTGCAACTTGACCGGAAGAACGGGCAACGTTCCATCGCGGATATCCAGTTCAAGGGCGATTGAGCCAGTCTGTCTTTATTGTGGAAATAATGGTGCACCCAACTGGATTCGAACCAGTGGCCCCCAGATTAGGAATCTGATGCTCTATCCTGCTGAGCTATGGGTGCGCCGGGGATTTCCATAGCTGTGCGATTTTGGCGGGTCAATTTTTTGCGGAAGGGGGCACGACAGGAAAGGGTAGTGGCGCGACCGCGATTCCTTCGTCGGCGAGCGCGGCAGCTTCGTCGGCGCTGGTTTCGCCGTGGATCAGACGTTCATTCTCTTCCCCATAATGGATCGCGCGTGCGGTATCGGCAAAATCGCGGCCGACCCACTGGGATTCTTTCAACATTTCGGATTGGGCGACCGCCAGCTTCTGCATCATCTCCACCATGGCGGGGGACAAGGCCGGCGCGTTCATCACTTCGCCTGTAACCGGTTCAGCGGTGACGGGCCGTTCGGCCGGCAGGGTGCTTCCCTGATTCGATTTGCGTCCGACATTTGGAACCGACAACGCCTTTTCAACATTGGCGGTGTTGCACAGCGGGCAGACAATCAGCCCACCTGACCTCTGCGCATCAAAGTCCTGTGACGATGCGAACCAGCCTTCAAAGCTATGGCCGGAACCGCACTTCAAATCAAAAGCGATCATTCGGTGTTAATTGCCGGCAACGGCAAGCAATGAATCCAGCTTACCTTCATAATCCAGCTCCCGAAGGTCATCGCTGCCTCCGATCGCGACATCATTAATGAAAATCTGCGGCACGGTCCGGGCACCCGGCGCACGCGCAACCATTTCGTCGCGCTTTGCGCCACCCATGGTCACATCATATTCGCTATAGGCCACGCCCTTGGTGTCGAGCAGGTACATCGCCCGCACACAATAGGGGCAGCCGAACTTGGTGTAGATTTCAACTTTTGCTGTCATAAACGTGAAATGGTGTGCCTGCGCGGCCAAGTCAAGCATCACCCGCTTCAAAGTGGGGCGGCGTGTGCCCATTATCCCGCAAGGCGCGTGCCCAGCAGAAGAGTTGCACCCAATTGGCACCCGACTTTTTCAAGGTCTTGATGCAGCCATCGCTTGTCGCGCCGGTCGTCAAAACATCGTCGACCAGAATCACCCGGGCACCCGACAGCACATGGGCTTTAGCCGGATTGATACGAAAAACGCGCGCGACCGCCTTGCGCCGTTCTTTTCCGGAAAGCCCGCGCAAACTCGGTGTGCGTTTTATCCGCAAAAGCACATCCGGGGCATAGACCAGCCCGCCCAGACGAGCCAATTCCTGCGCAATCAATGCCGACTGGTTGAAACTGCGCGACCACAGCCGTGTCCAGTGTAACGGAACCGGCACGACGATCATGCCGGTACGGTCGGCGGGCAGATGGCGTACCAGATGGCGCGCGATCAATTTGGCGAGTCCGATCCTGCCTCCATATTTGAGGCGCAGGGCAATTTTACGGGTCGTGCCATCATAGGCGACGGCGGCGCGGATACCGTCATGGATCGGTGGATCGGCGAGACAAGCGGCGCATCGCGCGCCTGCCGGCTGTTCATAGTCGAAAGGAAGCGCGCAGCTATCGCACCAGGGAGGATTGAGGAACCTGATGTGCGGCCAGCATTTGGCGCAAAAATTGGTTCCGTCGGTCGATATCTCTCCGCAGGAAGGACAACGTTCGGGCAGCGCATAGTCAAACACTGGCTTCGCTATTTTGAGCACCAACCGCATCGCCCTCTTGTCGGATAATGCGGACATCTCCACAAGACAGAAATGCAGTCTTCTGAAGCACCCCCCGAGATATTCGACCGGAAACGGCGGTACGCGATGCGGCAACGTGCGCATCGCCATGCGGCGCGCGCCTTTCTCTGGCAATATATAGCGCAGGAGTTGAAGGAGCGGCTCGCCCTTGTGACCCGCGAGCTTCAGGATGTGCTCTTGATCGGCCCCATCGCGGCCTTTGCCGGGGAAATTCTCGGGGACCGGAGCTGCGCCGTGCACATCGTCGATATAGTCGACCCGACCCTGCCCTCGATGGTGCGGGCGGAGGAAGACAGGCTATCCTATAAGCAGCACAGCTTTGATCTGGTGGTATCGGCCGGTGTGCTGGACAGCGTGAACGATCTGCCGGGTGCCCTCATTCAGATCCGGCATATTCTCAAGCCCGATGGACTGTTTCTGGGGCATATGTTTGGTGCGGGCTCGCTCGCCACCCTGAAATCCCGAATGGTGGCGGCGGAAGCGCCTGTGGCGACACCCCATATCCATCCGCAGATTGATTTGCGCAGCGCCGCTGATCTTTTGTCGCGCGCGGGATTTACCCTGCCGGTGGCAGACGGCGATATGTTGCCGGTACGCTATGGCGATTGGCGCACGCTCGTTCGCGATCTGCGGGATGCAGGGATCGGGAACGCACTGACGGGACCCCGGCGCTATCTGGGGCGCGACTATATGGCGAGGCTGGACCGCGCATGGCAGGCGGGTGCCGATCCAAGCGGGCGCGGCGAAGAACAATTTATGCACCTGTTCCTGAGCGGATGGTCGCCGTCCGCGAATCAACCCAAACCTGCCCGGCGTGGAAGCGGTGAGGTTTCCTTGGCGTCGATCTTGCGGCCTGCCGACAAGGGCTAAGGCCAATTTTCCAAAAAGTGCACCAGTGGTTCATCGGCGGGTGGCATTGGTAGGGCATGCATGTCGGCAGGTTTAAGCCAACAGAGCTCCGGACTTTCCAAAGCGGTCGGCTGCCCCTGCCAGCTTGTGCAGCGATATAGGAGCAGGACCATATAACGGTCCCCATTTTGTGCACTGGCAAAGGTCAAAGGAATCAGATCCGGACCGGCAACATCGATGCCCAATTCTTCTTTCAGCTCGCGAACCAATGCTGATTCGGGTGATTCGCCGCTTTCGACCTTGCCGCCAGGGAACTCCCACAGCCCTGCCATTTGACGACCCTCGGGCCGCTTTTGCAGCAATATTTCACCCACTTCGTTGGTTAACGCAGCGGCAACCACAAACAGCATTGTCGGATTTTTTTCCATTTTCTCATCGCCTTGCAAGTTTTTGTTAACGCTTCTGTGGGAAATCCTGACTGCTCGCAACCAGGGAAAGAAGTGGGGCCAAATATGTTGGATCTAATTCGTCGTATCACGCGATGCGAACAGGGGGCGACGGCTGTGGAGTATGGTTTGATTGTTTCACTGATTGTTATCGCAATCGTGGCATCGCTTGGTGAATTCGGTGAAGGTTCCACAAGTATGTGGAACAGCGTGTCGAATAAAATAATTAATGCAAGCTGAGTGACGTTAACGATTTGGTATAGATTTAGGAATAATCAGGCCAAAGTCGGATAGTTTTATAAGTAATAAAAATATCCGCTCGGGTGAATTGAACAAGCAACAGGAGACCTAAAATGAAAGTTATCAAGAAACTCTTCAAGAACGAAGACGGCGCGACTGCAATCGAATACGGCCTGATCGCCGCTCTTATCGCAGTTGCAGCAATCACTGCAATGGGCAGCCTCGGCAACAACCTGTCGAACACCTTTACTGAAGTCAGCAACAGCCTCTAATAGAAGCTTAGCTGATCGGGCATCCAATGCCTGACAGAATTAAAGGGCGGTAACTTCGGTTGCCGCCCTTTTTATTTGGTTTTAATAAGTTACAATTTTAACTTTCTGACCCTGTGTCACATTCTGATTGGCGCCAAAGCCATTGAGTGCACGGAAACGTTCGGCCTGCAAAGAAGTGTAGGCCATGCGCGATGCAAGTAACGCCACGCTATCCCCTTTGGCCACGGTTACCACACGCAACTTCCGCGGCTTGATGGCCGCAACCTGATTGTCGTTAAGCCGGGCCATGCTATTGAACATGCCGTTGAACGGGCTGCTATTTGCAGCGGTTATCGTGATGAAATGATAGGCAATGCCGCCACCCCATTCATAAGCAAATACCGTAACCTCTCGGGCGCCCTGTTGTGTGTTGACGACGGTTGATGAATAAAAGGCAGGAATGCCATTGACCGTTGTTTGGCGGACATCGCCGACCGGGATCGACATATTCTGACCCGCAACCGTTTTGAATGCGGCGGCAACATAAGCCGACCGGTCACCGTTGAATGCGCCCTGTCGAAATATCGCTTTGCCGCTATTGCCGTTGATCGAAACCGCATCCGTGCCATTTTGTATGCCAAATCCGGTCGGCGCGCTGAACTTCATTCTGATATCGGGGTGTATAAAATCCTGCCCTTCGACGACACCTTGTGCGGGATCGTCGCCGTATAGCATCCCATTTATAGCGGTAAGATGGGAATCCGGCTTGCGCGTAGCATTCGCCGGAAAAGCCTTGGCACCTGTGGCGGCCCGCACCACGCGCTTCGCTGGATCAGGATGGGTGCTAGCCCATTCGGGCACCGCTTTTTGGCCCATTCCGGAAACCCGTGCATCAACCGCAGTTTGCATAGCCAACGAATTCAGCATCGCAGATAGCGCAGTCGGGTCATAGCCCGCTTTGCTCAAATAGCGGATACCCAGATCATCGGCTTCTTCTTCCTGGCGACGCGAATAACGCAAGCTCAACAATTGGGCCGCAGCGCCCGAATATTGCTTCAGTCCACCGCCGATAGCCCCCAGCAACCCACCATTGTCCCCAAGAACCGACCCCAGTATCGCACCACCTACCCCAAAAATGTTGGCAATAGTCGTGCTCTTTTGACGTTTTTGGCTGTGCCGTGCGGCAGTATGTCCGACCTCATGGCCAAGGACGCCAGCCATTTCTGCCTCGCTATTACAAAGCGCTACAAGCTGCCTGGTAATGTAAACATATCCGCCGGGAATCGCGAAGGCGTTATTCACAGGTGAATTCAGCAGCGTGACTGTAAAATCGCTTTCTGCATTTCCCAGTCCCGATTGTACCGCAATCGATTTGCCAACGCGCACGACATAAGCCGTTTGCGGGCTTTGCATTGCACCGCCAAATTCTTTCATGATCTCCGGGTGATATTTCGCCCCATCCGATTTTTCCTGCGCGGTAAATGGTTTTGGAACAGAGGCCGCCTGCTTCTTTTGCGCCGCCACTGGCACCGCCATGTTTACCGCTGCAAAAGATAATGTTGCGCCGCCCATGACGAGTAATTTTTTGCTTATATGCATTTGCGCTCTCCTCGGATCATCGCAGTTCGCATAACATAACTTTTGTCCGGCACGCGTAAAATCTAAAATTGCGACGACCGGCTTTTGATTTTAAGCCCCCATGGCGAGGAACTTATTCCGACGCTGTTGCAGCAACTCCTTACGACTAAAACCGCCAAGGGCATCGATTTCTTCACCAATCGCCTTACCAAGCGAAGCCGCCGCAAGTGCGTGATCGCGATGCGCGCCACCCATTGGTTCCTTAACGATGCGGTCAATTACGCCCAGTGACTTCAAGTCTTCGGCAGTAACTTTCATTGCCTGGGCCGCATCGGCCGCCTTGTCGCCCGTGCGCCACAAAATCGAAGCACAGCCTTCCGGAGAAATGACGGAATATACCGCGTATTCGAACATTAAAATGCGGTCAGCCGCTGCCAACGCAACCGCACCGCCAGAACCACCCTCACCCACTATGCACGCGATCATCGGCACGCCCAATTGCAAGCATTTTTCGGTGGATCGGGCGATAGCTTCTGCCTGCCCGCGCTCTTCGGCCTGAATACCGGGAAACGCACCCGACGTGTCAACCAAGCTGACCACAGGTAAACCGAACCGGTCGGCCAGTTCCATCAGACGGATTGCTTTACGATAGCCTTCCGGTTTGCCCATGCCGAAATTGTGATGCAGGCGGCTTTGCGTATCGTCGCCCTTTTCATGGCCGATCACCATGATTTTCCGGTCATGAAGCCGCGCCAGACCGCCCAATATTGCCTGATCATCGGCAAACGCACGATCACCCGCCAGTGGCATGAAGTCTTCAAACATCGATGCTATGAAATGCTTGAAATGCGGTCGCTCGGGATGCCTTGCAACTTGCGTTTTTTGCCACGCTGTCAATTTGCTATAGGTATCTTTTAGTTGCTTGTCGGCCTTGTCGCGTAGTTTGCTAATTTCCGCATCCACATCGACTTCGCTCTCATCTGCAGCCTCCTGCAATTCGATGATGCGCGCTTCCAATGCAGCGACGGGCTTCTCAAAGTCCAGATATACGGTCATGGCAGCGGGTTAGAACCTGTTGGCGTGCGGGTCAACGTGCGGTTTGCCATAGGGTGCCGCTTGTTCACAAGTTCGACAAGGCGGCTGGCATCCACATGGGTGTAAATTTGGGTGGTTGCAATATCGGCGTGGCCCAGCATTGCTTGCAAGGCGCGCAGATTGGCTCCGCCTGCCAAAAGATGCGTCGCAAAGGCGTGGCGTAGGACATGGGGGCTCAGCTTTTCGGGGTCCAATCCGGACTTTGCGGCCAATGATTTTATGATCTGATATAATCTTATCCGGCTGATATGGCCCCCGCGTGACGGAAATAGATATCGCGCCTCTCTGGGCACAAATTCCAGCCATTTGCCCACCGCATGACGGGCCCTGTCGGAAATGGGCACCAGCCGTTCCTTGTCACCTTTTCCGGTCAATATGATGAAAGGCCGGTCACCCACAATGGCTGTCCTTGGCAATGATACCAGCTCCGATGCCCGCAAACCTGAACCATACAGCAACTCAACCAATGCCGAAAGCCGGAACGCCGCGGCCGATGGCCGCGCATCGGCCAGTTCCGCTTCAATGGTTTGAAACAACAGGTCGACTTGATCCTTGTCGAGAATTTTAGGCAGACCCCTTGCCCGTGCCGGTTTGGGAAGCCCCGACGATGGGTTATCGCCGCGCAAACCTTCGTCGTGCAAGAAAGAGAAAAAGCGCCGTAAAGCAGAAACTTTGCGTGCAACCGAACTGCTTGCCAGGTCACTCCATTGACCCGCCAATTGCGCCAACATATTGGCATCCGCATCGCCCAGCCTTCCGCCTGTTAAATGCGAAGCCGAGACGAGATCGCTCTGGTAAGCAAGGATAGTATTCCTCGCGACCCCGCGCTCTGCAGCCATCATTTCGAGAAAGCGGTCAATAAGGCTAAGGTCGGTCGTGGACATGCCCGCTTGTGTTAACTGAATGTAACAGCTTCAGCCGCAATCATGCGTGCTTCTGCCTCTAAGCCGACCTGCCGAAGTGAGCGTACGATATAATATAAGTGGTTTGCCGGCACGACCGACCAGCCCGGTGCCTGCATTCCAGCTATCGCCATCAATGCAACGGTGCCCTGCTCGCCCCTTTGTGCCGCCGATGATATCGCACGGGTCCAGTTCGTTTCACGGGCGATATTTACGTTCAATTCACCTTCAAAATCCGACCGCGCGCCGGAATCAATCCGGCCAAGCCCTGCCAGACCGGCCAAGAGCAATGCCGATCTCTGTCCTTTTTCGCTGTTATCATTTCCATAAAAGTCGTCCAGCGGGTCATATTCCACAGGCTGTATGTTACCCGGAGAACCCAGCGCGATCAGCGCCCATCCAAGCGACCCATTATCGACAATATTGGCCCACGCTGCAGCATTACGATCAAGACCAGCGGTCAACATGGATGCTATCAAGCCATCAGCCGATGCCAAATGCGCGGTGTCAGGGGCGATTAATGCCGCCGCGCGCGCGGTCATAATCAGCTTGCCATGATAGTCGGCACCTTTTGTCGCACCGCTCCAAATTGTCGACATCGCCGTAACACGCGCGGCGTCGCCCGTTGCAATATAGGCTTGCTGCAACGCTTCGGCGTTATTTCGCAAATTGTCGGGCGCTTCTGTATCGTCGAGCACCTGACCGAATAAATCAACGATATCCCGATTAGAATAAACGCCCAACGCTGCGGCGTGCGATGCATATTTCGCGCGAGTGGCGGCGGCAAACATGGGAAGTTGGACTTGCCAGCCAGCCAATTGCCGTCCGCTTTTTTCGAACAGTTTTTCAGGCGGTTCCAAACCCGTTGCCGCCGAAAGGCCAAAGCGCCACGGATTCATTCCGTCCACACCATCCCATTCGATCTTGACCGACCGCCTGCCATTCACGCCTGCACCGACGGCCTTTTCAGCAAGCCGGAAATCTACACCTCTCACCCAACCCTGATAACGACCCTGATTGATAAATGCAGTGGCGCTCCCTTGTTCGCCCGCGAGCGACGCACAGATCGCGCGCGCCATTTTCCAGCGCCCGTCGTTGACCATGCTTACGCCGCTTTCCACAAGGGGACACAATCCCGACAAGTCACCGTTCGCCAAAAGAACTTGCAACGCGACCTCGTGCATTCTTTTTGTGTAATTCCCGGCGTCAACTTCTTGCACCAACTGCCGTGCAACGACAGAATCGCCCATCCTTAGCAAAAGCCAGGCCCGTTCGGCGGTCCAATCTGCGCCATTTACGCCCGCGGGCGTATTTGTCCGGCTCGCCAACAAGCGCCGCCCCAATATGGTTCCCCAACGTGATGCCAGCGGTCCGGTCGTCCGATTAACGACCTGCTTCAAAAAATTCCCGTCGGTTGTTCCAAAAGCTTCTGCGGCAAAACCGCCAGATGCTGAGGAAATAATGCCCACAGCAGACATCGAGCGCCGCGCAGCAGGTGGAACATCATAGCGAATGACCAGCTCATCTTCGCTCTCGTCTTCTTCCTCTTCTTCGATCTCTTCGTCAGCGTCCGCCGCCGCCGTGGTGTCTGTCGCCTGATCCCCTGGTGTCGCCGGACGGGCGGAGGGCGGCGTCCCGGTTGGGGCAGGTCCGGATGTCGAAGGCCTGTTGCTCGCAGGCGGCGGTGTTGGAACACCGAAACCTTCGGGTAACAGGGATTCTGGTCCCTGCTGTCCCAAGGCGGGCAGAGCGAAAACCAGCGCCAAAACGCTGGCTGATAATAAAACTCTTTTTGGTGTCGAATTGGTCAATTGGGCAGATCCGCTTTTGTTTCCGATAGGTGCACCGGGGTCTCTATATTTTGCTATCGCCGAATATGCCACGGCAAATAGCTTTCCGGCAAAGCCTAGCCGATATATAGGACCAGTCGCAATGGGCACATATGATCATTTGGATATCCAGCCGAAAGATAAGGCAGGGCAACCGTCACTTGACCGGTCCATCGTACTTGTCGGCATGATGGGCGTTGGAAAAACGAGCATCGGAAAACGTCTGGCTGCACGTTTGGGTTGCGACTTTGTCGATGCAGACGAAGAAATCGAACGCGCCGCTGGCATGCCTATTCCTGAAATATTCTCAAAGTTCGGGGAGCCCTATTTCCGCGACGGCGAACGCCGTGTTGTCGCCCGATTGATCGAAGGCGAACCCAAAGTCATCGCAACCGGCGGGGGCGCATTTATCAACGATAGCACACGGGCCTTGATATTGGCGCAAGCTGTTTCAATTTGGCTTGATGCCGACATCGCAGTTTTGGCGGAGCGCGTCGCCCGCAGAAACAACCGTCCGCTATTAAAAGGGAAGGACCCGGTTGAAGTTCTCACCGAACTTGGCAAGGTTCGCAACCCGCTATATGCGGCAGCCAACATCCATATCCGCAGCGATGCTTCGCCCCATGCCCGTACTGTCGAAAATATCCTGAAAGCGATTTCCCGATGAGCGTTGTTACCGTCGATTTGGCAGATCATCCCTATGACATTCATATCGAAGCCGGATTACTTTGGAATGTCGCAAATTTTTTATCGCCCTATTCACGTTCGGGGCGGTTTCTGGTTATCAGCGACGCAAATGTAGCGCATCATATATGGCCCGCGATGCGGAACCATTTGTCGCAAGCGGATCTTGCCGCCGAGATATTTATCCTGCCCGCTGGCGAAATTGGGAAAAGCTGGGCGGAGCTTGAAAAGCTTACCGACTGGCTTCTTGAACATCATATCGAACGCAGCGACCATATTATTGCGCTGGGAGGCGGTGTTGTTGGTGATATCACTGGATTTGCCGCACATATCGTAAAGCGTGGCTGTTCGTTTATCCAGATTCCAACGACTTTGCTGGCGCAGGTTGACAGCAGCGTCGGCGGTAAAACCGCGATTAACAGCCGAGCCGGGAAAAATCTGGTCGGCGCGTTTCACCAGCCCGCAATTGTGTTGATCGATCCAGATGTTCTTGAAAGCCTTCCAAGACGCCAACTGGCCGCGGGATTCGCCGAAGTGGTCAAATATGGCCTTATTGACGATCTCGATTTTTTTGACTGGTGCGAAACCAATCTCGACGCCTTTTTTGCCGGTGATGCAGCGGCCCGCCATTATGCAATTGAGCATTCTGTAAAGGCCAAGGCGCGCATTGTCGCGGCCGATGAAAAGGAGCTGACCGGAACTCGTGCGCTGTTAAATCTCGGTCACACATTTGGCCATGCGTTGGAGGCAGATACAGGTTTTTCGGACAGGCTGTTCCACGGCGAAGCAGTTGCGGCGGGAATGGTATTGGCCTTCCGCTATTCGTCGAAGCTTGGGCTATGCAGCGCCGACGACGCGAACCGAACAGCAAAATTGCTGCATAATGCAGGACTGCCGGTAACGCTCGCCGATGCCGGGGTCGGCGCCGACGGTGCAAAGCTTGTCGATTATATGATGCACGACAAGAAGATGGCGGGCGGGAAATTGCCGTTTCTGTTGGCACGCGGTATCGGGAAGACGTTTCTGTCTAAAGACGTTGATCTGGCCGATGTCGCAGCATTTCTGGATGCCCAGCATTCCGCGGAGTTCGCGGCCTAATCAAACAGGAAATCGTCGGAGTCGTCGCCGCCAAAGCTGTGTCTTTGACCCGCGTGCATATCCCCGCTTTCGAATTGCGCCGTCAGCCGGCTCCGGTCACGCGCACGAAATTCACTTACGATATTCTGGATCTGTGGTTTGGCCAGCCCAAGCGCCTTTAGCCCTTCAACCGCCAATTTGATTGACGATTCAAACACCTCACGCACAATCGTAATTTCCGCATCTCGCATCAATTTCAGGGCTTGCCGCCGGTTATAGGCGCGGGCGAATATTTTTGCTTTCGGAAAAGCCTGCCGGACAGGAGTCAATGTTTCTGCGTCCAGATCACGATCATTTATGCAAAAGAAAATGGCACAGCTTTTGTCGCCCCCTGCCCTTTGCAACAGGTCGATACGCGTACCATCCCCGTAAAAAACTTTCCGCCCAAATTCGCCGCTCAGGTCGATTGTTTCAGGATTTATATCAATAAGTGTTACGCTGCGCCCGGCAGCGACCATGATTTGCGACACTTGCTGGCCAAATCTGCCGTGCCCGACAACGATAACATTTGCCTGCTCGGCTAATTCAGGATCATCAAGCTGGACCTCACTTGTGTGTTTACGGGACGCAAGTTTGCCTGCGAGTATCATCAAAAACGGCGTCGATGCCATCGACAGAGTGACAACGGCGCCGAACAGACTGGCCGCCGCCGGTTCGATCAACAAGGCCCCTTGCGCGGCGGCAAATAACACAAAGCCGAATTCACCGCCCTGACTCAAAAGCAAGGCCGCGATGATCGATGCGCTGCTGCTGAGCCCGAAAAAACGCGCGAGCAGGAATATCACGCCAGTCTTTACGCAGATAAGCGCGACCGCAAGACCCAGCACAAGCAAAGGCTGCGCTGCAATGACATCAAGGTCAAGCAACATACCCACGGCCAGAAAAAACAGCCCGAGCAAGATCGAACGGAACGGGTCGATATCGGCCTCCAGCTCATGCCGATAGGGGGATTCGGCCAGCATGACCCCAGCGACAAAAGCCCCCAACGCCGCCGACACGCCGATCATTTGCATCACTGCAGAACTGGCGCAAACGGTGAAAAGGCCCGTGACGATGAACAGTTCCCGTTCCGAAATCTTTCCGACCAGTTTCAGCAGGGGGGAAAGCAGGAAACGGCCAGCGAGCACAAGGCCGATGATTGCAAGCAAAGCGTAAATAACCAGCAACCATCCGCCAACCGCGCCTTCTTCGGCGGGCGCGCGAGATAATGCAGCGACGATTGTCAGCAACGGGACAATCGACAAATCCTGAAACAACAGGATCGAAAAGCTTTTCTCCCCATAATCGGTTTTCATTCGGCCGCGGGATTGCAACAGCGGCAAGACTTGCGCGGTGGAAGAAAGTGCCAGTGGCAGGCCAAGAACAAGCGCCGCCTCCCAACTGAAATTGGGCATTACCAATTGGATAACGCCAAACATTGCCAACCCGCACAAGATCACTTGCAGTGGTCCAAAGAGCAAAACATCGCGGCGCATCAGCCACAGCCGCCTCGGTGACAATTCGAGGCCGACGAGAAAAAGCAGCAAAATGATGCCAATTTCCGAATAAGCGAGAATGGTTTCCGCTTCTCCAATCAATCCCAAACCATCGGGACCGATTGCAATACCCGCAACAAGATAACCAAGAACGGCGCCTAACCCAAGGCGACGGAAAATCAACACCGAGATCAGAGCAGCCCCTAAAAGTACTACCCCGCCCAACATGACGTCGGCCACCAGATTATGGGCGCCTTCCTCCATCAGCTGGCGGGTTTGATGTGTTCGGCCGCAGCCAGCAATGCGTCATACGGCAATAAAATCGCGGCATGACGCGACGGATATTCACGCGCGGGGGTCAAGATAGCAAGGTCATGCCATGCCTGCGGCATATCGCGCTGCTTTTTTAGGGCCATTTCGATATCGTCTCGAATATTTGCGATAGAGGCCATATCCACCCCGACAGCGTTCAACCGCAGGATCGCCGCAGAAGCCTGTCCAAGCGCGCACGCATTGGCGCGCAATGCAATTTCGGCAATAACACCGTTATCCTTCAGATTTACATCGGCTGCAATCCGGCTGCCACAAATGGGGGAACGGCTCTCCGCTGTTCCGTCCGGATTCTGCAGGCGATCCCCGGCCTCCAAAGCTGAGGCTAGGCGCAAAATATCCCGGTTATAAAGGGCCGAATCCATTATTCCGCCGTGTCGGATTCAAGGGTTGCGCGCTGTTCGCGCACAAATTCCGACATCGCATTTCCGCTGGCGTTCAACAAGGGATAGGTCCGTGATTTGACCATCCAGTCGGGGCGCGGTTCTTCCAAACCGAATAATGTTTCGTACCCCATAGCCAGTAACAAGAATACAAGCGTTGCCAAGATCAACCCCTTTATTATTCCGAAACCAAAGCCCAACACACGATCAATAGGGCCTAGCACGGACTTCCGGGATTTCTTCCCGATTGTTTTGGAAATCCATTTGCCAAGGGCATAAGTAACAATGACGATGGCAAGAAATGCCAACACTGCAGCACCCGCATCCGTCCCAATTGGTTCGCTGAGCGCCGCAGAAGCTGGCGCATGAAACACCCGCACTGCCGCGATAATCAATAACCACGCGATCAGGGACAAAGCCTCTTGCACAAAGCCGCGCAAAAACCCGAATACAGCTCCACTGCCAATCAAAAACAGAACAATAACATCGAGTGCAGTCATAAGGCAGTTGCTAAGGGCGCAAGGTCACAAAGACAAGGGTGAGAATGATAATCAAGCATATCGAAGCACGCAAAAAAGGCGACTAAAACAGTTTTTTCGGGTCAACAATCAGCTACCTGCACTCAACCGCGCTCAAGCATATAATTGACTAAATTGGCCAGCGTTCGAAATTCCTGGGTCGATATTCCTGCCTGCCCTTTTACCGATGGAGGCACCATCGCCCGTCCAAATCCGAGCTTTGCGGATTCCTTCAACCGCAAAGCGCCATGCGCCACCGGACGGATTTCGCCGGAAAGCGCTACCTCGCCAAACAACACCGCGTCCGAAGGCAATGGCCGCTCAGAAAGCGCCGACACCAAAGCCGCCGCCACCGCAAGATCGGCAGCCGGGTCAGAAATCCGGTAACCACCCGCAATGTTCAGATACACTTCGGCGGTTGAAAAGCTGAGGCCGCAGCGCGCCTCCAACACCGCCAATATCATGGCGAGCCGTCCGCTATCCCATCCCACAACCGCGCGCCGCGGTGTGGCACCGCTTGATAGCCGCACCACCAGCGCCTGAATTTCCACCAGAACAGGCCGTGTTCCTTCTAATGCCGGAAACACCGTTGCGCCTGTCACTTGCTCGGCCCTGTCGGTCAGGAACAACGCACTCGGGTTACCAACCTCGGCAAGGCCTTCCTCTTGCATGGCGAACACTCCGATTTCATCGGTGCCGCCAAAACGGTTCTTGGACGCGCGCAGAATCCGGTACTGATGGCTTCGCTCGCCTTCAAACGCCAACACCGTATCCACCATATGTTCCAGCACGCGTGGGCCGGCAATACTACCGTCCTTGGTGACATGCCCGACCAGCATCAACGCTGACCCGCGTTCCTTGGCAAAGCGGATCAGTTCCTGCGCCGATGCCCGCACCTGACTGACCGTACCCGGCGCACCTTCAATCAGGTCGCTGTGCATGGTCTGGATGGAATCGATGACCAGCAACGCAGGGGGTGCGCCTTTGCCCAGCGTCGTCAAGATATCACGCACCGAAGTTGCCGCCGCCAATTGCACCGGCGCATCGCCAAGCCCGAGCCGCCGCGCGCGCAACCGCACCTGATCGACCGCTTCTTCGCCCGAAATATAGGCAACAGATAGCCCCCGCCGCGCAAGGTTGGCCGCAGCCTGCAACAGCAAAGTCGATTTTCCGATTCCCGGATCACCCCCCAACAACGTTGCCGATCCGGGCACTAGCCCCCCGCCCAACGCCCGGTCAAATTCCGCAATTCCGGTCGACGCCCGCTCGGGCAGCTTGATATCACTATCAAGGCCAGACAGCTCGACCGAACGTCCGCCAGACCGCAAATGATGCTTCATTTCGAAAACGGTGGCACCCGCTTCTTCGGCGAGCGTATTCCACTCTCCGCAATCATCACATTGCCCCTGCCAACGGGTCGCCTCGGACCCGCAGGCCTGACACACATATCTGCGTTTTGCTTTTGCCATATCGGGTTAATAACAGAACATATCATGAACTCAAGTATCAAACTGGTCGCTTCTTTGCTTGCGCGACATAATAAGCAGTGTCACATCATTCCAATGCGGGAAAAGGAACTCAGACTGGCGCTTATCTGCTACGGCGGTGTTAGTCTGGCGATCTATATGCACGGTGTGACCCGGGAAATCTGGCATCTGATCCGCGCCAGCCGCGCTTATCATGATGGTGATGAAACACCGGGCGGCAGCGAAGCCATCTATTTCGACCTGTTGGCAAAAATCGAAGCGGTTGCTGGCACAAAATTGCGGGTGTTCACTGACATTATCGCAGGTTCAAGCGCCGGTGGAATCAACGGCGTATTCCTCTCGCAAGCCATCGTAACCGGCCAGTCACTTGCACCGCTTACGGACCTCTGGCTTGAAAAAGCCGATGTCGAAATTCTACTCGACCCAGATGCACGCCCACTTTCGCGTTTCTCGAAATTCTGGGCGATACCGATTGCGTGGATGATATTGAGGCGCAAGGGCGGTGCCATTGACCGCATGGTCGCCGATGAAGCCAAGGAAGAGGTCGCCACCAAATTATCGCGATTTGTCAGGGCAAGATGGTTTGCGCCGCCCTTTGGTGGACAGGTCTTTTCCGGACTGCTGCTTGACGCATTTGATGAAATGGCGAAGGGTATGACAGACAAGGCATTATTGCCGCAACACCAGCCACTTGACCTGTTTGTGACTGTCACTGACTTTGCGGGTCATGACCAGATTCTCATGTTGAACAGTCCATCGATGGTCGTTGAATCAGAACACCGTATCACGATCAGCTTTTCAACACGCGCGCGCAGAGGAATGGATATCGCAGCTATTCCCGAACTGGTTTTCGCCGCCCGTGCAACGGCAAGCTTTCCCGGTGCTTTCCCGCCATTTTCCGCACATGAACTTGACGCGCAGGTCAAAGCACGCGGGATAGATTGGGCCGAGCGCGACAATTTTCTGCAACGGATTTTGCCGCAACAATTTGCAGCCGGCGTGGCTGCCGACACCATGTTGATTGACGGATCAGTTCTCGCTAACGCACCGTTTAATCAGGCTATCGAAGCCCTACGCAATCGACCGGCACGTCGCGAAGTTGACCGGCGTTTTGTCTATATCGATCCCAAGCCAGGGCGCCCCAGTTTCCGCTTTGGCAAACGCGGCGGAACGAATGCCAAAGATGGCATCAGCATGAAACCGCCGGGTTTCTTTTCTACGATATTTGGTGCCACATCGAACATCCCGCGCGAACAACCGATACGCGACAGCCTTGAAAAACTGGAAGGCCGTACCGAACGGATTGAACGGATGCGGCAAATTACCGACAGTTTACGTCTTGAAGTTGAAGGCACGATTGAAAAGCTGCTCGGCAAGACATGGTTTCTGTCACAACCGACGCCGGAACGGCTTAACAAGTGGCGCTCGACCGCGAACGAAAAAGGCGCGCAAGCCGCCGGTTACAGTTACCCGGCTTATGGTCATTTGAAAATGGCAGGTGTCGTCGACGATATTATTGCAATTGCACGTAGAAGCTATCCGGAGGGCGATGCCCTGCATTTCAGGAATTTACGCAGCGCAATCCGGAATGAAATTCGCGAACGCGGCTTGGACGCGATGGCTCATGACAAAGGCATCGGCGCGACCAGGGAATCGATCGAGTTTTTCAAAGAGCATGATATCCGCTTCCGTATCCGCCGCTTGCGCTTCCTCGCCCGCCGGTTGGCCCACGAAATCGAAGCAGATTATGGCCGGGAAGATGTCGGGACAAAGTCGATGCATGATAACATATATGCATGCTTATCCCTGTTTTTAGAGCGCGAAACGTCGCAATATATGGGTGCCGATTTTGGAATCTATGTTGCGAAAGGCTTATCGGAGCCCGCAAAATTGCTCGACACGCTTGCCGAGCGCCTCGAGCTTGTAGAGGCTGACCGACTGGCGGACAGTCTATTATGCGATGCGTTGCTACAAATGCCGGAGGAAAGTCGACGCGTCATGCTGCTCGGGTACATTGGATATCCACTGTACGATATCGCAACCTTGCCGCTTCTTCAGGGCGAAGGACTGGATGAGTTCGATCCTGTCAAGGTAGACCGCATTTCGCCCGAAGATTGCAACAGCATCAGAACCGGCGGAGCGGCCACGTCCTTGAAAGGCATAGAATTCAACAATTTTGGCGCCTTTTTCAGTCGTTCCTATCGTGAGAACGACTATCTCTGGGGCCGCCTGCACGGCGCGGAACGATTGATCGACATCATCTTGTCTGCAATTCCACCCGGAGTTAACATTGACGATTTGGACGTTCACAATTTCAAGCGCGAGGCGTTCGAAGCGATTTTGGATCAGGAGGAACCCCGACTGACCAAAATCAAGCCGCTCATCGTATCGCTCCGCTCAGAAATCGAAAGTCTGGGTGGAACCGCACCTTAATGATGATGCGGTACCTAACCCCCTGTCCCGATCACCCCTTCAACTGTGCATAAACCGTCTCGACAAAACCGTCTGCGGTGATGAAACCATCCGTTTTTACGCCGAACCCGTCGGCTGGCCGAGAAGCCTTGATCTGGTCAAGCGTTTTGCCTTCTTTGATGCCGGTTTCGACCTTAGCAATGACCGTTGCAATCATGTTGCGGTGGTTTTGCAAATCCGCCTTGGTCGCGATCACGCCATGGCCAGGAATGATTTTCGTCTGGTCATTCGCGATGGCCAGCACCTTGTCAGCCGCAGCGAGAAAACCCCGCACATTACCGCCACTGCCCACATCCACAAAAGGAAAGCTGATTTGCAACATGAACAGGTCGCCCATGTGGATGACATTCGATTTTGTCCAGTGGATGATCGAATCGCCATCAGTATGTCCGGCGGGCATATGAATCACCCGAACTTCTTCGCCATTCAAATGGAGTTTTAGACCATCGGCATAGGTTATGACGGGCAAAGCGACCTTCGCCGCAGGTGGCACAACATTTCCGGCAACGGTCGCGCCAGCCGCCATCCGGACGCGGACATTATCGTGCGCCATGATTGTGGCACCGGCCTTCCCTAGATTTTCATTGCCGCCGCTATGGTCATAATGCCAATGCGTATTGATAAGAAACTTCACCGGCTGCGCGCCAAGAGTGGCCACGGCTGCCTGAATTTTCGCGGTCAACGGCGCAAACTGGTCATCAATCAGGATAGTGCCATCTTCGCCATAGGACACCCCGATATTCCCGCCCGCGCCAAAAAGCACGGCGACGCCAGGGGCCAGCTGTTGCGACTTGATTTCAACTTTGCTGAAATCATTCTGGGCCAACGCAGAAGCCGGGATAGCGACCATTGCAAACGCAAAAAGGGACGAAAGCATTTTCATTGGGGTAGTCTCCAAAACAAATTCCGACGACACGATAAGCTTCTAAAACTCCGATGAACAGCCCAATCACCGGCACAACGAACAACCTGTTAAGTCAAATCGTCCCAAATACCCTTGAGCTTGTCAAAAAAACCGGCGGATTGCGGGCTTTCTGCGCCGGTTTCCGTTTCCCGGAATTCACGCAGCAATTCCTTTTGCCGCGCGGTGAGTCGTGTCGGTGTTTCGACATCGATCTGGATGACCATGTCCCCGCGACCGCGCCCTTGCAAAACCGGCATACCCGCCCCGCGTTGGCGCAATTGCTTACCTGACTGAATACCTTCAGGAACAAGGATGATATGTTCCGCGCCATCAAGCCCGGGTATCCGGATTTGACCGCCGAGCGATGCCGTCGTGAAACTCACCGGCGCACGGCAAAACAGGGTTGTGCCGTCCCGTTCAAAAACCTTGTGCCGCGCCAGATGGATGAACATATAGAGATCTCCCGCAGCCGCCCCATAAGGTCCAGCCTCGCCTTTGCCAGCAACACGAATGCGTGTGCCTTCATCAACGCCAGGGGGGATGCTGACCGAGATTGCCTTGCGTTCGTCCACCCGCCCTTCACCGCGGCAGACTTTGCATGGGTCTTCGATAACCTCGCCACGTCCGTGACAGGTCGGGCAGGTTCGTTCGACGACAAAAAAGCCCTGCTGCGCGCGAACTTTGCCATGACCACCGCACAGATTGCAGCGGCGCTTGCCCGAACCTGGAGTTGCGCCCGTTCCTTCGCATGTGCCGCACGCCGATGCTACGTCGATGGTGATTTCTGCCTCTTTGCCGTGGAATGCTTCGTCGAGAGAGATTTCAAGATCGTAACGCAAGTCGGCACCACGCGCCGGGCCACGTTGACGGCCACCAAAGGCATCGCCGAAAAAGCTTTCGAAAATATCGGAAAAGTCGCCAAAACCAGCGCCGCCATTTTGACCGCCGCCCGCACCACCATTTTCAAAGGCGGCTTTACCGAAACGGTCATATGCCGCCCGCTTTTGCGGATCCTTTAGCACGTCATAGGCTTCGCTGATGGCCTTAAACTTTGCTTCGGACTTGTCGCAACCCGGATTGCGATCCGGATGACATTCCATCGCAATCCGCCGGTAAGACGACTTCAGTGTTTTTTCATCCGCTGTCCGTTCGACTTCCAGCAGTTCGTAATAATCAATGTCGAGACTCATGGTCGACTAACCCCCCGTTTCCCGACCGTCGCTGCGTTTCGGAGGCGACGGTCGGAAACTTTCACCTTTAGTCTTTCTTGTCGTCTTCGACTTCGGAGAACTCGGCATCAACGACATTTTCGTCAGCCGGTGCCTCTTCTGCCGTGTCGTTTGTTGACCCGGCTGAAGCTTGCTGCTCCTCTTTGTAAATCGCTTCGCCCAGCTTCATGGCGATTTGGGCAAGGGCCGCAGCCTTTTCCTTCATCGCTTCTACATCGCCGCCTTCGATGGCGGTCCTGGTCTCGGCCACAGCGGCTTCGATCTCGCCCTTCAGGCTGGCATCAACTTTGCTGCCATGCTCTTCGAGCTGCTTCTCGGTCGTGTGGACTAGGCTTTCCGCATTGTTCTTGGCTTCGGCTGCTTCGCGGCGCTTCTTGTCTTCTTCGGCGAAGGCTTCGGCATCGCGGACCATCTGATCGATGTCGGCATCGGACAAACCGCCCGAGGCCTGAATCTTGATCTGCTGTTCCTTGCCGGTGCCCTTGTCCTTGGCGGTTACGCTGACCAAACCGTTGGCATCAATGTCGAAGGTCACCTCAACTTGCGGCACGCCGCGTGGTGCTGGCGGTATTCCGACGAGGTCGAAATTGCCGAGCAGCTTGTTATCCGCAGCCATCTCACGCTCGCCCTGGAAAACGCGGATCGTCACCGCATTCTGGTTGTCTTCCGCAGTCGAATAGACCTGGCTCTTCTTGGTCGGGATCGTCGTGTTGCGATCGATCATCCGGGTGAACACGCCACCCAGCGTTTCGATACCGAGCGACAACGGAGTTACGTCGAGCAGCAATACATCCTTGACGTCGCCCTGCAGAACGCCTGCCTGAATAGCAGCGCCCATGGCCACAACTTCGTCAGGGTTCACACCGGTGTGCGGTTCTTTACCGAAGAAGTTCTTCACAACTTCGCGAACCTTGGGCATGCGGGTCATACCACCAACCATCACAACTTCATCAATTGCGTCGGCCTTGATACCCGCGTCGGCAATTGCCTTCTTGCATGGCTCCAGCGTACGCTTGATCAGGTCATCAACCAGCTTTTCGAGGTCCGCACGGGTGATATTTTTCACCAAATGCTTTGGACCATTCTGGTCAGCGGTGATGAACGGCAGGTTGACTTCGGTCGTCTGGGTCGAAGACAGTTCGATCTTCGCCTTTTCAGCCGATTCCTTCAAACGCTGTAACGCCAGCTTGTCCTTGGTCAGGTCAATGCCTTCGGCCTTCTGGAAATCGTCGGCGAGGAACTGGACTAGCTTGCTGTCGAAATCTTCACCGCCAAGGAAAGTGTCGCCGTTGGTCGACTTCACTTCGAATACGCCGTCACCGACTTCGAGGATCGAAATATCGAACGTACCGCCGCCAAGGTCATAAACCGCGATGGTCTTGTTTTCGTCCTTGTCGAGACCGTAAGCAAGCGCAGCAGCCGTTGGTTCGTTGATGATACGCAACACTTCGAGGCCGGCAATCTGGCCCGCATCCTTGGTTGCCTGACGCTGGGCGTCGTTGAAATAGGCTGGAACGGTGATAACCGCCTGAGTGACAGTTTCGCCCAAATAGGCTTCCGCCGTTTCCTTCATCTTCTGAAGAATGAATGCCGAGATCTGCGAAGGCGAATAATCGTCGCCACCTGCCTTGACCCAGGCGTCGCCATTCTTGCCCTTGACGATGCTGTAAGGCACCAGCTCGGTATCTTTCTTGGTGATGGGATCATCAAACCGGCGGCCGATAAGGCGCTTCACGGCGAAAACCGTGCTTTCCGGATTGGTGACGGCCTGCCGCTTGGCGGGCTGTCCGATCAGACGCTCGCCATCCTTGGCGAAGGCCACAATAGATGGCGTCGTACGTGCGCCTTCTGCATTCTCAATGACCTTGGGCTTGCCACCGTCCATAACCGCAACGCAGCTGTTTGTCGTGCCCAAGTCGATACCGATAACTTTAGCCATAAAAACTTACCCCGAAATTCTAGAATTGAACTCAATTATGCCAATTTCCGGACCGGCCCTATCAGGCACCGGCCTATTTCGAAAAAATGACACTGTAGCGGCGATATAGGTGCCAATTTGCTTGGCACAAGGCTTGGGCGCACCTAGATAGGCAAAAAGTGACCGTCCGCCCCGCTTTTGGACAGTTTTGAAAAAGCAGTTAATGGAGCAGGCAAATGAACCGGCGAATTTTTATCATCAGTACCGCCGCTATGGCTTTATTGCTCGGGTCGTGCGGGCCAACCCCGCAATTGAAAGTAAAAGAAGCTGTATTGACGCTTTCTCCAGTGGACCAAAATCCGTCCGCTTTCCACTTCAACGTTTATGGCGGGCCAAAAGACGTCTATCTTTTGCGTGTCAGCACGCCGTCTGCCATCCGAACCGAAATGCACGACGTCGGGGTCGACGCCAAGACCGGCGCAGTTACAATGTCACCAATGAACCGCGTGCTGATCCCCGCCGACAAAAAGGTCGAGTTCAAAAAGGGGGGCAAGCATGTGATGATGTGGGGTGTAAACCTCATCCCGCGCCGCCTTGGCGAGATTGAAGTCGAGTTCCTTTTTTCGAATAACCAGCGGATTTTGGTCGAGGCACGGGTCCAGGAAATCGACGGCACAGACCCGGACGAGAAAAAGGCCATCGATAACTAAGCATGTTCGGTCCGCATAAATCCGGAAGGCCGCTGACGTCGCGCGAACGCGCGTTGGCGCAGTCCATATTCGGTCAGGCGCTGGACTATGACCGTATCCGGATTCACAATCGCAAATATTGGTGGTTTCAACCAAGGCGGATTACCATGGCCCCCGATGGGCATCTCTGGTTCCACCCCAAGAATACCCTGTTTTGCGATGATTTCTGCGACCGTGACATTGGACTACAGGGGCTTTTCATTCACGAGCTGGTGCATGTCTGGCAACATCAGCAAGGGATATTCCTGCCGCTGAAACGCCATCCGTTTTGCCGCTATGACTATAGCCTCAAGCCCGGCTGGAACCTCGAACGCTATGGCATCGAACAGCAGGCTGAGATTGTCCGCCACATATTCCTGCTGAAAAACGGGGCAAGGGTTGCTGGCGCGCCGCCGCTTTCACAATATGACGGGATACTACCCTTTTGACGGCAACAGACCGAGCCGTTCGCGCATCGACCAGCGCGTGAGCACCAACCCGGCCACGATGCCTAACCCGACCGCAAGACCAACCCAGATTCCGACCCCGTCCCAGCCCCGGTAAAAGGCAAGCCAGCAGCCAAAGCCGATGCCAATCACCCAATAACCAAGCGCTGCAAACAGCATAGGCCATGTCGTATCCTGCAATCCGCGCAGCATTCCTGTGCCGACGACCTGCGCGCCGTCGACAATCTGGAACACAGCTGCCACCAACAGGAACGACACGGCCAGGTTGAGGACCTCGACATTTCCTTTCAGTTCGGGATCCAGAAAGAACCCGGCGAGTGTGGAGGGGATCAGCCACATGACCAGCGCCATGGCCGTCATGAAACCAACACCCAAGACATATGCCGCCCATCCTGCCCGACGGATCGCGTCACTGTCGCCCTTGCCAAAGCCCAGTCCGACGCGAACAGTTGCCGCTTGCCCCAGCCCCATCGGTACCATGAACGTCATCGACGCAATCTGAATGGCGACGGCGTGTGCCGCAACCGACACGGTGTTGATGTAACCCATCAGGAATACCGCAGCGGCAAACACCATAGCCTCGAAACCCATGTGCAGACCGATAGGAAAACCCAGCCGCCAGATCGTAAAAAACCGCGGCCAATCGGCGCGCCACCAGCGGCCAAACAAATGGTACCGGCGGAATTTCCTGTGCCGCATCACGACTGCGGCCAGAAACAGAAACTGGAACAAAGCGACCAGCGAACTACCGATCCCCGCGCCGACCAGTTCGAGACGCGGCAAACCAAAATGTCCGAAAATCAGGCCATAATTGACGACGGCATTGACGATGACCGCGGCAATCCCGGCGGCCATTGCCCAGTTCGGCTTTTCGAGTGCCGCCATGAACGACCGCAACACGACAACGCCTAGTGTCGGCAGAATCATCCATTGCAGCGAACGCACGAACAGCCCCGTGTCTTGCGCAAGTTGCGCAGGCTGACCCGCCCAGACCAGAAAAGATCCCGTAAACCATAAGATCGCCCACAGCGGCACGCAGACCGCGACCGACGCCCACAACGCCTGACGCACGGTGCGGCGCACATCGCGAACCGAGTGCGACTTGCGCCCGATCTCCGCCGCTATCAGCGGCGATGCGGCGGTGATGACGCCAATCCCGAAAAGCAGGATTGCGATCACAATCCCGGAACCCAATGCCGAAGCCGCCAACGCATCCGGACTAAGTCGCGCGAGCAGAAAAACGTCAGTCGAATTGATGAGGACCATCGTTACGTTGGTAAGAATAAGCGGCCACGCAAGCGCCAGCGTCGCCCGAAACTCGTCGCGCCATGGGGACTGCACGTCAAAGGAGGATGAGATCGCTGTCATGGGACGAGCGCGTTAGCGGAATGCGTGAAGTGCGGCTAGGGGGTGTTTGGTTATAGCGTTGCAGGAAAGTGGTATTAACCCGTCGCCCGTGGATGGGCATTGAAATATTCGTCAAGCAACATGGCGGTATCGACCGCCGTGTAAACCTGTGTCGACGACAGGCTGGCATGGCCCAACAATTCCTGCAAACTCCGCAAATCGGCCCCGCCTGCCAACAGGTGCGTGGCAAAGCTGTGACGCAAAGCATGCGGCGTTGTGCGTTCCGACAGGCCCAGTCGCCCGCGCGCACCTTGCACAGCACGCCGGATCAGTGCCGGCGATAATGGCCCGCCGCGCGATCCACGAAATAAAGGTACATCGCGCGTTGGTGGGTAAGGGCAAAGTGAGATATAATCTTCAATTGCCGCCTTAACCTGCTCCAATAGAGGAACAATCCGGGTCTTGTTGCGCTTGCCGGTGACGCGCAGAGTTGCGCCCAAGGGCAAGACATCGCCCATCAGCCCCGTTGCCTCGCTTACGCGCAAACCGCTGCCATAGAGCAACAACAGCACCGCCCAGTCGCGAGCCCCCACCCAATTGTCCCGCGCCGAACCGGCGGCATCTTCGGCGAGAGCGATTACGTCATCGGGATTGACTGGACGTGGCAAGCTACGTTGCACGCGGGGACCCTTCAGTGCGGGCAAGCTTGCGGTATCGCCCAGCGCAAAACGAAGAAAATGCCGGACGGCGGACAGTTCGCGCGCCGTCGACCGGTTGGTCAATCCATCACCGCGCCGGTCGGCAAGAAAGGCGCGCAAATCAGCCGCGCTGATTTTAGTAAGCGCGACGCGATCCACCTGTTCACCCCAATGTCGCTCCAGAAAGCTGCTCAAGCGCTCCGCCGTTGCCTGATAGGCACGCACGCTGTGCGGCGACATTCGCCGGTTGTGGGTCAGGAAAGACAAATATTCGGCGAGGAGTGAAGCCATCACCGCAACCTTATCAGGCAGGTGCACTTGCCTCAACCGCTACTATCTCGGGCAGGATTGCATCCAATAGCGGCATACCCTTCGGTGTGACGGTCACCTTGCTGCCATTGCGGTGGATGAGGCCCAACCTGGCGATGCGTTCGACAGCCCGTGCATCGAGCAGCGCGTCCGCCGCGATGCCGGTTTTTTGCGACAGGCGGTTGAGGCAAATCCCTTCGGCGAGACGTAAACCCATCAACAGGGCTTCGATCGCGCGGGAGGTTGGATCGAGTAGATCTTCGCTGGCGATCGCGTGCGCGTTTCTGTCGATGGCCGCGCTGAAATTCTCGGGTTTTTTATGGCGTTGGGTTGCTCTGTTCAGTCGCCTTCCATGTGCGCCCGGCCCGATGCCGATATAGTCATCATAGCGCCAATAGCACAGATTGTGTCGGCTTTCGGAGCCTGGCCTGGCATGGTTGCTGATCTCATAGGCGGGCAATCTGGCGGCCGCTGTTACCGATTGAGTCAGTTCGTAAAGCGTTGCCGCCTCGTCATTGTCCGCCGGAATAAACTGGCCGGTGCGGACCATGGTTTCAAATCGTGTGCCCGGTTCAATGGTCAGCTGATAAAGCGACATATGGTCCGTGCCAAAAGACAAAGCCTGACGCAATTCCGCTTCCCATTGATCCTCTGTCTGGTCGGGACGGGCGTAAATCAGGTCGATATTGACGCGTGCGAAATGCTGCTGTGCGATCGCTAGTGCATCAAGGCTTTCGGAAACGCTGTGCGCGCGTCCCAGGAAAGCGAGCGCGGCATCGTCCAAGGACTGAAGCCCTAGGGAAACCCGGTTCACGCCTGCCTTTGCGAGATCTTTAAAACGCGCTGCCTCGACCGAAGACGGATTGGCCTCGAGTGTGATTTCGATGTCGTCAGCAAAGCCCCAATGCGCCTGTGCGGCTTCAATCAAAGCGGCAACTGTTGCGGGTGGCATCAATGACGGCGTACCACCGCCGAAGAAAATCGAAGTCAGCGGGCGATCCTTGGTCAACCCGGCTTCATGCGCCATGTCGGAAAGAAGAGCGGTTCGCCATGCATCCTGATCGACGCTTTCGCGGACATGGCTGTTAAAATCGCAATAAGGGCATTTGGAAATGCAAAAAGGCCAGTGGATATAAAGGGCGAGGGGTTCGCTCAAAAGACCGCCTCGACCAGTTTGCGAAAGGCATCCGCCCGGTGGCTCATGGCATGTTTTTCCGCCGGATCCAGTTCGGCAAAGGTCTGCGACCCGCCTGAAGGAACAAACACCGGATCATAGCCGAAGCCCAATGTACCGCGCGGCGGCCAGGTCAGGTTGCCTTGCACGCGTCCTTCAAAAACCTCTTCATGGCCGTCTGGCCAGACAAGCGCGAGGGTGCAGATGAAATAGGCGCTGCGGTCGGTGGCCGGTCCCTGTTCGGCCAGCTTTCCCTCAACCTTGCCCATCGCCATATACCAGTCGCGTCCCGGGCCATATTCAAAGACCTGCTTTTCGGCCCAGTCAGCCGTGTACACGCCCGGCGCTCCCCCAAGCGCCGCCACGCACAGGCCGCTGTCGTCGGCCAAAGCCGGCAAGCCCGATCCTTGGGCGGAGGCATGTGCTTTCAACAGCGCGTTCTCGGCAAATGTCGTTCCCGTCTCCTCCGGCTCGGGCAAGCCAAGCTCGCCCGCCGAAACCGGTTCTATGCCGAAAGGTGCAAGAAGGGCGCGGATTTCCCGCACCTTACCCGCATTGTGGCTGGCGATGACCAGCTTTCCGGGCAGGAGTTTGCGATGCGCCATGGTTTTACTTCACCGCGTCGGCCTGCACCGCGAATATCCGGTCGGTGCCCATGCGCGCGAGCCGCAGCAGGCGCAGCAGGCTCTCTTCATCATAAGTCGCACCTTCGGCGGTGGCCTGCACTTCGGCAATTTGCCCGCCTTCGATCAGCACGAAATTAGCGTCTGCATCCGCGGCTGAATCTTCAATATAATCAAGGTCCAGAACAGGTGTGCCGTTATAAATGCCGCAACTGATCGCCGCGACGCGGCTGCTGATCGGATCTTCCTTGATCGCGCCAGAGTGCATCAAGCCATCCACAGCCAATCGCAAAGCGACCCAAGCACCGGAAATCGCCGCTGTGCGCGTGCCGCCGTCGGCCTGCAACACATCGCAGTCGAGTGTTATTTGATGTTCGCCCAGTTTTTTGAGATCGACGACCGCGCGTAAAGAACGCCCGATAAGACGCTGGATTTCCTGTGTCCGCCCGGACTGCTTGCCCTTGGCAGCTTCACGCTGGCTGCGGGTATGGGTCGCGCGGGGCAGCATAGAATATTCTGCGGTCACCCAACCTTCACCCTTACCGCGCAACCATGGTGGCAGACGGTCTTCAACACTGGCGGTGACGAGAACGCGTGTGTCGCCAAATCCGATAAGGCAACTGCCCTCGGCATGTTTGGTAAAATGGGTTTCTATTGAAATGGGACGCATTTCGTCGGGCGCACGGCCGGATGGACGCATAATATTCTCCTGATAACGGGTACTGCGCCGCCATAGCTTCCTCCGCTTGCTTTGCAAGCGTGCTGCGCTAAACCCGAAACTGTGAGTCAAACCCCGATCAACGAACTGAACGACCGCACGCGCACCATTTTTCGGATGGTCGTGGAAAGCTATCTGGACAGCGGCGCCCCCGTGGGGTCGCGGACGATTTCAAAATTTGCGGGCTTAAACCTGTCCCCTGCCTCAATTCGTAATGTAATGCAGGACCTGGAAGAAGCCGGATTATTGGCCGCCCCGCATACCAGCGCTGGACGCATGCCCACCGAGAGCGGTTTGCGCCTGTTTGTTGACGGCATGATGCAAGCGGCGGAGCCATCGGCTGAGGAACGCCGCGCAATCGAATCCCAAATAACCGGCGATGGACCTATTGAAGTCGCGCTTGCGGCAGCAACATCGGTCTTGTCCGGCTTGTCGGCATGCGCCGGTGTGGTGTTGGTTCCGAAACGCGATTCGGTATTGAAAACCTTCAGCTTTGCGCGATTATCCGCGACACAGGCGCTCGCCATAATGGTCGGCACCGACAATACTATCGAAAATCGCGTCGTCGGCATCGACCCTGCGGTAGGCGACAGCGTGTTGATAGAGGCATCAAATTATATTTCGGCACGCCTGGCCGGTTTGACTTTATCCGAAGCACTCACGCGCCTTGACAGCGAAATTCGCGCCGAAAAAGCCGAGCTGGATGTCACGAGTGAAAAGCTGGTGCGCGATGGTCTCGTCATATGGACACTGGATGCCAACGACCGGCCAGTGCTGATCGTTCGCGGCCAATCCAACCTGATTGACGAAGCCGCTGCGGCTGACCTTGACCGGGTTCGCCAATTGCTGGACGAGCTGGAGAGCAAAGAGGAAATCGCGAGGCTAGTCGATAGTGCACGTGAAGCGCAATCAACCCGAATTTTCATCGGATCCGAAAATAATCTGTTCTCGCTGTCCGGATCGTCCGTGATCGCGGCACCCTATCGCGACGTCGGCGGAAAGGTCGTCGGCGTCGTGGGCGTTATTGGCCCAACCCGGCTTAACTATGCGCGTGTTGTTCCCATGGTAGATTTCACGGCAAAGGCACTCAGCCGGTTAATGAAGTAAGTCAGTTTCCAAGGATAAACGACAGCACCGCTTGATGATTCTGTCCGACTGCCTATATGCGCTTCGCTAAGATGCGGCAGTAACGGTTGCCAAAAGAACAGATAGAAGCAGGCTATGACACAAAAGAAAAACGAAGCTGACGACAACGCAGCCGCAAAAGAAATGGAAGGCGTGCCAGAGCATTTGCGCGAAGGCGGCGATGAACCTGCCGCGAACGCAGATGCAGAACGCATTGCAATGCTTGAAGAACAGCTGGCTGCGGCCAAACAGGATGTGCTGTATGCCCAGGCTGATACGCAAAATGTGCGCCGCCGGATGGAAAAAGAAGCAACCGATGCGCGCGCTTATGCCGCCACCAATTTTGCGCGCGACATCCTCTCGGTCTCCGACAATTTGACGCGCGCGCTGGATGCTATTCCGGCCGAACTGCGCGAAAATGAAAAGATGAAGCCGCTGGTGACTGGGCTGGAAGCAACCGGCCGCGAATTGGAAAGCGTTTTTGCCAAAAACGGCATAACCCGCATCGCTGCAATGGGCATGCCGCTCGACCCGAACTTGCATCAGGCGATGGTCGAGATTCCGACCCCTGATACTGCAGCAGGAACTATCGTTGCCGAGATGCAGGCGGGATATATGATTAAAGATCGCCTGTTGCGGCCTGCGCTGGTTGGGGTCGCCAAATCTGGGGATTGAGGGCTTTTGGGTGCACTCGAACACACCAAAGCGTGAAAAAGGGAGTGACGGTTCCCCTCCCCTCTATTCAGGTTTCCAAAGGACCAGCCGCCAGAAATATCCCAGCACAATCAGAATGATGATTGCTGTCGACAGCGGTCCCAATATCTTTTCCACATCTGCAAATTGTGACCCGAGCGCATAGCCAGCTCCGGCGAGCGCGGCGCTCCATCCGGCGGTTCCAATCGTTGAAAACACCAAAAACCGGCGGTGTGACATGCCGAATATTCCCGCCGGTATGGAAATCAGCGAGCGAAATGTCGGCAGCATTCTGGCTATCAGCACAATGATCGAACCATGTTTTTGAAACAGCTGTTGCCCACGTTCGATCTCTTTCCAGTTCAGCGTGAGCCAGCGACCATAGCGGTCCGCAAAACGGTGCAATCTGTCCGAACCGAACTTTATCGCAAGCCAGAACCAGAGGTAATTGCCCAACATGGCGCCCGCAGTTCCTGCCCCGACCACGCCGGTAAACGTCATATTGCCCCGCGACGCAGATACGCCCGCAACGGTCATGATGACTTCCGATGGGACAGGCGGAAATACGGTTTCAAAAAACATGAGAAGGGCAACGCCCCAATAGCCGCCTTCGTTTACCAGCCGGATTATCCAGTCATCCATGGCTGTATTAAGCTATCCGGGTTTCAATCGCGTCCCAGATCATCCCTGCGGTATCCGTGCCGTTAAACCGGTCGATAGCGACAATTCCCGTTGGCGACGTCACATTGATTTCCGTCAGCCATTCGCCACCAATGACGTCGATGCCGACAAAAATCAGGCCCAGTTCCTTCAGCCGTGGGCCCATCGCGGCGCATATTTCCTGCTCTCGTGGGGTGAGTATGGTCGCCTCGGCGCTGCCGCCCACAGCAAGGTTGGAGCGGAACTCACCTTCGCCCGGCCGCCGGTTGATGGCCCCTGCCACCACACCGTCAATCAGAACGATGCGCTTGTCGCCCTTCGCCACATCGGGCAGGAATGGCTGTACCATGTGCGGTTCGGGCCAGGTGCCGTTGAACACCTCCAGCAAGGCACCCAGATTGTCGCCTTCAGCCGGAACGCGGAAGATCGCCTTTCCGCCATTGCCATGCAGCGGCTTGATAACCACAGCGCCATGCTCTTTCTGGAAATCACGGATTTCTTCGGTCGAACGGGTAATCAATGTGGGCGGCATGAATCGACGATAATCCAGCACCATTACCTTTTCAGGCGCGTTGCGGACACTCGCCGGATTATTGACGACAAGAGTGTCCTTTTCGATCCGCTCCAGAAGATGCGTCGCTGTGATGTAACCGACATGAAAAGGCGGGTCCTGGCGCATCAGGACGACATCAATGTCTGAACCCAGATCAATCCGTTTGGGCGCACCAAAACGATAATGCGCGCCTTCGACCCGCTGCACATCGTGGACGGGGCGCGCCCAAGCCGTAAGCCGGTCGCCCGCATCCAACGTCAATGTTCCGACATCATAATGCCATGTCTCATGGCCCCGCGCTTGTGCCGAGAGCATCAGCGCAAAACTTGAATCGCCGTGAATGTTTATTCCATCCATCGGGTCCATCTGGACTGCGATTTTGATTGTCATTCTTGGGGTCCCTAACCGTGCCAGACGTTTCGCAGATGGTGAGGCCACCGCCAAGGTGCAACCAATATTACGTCAATCTGCATATTTTCGGTGCCTTTGCCATATTTTGGCAACAGAATTTCCGCCGCTGCCGCAACCCGGCGCAGGCGATAGGCGTCAATGGCAGTTGCAAGGTCGAGCGCCCTGCGCCGCATTTTGACTTCGACAAAAGCAACAGTTTTACCGCGTCGCGCAATCAGATCCACTTCGCCGCGTGGCGTTTTCACGCGTTCGCCAACAATCCGCCAGCCCTGAAGACGTAAAAACCATGCCGCCATCGCTTCGCCCCGGCGCCCGCGTTTCTCAGCGATGGCGCGGTTCATTGTGCCTTGATCTCCGTCGCGCGTGCATAAAGGATAGCCCGTTCCAACCCAAATCTTTTGGCAATCGCGCCTGCAGCCTTAGCTGCGGACATGCTTTGCAGCGCCTCGCGTAAGGCCACATCGACATCCCCCTCGTCCACACTGTCATCCTCTTGTGGCGGCCCGATGATCAGGACGATTTCACCCTTGGGTTCCTGCGTGACATAGCGGGCCGCCAGTTCAGCAGCAGTGCCTGTAACGACCTCCTCAAATTTCTTAGTCAGCTCACGTGCTACCGCCACTTCGCGGTCACCATAAAGTTCGGCTATGGTGGCAAGCGAAGCGGCAAGGCGCGGGCCGCTTTCATAGAAAACTAGCGTCGCCTTGATGCTCGCTAGCTCTAAAAGCGCATCCGTCCGCGCTTTTGCCTTGTTGGGCAAAAACCCCGAAAAGAGAAAACGGTCCGTCGGCAGGCCGCAAATCGACAGTGCTGCAATCACGGCGCTCGCCCCCGGTATCGTATAGACCGGCACCCCCACCTCGCGCGCCGCGCGGACAAGTTTATAACCCGGGTCGGAAATCAACGGGGTACCGGCATCGGACACCAAGGCCACCACGCCGTCGCGGGCGGCAGCAATCAGGCTGTCGCGATCGCTTGTACTACTGTGGTCATTATAGCGGCGCATTTTCTTTTTAAGACCAAGATGATGCAACAATTTACCTGTAACGCGGCTGTCCTCTACCGCGACGATTTCTGCCGCATCCAGAACAGCGATGGCCCGTTGTGACATATCTGCAAGGTTGCCGATGGGGGTCGCAACGACATATAAGCCCGATTCGAACGACATCATAAATATAAGCTATTCGCTGAGGACCCTATCATGAGCGCAACCATTGCAGCAACCGGCGCGCAGCCGCAAGCCATAGTGAGCGGATTAAAACGCCTGTTGGCGCTGGCGATGCTTACCCTTCTGGCCGCGTGCGCCGCCGTGCCACGTGGCGCCGAAGGTCCTCCGCCAGTCGTAACGCCCGATCCGCTGGATAGTTTGCACCGTGTCGCGTTGCTTTTGCCGGTTACCGGCCCCGATGGGGATGTCGGCCTGTCCATTGCCAACGCTACTGCGCTGGCCCTTGCCGACACAAAGGCAACCAACATCCGCCTGATTACCTATGACACCGCGCAGGGCGTTGCCGCGGCGACAAAGCGCGCGGTGGCCGACGGCAACAAGTTGATACTGGGACCGTTGCGCGGTGAAAACGTGACCGAAGCCGCCGCCATCGCTCGCCCGGCAGGTGTTCCAATCATCAGCTTTTCCAACGATATCGGGATCGCTGGCCAGAATGTCTTTCTGCTCGGGCATTTGCCCAACCAGTCGATTGACCGCGTCGTACGCCATGCAAAGGCGAAGGGACTCAACCGTTTTGCCGGTGTGGTTTCGAACAGCGTTTATGGCCAACGGGCGCAAGCAAATCTGGTAAATTCGGTTCGCAGTGCCGGCGGCATCCTCGTCGGCGTTCAACAATCCGATGGCACCCCTGCCGCCGCAGATGCAGCCGCCCGCCGCCTTGCCCAAATGGGACAGATTGACGCGGTTTTGATTGCTGACAGCGGTCGCGCCGCAGTCGTTGCGGTTCCCGCATTGCGCCGCAACGGTTTGCGGAGTGCCAAGATATTGGGTACGGATTTATGGAATATCGACGGTTCGCTGGCAAGCAGCTCGCCTATTTACGGCGCTTGGTTTGCGAGTGTTTCGGACACGCTGTATAACCAATATGCGGCCAAATATCGCGCCCGATACGGTAAAGCCCCACTGCGTTTGTCCAGCCTTGGCTATGATTCGGTATTGCTCGTCGTCCGCGTCGCCCGCGACTGGCGTCCGGGCACTAAATTTCCGGTAACACAGCTCATCGACCCGCAAGGCTTTATCGGCGTGGACGGCGCGTTCCGCTTCATGAGCAACGGCTTGACGGAACGGATGCTGGAGGTGCAGGAAATTCAGGCGGGTAAATTCGTCACCGTCGATGCTGCCCCTATGTCGTTTGCGAAATAACGGGGCGGGGTGTGGAATCCCCGCTAAAGCTTTGACTAAGGTCAGGACTGTCGCCCAACCTTAATGGTTGCAATGTTCTCCATGGACATGGCCGCCGCCCAGCTTCCGGGCTTTTTCGATTTTCTTCAACACCATCTGCCGCTTCAGACGTGACAGATGGTCGATAAACAATATGCCCTCCAGATGATCCATTTCATGCTGCAAACAGGTGGCCATCAAATCGTCCATGGTTTCTTCATGTAGCTTGCCATCCAGATCCTGCCAGCGGGCGCGGATTTTCGCAGGGCGCTCGACTTCGGCATATTGGTCAGGAACCGAAAGGCAGCCTTCACTGTAAACCGAATGTTCTACAGAAGGGTCCAGGATTTCAGGATTTACAAATATGCGGGGGTTACGGACGCTCTCGCCGTCAGGGCCTTCGTCCTGCAGGTCAATGACCAAAAGGCGCTTGGGTACCCCAACCTGAATTGCGGCAAGGCCGATGCCGGGGGCAGCGTACATGGTTTCAAACATGTCATCGACAAGCTTTTTCAAGTCAGCATCAAAGCTTTCCACGGGTGTGGAGATGGTTTTCAGCCGCGGATCGGGCACTTCAAGAATTGGTAATATGGCCATGAATCGCAAATAGGCATGGCCGCGGCATAAATCAACCGACCGGTCGCCGCGCCCGCAACGCCTGCGCCAATGTCCCGTCATCCAGATAGTCCAACTCTCCGCCCACCGGCACACCATGCGCCAATTGGGTTAGGCGGATGGGAAAGGATTCCAGCCGTTCGGCCAGATAGTGGGCGGTCGTTTGCCCTTCCAAAGTGGCGTTCATCGCCAACACCACTTCATCCACGCCGCCCGCTGCAACGCGGGCAATCAGGCCGTCGATATTCAAATCTTCCGGCCGGACACCGTCCAGCGCAGACAGTTTGCCGCCTAAGATATGATATTTCCCGGGGAAAAGCCGCGACCGGTCGAGCGCCCACAAATCAGGCACATCTTCTACCACACAAATGGAGCGGGTATCGCGGCGTGGATCGACGCAGATACCGCACGGGTTTCCCGTATCGATATTGCCGCAGATATCGCACACGACAAGCCGTTGTTCGACCTGTTCCAAGGCGCGCAGAAGCGGCTTCAAAACCGTTTCGCGCTTTTTCATCAGGTGCAGGACAACACGCCGTGCCGAGCGCGGTCCTAGCCCGGGCAATTTGGACAAGGCTTGTGCCAATACGTCTATTTCTTGCGATGCCATCCACCACGTCTTAGGGGGCTTTCAAACAAAGGAAAAGTCACGATGCGCCTTGCCTTCATGGGAACACCGGAATTTGCGGTTCCAAGTCTCGATGCTCTTGTCGCAGCAGGGCATGAGGTTGTGGCCGTCTATACACAGCCGCCGCGTCCCGCCAATCGGGGCAAAAAGCTCACGCCTTCTGCGGTGCAGCAACGGGCGGAAGAACTCGGCTTGCCCGTCTACACCCCGCTATCGCTCCGCAATGCCGAAGCACAGGCGGAATTTGCCGCGCTCGACCTCGATGTCGCGGTCGTCGCGGCCTATGGCCTCATCCTGCCCCAGGCGATTTTGGACGCGCCAAAACATGGCTGCCTCAACGTCCACGGCTCCCTGCTCCCCCGCTGGCGCGGGGCCGCGCCGGTGCAGCGGGCGATTCTGGCAGGCGATGAAAAAACCGGCGTCATGGTCATGCAGATGGAGGCAGGGCTGGATACGGGCCCGGTTCGCGCGACCACCGAAATCGAGATCGGCCACAGATCGACGGGCGAGTTGACGTCCGAACTGGCCGAACTCGGCGCGGAATTGATGGTTATCGTATTGCAGGACATGGCCGCGCATCCGGCAGTGGCGCAACCTGAAGAAGGCGTGACCTATGCGGCCAAAATCGACAAGGCTGAAACCCGCATCGATTTTACCCATTCTGCCGAGCAGGTTGAGCGCCAAATCCGCGCATTTAACCCCGCGCCGGGTGCCTGGTTTGAATATGAAAGTGAGCGCTATCGGATATTATCCGCGCACATCCTCCCGGCAGAGCCACATAATGCGGGCGAAGTTTTGGACGGCCAACTCACCATCGCCTGCACCACGGGTGCTATCCGCCCCATGCTGATCCAGCGCGCCGGGAAGCCTGCAATGGCAACCCAGGAATTCTTGCGCGGCAAGCCGATCCCGCAGGGCACCATCCTTTCATGACCCGCTTGGCACTCACTATCGAATTTGACGGCGGTCCGTATATGGGCTGGCAATGGCAAGACCACGGCCCTTCGGTTCAGGGTGCCGTTGAAGAGGCTATTTTCAAAACGACGGGGGAAAAAACGCTCGTCTACAGCGCAGGTCGAACCGATGCTGGTGTTCATGCCTTGGGAATGCGGGCACATGTCGATGTTGAAAAGCCATTGGCTCCCTTTCGACTGATGGAAGCAATAAACGCGCATTTGCGGCCACATCCCATCGCGATTCTGGCGTGCGAAGAAGTCCCCGCCGACTGGCACGCCCGTTATTCGTGCATCGGCCGCGCCTATGAATATCGGATCTGCAACCGGCGTGCTTCGCTGACTTTGGAAAGGGGTCGAGTTTGGCGTATCGGGCCTGAATTGGATGCCGCCGCGATGCACGAAGCGGCGCAACTGCTAGTCGGCCTGCATGATTTCACCACGTTCCGGTCAACCGCCTGCCAATCGGCCAGCCCTGTAAAAACACTCGACCGGCTGACTGTGCGGCGCGAAGGCGACCATATCATTATCGAGGCTGCCGCGCTGTCGTTCCTGCATCATCAGGTTCGTTCGATGGTCGGATGTCTGGCTGCGGTAGGGTTAGGTCGCTGGACAGCAAATGACCTCCACGCCGCGCTAGAAGCCCGAAACCGAAGCGCACTCGCCGAGAACGCTCCGCCCGAAGGGCTGTATTTCGTGCGCGCCACTTATCCGGAAGTTACGGCTTGATAGGCGCCACCGCATCTTATTAACGGCTGGCGGTCAGCCAAAAAGTCCGGCCAGCGATTTTTCCAGCATCACCAGCTGCCACAATAGCCGCCCGTTATTGACCCGTCCGGCGATATGATCTTCCGCGGCCTTGGTAATGACGCCATTGTCGAACAGGTCCATTTTTGAAAAAGTCCTGCTGGTTGACAGCGCCCGTGCTTCGGCGGCCAAGGGCCCGCGAAACCATTGGTCAATCGGCGTCACAAAACCCATTTTCGGCCGGTAGAGAATATCTTGCGGAAGGTATCCTTCCATAGTTTTCTTCATCAACCATTTGCCCTGTCCGCCGCGGACACGCATTCGCTCAGGCAGGCTGGCGGCAAATTCCAGCAGGCGGTGGTCCAATAAAGGCTCGCGCGCTTCCAGGCCCACGGCCATGCTGGTGCGGTCAACCTTGGTGAGGATATCTCCGGGAAGCCACATCTTCATGTCGGCATATTGCGCCTGATCGAGGCCGCTTCGCGCAGGTGCGTCCACCATTAGCTTTTCCATATAGGTTTCGGCGCGGTACCCACCCAGTGCGCCACGCATCTTTTGCGAATATAAAGCGTGTCGCTGGTTCTGATTGGTAACGCTGACGGCGTCGGTATATCCCTCAGGCCCTGTACGCGCGAGCGACAGCAAGGTTGATTTCGCGCGCAACGGACGCGGTGCCCAATCGGCCTTCGGGTAATATTTACCCAAAGACCCGAACAGCGGCCCGCGCACATTTTGTGGCAAGAGACCGCGCAATTGTTCTTCCTTGCGGTGAAACACTTGCCGCCGATAACCGGCAAGCGCCTCATCTGGCCCATCACCCGACAAAGCCACTGTGACCTGTTCGCGCGCCAGCTCGCATACCCGATAGGTCGGCAATGCGGATGCATCTGCAAAAGGTTCGTCAAAATGATGGGCCAGCTTGTCGATCAGACCAAAATCATCGGCTGCAACCTTGCGGCTGCGATGGTCGGTGGCAAAGCGGCGGGCAATGGTTTCGGCATATTCGCTTTCATCAAGCGCGCCTTCATCAAAGCCAATGGAACAGGTCTTGATCGGTTGACGTGATGCTTCGGCCATCAGCGCGACAACGCTGCTGCTGTCGACACCGCCGGATAGAAAGGCCCCCAACGGCACGTCCGCGACCATACGCGAGGTCACGCCCTGCCGCATCAGGCGCAGCAACTCTTCGGACAAATCGCGCTGACTGCCGCGTGTCCGCTTGCTGAAATCCAGATCCCAATATTGTTTTGGCGGCGGGATGGGGTGACCGAGTTGAAGCAACAGATAATGACCGGCAGCCAGCTTTTTGACGCCACGCAAGATGCAATTATGGTCAGGCACATAGCCAAAAGCGAGATAATCATCGACTGCGGAAAGATCAATTTCGCGGCGCAAGGCAGGATGCGCGGTCAGCGCTTTAAGTTCCGACCCGAACAAAATGCTACCATCGGGAATGGCGGCGTAAAAAAGCGGTTTTACCCCGAGACGATCCCGTGCGAGAAAAAGCTGTTTGGTGCGGGCATCGTGGATGGCAAAGACAAACATGCCATGAAAATGCGAAACACAGGCTGGCCCCCAATGGCGCCAACCATGCAGTATGACTTCACTGTCGCTTTGGGTGGAAAAGCTATACCCGGCGGCTTCCAGTTCTTTACGCAATTCCCGGAAATTGTAGATTTCACCATTGAAGGTCAGCGTCAGTGCCCCATCGTCGGAATGCATGGGCTGCGCCCCGCCTTCCAGATCGATGATCGACAGCCGCCGATGGCCCAGCCCAACGCCCGGCGCGGTCCATACACCCGCACCATCTGGGCCTCGGTGCGCTATGGCATCCGTCATCCGCTTTACCCGGTTGGGGTCAACCGGCTTGGCCGTTTCGATGTGAAAAATACCCGCAATGCCGCACATGGGGCGGTCCCTATCGCAAACCGGCGAAGCGGTCAGCCACTTTATCGATATCACCCAGGGATTTGACAAAGGCATCGATGGCAGGGCGTGGCGACTGATCTCCCTCTTGCTCGGAAGATATCAGAATTGCCACGGCCTGCTGATTGCCTGCCAAGAGACGCGCTTGCAACGTCGCCAGCTTGATACGTGCCGCCGACCCGCTGGTCACCCCGTTTACCCGATAAAAACTCACCACTTCGCGCGCCGCACCTTGCGTCTTGATGCGCTCGGCTTTCCCATTTGGGGGTGCTGGCGTGTTGGCTGTCCATGACCAAAAGCCATCCGGATCAATCGCCCCTTGCCCGAACCCGACCAATTCGCGGCCTTCACTCTGCCGGTCATACACAACCACGAACATGTCCACGCCTTGCCCTGCCGCGTTGCGATAACGGCCAGACAGATAATGGCTGCCACCTACGAAGCGCGGGGTCCAGTGTACTTTCGGCTTATAGGCTATTGTCGTCCAGCCTTGGACTTGCGGTAGGACTATGCGATCCGGCGTGGAAGAAGTTTTGGCCGCGGTATAAGTCGACCAGCCAAAAGAAAATCCGGCGACGATAAAAATCGTAATGACCGCTTTCAATTTGGTTGTGGAGTGCTTTGCCGAGGTCTGCAAAAGCGTTGGATCAAAAGCCGGAGCATCGGCCCGTTTGTCAAAAAATGGCCAGCCTGATGCCATGACAAGACCAATCACAAGTCCGAAAAATATCCAGCCGTAGAACACATGGTCAAAACTGGATGCAAAGTCGTTGCTGCTGTGATGGGCAATGAAGATGGTTCCGAATGCGCGCAGACCATTGGCAAGGATTGGCACAACAACGCACGCCGTCAAAAAAGCCAACCGGCGTGGCCAGCGGCTGAAACACAGATTGGCAACCAGCGCACCGTAAGCGACCATCGCGATAAGGAATTTGACCCCCGAACACGCTTCGGCAACCCGGAAATAGCCTGTGGGAGTGGTGATGAATATCCCGTCGATATGCGCGGGAATTCCGGCCCAACCCAGCAAGGTCATACACATTGTTGCGGTCAATGTTTGCAATGCAGGGACAATCTCCTCGCCGATGGGAACAAGGAAAAACATATAAAATAGGGGGAACAGCAGACCTCTAGCAACATTGGGACCAAGCAGCGCGACAACGCTCCCTTGCATCATCATAACCAGACCCAGCTGCCGAGCCACTGCAAGGCCCGCGGCATCGCCAAGCAACCACCCGCACGCACCAGCCGCAACATATAGCAACGCGGGCGACCAAGGCTCCGGCGTAAGTTTGGCCAGCAATTCCTTGCGCTGCATCACCAGCCAAACAAGGATCGGTACGATTAAAAGACAATGGTTAAAGGTCGAACTGTTCCACCAAATGGCCACCATATCGGCTGCGTCGCGCCAGAATAATAACAATAAGCCTGCCCACGCAGCAGCGAGGAATTGCAGTGGTTTTTGCCATTCTGGAACCGATGCTGGCGGACGGGCTGGAAGCGGAGGGTCTGCCTCGTTCATCGCGACACTTCACGTGTCGCGTCCATTATAGGACCAAAGGGTGCAAGCTGGCTTTGCCATTCATAATGCGCGATAACATGGGCGCGTGCGGCCTTGCCGACCGCCATACCCGCGCTGGTTTCGGAAAGAAGCGCACAAACCCGTTCCGCTTCGGCGCGGACATCGCGTTCTATATAAAAATGTTGCTCGTGCACCGCGATGATGCCTTCTGCCGCCGCAGGCGACACAACCACAGGCCGCGCCATTGCCATCGCCTCAAGAACCTTGTTCTGTATGCCGCGTGCGATCCGCAACGGTGCAACCACCACATCGGCCGCCGCCAGCCAAGTCCGCACATCCTCAACCGCGCCCGTCACCTGAACGCCGGGCAACATCGACAAATCGGACACGGCTTGCGTCGGGTTTCGCCCCACAATCGCAAAAGTTGTTTCCGGGTGGCGCGTGCGTATCATCGGCATGGCATGGCGCGCAAAGTCCGAAACCGCTTCAATATTGGGTCGATAATCCATCTGGCCGGTGAAGACGATCAACGGATCGGGAAACGGGGGATGCAGCTTTTTATATGCCGCGCCGGGGTCATAATATAGTGTGTCGATGCCGTTCCCGAGCGCCGACACATTGACCGCCGATGTCCGACTGCGAAATAATGCCGCTTCGTTTTCACTGACGAGAAGACTGGCGTCTGCGCGGCCAGCAACACCGGATTCAAAATCACGCAGCAGTCGACCTTCACGGCCGTTAACCCAGCGTATAAACATGCTGCCTTCGCCGCTATAGCTTTCAAATTTGGCACTATCGACATCGACAAAGTCCATGACGAAATGGCCATCAAATTCCGCAGGAACATATTGTGCCATTTGCCCTGAAAAGCAAAAGATGTGGCTAATGCGGCCGGTTGCCAACTTTGAATCCACCCAGTTTTGCATGGCCGGGCTGGCGAAGCTGCGAACCGAAACGGGTTGGCCTGTGGCTAGCGATTCGAGGCCCGCCTGCCATTGGGGTTTGCGACGGAGTTCGATGTGATGCGAGGCAACCAGATCGTCCATAGCCTTTGCAAAGCCCATGTCGCGGTCATCATCAGCAAAGGCACCGACATGGACCGGCGCCATTTCGCAAAGCCGTTTCAGAATATGATGCGACCGGATTTTATCGCCCCGGTCGGCCGGCCACGGAATCCGGTGGGCAAGAAAAAGGATTTCGCGCATCAGCCCAAACCTTTGGCGATCCATGGCCCCAGTCGATTGGCAACAGACAAAGGCAGCTTTTGCCATAAAGCAATTTTGGCTTTGTATTTCGGGCTATTGGGATTGATGTCGCGCGGCTCCTGACCATCGGCGGTGTGCACCGCATATGCCATAGGCTCCGGTTCAAAACCCCAGTTCTTCTTGAAAAAATAGGCGCCCGATTCGGTCTTCGAACGGCCGAAATCGAAATGGGTGCAGCCCCGCTTTCGTGCATGGTTCATAAGGGCATAATACATCACATCATTCGCCCGAAGCCTTCGCGCATCCCAGATACCGCCGCCCCAATAAGGCATGACAACACCTTTGTGATACAGGCTCAAAACGCTGGCGACGGGTACATTGCGATGCAACACAGTCAGGATATCAGCATCATCGCCAAAGTCCTGCAACACCGCTGACATCAGCGATTTAGGGAAAACCGGCGTACCCAGATTGTGCACGCTTTCAGCGAAAATTGGGTAATGCCGGTCCAAATCATGCTCGGCCCTTCCCGTTAATATGCTCAGTTCATTTTCCAATCCCTTGCGAACTTCTGCCCGCTGTTTTCTAGGAATGGCCAAAAGCTCCGCACCATCGTCTATTTGCAGTGGTTTCAGAAAATTGGCATGGGAATCGCGCTTTTCAATCCAGCCGCCACCGGGCATCGACCCACCGCGCAATTCGATCGTCGGGCAACTCCATTTTTCAGCCAAGTCGCAAATTTCCGCCGCCAGCCGCCGGGTCGTGGCTGCACTGGTCGACAAAATTCCGCCGCCTACCGCGAATGCAGAGGAAACCAGCGCCCTGCCGAATAACGCAGAGTGCACGACGTGAAATGGCAATATGCCCGCGATGCTTCCCGCACGTTCAGCGACCAGACAGTGGGCTATCTGGCCTGTACCGGTTTCGATGGCCAACAACCATTTGGGGCGGTGAAATGGCAGGCCATTTTCCGTTGCCATCACCCACGCATCAAGTCGTGCCACGTCATTGGCGTCACCCAGATCGGCTAAACGCACATTCAATCGGGAGCGCAGCATCGGCGCGTTCATCCGGCCAGCCTTAGTTTTTCGCGCGCCACAACGCTGTCCAGGCGCTCCCATTGAAAATCGCGAGGCAAGCGGCGCAGCTTTTCGGCCATCACGCCCAGCTTTGTATAATGTCGAATTTTCGATTTTATCGGTGCATTGGCAACGCGAGGCTGGTCAGGATCAATTTCCCAAGGGTGAAAATATATCACCGCCGGGCGGCCATCGCGCCGGTTGACCTGATTGATGGCCCAATGTGAAAACGCATAAGGCAAAAGCCGGAAAAAACCCCCGCCACCTGCCGCCAGGCGCTTAGGCCCAAACTGCGCCGTGGTGACCGGAATTTCAAGGAAATCACTGCCCGCGACCGGAAAAAAGGCAAAGCGCGGGGCTTCGGCCCAACCATAATGGTCATGCTTTATGGGAGCAACACTGGACGAATAGGTATAGCCCTGTTCCGCCAGTATTTCATGCGCCCAAGGCGTCCGCTGGTCGATAGAGAAGCTCGGCGCACGATAGCCAGTCACCGCAACGCCCGCCGCATCTTCGATCAATTTGCGCGATCGTTCAAGATCATCGGCAAATTGTCCGGGCGTAAAATTGAAAACGCGGTCATGCCCATAGCCGTGACTGGCAATTTCATGACCCGCATCCACAATACGGCGGATCAATTCAGGATAGCGTTCGGCCACCCAGCCGAGTGTGAAGAATGTGCCTTTTACATTGGCGTCATCGAACAACGCCAACACATTGTCGGTGTTTTTCTCGACCCTGCATTCACGCGAATTCCAGCTATTTCGGTCGATGACGGTTTCAAACGCCCCGACCTGAAACCAGTCTTCAATATCAACAGATAGGGCGTTTCGCACCGGGTTGTGACTCCTTCAACACCCAAATTTGCTGTCCGTTTTACGCGGCGCGGTTGTTTTGGATAAATCGCGATTCGAGGCTGCTTTCCCGATCCATCCATTCGATCATCATGGAAAGCACGCGACGCAAAGCCGCCTCTTGTTCCGTAACCCGCTGCTCCAGCAATGCCACACGAGAGGCCAACGCTTGTATTTCCGCATTGGAAATGGGTGTAATCACGGCCTCGGTAGCGACCTTTTGCGTGACATCTTCGACACTGCTTTCTACTGATTCAGGAGCGCCAGCTGCGACCGCATCGGGTATTTTTTCCTTCTCGACCGGTCTCTGGAATTTATCTTCAAGCGGAGCCACCGTTGACATTGACGCTTCATATTCAAACGATTTGCCAGCCATATCTGCAATAACTGCGACGACCATTTCACCATCAAGCTTATCAACCTGCTCAACCGCGCCCATCAACATAACACGGTTCATAAGAGTATTGAGTTTGCGAGGGACGCCACCTGTTTCTGTGTAAAGTACGGAATAGGCATCCGCCGTTATTTCCGGACGACCATTCCAACCGGCGCAGGTCAGACGATGAACGATGTAAGGTTCAACTTCAGAGGCTTCCATCGCCTCAAGATGATGCGTCGCAATCACCCGTTGACGAAGTTGCTCCAATTCTGGCGCATCGCGAACAAGATCGCGAAATTCAGGTTGGCCAAGCAGGAAAACCTGCAGCAATGCCGATGATCCAAGCTGAAAATTCGAAAGCATACGCAGTTCTTCGAGTGCATCTATCGACAGATTCTGCGCTTCATCTACCACAAGCAAACAACGGCGTCCGGCTCTTGCCTCGGCATGAAGAAAATTCTCGATGCTTTTCAGCGTTGCAGCCTTGTCGAGGCCACGGGTATCGATGCCGAATGACTCCGCCGTCATGCGGACCATATCAAGTCCATCAAGCTGGCTGGTCACGATGTTCGCGGCCGTAAGCCGGATTTTGTCGACACTTTGCATCAAATGGCTGACCAATGTCGACTTACCCGCGCCGACTTCGCCCGTGATCACAATAAAGCCCTCACCCTGCGCCAAGCCGTATCCGAGGTACGACAAGGCTTTGCGATGCGTCGCGCTTTCAAAATAAAATTGCGGATCGGGGGTAAGCTGGAATGGCCGTCCGGTCAGGTTGTAAAAATGATCGTACATTTTGATGCCCCTTAAAAACTGTACCTTAAACCAAGCAACGCCGACGCGGTCAGTTCGCTATCGAAATTTTCCTGGCGGAAACTATCCAGCCCAACCGCTGCGCTGGCGGACAGACCCTGAATTATCTGACGATATAGTCCGGCGTTTGCGCCAGTTTGCAAAACATCTCCGGCACTTGCAAATCCTGAATCAAAATAACTTGCATAAATATTTGATTCAAAGCGGGTCCGTCGGTCAACCGCGGTGCCCAAAAAGGCAACTGCGTAATAATTTTCATCGGTAACGCCGTCAATCTGTGCCTGTGCACCCAATGATGAGGCAATGAATTTGCGGCGGTTATAACCCACAGCAAAGCCCGTGTCCCAAAGCCCTGCTTTACCGCTAACCGAAGCCGTGATCCCGCGTTGGCGGAATGCTGCGGACGATGCGTTGCCCAAAGCGTCATTGAAGCAAAGGCCACCGGTTTGACCAAAAGCACAACCGCTCAGGTCGCCAGAAAGCGGATTGCGCGAGCTTAAAAACTGTGTCGGAAGTGCCGCAAGATTGTCATTCAGCAGACCGCCAAAGCCGGAAATTGTATCATATATCGAAACATTGACCGCCCAATCCCGGCCAGGTCGATAGCTCAGGCTTCCAAGATATGTATCGGAACCATAGCGGCGGCCATAACGTGCCTCTACCGAAGTACGCGGGCTCGGGCGCCACAACACGCCGACATCCCAGATCAATCCGTCCTGTCGGTAAGCAATCAGCCGAGGCGAATTGACATTTTTCACCAACCGTCCGTCGCTTCCCACTACCGGAACTCCGCCAGCATCACGAAGCGCATCCCGTTCCGAAATTTCGATATCCTCATATCCGACACCGCCCACCACCGCGAGGGTTGGTGACACCGGCAAAGTGACATCGGCGCGGACATATTTGCCGTCAAACCGGTTATCGAGCTGCCCTGCATCTTCGCGTTCCCAACTGGCGCTGACAGCCCATCCGACCGGTAATACGCCCGGTTGCATTCCTACCGAAGCTGTTGCGACCTGGCTGATACTGTCATCGAATTGGTCAAATCTTTGTTGGCCTGATGGCAGGACAACCGTGTCTTCACTTTCCACCTTGGTATAACCGGCACGATAGGCTGCATTGATGCTTAAATCGCCTGCCTGCGTTGCAAGCGTCGGACCACCGTAAACGGAATAGACTTGCGTTACATTGTCGGGATTGCCAACCAGATTGGTGGGCGCTGCACCACGGCCATCTACACGGGTCCGAGCCGCGATGCCGCCTGCCTCAACGCTCAATTCGCGGGTCAACGCGAGCGACCCGCGCGCCAGACCCGTAATCGTATCCTGATCGTCCACCCCATTGTCGTAGCCGATCAAGCGTTCGTATCGCAGGCTGATCTGGCCTTGGGCCCGCCGGGTTGCGACGGAAGCATCAACGCCCGCAGCGACGGTTGAATAGGTCAAAACTTCCCCACCACTTTTAAGGTCGGCGACAAGCACCTGTTGCGCCTCGATATAGGGAACCACTTCAACTCTTGGTTCCGCCCGCTTTCTGCTGCGCCCTGATTGCTCCACTGGTGCGGTATCGACTGATGAAGTGCCGGCACTAACCTGTGCATCATCCATAGGCGTCAATTCCGAGCCAATTTGCTGGGCCAGCGCAGGATATGGCGATAACGCCACACCGGCAATTAAACCCAGTTTAACAAGTGGGCTGTGCATTACGAAGCTCCATAACCATAATAATTGCCGAACTTGCGTCCGGTTGGTGAGAATTTGGTGCGGTTCAGCAAAAGCTGGACATGTTCGCATCCGCTCAAAAGACCAAGCGCATCGCGCAGCGCGCTGTCATTGGTCACATCGGCATGAACGACCATCAACGTTTGCCCGACATGCAGGGCAAGCACGGATGCAGGCGAAGCGGCTAAAGCAGGCGGGGAATCAAATATGATAATCCGCGCAGGATCGTTCCGGGTCAGTTGGTCGATAATTTCGGCTGTCCGGGACGCCGCAAGATATTCGGTATCCTGATTGGTCTGGCTTCCGGCCGGCAAAATTGAAAGCCCGTCAATATCGGTTTGCAGAACAAGTGACTCCGCATCACAAGCGGGGTCGGCCAACGCGTCCATAAAGCCCCTGTGCTTCTCGATTCCCAATGTAGACAGCACGCTCGGTTTCGCGAAGTCTGCATCGACCAAAAGAACGCGATTATCCTTTTCGCTCGCCATCGAAATCGCCAGATTGATGGCGCAAAATGTCTTGCCCTCATTCGGGTTTGCCGAACAAACAAGGATGCGTTCGCCGTGCGGCAATGCGTCAATCCCTTTACCGCCGCGTGCCGCCAATAGAAGCTGGCGCTTCACAATCCGGAACTCCTCCGAAAGTCCGGTAACCGGACCATCCGGCACGATGAAGTTCTGCGCGGACAGTCGCTCGCGATTGATCGTCACCCGATGGCGCCCCACAGGAGCGGACGGCATCGGCGGGCGCACAGGTATGGCGACCGCCTCAGGCTGAACGACATTTGCTTTTTCCGGCGCTTTGTCGGGAGCGTGCGCTGCAGCAATGGGAATTCCTGCTCCGCCACGCAATGCAGCGCCAAAATCATAAAGTTCCGATGCACGCTCCAGAAGCGAACCTGCGGTTTTGATAGAGCTATGTTTGTTCATATCTTCCGCCCTTTCAAGCCGTCAGTCCGCGTTGGACAAATTCAGCCACCAGCAGCAACGCAAACACGCATACGAGGCCACCCGAAGCGCCATAAAAAAGCTTCATTTTTTGTTTGCGCTGTTGGCGTTCTTCGGCGTTGAGCATCTGCGAGATCGATCCGATAACCGGCAATCCGCTGGCCCGTTCCAATTTGGCTGCCGTCGGGAAACTTGTCTGCAAATGGCCGAGTGCAAATGCCGCACCAACGCCGGCACCAATGCCCGCTATCAACACCGCGGCTAACAAAAGCGGCCGGTTTGGAGCGGCAGGCACATTTGACAGTGATGGTTCTTTTACCACCCGAAATTGCACCGCGTCGGTTTGCGATTCGACCTGACCACGCAATCTGATCTGGTCACGTTCGGTGACCAGCTTGTCATATTGCACCTTCAAGACTTCATAGTCGCGGTTGATCCGCTGATATTCCGCGGCCACACCGGGTTCGGCCGTTTGCTTTGACGCAAGCTGCGCCATATCGGATTGCAGCGCGCTTTTGCGGGCTTGCAATGCGGATACCGCGGCTTCGCGCTCCGCGCGCATCGATTGAAGCGAACTGTAAGCGGGGTTCGGTGTCCTGTAGCCACTACCTGTCGCACCGCCACCTTGTGTCCGCAAATTCGCGATCTGGTTTCGGATTGCAACAACATCTGGGTGGCTATCGGTAAATCCGCGTGCGCGCATCGCCGCCAATTCACCCTGCGCCTGCCCCAGGGCAGTTGGAGAACCACCTCCAATAGACGGCGTATTTAACGTTGCGGGCGTACCGGCCAACTGGCCGTTTAGCGCCGCAAGAGCACTTCGAGCCTGGATAAGCTGTGAATCTATCTGGTTCAATTCGACGCGCGAAGCCTCTATCCGCTGCGAAACCGAACCGACACCGGGCAACAAACCAAGATTTTCAGTTTCATACGTAACGCGCTTGGCTTCAGCCGCTGCGAGTTCTTTTTGACGTCCCGCGATCTGCGTATCCAAAAAGCGTAATGTCTGGCTCGTTGTCTTTCGATCTCCGGCAATATTGTCTTCTTCAGCAACATCGATCAGCTTTTGCACCACGTCGCGGGCCAATTTGCCGCTCGGCAATTTCGCGCTGATGGCAAAGAAATCATCTTGCTCTGCCTTGACTTCGATCTTTGCCCGAAGTCCCTCGACTTTTCCGGCCAGTTCCTGATCCGTGGCTATGGACGCACCTAGCTCTGTTCCACGAACAACTTTGGCCAGATTATCCGACGACGTCAGCGTTTGTTCGAGCTGTTGGATATTCCGGCGTTGGTCTTGCTGCGTAATCCCCACTTGATCGGACAATATGGATTGGGTGCGGACCTGAATTTGCGCCTTGGATTCGTATGAATTGGGAATCATCGCGACGGCTAGCCAGCCAACAAGGCACACGCCCCACGCCACGGCCAAAGCAAGCCAGCGGCGGTTCCACACGCTATGAACGGCGATCCGGATTTCGTCGTAAAGCGAGTTCATTGCTTAGAACATGCTTTCTGGAATGATGATGACGTCGCCGGGCTCGAGCAGCACATTTGCCTTACTGTCACCCCGCTTCAACAAGTCACCAAGGCGCAACAAATATTCTTTTTGGGCACCGGTACCTTTGTTATGACGGATCAGGCGTGCCTTGTTGCCAGCGGCATATTCAGACAGGCCGCCGACTGCTATCATTGCGTCGAGCACGGTCATATTGGCTCGATATGGAATGGACGCAGGCTTTTCGGTGGCGCCGACAATGCGGACCTGTTGCGACGTCGTTCCGGCAAATTCGTTGACGATGACCGAAACAATCGGGTCGTTGATATATTGCGAGAGTTGAAGCTTTATATCCTGTGCCAGCATTGTCGGCGTTTTGCCGACTGCGGGCATATCGGTAATCAGCGGCGTTGTTATGCGGCCATCAGGACGGACCTGTACTTTTGCGCCCAATTCAGGGTTCCGCCACACAAAGACGGTTAACTGGTCGAGCGGACCAATCAAATAGTCCTCACCCGGACCTTCGCGAACCGAGACCGTTGGTGCCTGCGGCAATTCAGGGCCAGCCGCCACCGAACTACATCCTGACAGCGCCGCAGCCATTAGGCCGAGCATCATGACCATGATGTTTTTCAACGCGTTATTCATCGCCCAGTCCCTCTGACCCTGCGACAAATCAAACGGTCACGCCCCTATTGGCGGACTTACAACTGCCACAGATTGAACTTTGCTATGGACGAAAAGGGTGAACAGACCGTTAGGATTAACCAGTTTCTACATGTAAAATCAGCGGTAAGCTGTGAAAGATGTCCCGCATCTTAACCTCAATCTAGCGCAGCCATCGCCGATTTGGCTGCGACCGACAGATCCTGCATGGCCCTTGCCCAGGGTCCATGACCATGGCTGATCCGCGCCACGCCCAGACCGGCCAGCGTCTTGATATCAGGAATACCTTCCCCCACCAAAATGTTCACCGGCAAAGGCGATTTTGTGCACAAATGGCCGATTAAGGATGCATCGGCGATGAAAGGCACAAAGAGGCTATTCGCTCCTGAATCTGCATAGGATTTCGCCCGTTCCAGCACTTTTTCAACCAATGCCAGATCGTGATGCTCTTTGGGGGTGACGATGAACAAATCCGTTCGGGCATTGATCCAAATGCCCGAAGCCGCTGCAGCCTTGATTCTAGCGCTGGCTGCATCGGTATCAAAAAGCTCCCGTGTCACAGGATCTTTATCTTCTATGTTGATTCCGGCGGCGCCAGCCCTTGCGGCTTTTTCCACCATTTGCCCTACTTGCGCTGCATCTGCGCCATATCCGGCTTCAAAATCGAGCGTAACGGGCAAATCAGTAACATTCAGAATCTGCGCGAGATTAGCGAAAACCAAATCGACAGGAAAAGTCTCACCATCCTTATATCCATGGGCACAGGCGACACCCCAACTGCCCGTGGCGATTGCTTGGGCACCGGCGTCAGCAACGGCCTTGGCACTGCCCGCATCCCAGATATTGTACAATATCAAGGGATTGCCCGCGACATGAAGATCACCAAAAATTTTTACTGTGTCCGTCATCCTGCATTCCTCTCTGCCCGAAGCAATTTCTCTTTCCGTTCCAAACCATAAGCATAGCCACCCAAAGTGCCATCGGTACGGATCACGCGATGACACGGAATGAGCACCGCAACATTATTGGCGCCATTTGCACTACCCGCCGCACGCACCGCCTTTGGCTTGCCTACGGCTGCGGCGATTTCGGCATAAGTCCGGGTTTCGCCTGGTGGAATACGTTGCAATTCCTTCCACACGGCCTGCTGAAAAACGGTACCCGCGATATCAAGTGGCAGTTCCGGCATATTTGCAGGATTTTCGACCGCGGCTACAGCGCCATTTACCAGTTCCGCTAAAGCGTCGCCGCCTTGTTCGATTTTAGCAGCCGGAAAGCGTTTGTGGAGCTCTGTTTCGTCCTCGTCAAAAGAGAGACGGCAAATACCTTTGTCAGTCGCTGCGACCAGCATATTGCCAAGCGATGTGTCGACGACGGCCCATCGGATAACTGCTCCTGCCCCGCCATTTTTCCATGCACTTGGCGTCATTCCCAATCGTCCTTTTGTCGCTGCATAAAACCGGCTTGGCCCCGAATATCCGGCATCATAAATCGCATCGGTCACCCGGTCATTTGCGGCAAGCGCTTCTTCCGCTCGCCCAGCCCGAAGCCCGCGTGCATATTCGGCGGGCGTGACGCCCGTTGCGCGCTTGAAGAGCCGGTGGAAGTGATGCGGCGCATAGCCGACAGCCGCAGCCAAAGCCGCCAGTCCTAATGGCTCTTCGGCCGCAAGCAATTTCAGAGCGCTAACCACGGCGACTTCATCACGCGCAATGTCATCCGGGCGGCAGCGTAAACAGGCACGATACCCAGCCGCCTTTGCCTCGCCCGCCGTTGCATAAAAGCAAATATTTTCGCGTTTTGGATGCCGCACCGGACAGCTTGGCTTGCAATAAATCTTGGTCGTTTTGACAGCACCGACAAACTGCCCGTCATAAGCGCGATCACGCGTAAGGAATGTGTTCCATGCAAAATCTGGATCAATGGCGCTTTTCTCAGCCATTTTCCATTTGCGCCTTCATCGCGCCAAGATCTGCGGTTAGGAATTGATCCATCTTCAAACCCTCTCGATCCGCGCGGAAAAGCAGCCATGCGCTGCATTGTGCGCGTGAATATAAGCGATTTCTTCTTGGGCGAACAGCTCATGGATCTTGTAGTCCGCCTGCCCGGGCAAAGCGAGAGCGGCATTTCGGAGCATACCATCTGTATCGAACGCCCGGAGCGCGATCGGGCGGCCTTCGAATACGGGCGGGATCATATCGACATATTCCGCCGGTGCCCCGGCGCTTTCGCGCACATAAATGGCATAAGCCGATCTATAAGGTGTTGCCACATCATGGCTGACATAGTTGAGCAGGATCAACTCCTCGCCTGCCTTGGCATCCTCGAGACTGATCCGGCAGGGCCAGCCCTTGTCGGCAGCCGCCGTCACCCGCAACGCGCCTCTTTCGGCTAACGCTGCGTCATTCATGTCAAACAACTCCGCGAATGGCTCGCGGTCCAGTCCTGTTATTCGATAACTCATATTCCGGCTCCTTGTTGGATGGACCCCGAATATATGCCGCACGCATCGACGGCTTCCCGAAACTTGCTTTCAAAGCAAATTAGCCGCCGCACGCCTTAAATAGGGCCACCGTCCGTTCGCGGGCTAGATCTGCGCTGGGTTCATGATAATCCTTACGCCGGTCGGAGTTGAAGCCATGATTGGCGTCATAAACAAAAATCTGGGCGGTCGGATGGTCTTTGGCAATCAGCGCCTCGACACCCTCCATCGGAATGCCCTGATCAAAGCGGCCGAAATGGGCGATGGTTGCGCATTTGGGTGCCTTGTCGGCGTACAGCGTGGGGATGAGGCTGCCATAATAACAGGAAGCGGCGGCCAGATCGTCGTTGATGCCCGCCATCGCCCAGGCGACAGAGCCGCCATAGCAATAGCCGGTGATGAAGACCGGTCCTTTGTCTTTCAATGCATTGATGCAGACCTGCGCGTCGTCGAGGCTTTGTATAAAGGGATGCAGTTCACGCGCCAATTGGACGGCTCGCTCATAATCCGGTCCGGTGTATTCCGCTTCGAAGCCGGGATGTTCACGGTCGAATATCGATGGCGATAACACTTCATATCCGTCGGCCGCATATTCATCGCATAATTCGCGGATATGGTCGGTGACACCGAAGATTTCCTGGATAAGCACCAGACCGCCACGGCGCTCGCCTTGCGGTTCGGCATGATAGACAGCCAATTCGGCGCCATCGGTCATTGTCATTTTAATCATTGAACCCATTTCACCATCTCCGCATTGTCATTCCCGCCTTTGCGGGAATGACAAATATAGTATTGATTGGCCAGTATGTCTAAATATCCGCCAATCCCCATCTTGCATCGCAGCAAAAGCCCTGCTAGGCGCGCGTCGACCTCAGTGAAAGGGTGACCTTTCGGCCCGGTCAGCACATTTCTTCAGTCTCACATTCGAGGACTGTCACGCGTGGATAATTCCGGCGGCACATCTGCTAATATTCAGGCCAGTTTAGCTGGGCGTTACGCGACTGCGTTGTTTGAACTGGCGCGCGATTCCAAGGCGATTGATACCGTTGAACACAGCATGGCCGCCGTTGCAAAAGCTGTTGGCGAATCGGCTGATCTAAAGGCTTTGACGACGAACCCCGTATTGACCCGTAGCGACGCCAAAAAGGCAATTGCCGCCGTGGCGAAAGCCATGAAGCTGGATCCGCTTTCGACAAAGACGCTCGGTGTGCTGGCCGACAACCGCCGACTTGGTGAAACCGTTGCCGTTGCGCGCGCCTACACAGCGCTGGCCGCCGCCCACCGCGGCGAAGTAACCGCCGAAGTAACCTCTGCCCATGCACTCAGCGCTGCGCAAACAAAAGCGTTGTCGGCAAAGCTAAAGGCCCGCGTCGGCAGCGACGTTGCCATTCAAACCAAGGTCGATCCCTCCCTTTTGGGTGGCCTGACTGTCCGTATCGGCAGCCAGATGATCGACAATAGTATCAAAAACCGTCTCAACACCCTCGCAGCTGCGATGAAAGGCTAAGTACAGATCATGGATATCCGTGCCGCAGAAATCTCAAAGGTCATCAAGGACCAGATCGCCAATTTCGGCACCGAAGCTAAGGTTTCGGAAGTAGGCAGTGTGCTGTCGGTGGGTGACGGTATCGCCCGTATCCATGGCCTCGACAATGTACAGGCCGGTGAAATGGTCGAATTCGCGAACGGGATTCAGGGCATGGCGCTGAACCTTGAAGCGGACAATGTCGGTGTCGTGATTTTCGGCACAGACAGCGAAATTCGCGAAGGCGATGTCGTCAAGCGGACCGGCACGATTGTGGACGTTCCCGTCGGCAAGGAACTGCTTGGTCGCGTTGTCGACGGCCTCGGCAACCCTATCGACGGCAAGGGCCCATTGAAGACCACTCAGCGCAGCCGCGTTGAAGTCAAGGCCCCCGGCATCATCCCGCGCCAGTCGGTTTCGGAACCGGTTCAGACCGGCCTAAAGGCCCTCGATGCTCTCGTACCTGTGGGCCGTGGCCAGCGCGAACTGATCATTGGTGACCGTCAGACCGGCAAAACTGCCGTCGCCATAGACACCTTCATCAACCAGAAGGAAGTCAACAAGGGCACCGACGAATCGAAGAAGCTGTACTGCATCTACGTCGCCGTCGGCCAGAAGCGTTCGACCGTTGCGCAAATCGTCCGCGCTCTCGAAGAGCAAGGCGCGATGGAATATACCATCGTCGTTGCCGCAACCGCATCCGAGCCTGCACCACTGCAATATCTTGCACCTTATACCGGCGTTGCGATGGGCGAGTTCTTCCGCGACAATGGCATGCACGCCGTCATCGTTTATGACGACCTTTCGAAGCAGGCTGTGGCCTATCGCCAGATGTCGCTTCTGCTGCGTCGTCCTCCGGGCCGTGAAGCCTATCCCGGCGACGTTTTCTATCTCCACAGCCGCTTGCTTGAGCGCGCCGCGAAGATGTCCGACGCCAACGGCGGCGGTTCGCTTACCGCATTGCCGATCATTGAAACGCAGGCTGGCGACGTGTCGGCTTACATTCCAACCAACGTGATTTCGATTACCGACGGTCAGATTTTCCTTGAAACCGACCTGTTCTTCCAAGGCATCCGCCCTGCGATTAACGTCGGTCTGTCGGTGTCGCGCGTTGGCTCGGCCGCCCAGACCAAGGCGATGAAGAAAGTGTCGGGCTCAATTAAGCTCGAACTCGCGCAATACCGTGAAATGGCTGCGTTCGCGCAGTTCGGTTCCGATCTTGATGCCTCGACGCAAAAGCTGCTGAACCGTGGTGCGCGTTTGACCGAGCTTTTGAAGCAGAAGCAGTTCTCGCCGCTTCCTTTCGAAGAGCAGACCGCATCGATCTTCGCTGGCACCAATGGCTATCTCGACGGCATCCCTGTCGTCGATGTCACACGCTACGAAGAAGCGATGCTCGCTGACCTCCGCGCAAATCACGCCGACATCCTAAAGACCATCCGCGACAGCAGGGACTTCAGCGACGACAGCAAGAAGGCGCTGATGGCAGCACTCGACAAGTTTACGAAGAATTTCGCGTAAACATGGTCCGTGCGTTTGCCTTGATGGTTTTGGCGGTGTCAGCACCCGCAGTGGCGGAAACGCCACTTGACGGTGCATGGACCGTCGACTTGAGCGGCAATCCGGCTGAGCCATATACCAAACCTATGATATTGGCGCTTAACGCGGATGGCACCGTTACTGGCTCGTTTTACGAAAGCACAATCGAAGCGGGTCGTTGGAAAACCGATCGCGGTCGTACCTGCGTAAGCTTCCGGACAACCGACGGCGTCGGGCCTTATCACACTTCCGCTTGCCTCAACGGCGACAGCGTTCAGGGTCAGACCTGGGCTGAACAGCGGAATTTCCTTTTCAACTGGAACGCGGTGCGTTCAGGAGCTTCGGCGAAATAATATGGCAAGCCTCAAAGCCCTAAAAATGCGGATCAACTCGGTCAAATCGACCCAAAAGATCACCAAGGCGATGAAAATGGTCGCCGCTGCCAAGCTGCGTCGGGCGACCGAAGCGGCGCAGGCTGCACGGCCTTATGCCGAACGGCTTGAAGCCGTGGTGTCGAGCATTGCCTCGAAGGTCACCGTTGGCCCGCAATCTCCGAAGCTGCTGGCGGGCACCGGCAAGAACGATGTGCATTTGCTCGTGGTCGCAACTTCGGACAAGGGTCTGGCGGGTGCATTCAACACCAACATCGTCCGTCTGGCACGCAAAAAGGCCGAAGAACTTCGTGCTGCGGGTAAGACTGTCAAGTTCTACACCATCGGCAAGAAGGGCAAGGACCAGCTTGCACGCACTTTCCGTAGCGACATCATCCACAGCATCGAACCCGGCGATCTCGGCAAGCTGACATTTGCCGATGTGCAATCCTGGGGCGAAGACCTGACCGCGCGGTTCGAGGCCGGCGAATTCGATGTCGCGCACCTGCTGTTTTCGAAATTCGTTACTGTTCTGACTCAAGAGCCAACTGCCATTCAGTTGATGCCGGTTGCGGTTGCGGGCGATGGGGCATCGGTCGCTGTATCCGCTTCGGTCGAATATGAACCCGACGAGGAAGAAATCCTCGCAGACCTGTTGCCGCGCAACGTCTCGGTCCAGCTGCTGCGCGCCAACCGCGAAAATGCGGCGTCGGAGCAGGGCTCGAAAATGACCGCAATGGACAATGCAACCCGCAACGCAGGCGACATGATCAACAAGCTGACAATCCAGTATAACCGGTCCCGTCAGGCAGCGATTACCACCGAACTCATTGAAATCATCGCGGGCGCAGAAGCGCTCTAACGACATCCCAAGGCAAGGAAGAAGCAAATGGCAACCGCCCCGAAGAAAACCGCCGCTCCAAAAGCAGCTGCACCCAAGGCCGCCGCTGTAAAGGCTCCTGCGACTAAAGCCGCCGCTGCCCCTAAGGCGAAAGCGCCCGCAAGCAAGGCCCCTGCTCCCAAGGCGGGTTCCGGCCAGACCGCAGTCAATGTCGCTGGCGCAACCGGCCGCATTTCGCAGGTCATCGGCGCCGTTGTCGACGTCAGCTTCACCGGCACGCTTCCCGCCATTCTCTCGGCGCTTGAAACCGACAATAACGGCAACCGCCTCGTCCTCGAAGTAGCACAGCATCTTGGCGAGAACACCGTTCGCACCATCGCGATGGACGCGACCGAGGGCCTAACCCGCGGTCAGCCAGTCCGTGACACCGGCGCGCAGATTTCGGTGCCTGTTGGCCCAATGACGCTTGGCCGCATCATGAACGTTATCGGCGAGCCAATTGACGAGCGTGGCCCTGTTGGCGCGGCGAAGTCCAACCCGATCCATGCCGAAGCACCTCTGTTCACCGACCAGTCGACCGAGGCAGAAATTCTCGTCACCGGCATCAAGGTCATCGACTTGCTCGCACCTTATGCAAAGGGCGGCAAGATCGGCCTGTTCGGCGGTGCCGGCGTTGGCAAGACGGTTCTCATTCAGGAACTGATCAACAACATCGCGAAGGGCCATGGCGGCGTTTCGGTGTTTGCTGGCGTGGGTGAACGCACCCGCGAAGGGAACGACCTTTACCATGAATTCCTCGACGCTGGCGTTATCGCCAAGGACGCCGATGGCAACCCGACCCCTGAAGGTTCGAAGGTTGCGCTGGTGTTCGGCCAGATGAACGAGCCTCCCGGTGCGCGCGCTCGCGTAGCCCTGTCAGGTCTGACCATGGCGGAATATTTCCGCGATGAAGAAGGCCAGGACGTTCTGTTCTTCGTCGACAACATCTTTCGCTTCACGCAAGCCGGTTCAGAAGTATCCGCACTTCTTGGCCGCATTCCATCGGCTGTGGGTTATCAGCCAACACTGGCGACCGACATGGGGCAGTTGCAGGAACGCATCACCTCGACCACCAAGGGTTCGATTACTTCGGTTCAGGCCATTTACGTTCCCGCAGATGACTTGACCGACCCTGCACCAGCTACGTCGTTCGCCCACTTGGATGCGACGACCACGCTGAACCGCGCAATCTCAGAACTCGGCATCTACCCCGCCGTTGTCCCGCTCGACTCGGTCAGCCGCGTTCTGACCCCTGCCGTCGTTGGTCAGGAGCATTACGACACTGCCCGCCGCGTTCAGGAAACGCTGCAGAAGTACAAGTCGCTGCAGGACATCATCGCGATTTTGGGCATGGACGAACTGTCGGAAGACGACAAACTGACCGTGACCCGCGCCCGTAAGATCCAGCGCTTCCTGTCGCAGCCGTTCCACGTCGCCGAAGTCTTCACCGGCATCTCCGGCAAGTTCGTGCAGGTCGAAGACACCGTGAAATCGTTCAAAGCAGTCGTCGACGGCGAATATGACCACCTTCCCGAAGCAGCCTTCTACATGGTCGGCGGCATCGAAGAAGCGGTTGCCAAGGCCGCCAAGCTGGCGGCGGAGGCGGCTTAAATCCCTTCTCCCGTTGGGAGAAGGATACGAAGCCTTTGCTGCATAGCAGCTTAGGCGAAGTTGGATGAGGGGTCCCGCCCTGTCGGTAGGGAACATCCCCTCACCCAGCTACGACTAGGCAGCAAGCTGCCAAGTCTTCACAACCCTCTCCCAAAGGAGAGGGAAATGTTGGGAAATGCAGATGCCACTACACTTCGAACTCGTAACCCCTGAAAAGCTCTACCGCTCGGACGACGTCTATATGGTCGTCGTCCCCGGCACCGAGGGCGACTTCGGCGTTCTCGAAGGCCACAGCCCGATCATGAGCACGTTGCGCAGCGATGCGACGCTCGACATCTATGCAACGCAGGGTGCGACACCGGAAAGACTGTCTATCGCCGGCGGTTTTGCCGAAGTGAATGAAAACGGCCTGACTGTCCTCGCCGAACGCGTGGTTGAGGCCGTTTAATTATCAAGCTTTAATTCAAAGGCAAAGCCTCTTGGCTGGCTTCGGTCGGCAAGCGAGATTAAAGCCCTCAATATCTTTCCGTCGCGCCAGTAGGTTATTCTTTGCGGGTAATCATGCTTCGGATTTTCGAAAGTTATTGAATCAGCTGACACTTTCGTAGCTGCAAACCTTACCGGCTTTTGGTCACCTGAAATAGCCCAGAAGACCAGCTGGCCGTCTTCTTCACGCACAATGCGCATATGTTCCCAAAATTGAAGGGTCTCGCCTTTGCCCGAACGGTTTGCGCCGAACATGATCCCAGCCCGCGCTGAAGTCCAAAATTCTTCGCCCCAATTATCTCCTTCACTATTTACCCAAACGCCCGTGAGCCAGTTTGGCATGGCCTGTTCGTCCGTCGCACAGGCATTTTCTAATGGCGCTAGCGCTAACATAAGCGCCGTTAATATTGCTAAATGTCGCATCATGGCTCCCCCCTCAAGCGGGCTTTTGATGCCACAAAAACAGTCCCGCGCCAATGATGATAGCCGATCCCAACAGGGACGTCAGGTCCGGCCAATCGCCGAAAATCACGATTCCGAGCGCCATTGCGATCAACAACTGCACATAGGTCATCGGCGCGATTTCGGCGGCTGAGACACGCGTCGTGCCCATATATATCAGCCAATGTGCAAAGCTGGCTGATACAGCAACGATGCAAGCCCGCGCCACAATCGTCCAGTCAGGCACGCCGACATGAAGCGGAGCAAAGCCTGAAAAATGGCCGATCACGGCAGCGCTAACAACAAAGGGAACGGCGATGGACGCCACAAGGAATTGCATCAACAAGGGCGACCCTTGCCCCGCAACCGCGCGGTTTCCCATCATCATCAGCGACATGCACACCGCAGCAGCAAGCGGCATCAGGGCAACCCAACCCAACGCCGCCACATTGGGCCGCAAGATGATGAGCACCCCGGCAAAGGCGGCAAGCGAAGCAATCCATGTCGCCTTGCTGGTACGTTCTTTCAGGAACAGCGCGCTGAGCAAAGCCGTGATCATAGGGGTGGTAAAGCCGATGGCCGTCGCTTCGGCCAAGGGCATGAGGAAAATCGACGAGAAAAACAGGATAGTTGCGGCGGCGACTGCTGCGCCGCGCATCAATTGAATTGGCGGGTTCGGCAAAGCGAAGCCGCGCTTTCCTTCCTTCACCAACAGGAATACCCCAAGCCCCGTCGCGCCGACCGAATAGCGCAGTGCGGCGACGGCAGTTCCGGGCCATGCCCCGGCAATCGATTTGATCACGGCGTCACCGCACGATAGCAAGGCAAAGCCACATAATGCGAATAAAAGGCCCGAGCGGGCCGAGTGAGTGTGCACGGAAAATTCCCTAAATCCGCAGCCGCCTTAATGCGCCGTCGAGGCTATGGAAAGGACAATGAAACGGGCGGCAACGACATGGCTGATTGATAGCATTACCGTTTTATTCACCATTTGCAGGTAGCAACCATTTACGTTGCAACTGGAATAAATCGGAGCGGAAAAGCTGTGAGTGCATTTGGCAAGAAACCAGGCCTAACACCGGGACGCCCATCATTTGGCGTTGCGCGGCCCATGACAGGTGGCGGCTCTTCGCCGTCCAATCATACGCCGCAATCGCCCCCCTCTCCGCAACCTGAACCGCAACAGCCCGAAGGCGGCGAGCAGTTTCCTCCATTGCATTCGGTTGAACTACCCGGTGTCGCGCCGACACCTCAGACCCCTATGCAAGACGCCATGTCACGCCTGTCCGAACGCGCAAGTTCGGTGGCGGCTGTTGATGAGGGACCTCAAGGCTTTGAAGCGTCAGTCCACAAGATCAAGGAGCAGGTTCTCCCGCGCCTTTTGGAACGGGTCGATCCCGAAGCCGCTGCCTCACTGAACAAAGAAGAGCTTACCGAAGAGTTCCGTCCCATCATCCTTGAGGTTTTGGCCGAGCTCAAACTGACCCTCAACCGCCGCGAGCAATTTGCGCTTGAAAAGGTACTGGTCGACGAACTTCTCGGTTTTGGTCCGCTCGAAGAATTACTCGGCGATCCGGATATCACCGACATCATGGTCAACGGTCCCAACCAGACTTACATTGAAAAGAAGGGCAAGCTGACCATTGCGCCCATCCAGTTTCGCGATGAGGAGCATCTTTTCCAGATCGCCCAGCGCATCGTGAACCAGGTGGGTCGCCGCGTCGACCAGACAACTCCGCTTGCCGATGCCCGTTTGAAAGACGGGTCGCGCGTTAACGTCATTGTACCGCCACTGTCGCTTCGCGGAACGGCAATCTCGATTCGTAAGTTTTCCGAAAAGCCGATTACCATCGACATGCTCAAAGGCTTTGGTTCCATGTCCGAACCGATGGCAACGGCACTTAAAATCGCCGGCGCTTCGCGCATGAACATCGTTATCTCGGGCGGTACGGGTTCCGGTAAAACCACCATGCTCAACGCCCTGTCGAAAATGATCGACCCTGGCGAGCGCGTTTTGACGATCGAAGACGCGGCCGAATTGCGCTTGCAACAGCCCCACTGGCTTCCGCTCGAAACCCGCCCACCAAACCTCGAAGGC
>NZ_JBGSRI010000072.1:0-4675 GCF_041737645.1 Sphingorhabdus sp.
TACCTCGCCGAGTTCGAATGGCGCTTCAACCATCGCTTCGATCTCGCAGCGATGATCCCCGCTCTGGGGCGGGCCGCCGTCGCCACGAAACCCCAGCCCTACTGGTGGCTCAAGATGGCGGACTATGGTGCGTAATCAGGACATCGATTGCCGCAATCGCACCGTCAGAGAAGATGCTGGCCACGCCATCGAGCTGACTGAGATTGGTGAAGCGGGAGAGAGCGTGCGTGATATAGCTGTTGCCCGAGTTGCCGCCGATCTCGCGCAGCAGCGCATCGAGGTCTGATGGTGGAGACCCAGCCGGACGCAGGAAGCAATTGTGATTGAGGACGAAGGGGCGGATCACGTTCGAATTGCAGAATCAGAAGTTGGAGGCAGCATCAGGCGCATCAGTACGGGGCCGAGGCCAGGTAAAGACCGAATGCCAGACCGATTGTCAGGCCGAAAAACAGGCAGATGAGGCATGAGATCAGGAACAAGAAACCCGCCGCCTTCCGCGCCAGCTCGGCGCGCAGGAAATGCATATTTGGAAATAGGTGCGGATTTGTCGTGCTCATCAAACGCTAATGTCCATTAGTAAGAATATGCTGAGCACTTTATTAATTATCACTATCGATTTCAATACATATTATGGCGTGATGCAATAACTCCCGCAAGCAAAAGACAAAGTCGCTTCAAAATGCAGTTCTTGCAATATACGATAAAGGACATTATCATAGATTGAGATAGTACAATTTAACATAACGCTTTTCTTAATTTAAATCGAAACCATTGAAATTCCAGTCAAATTTAACTTAATCTATATTATACGACTTGGGCTTGTAGCATCTGTTTTGAAACTCCCGCTTTCATCTATTTCCGAACTGTTGCTCACTCCTTTTTCACTGCAGCGATGAGTTCATAAAACGGAAGCCCACGAATGACCTGCCCCGGAACATCGAATGATTTGTACAGGCAGTGGTGGTTTGGCAATGACTTAATACGTTCCGCCATCTCCGCTGCCGTTGCTGTCAACCCAAGCGCCCCTAGCTCGGCAGGCGTGACATTAGGCACCTTGTGCACAAACCAAGTGAGAAGCGGCTCACGATAGTCTGTCGCATTCACTTTGAAGTGCCTGAGATACTGCGAGGCCAAGATAACGCCACAACCAAATTCCCGTCCTTGAAGCAGTAGCTTGCGCAGGACATCGAACTCGTAGCGCATGATGTTGTCGGCTTCATCGACAAGCAAATAGGAGTCGATTGCACGAAGCTGCGGGTCTGTACCCAGGAACGGCCTTTTAGGCGTACGAAGCATATTCTCATAGAACATGTTCAACATGATCGCGACGAGCATGTTTTTGCTGCGATCATCCTGACCAAGCGCATCCAGCGAGATCACAACGACACCATCAAAGAAATCTTGGAATGTTTGGGTCTTGTTAGGATCGGATTCAAAGATCTCCATGTCGATCAGGTCGCCGATGATTGACATTGGCGAGTCTGATTTCCCATCAAGTAGTTCCCCGTAAGCGGCGTGGACGTCGTAGAGTGTTGGAGCGCCCTGCCCGGTTTTCACATCGTATGCCGCCTTCACAGCGCGCTTCAGCTTATCGCGTTGGACCGGCCCAATGCCTGAGTAGATCTTGTCCAGCACGTCGGTGAAAAATCTAAATCGATCGAACCACGGGACGGTCGTATCTTCCATGCTGCTCGTGTCAAACAAGTTCAACGGCAGTCGATGGGGCCTGACCACGCGGGCCCCAGTCGCTTGGACAAAATCTGCGCTGCTGTAGTCACGCTTGTAATCAAAGATCATTATCCGAGGCCTTATCCCTCGGTTTGCAGCTGTAGAAGACACGATTTGGTAGACGATTGATTTGAGCAGCTGGGTTTTGCCCGTACCTAAATCGCCGACTACGCCCATGTTTAGCTGATTGAGCCGCGTGTCCGACAATGCAAGCAAGAGCTCCTTCTTCTCAAATGCGCGGTCGGTGCTGCCTACAGCGAGCTTGATTCCGGTGCCTGCGTCCGCACTCGGTTGGATTGCTGCTACTGGGGGCACTTTGGACTTGTTAGCACTCGACTTCGTTTCTCCACCACGAACGGCCTCAGTTTCACGGACCACTGGCGCCGGATCAGCAACCTGCGTCGGCTCAACCTTATCGAGCGTGACGGATGGTTCCCCGCACGGTTCGGCTTTCATGCCCCAATCGCCAACCTTAGCACGTACTTTGTCGTAGAAGATCTGTGCGTCCTTCGCGATGATGCGTCCGGCGTCCTCCAAACCGATGACGATAGTCTCCTCAAAGCCGTCGCCATCGTAGTCGCGCGGTTCACTTGCAGGGGAGTCGTCGACAATGATCAATCGACCACGTCCATCAACTGTCACGCAGTCACCATTGCCGAGAATGGCGCTTGCAATCTTCTCATGATAGCCCGCCCAATCACCAAGGGCTCCAGCCAGATCGTGATGCTGGCTGTAAACCCGCATTCCGAAGCCGATCATCGAAAGCAGAAGATGCTGGTAGCCAAGATGCCAAAGCCCGGCACGTTCTTTGTGACCTGCCAACCCGGTAAGAAGATCGGCGAGGGCCTTGGCCTGCCCCAGTGCGTCTTCAACATCCCCTGGCGGAAACATTGTACCGAGGCGGGATTTAACTTCCACCGGTGTCAAATGTACGCGTACGCAGCCGGCCCCCAGGGAGATTCCCACCACGAGTAAGTCAGGACGCGATAACGTTGCGTCGGACCTGCCTTTGTTGAGCGCGCGCGATAGATCATCGAGGTAGCCCCGAAATGGATCAACCGGGATTACCAACGCAATTGCCACCTCACCGCCGCTTCTGCCAATGACCGGTAGCAAGCTGTTGGCGCTGGCAGATAATCGGAACCGATCCTGCAACAAGCGCGCTGCCACAAACAGCCCGAGGTCCCCGGTTGCGCCCGTGTCGTCTCCTGAAAGCCCGCGTATCGTGGGAATCCCGCGCCGTGCGATCTCAAGGAGGATGTCCTCGATTTTTGCATCCTCGATTTCATTGCAGCCTGGTAGGCGCGACAGAACTTTCTTTAAACCATCCCGGTCGGACGGCTTCACCCGAGACAAGACATAGTACCCATTCGTGTCACCCGCTCTTTGCGAGTAGGATGGCAGATCATAGTCCCAGAGGTAGGATTGCGGCAGCCATCCTCCGAGGAAACATGCCGGGTCTACGGCCGATGATGAGATGGCGACGAAATCTGTCCCTTTCTCTTCCAACATTTCTGAAATTGCATGGACGTTTGGCGCGAACCGTAGGCCCGAAACGTGATCGCCAGTGTTTTCAATCATTGCAATGCAAGCGGCAACCTTGTCGACCAATAGATCGCCGCTTGGTTCGGCCGCGTGAGCTTGTCGTGACTCACTTAGGAATGAGCCAGGCAACTGTCGACGAATGCGATGACGTAGTAGCCCGCCAGCTGCGAGCGGCGAACGCAGTGGTGTTTCGGCAGCTTCGGGCTCTGAGGAATCCAACTGCGCAATAATTCCCAGATCCAAGCCGGCGCCCTTTGGTGGAGCGGAAAACCATCTCACATTGTTGCGTGTATCGTCGGACAGGTTGGCGACAGTCGCATCATCAGGTCGCGAATTTTGCTCGCGAGCATCGTAGACATCAAGCCGCCGCGGCCCCGATGCTTGACGTCGCAAAGACTTATCTGCTTCTGCGTATTGTCCGGCAGACCACCTTACCAGCCCTTCGTTGCAGGCGTCTGTTGCACCGCCAGCGCTTGAAACGACGACGCTGATAATCGGTTTCGCACATAGCACATTGGAAACGTCGTCGAGTGCGCGAACGACTTGGCTTTCGCTAAACCCTGTCGAGATGCCACCAACCGTCAACCCGAATGCAGCACCGAACGGCGGCAACTGTGAACGGCTTGACAAGTTGCGTAACCGTGAGCCGTTCCATAGGACGGACCAATAATCGGAATTACATTCGACCGCGAGAAATGGAAGCCTCTCCACGCCCTCCGGAGATATAATCGGCATTCGCATGAAATCTGGGATGCTTCGTGGGTCGAGTACCCCGGCCGCTGGACATGGACGATCGCCCGAGGCTGCATCGTACAGCACGCGCTGCGCGATGCTGTGCCAGGCCATTCGCAGGGGATGCAGCGGTGAGAGCAGGATTGCCTCAGGAACACGGGAAAGGGTACGTCCATCTGGTTCAAGCGTCGCAACTGCGACGACATCGACCCATGAAGCGACATCAGGCGAGGCTTTTAGCCAACTCGCATACGCATCAAGGTAGGCTTCCACATGAGCCTGAAAGCTCTCGTTGGTTCGCAACCATTCCCCAAGTGGCGCTGCCTCCATCAAACCAGATTGGTCATCTTTTCCTCGAACCAACGCGGCCAGCTCTGCGCGTGCCTCAACAAAACCATGCGGCGGATTGAAATCGCTCGCAGGTGGCCTGGGGTCTTTTAGAAAGCGTCCACCCGATAGTATGCGCCCGCTTTCCTTGGACCAATCAGGCTGCACCCAGTGATCGGCATAGTCGTCGGCCAGCACCAAGGGCAGACCTGATTACGCACCATCGTAAGCCCTGATCTCGCCATGCGACTCGGTCGAGATTGCGTGCCGGATCAGGGAGATGAGTCATGGCGCGCAATCGCATCCAGTTTCAGAAGGGCCTCTCGGAGGACCGTTTTGTGGC
>NZ_JBGSRI010000008.1:0-37219 GCF_041737645.1 Sphingorhabdus sp.
AGGCTGTCCATCACGCGGACGAACGGGATGATGCCGCTGGTCTTGCCATTGAGGCCGACAGGTTCGCCGATGCCGCGTACGCTGCCCCAATAAGTACCGATGCCGCCGCCACGTGAGGCGAGCCAGACATTTTCGTTCCAGGTATTGACGATGCCTTCAAGGCTGTCGTCGACGCTGTTCAGATAGCAGCTGATCGGCAGGCCACGTCCGGTGCCGCCATTCGACAGAACGGGCGTTGCCGGCATGAACCATAATTTCGAGATATAATCATAAAGCCGCTGGGCATGGTCCTGATCGTCGGCATAGGCCGCCGCGACGCGGGCGAACAGGTCCTGATAGCTTTCGCTCGGCAACAGATAGCGGTCCTGCAACGTGTCCTTGCCGAATTCGGTCAGCAACGCGTCGCGGGATGAATCGGTCACGATGTTGAACCGACGCGCATCGACAGATTTGCTGGACGCAGCTTTCTTGGTCGCTGCCGCAGGCTGCGCCTTTTCTTCTGCCTTTGTTTCGGTTTCCAATGTTACTTTATCAAGCACATCCGTTGTTCCTGTGACCATATCCTCGGCCGCGTGGCCATTATCCCTGAAATCCATCTAACCCCGTTGCTCCATTCCATTTTCGGCACTTTTGCTGCGCAGGAAATACCCACGCGCAAGGCCGGCCCGTTACACTCTGACGAAAACTTCCGTTCCCGTCTTGTTCGACTCAGGGCACGAAAGCCCTTATTAGCATTATTTGGGCCGCGAAGGGGACTAAATTCGACTTGTCCCCAGCTTATCGACGGAAAAATATCCCCCATCGGCAGAATCATGTTCTACAGCTTTAAGCACAATCTGTGGTAATGCCCCCCGAGGCCGACCGCTACCTATAGTGCCTCATTCATTTTCAGACGCAAGAGGGTAAATGGTAAATTTACCATTCCATTCGTCGCTATTGTGATTCGGTTGGTCGCACCCTTGATGGTGTCAAAGGGGGGCGACGCGTGGACCTGCTAAGCATTTTTTTGCGCGCAAGATGGAAAACAACAGGAAAAAAATATTTCTGTCATTCGGGTCTAATTGGTTGAAACTGGTGGGACCGGCGTTACGGGCAGTGCGGTGTGATTATTGAACGGGGCCCAGTCATGACTATACTCATCCGCCAAAACGACCTGATCGAAAGTGTCGCCGATGCGTTGCAATATATCAGCTACTTTCACCCCATGGATTATATTCGCGCGCTGGGCGACGCCTATGAAGCGGAACAGTCTCCTGCGGCAAAGGATGCCATTGCCCAGATCCTGACCAACAGCCGTATGTGCGCCGAAGGACACCGGCCGATCTGTCAGGACACAGGTATCGTGAACGTGTTTGTCAAATGGGGCATGGATTGCCGGTTGGACGACACGTCGAAATCCATGCAGGATGTGGTCGATGAAGGCGTGCGCCGCGCCTATCTGCATCCTGATAACAAGTTGCGCGCCTCGGTGCTTGCGGACCCGGCCTTTACCCGCCGCAATACCAAGGACAACACGCCGTGCGTCCTGCATGTGGAAATGGTTCCCGGCGGCAAGGTCAGCGTCGATGTTGCAGCAAAAGGCGGTGGCAGCGAGAATAAGTCGAAGTTCAAGATGATGAACCCGTCGGACAATATTGTCGATTGGGTGGTCGAAATGTTGCCCCAGATGGGCGCCGGCTGGTGCCCGCCCGGCATGCTGGGTATCGGCATTGGCGGTACGGCAGAACATTGCGTGCTGCTCGCCAAGCAGGCGTTGATGGAACCCATCGACATGGGACCGTTGAAGGCACGCGGTCCCCAAAATGATATCGAAGCCATGCGGATCGAGATATTCGACAAGGTCAACGCACTGGGTATTGGCGCGCAAGGACTTGGCGGACTGTCGACCATATTGGATGTGAAAATCATGGACGCGCCTTGCCATGCGGCTGGCAAGCCTGTGGCGATGATCCCCAATTGCGCCGCGACGCGCCACGCGCATTTCACGCTCGACGGTTCGGGACCTGCACTTTTGGAAGCGCCGAAGCTCGACGAATGGCCCAAGGTGGACTGGAAACCAGATGCTGCGGCCAAGCGCGTCGATCTCGACACTCTTACCGCCGCCGATGTGCAGGGCTGGAAACAGGGTGACCGGCTGTTGCTGAATGGCAAGATGCTGACCGGACGCGACGCGGCGCATAAAAGAATCGCTGATATGCTGGCGAAGGGTGAGGAACTGCCCGTCAGTTTCAAGGGCCGGATGATCTATTATGTGGGCCCTGTCGACCCTGTGGGCGAAGAAGTAGTCGGTCCCGCTGGCCCCACCACCGCAACGCGCATGGACAAATTCATGGACATGATGCTGGAGCAGGGCCTGCTTGGCTGCGTGGGCAAGGCCGAGCGCGGTCCTGCAGCGACACAGGCGATTGCCAAGCACAAGAGCGCTTATCTGATGGCTGTCGGCGGTGCAGCCTATCTGGTTGCGCGTGCCATCAAGGGCAGCAAGGTCGTCGGCTTTGAAGATCTGGGCATGGAGGCGATCTACGAATTTGATGTTCAGGATTTTCCGGTGACCGTTGCCGTCGATAGCGAAGGCAATAATGTGCACCAGCTTGCGCCTGCGTTGTGGCAGAAGCGGATTAAGGACGAAGGATTGCTGGAACGGCATTAATTGTTCCGCCTGGGAGAATGACAATGAAAAGATTCATACTGACCGCTTGCTTGTTGGGCGTCTTGGGGACATCTGCTCCCGCATCAGACGATCTTGCCGACTTTTTGGGTGGGTTTCGAGGCAAAAAGCTCGAAAAAGCGATTGAAAAAGCCGAGCAACATCCCTTGGGAAACGAAAAAAACCCGATCCGCGTCAATATGCCTGAAGGGCAAAGGGCCTATCTCAGGCGCTTGCGGTGTTCGGACGGCAAGGCTCCAAGCTATCAACGCGAAGGAAGCATCGGCGCGGGCCCGTTTGGTTCAATTGTAGACGTTTATATCGTCGATTGCGGAGAAGCTTTACCGGGCAAGGTTAGTGTGTATCTCGACATGTATCATCCCGAACATGAGGAAAACAGGCCTGTCTCAACCTTTACAATCGAGCGTTAGCTCTCATCTTACCGCCCTGGCTGTGCCTGCATCTGCGCGTCGATCTGGGCCTGGATTTCGGGTGGCAAGCCTTGTGGTGCGCCGCTCGCCTGACCACCGGCAGGGGCGCCGCCCTGCTGCTGCTGCATTTCCTGCATCTGGCGCTGCATCGCGTCGACTTCGGCGCGGGATTTATATTCGAGCAGGTCGACATCGAAGATCAGCTCGCTCCCGCCGGGAATAGCAACTTCGCCGGTTTGGGGATTGCGCTGGTCTTCAGGGCCATATCCAAGGCTTGCCGGAATCCACAGCCGGTATTGCCCACCGCGTTGCATGACCTTCAGGCCTTCGGAAAATCCGGGAACCACGCCATTGACCGGCATGGCCGCTTGTGGATTTTGGTCAAAAATCTTGCCGTCTTTCAGGCGGCCGGTATATTTTACCAGCACGACATCCTGATCGGTCGGCGATTTGCCTTCGCCCGCCTTCAGGATTTTGTAGCGCAAACCTGATTCGGTCGTGACGACATCGCCAAATTCTTTGCGTACATCGCTCGTTCCCCAATATGCCAGACCGCCACCGGCAGCCAAAATCAAGGCAACGCCGACCCACAATTTGGTCAGTGACCCTTTTTTAATCGGCAAGATGGGAACGGCTGTAACAGACATAAGGAAATTCCTGATCGCTATAAGTTGTGCGCTGACTAGCAGAAAGCACGGCGGTTTCCAGACACAAAAAAAGCGCCCGAGCGGCGCTTTCCCTGTTCAATATATGAGGCGCCTATTTCGCGCCGTCACGTTCTTGCTGCTTGCGCTCCATCTTGCGGGCGCGACGGACAGCGGCAGCCTTTTCACGGGCGCGCTTTTCCGAAGGCTTTTCGAAATGGCGACGAAGCTTCATTTCGCGATATACGCCTTCACGCTGCAACTTCTTTTTCAGCGCGCGTAGGGCTTGGTCAACATTGTTATCGCGAACCATGATTTGCATAAAAAACTTCACTCCGAATCGAATCGGCACAATTGGCGGGAAACGGGCCAAAAATGCAGTAAAAATGAAAAATGCCGCAACACAGCTGCGGCGTATTGAAGCGCGCCTTAGCTTCGCTTTTAAGATAATTCAAGTGTAAACAGGCTGAAATGGCTGGACTTGGCCCATTCCCTGTTTCATTTCATCGTATAACGCAAACGGGAATCAACAGAGAGGATGGACCAATGGCGACGCAGCTAATGGCAAACAGCAATTATAGCGAGGCTGAATGGACCGCGCGGCAGGAACTTGCCGCGTGTTATCGGGTATTTGCAATGTTCGGTTGGGACGAGCTGGTTTTCAATCATATCACAGTGAAGGTGCCCGATGAAGACGGCGCGTTCCTTATCAATCCTTACGGGATGCATTTTGGTGAAATCACCGCATCCAGCCTGATTAAAGTAGACATCGACGGGAACAAGCTGGATGTCGATAATCCATGGCATGTGAACAAGGCCGGTTTTGTCCAGCACAGCCTGTTCCATCGCACACTGCCCGATGCCCATGCCATCATACATACCCATACAACCGCAACGGTGGCTGTCTGTTCGCTCGAAGGCGGGTTGCAGCCGGTGAATTTCTATGCCTGCAATTTCATGGGGCAATTGGCCTATCATGATTTTGAAGGCGTGACGGTGCGCGAAGAAGAGGGTGCTCGTCTGGTCGAACATCTTGGCGACAAGCGGATTTTGATGCTTCGCAATCATGGACCCGTTGTGATGGGCAAGACCTTACCTGACGCGTTTATCAAATATTGGGCGCTGCAACGTGCATGCGAACATCAAATGGCGACCATGCAAATGGGCCAACCCATCATGGTATCGCAAGAAGTTATCGCCGTGCATCAGCGCGACCTTTATATGGCATCGCCCCCCGGCGGTTCCGGCCGGGTCGAATTTGACGCGATGGTCCGCAAGGTCGACCGGATCGACAAAAGCTGGCGCGATTGAATGGGCGCTCCCCTCTTGCTTACGGGGGCTGATTCATGACCAAATTCACCGTTAATGATCGTCCCGTCCAGTATAAGATGGACCCGCAAACGCCTTTGCTTTGGGCGTTGCGCGACGCATCCAACCTGACCGGCACCAAATATGGGTGCGGCACCGGCGATTGCGGCGCGTGTATGTTGGAAATCGACGGCGAAGCAATTCGCTCGTGCCTGGTTACCATTGCGGAGGCAGAGGGGCGGTTTGTTACGACCATTGAAGGCCTAAGCCGTGACCGTAGCCATCCGTTGCAACAGGCCTTTGTCGCAAGCAATGTTCCGCAATGCGGTTTCTGCATTACCGGGATTATCATGGCGGCATCGGTGCTTTTGAAGAAAAACAGCAACCCGACGGATGAAGAAATCAATGCGGCTATTACGAATTTGTGCCGATGCGGCATCTATCCGCGCCTTCGTGATGCCGTAAAACGCGCAGGGCGCGTAATGCGCGGCGAAGAACGCATCGCCGCCGCCCCGCCGCCGGGGATCACACCCGAAGATGCCGCCCGGGCAGTGCCTGCGTTGACCGTGACGGAATAAGCGGACAGTCCCCGCATGACGCGGCCTTTGACGACTGGCCGCGTTTAATTCATCCTTCCAGCTCGATATCCCAATAGAGCCAATCGTGCCATGTTTCATGCAGATGGTTGGGCGGGAATGCGCGGCCGCGATCTTGTAGTTGCCAACTGGTGGGGCGGATGGCGGCCATGTTCAGCTGCATATGCGCTTGTTTGGGCGTCCGGCCACCTTTTTTTAGATTGCACGGCAAACAGGCGGTGGTTACATTTTCCCAACTGGTAATGCCGCCCAGCCGGCGCGGAACAACATGGTCAAAGGTCAGATTATCGCCAGAACCGCAATATTGGCATTCAAACTTGTCCCGCAAAAACAGGTTGAAACGCGTGAAGGCGGGGTATTCTGACGGTTTGACATATTGGCGTAAGGCGATGACGGAAGGGATCTTTATGTCGAGGCTAGGGCTGTGGACGTGGCGGTCATAGCTGGAAACGACATCGACCTTGTCCAGAAACACCGCCTTGATCGCGGTCTGCCAAGGCCAAAGGCTCAGCGGATAATAGCTGAGCGGAGTATAATCGGCATTGAGCACCAGCGACGGGCAATTTTCCGGATGCCTAGCCCTGCCTGCCGCTTCGAACGTTCCGGTATGCAACATAAGTCAGACCTTCTCCCCCTATTGTCATACATGCTTTAAGCCTATGAGCGTTACAGCATTTTGACATTTGCCAACCTATTTACACATATTGTGACGTCAAGAGGGCAAAAGCACATAATATGGTATTTCTGCCGCAATTCGAAAATAAGCAGGGGGTAAAAATCAGGACACGGTTTGCGCCGAGCCCCAATGGAGCATTGCATCTGGGCCATGCCTTTTCGGCGCTGTGCGCACATGATTTCGCCCATGCCCATTATGGCGAATTTATCGTGCGGATTGAAGATATTGACGGTACCCGCAGTCGGCCAGATCATATTGATGCAATTTTGGCCGATCTGGCTTGGCTTGGTTTGCAACCGGATGCATCGGTGCAATATCAATCCGCCAAAATTGCACATTATGAAACCGCGCTGGAAAAGCTTGGCGCGCTGGGCCTGCTGTATAAATGCACCTGTTCGCGGGGTGATATCTCGGCGGCATTGAAACAGGCGCCGGTACTGCACGGTCCGGATGGGCCGCAATATCCCGGGACCTGCCGTAACCGTTCGGTCGAAGCGAAAAGCGGATTTTGCTGGCGGATCGATACGGCCAAGGCGGTTGCGCTGACCGGGCTTTTGCGCTGGCGTGATTTGGCAGCAGGCGATCAAATTGCCGACCCTGTACAATTTGGTGATGTCGTGCTGTGGCGAAAAGATGCGCCCGCATCTTATCATCTGGCCGCAACGGTCGATGACGCGCACGGCGGCATAAGTCACGTCGTGCGCGGCAGGGATCTGTTTGCGTACACTGCGATCCACCGCTTGCTGCAGGTCTTGCTGGAGTTGCCCGAGCCGGTTTACTGGCACCATCCCCTACTGCTCGACAATAGCGGACAGAAACTGGCGAAGAGCAAATCCTCACCGGCCTTATCGGTTCAACGGCTGGCCGGGGCGGACGGACCGCAGCTTATCAATAAATTGCGCAAAGGGGTGCTTCCACTTGGCAATTCAATGTCCAGTCCCTAAATAGGCTCCAGTGGCATCAACCACTTCAAGGACAATCTCCCGATGACAATTTTGCTGGTACTCTTGATCGTTGCTGCGGCAGGTGCGGTTGCTTTTGCACTGGTTCGTGGTCTCCACGCGTTTGCAAACATGCGTCCGACCGAACTGGACAAGGACGGAATTCCGCAATCGCTCGGAGTGCAGAACAAAATGATGTTCGCCCGCGTCAAGTGGCAGGCGATCACCGTGATGCTTCTGGTCGTGCTGCTAATGGTTGCGGGTTCGCGTTAAGCGCTCCCTGTCTTTCCTCATGGTCAAGCTGAACAAGATTTACACGCGCACCGGCGATGATGGCACCACCGGGTTGGTCGACGGGTCGCGGATTTCCAAATCCGACGCCCGTCTTCATGCCATTGGCGAGATTGACGAGGCCAATTGCGCATTGGGTGTCGCCATTCAGGCGCTGGAGGCTGACGAAGGCCAAACGCCTTTGGTCAATGACCTACGCCGCATCCAGAATGACTTGTTCGACCTCGGTGCGGATATCGCCACCCCGGGCACGAGCTTCGTTCCCACGCCGATGGAACTGCGCATCATCAAGGAGCAGGTCGACTGGCTTGAGGCTGCCATAGACGCGGCCAATGAACAGTTGCCGCCATTGACAAGTTTCATTCTTCCCGGCGGCAGTATAGCGGCCGCGCATATGCACATGGCTCGCGCGATTTCGCGTCGCGCCGAGCGGGCTCTTGTCGCAGCGTCGCTGACGGTGAGCATCAATCCGCAGGCGCTAAATTATGTGAATCGCCTGTCCGACTATCTGTTTGTGCTTTGCCGCCTGATCAACGTATCGCGGGGCGGAGATATATTATGGGTGCCGGGCGCGTCGCGATGACGCCCAGTCTCAAGGATCGGTTTTTCACCACACGCAAGTTGACGGTCGATCTGGCAGGTCCGCTGTCCGATGCCGACGCCACCGTCCAGTCAATGCCCGACGCGTCACCTGCCAAATGGCATCTGGCCCATGTTACATGGTTTCTCGAAAGCTTCATTCTGCGCGACCATGTTGCCGGGTACCACGCATTCGATGATAGCTTCGCCTATCTGTTCAACAGTTATTACGAGACAGAAGGCGCGCGGCATTCACGGGCAGCGCGCGGCCTCATTACGCGGCCATCGCTTGCCCGGATACTGGACTATCGCACCCATGTCGAAGCAGCGATCGATGCGCACTGGAACATTCTGCCGGAAGCAGCATTGCGTTTGATTGAGCTTGGTATCCACCATGAGCAACAACATCAGGAACTGCTGCTGACCGATATATTGCATCTGTTTTCGCAAAACCCGACATTTCCCGCTTACTGGCCGGAACCAGCCGTGCGCCCCGTCTCTGGGGCACCATGCAACACCATGTCGTGGATCGCCGGGCCCGACGGCCTGCTGGAGATTGGTCATAACGGTTCGGGCTTTGCCTTTGATTGCGAAGGCCCGCGCCACGAAATTTTTCTTCAACCCTTCGCGCTTTCGTCACGAACTGTGTCCAATGGTGAATGGATGCAGTTTATGAACGATAACGGTTATGGCGAACCACGACACTGGCTGTCTGATGGATGGTCCTGGGTGCAATGTGATGGCGTTACTGCACCGTTATATTGGCAGCAGGATAAAGACGGGCAATGGCTGACCTTTGGTTTGGATGGTTTGCGCGGCGTAGACCTGAACGCGCCGGTTACGCACATCAGCCTGTATGAAGCCGATGCTTATGCAAGCTGGGCCGGCGCACGTTTACCGACTGAAGCCGAATGGGAGGTTGTGGCGGCAAGCCATCCTTTTGATGGAGGGAATCAACTTGATAAAGCGGGCCCGGTGCGACCAAAGTCATCGGATGACGGCACTTTGTTTGGTAATGTGTGGCAATGGACTGGCAGCGCTTATCGCCCTTATCCAGGTTTTCGTGCTGCAGAAGGCGCAGTCGGCGAATATAATGGAAAATTCATGAGCGGACAATTTGTCCTGCGCGGTGGTAGCTGTGCAACGCCGAGAGGTCATGTGCGGGCGAGTTACCGAAATTTCTTCTATCCCCATCAACGCTGGCAATTCACCGGACTTCGGCTGGCTAAAGATGCCTGAAACCGCGCTGTTTTCTAGTGCCGACCCACAGTTTCTTGCCGACGTCCTCTCAGGATTGCGCGGTCCGCGCCGCGCTATACCGGCGCGTTGGTTTTATGATGAGCGCGGATCGGAACTTTTTGACGAAATTACACGACTGCCGGAATATTACCCGACGCGCACGGAAACTGCCTTGCTCGAAAATTGCCGGGGTGCGCTGGCCGTGCAAATTGAGCAAGGCGCTACCGTCATCGAGTTTGGTGCAGGTAGTGCTACCAAAACTCCATTATTGTTGGATGCCATAAATCCGGATTGTTATGTTCCTATCGACATTTCAGGGGACTATCTCCGGAGTTCAGCATCAGTTCTGCAATCGCGCTTTCCCGATTTGAGCATCTTACCGGTTGAAGCCGATTTTACGCAGCGTCTGGCTCTGCCCGAAAATGTCGGCGATAAAAGTATCGTTGGATTTTTTCCGGGGTCGACAATTGGCAATTTCGTCCCATGCAGCGGCGTGGACCTCCTTCGACATATGCGTGACATTTTGGGGGAAGGGGCAAAATTACTGATCGGTTTTGACCGGATAAAATCAGCGGATATTTTGGTGCCGGCTTATGATGATGCCGCCGGGATAACAGCCGCGTTCAACCTCAACCTTCTGCATCGTATCAACAAGGAACTTGATGGCGATATTCCCGTTGATGCATTTCGGCATGAAATAGTGTGGAATGATAGGGAGGCGCGAATCGAAATGCACCTGCGATGCAGTCGGGATGTGCGTTTCGAAGTTGCCGGTTGTGAATTCGCGATAAGCCAGGGTGAAGGCATCCACACCGAAAACAGCCATAAATATGACCTTCGTGGGCTTCGGTTATTGCTGCGCTCGGGCGGTTGGACACCGATGGCTGAATTCAGCGATCCCGAAAACTGGTTTACACTGGTTCTTGCTGAGGCTGCGCCCAACCAATCGGCCCCTTAAGTCGTCGTCCTAACGTTTGCGGCCGCATGGACCAATGCTGTCGAGTATATAATTATAGTCTGCCTGCACCTTTGCCGCACCCTCGCTATCCGCCGCTTCGACCATTTCGGCGGCTATTGATCGAGGCAATTCGCAGGCCAGACGATACCATAAAAGTGTAAATTTGGCCGGTGCCGTTGCCGATTCGTCGATAACCTCGGCTGTCGAAACCGCCCATCTTTTTTCCTCACCCGGCCGGCTTAATACAGAAAGCGACAAAGGTTGCTCTTTTGCTGTTTTCAGGAAAATCTGCGTTTCGCCTTCGCCGATGACGGTTCCGGCGCTGTAAAATGCGCTCGTGATGTCTGTAATTTTTTCAGGAGCATCTATTTGTACCGCCTCTTTGGTTATTGCACGCACCAGAATGTCGTTGGCGGCGCTCCACTGAATCAACGCATTTGGCCGTGATAACCGAATTTCGCCGGGACGTCCTGCAACAGAGCTACCCAAAAGAAAGAGCCGTTGCTTTTTCAATTTCGGAATTTTCCCCTTTGCATCCTTGGGAATATCTAGAAGAAATCGAACTCGAGGAGCCACGCCTTCTTGGCCGCGAATCAATGTCACGATGTCGGCTTCAACAAGCATCCTTTGAAGATTCGCCGGCACGCCAACCGCCTGTTCGGGAGGAATCTTGCGTAAATTTCTAACATTAGCGTCTACGATTAACGATGAAATGACCACCAAATCGGCAATATCGGCATAGCTGGCGGAGTCGGCCTGCACGGCAAGCGAAGACGGGATGCCTAAATTCGTCTGGGCGTTGCCAGTGCCACTAAATCCAAGCAATATGGCGGCAAATCCAGCGTTAAGCACGGTGATTTTCATTCAAATTCCCTTTCGGACACCTATAATTATCGCAGCTTTGGTCTATATCTGTTCTGTGCCATAAGAAAGCGCTGTTCATGAATTGCGTATGAATCGCAGAATCCGTGTTGCTAGCCCTGATAGGCTTGGCTAAAGCTTGGCGGAATCGAAGTTAAAAAACATAATGTGTTCGATTTCGCGGGGGTGTACAGGGCGCGTTTTCATATAATGCGCCTGTATGCTTTTTTGTATTGAAGGTAGGAGAGTTGTTTCCGCATGGCATATGCTGATCAAGATGGGATGAGCACGAACCGTTTGGTTTCGGTCATCATTGTTATCCTTCTTCACGCGTTCCTCGGTTATGCCTTGGTGACTGGTCTCGCTTATGATGCGGTCCTGTCTATCAAGGAAAAAATGACCGTGGTTGATGTGAAGGAAGAAGAGCCACCAGAAGAAGAAGAACCGCCACCAGAGCCGGAGAAGCAGATCGAGCCTCCTGTGGTATCGCCGCCGCCAATGGTGGTAACAGTTACGCCTCCGCCGACCGTGCGGACCGTTGCTGATCCGCCTCCATCTGCGCCAATGGTCCCGACTGCAGCTCCGCCTGCACCGTCAGCGCCGCCGCCACCGCCGCCCGCTGGGCCTACCGCGGCAGCAAAGGCAAAGGGCAATCCAGGCAACTGGGCGAACACAAATGACTATCCATCACGCGCACTGCAGCAGGAGCGGGAAGGTACAACGGGGTTCCGCGTTACCATTGATACAAACGGCCGTGTTATTGATTGCCAGGTTACGCAATCAAGCGGTCATGCGGATCTTGACGCGGCAACGTGCACAAACGTCAAACGACGGGCTCGGTTTGAGCCAGCCGTGCAGAATGGCCAACCGGTTCAAGGTAGTTATTCGAACCGCGTCCGGTGGCAAATTCCAAAGTAATTTTCAAGGCCCGGCAGGGGGAGCCTTCGCGCCGGGTTTTTTGCTAGCAAGTTAAATTTTTCTGAGAGGTAGTTAAAATGTCGATTTTGTTTTTGACTGCGGCACCGGCCGCAAACCCAGATGTGGCCGCCCAGTTCGGTCTGATTCCGGCCCTGAACGAAGGTGGCCCGATTTCGTGGTCGATCTTTATTGTCATGGTTATCATGTCGGTCTTTTCGTTCTACATCATGTTCACAAAATTGTTCGAACAGCAGAAAGTGCTTAACCAGGCCAAGCAAGTACGCGCCCAGTTCTGGCGTTCGGCTACTTTGGAAGAAGGTGCCGCAAAGCTCGACAAGAACAGCGCATTCCGTCAGGTTGTCGACGATGGCATTTCGGCCCAAAAGCAGCATGGCCTTCTGACCGATCCAGTCGAAGCACATGACTGGCTGCATGGTGCGATGGCCCGTTCGGAAGAAGCGATCAACAACAAGCTTGCAGGTGGCTTGCCATTCCTTGCAACGGTTGGCGCGACCGCACCGTTTGTGGGTCTGCTCGGAACCGTGATCGGTATTTATTCGGCGCTGATTAAAATTGGTATCGCTGGTCAAGCCGATATCGGCAAGATCGCCGGCCCTGTTGGTGAAGCGTTGATTATGACTGCAATCGGTCTGTTTGTTGCTGTGCCTGCCGTTCTTGCTTACAACTGGTTGCAGGCTCGCAATAAATCGATCGCCCGTAGCCTTTCGACATTCTCGAACGATGTACTTGGTTACATCTCTTCGGGCGGTGCTTTGAAACCAGCCGCTCCTGCTGCACCGATGCAAGCTGGCAAGCCTGCCGCTGGCGCAGTAAAGAAGTAAGATTGGGTGAGGGCTGTGCTTCGGTGCAGCCCGTTTGCCGGTTTTACCGGCTCTCGATTTTGACCCAATTTAGTTAGAGAGGATTGGCCAATGGCAATCAGTTCCGGAGGCGGCGGCAATGAAACGCCAATGTCTGACATCAACACGACGCCGCTCGTCGACGTCATGCTGGTGCTCCTCATCGTGTTCCTCATCGCAATTCCGGTCGCCATTCAAACGGTGAAAATGGATATTCCGATCGTCAAGTTCGAACCCACAAAGGCAAAGCGTGAAAACGTGCTGCTATCGGTGACGACCACCGATGTTGGCGGACGTGACCCCGGTGACCCAGCTTATGAGGGCGCAAACCCGAATGGTGAGTGCCGCATATATTGGAATGTAACGCCTGTAGATTCGACCGAACTGGTTGATCGAGCTGCGAAGCATCTGAAGGCGGAATTTGAAAAGCTGGGCGGTGAAGCAGCTGCAGCTGCTGGCCAGATCGAACCGGACATGCTGCCAGAGGCGCATATTCGTGGTGATATCAACACACCTTATCGGTGTATCGGTGGTGCAATCTACACCATGCAGATGGCCGGTTTTGCCCGTGTTGGCTTCATTTCATCGCCGTTCGAAAACGCGAACGTGCAGTAAGTAATTTTAAGGAGCAATCATCATGGCAATGAGTGGCGGTAACGATGATGGCCAGCCGATGATGGAAATGAACACGACGCCGTTAATCGACGTCATGCTCGTTCTCCTCATCATGCTGATGATCACCATCCCCCCGGTTTCGCACGCCGTAAATATCGACCTTCCGGTCAATGATCCAAATCAGCCACCACCTGATATTCCGATCGATCCGGTGATTAACAAGATCATCATTCTTCCGGACAGCACAATCCAGTGGAATGGTACGCCGGTGACATTGCAGCAGATGGAGCAGTTTCTGGTTCGTACAACTTCTATGAATCCGGAACCGGAACTTCAGTTCCAGCCTGCGCCGACCGCACCTTATGATACGGTCGACAAATCACTGGTTGTGGTAAAGCGCAGCGGGATCACCAAATTCGGTTTTGTCGGCAACGAACAATATCGCGTATTTGGCAAGGCAGCGCGCGAGGGCCGTTAGTCCTCCGCGATACAGCATAATCGACATGGAAAGGGCGGTGCTTCAAGGCGCCGCCTTTTTTATGTGCGGCGCAACAGATGATTGACCGCCGCTCCCAATTGATTGTCCGAACCTTCAGCTATCGCCTTGGCCGAAGTGGAAACCTTTATGTCAGGGGCAACGCCCGCATCCGGCATTTTGGACTGCGGAAAATAGCCGATTAGAGGGACATCAAATTCGATGCCTGACTCTGGCAACCGCGCAAAGAAAAACGCTCCTCCATTTATACCGCGCTGGTTGCCGCCCGTCGCTTCACCGACCAAGGTTCCAAGACCGAGTTGCTTGGTCAGTGATGCAAATTGGAACGTCGCGCTGCTGTTCTGTGCACTCGTCAACACGGCCATCGGCGTGGTGACCCTCGGCCCTTTGGCGGCCAATATCCCATCGTCGTCCCACCGCTTCAATTTGTAAAAGCGGTCGTTGAACGGTTCAACCTGATCCCCCCAGTTTCGGAAGCTGTCGTCCCATGTGTCGAGATAGCGGTTTAGATGTTCGGGTGTTTTTGTGTAACGAACGAGACGGTCGGCGCGTGGTTTGGCGATGTCTTTATCAACCATCCGGGCAAGCAGGATGTCCCCACAGTCAAGGCCGCCTTCATTATCCCGTATGTCGACAATCAGCCCTTTCGCGCCCTTCAGGCTGTCTAGCCGGTCGTTCAGCCAAGTTTCCCATTTCCATGTACTGTTATAGAGGGCCCATCCGTCCATCTTGAGGACTGCAATGCTATCCGGGCGCATCGTCCAATCCCAGACCGGACTGTCGCCCCTGTAATCTGGCGCTTTGTAAAAGGCCTGCCGGTCCGCCAACGTGAGCGCAGGCACGTCCACCCAAGTATCTGACGCTGTGTCCGGAAGCCGCATCCGCATATAGTGGAAGCCGTCCTTAGGCTCACCGGCTTTGTTTCGCGGTGCACCGTAGACAAGGCCGTGGAAGATATCGAACGTTTCCAATTTGTCGGCGCCGCTAACGGACAGCAAGGCACGACGCTTCGCATCATTATTCCCGTCGGCCCGCACATAAGGGAGCAATCTGGATAGCATTTCTTTGACGTCGAGATCGTTTATCTCTTTGACGATGGTTCCTCGCGGCAGGCTGTTGGTGCCGCTCTGATCCTGAGTCACGACCATTTGGCCCTCTATCCATTGGAATGCGAAGGGCAGCCGGCTGCGCCTGTCGAATAAGTCTGCCGTAACTTGTTTCGTCTGGTTGAAGAAATTGGCGTAACTGTGCCCGCATTTGATGGTTGCCAGAAAGCGGGAGAGGTGCAGATAGCGCGAGGCCAGGTCGGGAAGGTCGGACCACGTCTGATCGAGCTTGCGTAGTGCTTGATCTATCGTCTTCGGGCTGTTGTAACGGTATAGGCCCGGGTGAAGCGTTATCACTATTTCGCGCAGCACTGCAATATCGCCCGGCCCGGATGCGGGCGTTGTGGCGAGCGCAGTGCCGGGGTAGGCTGCGGCAGTTGCCAGAGCGGTGCCCGCACCCTGTGCGAGAAAGTGGCGGCGGTTCATCATGCTTCGATCCCGAGGTAAAGCGCCAGCGCCGCAATCGCGTTGCCCAACCAAAGAGCCGCATGGCGATGCCTGTCGGAACGGACAAAAGTCAGCAACATCCACTTTTCGTAAAAGCCTGCAAAACCGATCATCCAGGGGATCAGCAAATCTGCCAACATGTCAAGCAATGCCATACGGTTATGGTCCTGCCTACTGCGCCTTTTCGCGCGACAGTCGGGTCATCAGGATCGCGGCACGCTTGGCCTGCCGTCGGATGCTGTCAAGATCGACCGTTTCCCCGGGTGCATGGTCGCCACGGCTGTAGGTGCCAAGACCAACAAGGCCATCTACGTCATTGGCGACAAAGCTGATATCGCCTGCGCCGCGCTTAAGGGGGTCAAGCGGCATCTGTTCTCCAAGTCCCAGATCACGGTTGACCGCGTTTAACTTTCCGAGCAGCGTCTTGTTGCCAACGGTCGGGGCCATGGCAGGATAGCTACCCGGATCGAAGCTTATTTTCGCTGAGGTTTTAGGCGCGGATGCGGCCACGATTTCCAGCATTTTGGCTCGTACCCGTGCACTCTGGTCTTCGGATAACGTGCGGAAATCGCCCCGTGCGAGCGCGACACCGGGGATGATGTTGGTCTTGCCCTTGGCAGACACACGAACCCCATCGGCGTCCAAAGCAGCCTCTTGTCCTGCCGCGATCAGTCCCACGTTGAAGGTCAGATTCTGTTCGGGCAGTTCGGTGCGGAAGCGTTGCAGGATCCGAGCAAGTTCAAAAGCTGCGCCATCGCCATAGGTGCTGTCGAAGATCAGCGAGCTATGGCCGGTCACGCCTGTAACCTCGAGCTTCCAGCTGTTCGCCGAGCGACGGGCGATGACGCCCTTGTCTTTGCCATCCTCGATCGAAAGGCCTTCGAAATCGAGCGCAACATCGGCCTTCTTGCCCGCGGCGATCAGCGGCCCGCGGGTTACTTCGATTGGGTCGCCCGCATCTTCTTCGTCACCCGTCATGTGGATTTCGATGTTGGCATCTTTCAGCGTCCCCGCCGCGTGCATCGCCCGCAGCGCCGATACAATCACGACCAGCCCGCCCTTGTTGTCCCCTGCGCCGGGGCCCTCGGCTTCATTCCTCCTGCGCTCGAATTTCTGGAAAGGGCTGTCGGTTTCGAACACCGTGTCGAGGTGCGCAATCAGCAGCAGTTTCTTGGTGCCCTTCTTGCCAGTGTGTGACGCCACCAGATGCCCAGCGCGTTTGGCCGCGGACATGTCGATCCATGCCACTTTGAAACCGAATGGCTCAAGTTCTGCGCGCATCATTTCGGATACAGCTTTCACCCCCTCAAAATTCATCGTTCCGCTATTCTGGTTTACCAGGCGCTCGACCAACGCGACCGAGCGGTTATATTCGGTATCGATTGTCGCCGCCATTTTGGCTTCTGGTTTGGCGAGCTCTGCCCAAACCGCTTGGGCGGTAATCAATGCAAGGCCAGCGATGCCGATTTGGAATTTACGTATGCGCATGACACCGCTCCTGAAAGTATTTTCTCAAGATGTGCCGCGCTTTCGCTCTCTGGGCAAGTGCATTGATTATGGCGTGAGTGCCTGGGCCTTCTTTGCCATAAGATGTTCGAGGATGAAGTGAGGGACGGTCAGTGTGGAAATCAGCACAAAGGCGGCACGGATGATGCCGGTATCGACCGATATCCCACTACGGCTGATAAATAATAGGACCCCCAGACCAATCGATAATGCGAAAACGGCCATGACAATCGCTGCCTTTTTTGCCTGCGATATCGCTCCTGTCTGGCGCAGGGCGTCTGTGAAGTGGCGCGGGGAGTGGAGGCCGCAGAAAAATACTGCGAAGGCGATGAGGGGCGGTAAGAATAGCGCGGCGATTATACATGCTATCACTTCAAGCGCGCTCTGCATGTCGTTATTGGTATAGGACCAATAGGCAAAGACCAGACTGCCAAGTGCGGCAGGTACCGACGCGCACGCCAGCAGGGTGGCAATTATCTGGCCGTTCTGGTTGCCGGTCAGCATTTCGAAAATCATGGCAACTTCGATCGGGCGAGCCAAAGCGGGTAAGGCGACCAAGGCCCATCCGACCATCATTGCCAGAAACGGGTCCGCGCCGCCGCGCCAATCCTGGCTAAAGTGGACAATTGATATGACCAAGAACGAAACGAGCGCAAATTCCGGGGCAACTGTCCACAAGGCAATCATGGCCAGAACGCAAGCGACGTAGCCTAAAATTATCTTTGTCTTTCCTGCCCGATTATTCTGCCCGAAATGGGTTGCCGCGATCTCGGCATCGAGTGTTCCATGCGGGATACCCGAAATAACGATTGCAACCGCTGCGACCATCGTCAGTTCAATATTATTCAACCCAGCCCAGGATTGATCAATCAGAATCAGAATGGCTGTGAGAGCAGGTAACAACCATAGGCGCAGCGAAAGAAAGAATGCTGCGCCTATGGGCTTTGGAGTGTGCAATGCGTTCATGCTAGGTGGCGGAGCGCTTAAGCGCCCCGCCTGCCTTTCTTACGCGTGCGCGGGATCGCCATATTCGACTTGCGACTTGCGGATCGCAATCATGTAAATCAGCACACCTACGCCGGCCTTTGCTATCAGGTCAGCGATTGTATAGCCGACCTGCACGCCTACGGTGATGTTCGACCCGCTCAGGCTGGTGTAGGGGATCATGTACACGATCGGGTAAAAGCCCCAAGACGCAAAAGTCAACAGGCGGGCCTTCTTGACCAGTTCGCGCACATTTTCGGGCTGGTTGTTGATGGATGCTCCAAGACCGGCGAACAGCTGCCACATGATGTAGACAAAAGGTATAGCCGACAATGTGCCCCACAAGACGCGGGTTGGAATATCCGTGGCGATTTCACCAGGGTAACCCAAGATGATCATTAGAGCTGCGGCGCCGCCCAGCTTGAAGGACTTTGACACAGTCTCTTCCTGGCTCAAACGCATCACCAAGATTAGTTCGATTAGAAGCAGCGGAACGGTCAGCAACCAGTCGACGTAACGATAGGCGTCATTAAATGCATATCCGCTAGCGGATACTACGCCGCCTTCGACTGCGTATGCGCCTTCCCAGCTTTCGAATATGCGAAAGTAGTGGTAGGCAGCAATCGCGCAGACAAGGCCGGAGATGGTCAGCGCGGTTTTATAGGCTGGTCCAACTTGCGAGCGTCCTAGCCACAAGAATAATGTTGTCGCGGCCATGGTCGCGAAAGTGAATGAAAATGCGTTGTATACCAATGAATATTGGCCAAAAGTTAGAGATTCCATTTTTTTCCCCTTGGTGCGAACCCATTCGAAATACGGGCGTTGACCCGATACGCTTCTGGGGAATGGCAACAACCTAACCTTTATACCATGTTTCACCTATATTGCCTGATTCGGGCTTGTCGAAGAAACCGCCATGTTGACTGATGCAGCAATATTCAGCTGCGGTTTAAAAGGAGACAGAGAAAGTGGTCGTTACGGACCGTGCCAAGGAGCGGCTCGACGCTTTGATTGCCAATAGCCCGATTGCGTCGGTGGTTAGTGATCCGCGACAAAAAGATAATCCTATTATTGCCTGTAATGGTGCCTTTATCGAACTGACTGGCTATGCCGAAGACGAGATCATCGGCCGTAATTGCAAGTTTCTGGCAGGGCCCGCTACCGAGCCCTGGTTGACCGAGACTATCCGGAGTGGCGTCAAAAGACATTCGCCGGTTTTGGTAGAGATCCTGAACTATAAACGCGATGGAACCCCTTTTCGCAATGCTGTCCTGGTCGCACCTATGTTCGACGAGGCGGGAGAACTAGAATTCTTTCTTGGCTCGCAGGTCGAGCTGGAAACCGATGCCCCGGCGACCAATACCAATCGTCGATTAGCAGCAGCAATGGCAGTTAAGGCACTGTCCCGTCGGCAGCGGGAGGTGCTTGCAGAAATGGCGTTGGGTCATCTGAACAAGCAAATTGCCTACACTTTGGGATTGAGCGAACAGACTGTCAAAATGCACAGGGCGTTGTTGATGGACCGGCTGGGAGCGGCGACGACTGCGGATGCCATTCGCATCGCTGTCGAGGCGGGTTTGTAGAAAAGGCCCGGCAGTCCCCCAACCACCGGGCCTTCAGCTGCTGATCGGATGCGTTCGATCAGTAGCTGTAATACATGTCGAACTCGACGGGTGAAGGCGTCATTTCCCAACGGGCAACGTCTTCCATCTTGAGTTCGATATAGGCATCAATCTGGTCCTTGCTGAACACGTCACCCTTGAGCAGATAGTCATGGTCCGCAGCGAGACATTCAAGCGCTTCACGCAATGAACCGCAGACGGTTGGAACTTCTGCAAGCTCTGCTGGTGGCAGGTCATACAGGTTCTTGTCCATCGCTTCACCGGGGTGAATCTTGTTCTGGATGCCGTCGAGCCCAGCCATGAACAAAGCCGCGTAAGCTAGATAGGGGTTGGCCATCGCGTCAGGGAAGCGGACTTCAACGCGCTTGGCTTTTGCACCTGCGCCATAAGGAATGCGGCAAGATGCCGAACGGTTGCGCGCCGAATAAGCGAGCAAAACGGGCGCTTCGTAACCCGGTACCAGACGCTTGTAGCTGTTGGTGGTCGGGTTGGTGAACGCGTTTACCGATTTGGCGTGCTTGATGATACCACCGATGAAGAACAGGCACATTTCGGACAGGCCAGCATAGCCATCGCCTGCAAACAATGGCGTCTTGCCGTTCCAGATCGACAGGTGGGTGTGCATACCCGAACCATTATCTTCCTTGATTGGCTTCGGCATGAACGTGGCGGTTTTGCCATAGGCATGCGCAACTTGATGAACGACATATTTGTAGATTTGCATGCGATCGGCAGTTTGTGTCAGCGTTCCGTAGGTCAGGCCAAGCTCATGCTGGGCTGCAGCAACTTCATGGTGATGCTTGTCGCAGGGCAGGCCCATTTCCAACATGGTCGATACCATCTCGCCGCGGATGTCCATGCAGCTATCCACGGGTGCAACAGGGAAATAACCGCCCTTGGCGCGTGGACGGTGACCCATGTTGCCGCTGTCATATTTGGTGCCGGTGTTCGTGGGCAGTTCGATATCGTCGATCTTGTAATAGGACGTATTGTAGCTATTTTCGAAACGCACATCGTCGAACATAAAGAATTCGGCCTCAGGACCGATATAGATCGTGTCACCGATGCCGGTCGTTTTCAGATAGGCTTCGGCGCGCTTTGCGGTCGAACGCGGATCGCGGCTGTAGAGTTCGCCCGTCGATGGTTCCACGATGTCGCAGAAGATGACCAGCATCGGTGTTGCCGAGAACGGATCAACGTAAACTGCGTCGAGATCAGGCTTCAGGATCATGTCGGATTCGTTGATGGCCTTCCAGCCTTCGATCGACGATCCGTCGAACATCAAGCCGTCTTCCAGCTCATCTTCGCCAATCACGCCCGAGCACATGGTCAGATGCTGCCACTTGCCCTTGGGGTCGGTGAAGCGGACATCGACCCACTCGATCTCCTCATCCTTGATACGCTTGATAATATCCTTGGCGCTCGTGCCCATGTTGCTTTCCTTCTTTGACTTGTCGTTTTTTGACGATTTGGGTTTCTTAGACGGCATCGTTATCGCGCTCGCCGGTACGGATACGCAGGGCGGTTTCAACGGGGATGACGAAAATCTTGCCGTCACCGATGCGACCGGTCTGGGCGGCGGCAGCGATAGCCTCTACTACGCGGTCAGCCAGCCCATCCTCGACTACGACTTCCAATTTTACCTTGGGCAGAAAGTCGACGACATATTCGGCACCACGATAGAGTTCGGTATGGCCTTTCTGACGGCCAAAGCCTTTGGCTTCGGTAACGGTGATTCCCGAAACGCCGACCTCGTGCAAAGCTTCTTTTACTTCATCGAGTTTGAATGGCTTGATGATCGCTTCGATCTTTTTCATGGCTTTCCCCTATATGGCGCGGGATTTCTGAATCCGCGCTCTCGGATTATGCCAGTTCTTTATCAAGTATCGTGCCAGATGAGATACGCGATTTTGCGGGATTTACTGGTTAATTCAAATCGTTTTCTTGCTTAAAAAATAGGCAACTGTGCGATTCATGGGCAGCATGTTTTCTGGTTTGAATTGAGTTTTTTGACTCGGCTGAAGCTTGGGAGCGAAATGGGGGCGGTTGGTCCGGCGCAAAAAAACCGCCCTTTCCGTGGTGGAAAGGACGGTTTTTCTATTTCATTGCGCCGGTTCGCCGTTGGCTTTGCCGCCGCCGTTGGGAGGTGGAGAGAGGGCGGCAGGTGCACGTTAGCGCACCGGCACAATATTCAAGCGGTGCTTACGCAGCCTTCTTGAAAAACTCGGTCGTTGCCGCGATGCGGTTCGAAATTGGCTGGAACATGTCGCTAACCAGCTTGACCATGGCTTCAGTGTTCTTCGAACCCTGGGCAACAGCAGTGTCAAAACCCTTGCGAGCCAGTTCACCTTGCAGCTTGACGAAATCGGTTGGCGACTTGACTGCGGTCAATTCCTTGACGGCAACCTGAACTTCTTCAAAATTCTTCTTGGCATAGTCGATGTTGGTCTTGCCCATGTCTTGAGCGCCCTTAGCAACGATCTTGCCGGCTTCGATCATGGCTTCGACATTTGCTTTGTTGAATTCAACAGCATCAGCAGCCATCTTCTTGCCTTTTTCAGTGGCTTCGGTTGCCTTTTCGCGGATGTCGGCGAAGAATTCAGTAGCCTTTTCGGTGGTGGCTTTAACGGTATCAGTCATTTTAGTTACTCCTTGAGCAATCGGGGTTGGTTCAACAGAGACAATCTTTGTAACCAAAGTTTCGGGCTTGGCTGCCGCGACAGGCGCAGGCTTTTCAGCTTGGACCTTTTCAGCAACCGGAGCCGCCTTGGCGGACTCGGCTTTTATCGCTGCGGGTTTCGCAGTTTTGGTAGTTGCGGGGGGTGTTGCCTTACTCGCCATATTGAGCACCATTTCTGTTGTGTTGCACTGCACAATAATGAGTCGCGCAGGTCATGTCAATAAAAATGTTGCACTGCACAATAAATGGGGGATCGGGGTGTTTTGCCCCTCTCCAACTGCGCCTAGGCCTAGCGGCCAAGACTACGTACCTCTCCCCTTCAGGGGAGAGGTACGTACTCTTATGGCTTTAGCCATTAGACGAAGTGGAGAGGGGGGCGTTGGAGTGCCGACCTCTCCGCCCAATTATGCCGCCAAAGTCAGCTGTTCAAACCGGTCAAAATGATAATCGGCCGAGCCGAACTGGCCTTCGATCATCGTGGCGCGTTTGAAATAATGGCCGATTGCAAGTTCCTGTGTGATACCGATGCCACCATGGGTCTGGATGGCGTTCTGACCAACAAACTTTGCAGCGCGGGACACCTTGGCTTTGCACGCCGAAACGGCTGCCTTGCGTTCGGCGGCAGGAAGGTCAAGCTTCAATGTCGCCATTGTCGTCATCGATTTGCTCTGTTCGACTTCCATGAACATATCGACCATGCGGTGCTGCAATACCTGAAAGCGCGAGATCGGCTGGCCGAACTGGTTGCGCTGACGCGCATATTCCAGAGTGCCCTGATGCAGCTTGAACGTGACGCCGCACGCTTCGGCGCAGACGGAGACAGTCGCCTCATCGACGATCTGCTCGATCAGCGGCAAGCCAGCACCTTCGCTGCCCAGCAACGCGTCACCGGGAATGGCGACATTTTCGAAATAGACTTCAGATGCCTGGAAACCGTCAACGGTCGGATAATCGCGGCGGACGATGCCGGGCAAATTGGCATCGATCAGAAATAGCGAAACGCCGCCTGCTTCGCTGCCCGATCCACCGGTACGCGCGGTGACGAGCAAATGGCTTGCCCAAGGCGCGGCATATACAACGCCCTTGTGACCGTTCAGGATATAGCCGGCGCCATCCTTTTTTGCGGTAGTGCGGATATTTGCCAGATTGTAGCGGCCCTGCGGTTCGGCATAAGCAAAAGCGATGATGACATTGCCGCCAATGATTTCAGGGATGACGGCATCGGCAATGGCGCCACCGACGGCCTTCAGTGCGCCGCCGCCGAGAACAACAGTCTGCAGATAAGGCTCGATGGCAATGACCTTGCCAAGCTCTTCCATGATCAGCGCGTTTTCGAGATATCCGCCGCCAAGGCCGCCATGATCTTCGCTGAAAGAAGCGCCCAGCATGCCAAGATCCTGCGCCAGTGCTTTCCAGATTCCGGCATCGCGTCCTGTGTCGCTGGCGATCATCTTGCCACGACTGTCGAAGTCATACGTGTCCGCAAGAAAACGGCTGAGTGTCTCGCGGATCATGTCCTGCGTTTCGGTGTAGCTGAAATCCATTACTTCGCCTCTCTCACAACTTATTTTGTCATTCCCGCGAAAGCGGGAATCCATGGACTGACCGGTGTGCTTGCCCCGAAACTTCAGGCCATGGACCCCCGATCAGGACGGGGGTGACACTGCTTTTGTTTTAGATGTAAACTTAAATACCCAGCACCATCTTGGCGATGATGTTGCGCTGGATCTCGTTCGATCCACCATAAATCGTCGTCTTGCGGGCGTTGAAATAAGTTGGTGCCGCGCGGTGTGCGTAATCGGGGCCGATGGGATGTTCGTTATCCCCTTCGCCGAAACCGCGGAAGTATGGCGCACCATAATGGCCAACCGCTTCCAGCGCGAGTTCGGTAATTCGCTGCTGGATTTCGGAACCCTTGATTTTCAGCAGGCTCGATTCAGGTCCGGGACCTTTGCCTGCCGCTTCACCGGCAAGACTGCGTAATTCGGTGAATTCGAGGGCAGTCAGATCGATTTCGAGTTCGGAAATCTTGCGCTTGAAAAAGGCATTGGCCAGCAAGGGCTTGTCGCCGTCCATTTCGGTGCGGGCGATCTGCTTGATCTTTTCGACGCCGCGCTTGGAACGGGCAACCGCTGCAATTCCGGTGCGTTCGTGGGCGAGCAGGAACTTGGCGCAGGTCCAGCCCTTGTTTTCTTCGTAGATCCGGTTTTCGACCGGCACGCGCACATCTTCGAGCCAGACTTCGTTGACTTCATGTTCGCCGCCAAGGGTGATGATCGGGCGGACCGTGACGCCCGGCGATTTCATATCGATCAGCAGGAAGCTGATCCCCTCCTGCGCCTTTACATCGTTATCGGTGCGGACAAGGAAGAAACCCCAATCGGCATGTTGCGCCATAGTTGTCCATGTCTTCTGGCCATTGACGATATAATCGTCGCCATCACGCACGGCTTTGGTACGGAGCGATGCAAGGTCGGAACCGGCGCCTGGCTCGGAATAACCCTGGCACCACCAGTCATCACCCGACAATACACCAGGCAGGAAGCGTGCCTTTTGTTCGGCTGTGCCGAAAGTGTAAATGACCGGACCGACCATCGACAGACCGAAGGGCATTGTGCCGACGCAATCCGCCGCCGCAAGTTCCTCTGACCAGATGAACCGCTGGGTCGCGGTCCAGCCGGGGCCGCCATATTCAACGGGCCATGCCGGCGCGATCCAGCCCTTTTTCGCAAGGATGCGGTGCCAGGACAGGAAATCTTCTTTTGAAAGATCATGGCCTTCATCCTGCACGGAGCGCAGGTTTTCAGGGTAATTTTCGGCGATGAAGCTACGTACTTCCTGTTGGAAGGCGATTTCTTCGGGACTGAATTCCAATTGCATGGCGACTCTCCTCTGAAGCGTTTCACATGAGTTACCGAACGTTTACGTAAACGTCAACTCGTGAGATGCTCAATTTCATGTTTTTTCGCATGATGAACGCTTTGCGCTTGGCAATAAGTGAGCCTGCGGGATATAACCTCGGCACGGGGGTCGCACCATCATATCTAATTTCAGGCAAGCAAAAGACTTGACCTATTCGGAGGGATAGAAATGCGACTTATCATTTCCACATTATTGGCCGGCGCAATGCTGACATTGGCCACACCTGCAATGGCAAAAGAAGACAAGTCTTCCGCCAGAAAGGCACAAGACAAGAATATGACCGAAATACCCGTTTGCACGCGCAAGCTGGGAACTGTGGCCATTACCGAACCCGAAACCCAGTGGTGGAGCGAGTTAGGCCTTTCCAATCCTGAGGCGGTTATCAAATTCTTCGTGCAGAAGTCGGGTTGCTTTTCGCTTGTTGATCGCGGCGGTGGCCTTGCTGCCCGCGCGGTTGAGCGGGCTTTAGGCGATTCCGGCGAATTGCAGCGCGGATCGAACATCGGCAAGCGTCAGGTCAAGGCCGCCGACTATGTCATCGTGCCCGACATTATCAGCCGTAACAGCAATTCCGGCGGCAGCAATATCGCGGGCGGTTTGGCAGGGGCATTGGGCGGCCGGTTTATCGGCGGCCTGGTCGGAGGACTAAAGGTTTCCAAAAAGGAAGCGAGCGTTTCGCTCTCGGTAGTCAATGTACGCACCACCGAAATCGAGGCATTGTCCGAAGGCTATTATCGCAAATCCGACGTTAGCTGGGGCGCCGGCGGTGGTGCATGGTGGGGCGGCGGCCTTGCTGGTGCAGGTGGCGGAAGCTATCAGAATAGCGATATCGGACAGGTGATCGTGCTCGCTTATCTCGACGCCTATAAAAAGATGGTCACCGAACTGGGTGGCTTGCCGGAAAATGCGAGTGAGGCGGCGCCACTGGCTGAATAAGTTTTTTGGGGGCAGTTTGCTCGCAAACCTCACCGTCGCTCCCCTCTCCAACTGCGCCTAGGCCTGACGGCCAAGGCTCCGTATCCTCTCCCCTGAGCCGAAGGCGGCCGGAGGCCAACGGGAGAGGTCTAGCGCTATTCCCCTCTCTCCTTTAGGGGAGAGGTACGTAGTCTTATGGCTTTAGCCATTAGACGAAGTGGAGAGGGGGAGTTAACTCAACGCGTCTTCACATAGCTGCCGGGCGCGGATTCCAGGGCTTTTAGCTTGCCTTCGCCCGGTATGCGGGCGCCTTTTACGGCAACCATTTTATCGCTCCGATGCTTTATCCAGCTGACCCAGTCCGGCCACCAGCTACCTTTGGTCTCGGTCGCGCCTTCGATAAATTCAGCCAAGGTCGCAGGCTTGTCATCGTTGGTCCAATACTGATATTTGTGCTGGACCGGCGGATTGACCACACCTGCAATATGTCCGCTTCCGGCGAGCAGGAACTTGACCGGCCCGGTAAAATGGTCCTGCAATTTCCAGACGCTTTCCACCGGCGCAATATGGTCTTCGCGGCCAGCCTGAATATAGGTTGGCGTTTTGACCTTGGTCAGGTCAATCGGGGTGTCTAGCGCCGTCAACGCGCCGGGGATGACCAGCTTGTTGTCGCGGTACAGGTCGCACAAATAGTTGCGGTGCCACAGGGCGGGCAGGTTGGTGACATCGCCATTCCAGTGCAGCAGGTCAAACGCCGGATACTCTTCGCCTAGCAGATAGTTTTTGACGACGGTTGACCAGATCAGGTCCTTTCCGCGCAACAGGTTAAAGCTGAGGGCCAGAAAACGGCCATCAATATAACCTTGCGGAGCCGCCAGGGCCTCAATCATCTTGAGTTGATGTTCATCAATGAAATTGAGCAATTCGCCACTTTGGCTGAAATCCACCTGTGCGGTGAAGAAGGTCGCGCTTTTAACCTTCGCCGCTTCGCTTTTCGCCGACAGAATGGCCAGAGTTGCCGCCAAAGTGGTGCCAGCAACGCAATAGCCGATCGTATGAACGTCATCGACCTTAAGTGCGGCGCAAACGGTGTCGATGGCATCAATTTGCGCGGCGATGTAATCATCCCACACAATGTCCTTCATCGAACTGTCGGCGGATTTCCATGACACGACGAATACCGTAATGCCTTGGTCAACACACCATTTGATAAAGCTTTTCTCCGCTGTCAGGTCGAGGATATAGAAACGGTTGATCCATGGCGGAAATATGATGAGCGGGGTTTCCAGAACCTTTTCGGTCGTCGGTTCATATTGCAGCAGCTGGTATAAAGGTGTCTGGTGCACGACCTTGCCCGGGGTTGCTGCAATATTTTCGCCCAGCTTAAAGGCGTTCGGGTCGGTATGGGTCAATTGGCCGCGTTGCATATCGTACAACAAATGCTGCATACCCGACATCAGGCTTGCGCCTTTTGTCTCAACCGCTTTTTCGAGAGCAACCGGGTTGGTGAAAGGCGAATTGGCCGGGCTCATCGCTTCGACAACGGTGCGGATCGCAAAACCGATTTTTGCTTTTTCAGCGTGCGGGATATCTTCAAGCTGTTCGGCGGCGCCCATCATATAATCTGACATGACCTGATAGCCTTGGCGGACAAGGTCAAATACCGGATGTTCCCATTGCGGACTGGAAAAACGGCGGTCTTTCGGGTCGATTTTATCGCGCCCCGCCTTCGCCAACGGCGCAAGAACCTCACCCCAGGCATCCAGCGCCTTTTGATAGGCGGCCAACGGATCGGTCGGCACCATGCCGGTTCCGTCGATCATCTTGGTGAATTGTTCAGGGTCCATGAAGGGTGGGATATGTGGTGAATCAGCCATATCACTTGCATAACTAAAGCAACGCATTTGTCGATGCCTCCTTTTATTGTGCGGCGCAGCATGGACATTGCAACAAAAAGAGCGCAATGGGCACGATATATGACATTTGAAAACATCCCGCCGCTTCTCGACGAAGCGCTTACCGCGCGTGGTTATACTGCGCTGACTCCTGTTCAATCGGCCGTAATTGCAACCGAAGCCGAAGGTCGTGACCTTGTGGTTTCGGCGCAAACCGGTTCTGGCAAGACCGTCGCCTTCGGTCTGGCAATGGCCCCGCAGATATTGGACGGCGGTATGGTCAGTCTGGCGCGGGAACCCGCCGCGCTTATTATTGCGCCGACCCGCGAGCTCGCCTTGCAGGTTAGTCGTGAACTGATGTGGCTTTATGGCAAGGCTGGTGTGCGGATCGCGACCTGTGTTGGCGGCATGGATGCCTCCAAGGAACGGCGCAACCTGTCGCAAGGCGCGCAGATTGTGGTCGGAACGCCGGGCCGCTTGCGCGACCATCTGGAACGCGGTGCTCTTGACCTGTCGGCGCTAAAGGTCGCGGTTCTGGATGAAGCCGACGAAATGCTCGACATGGGCTTTCGCGAAGAGCTTGAAGAGATATTGAACGCGACGCCGGAAGACCGGCGTACATTGCTGTTTTCGGCAACTATACCAAAGCCTATCGTGTCTTTGGCAAAGCGTTATCAGCGCGACGCACTGCGGATTTCGACCGTTGGCGAAGATCGCGGACATGGTGATATCAGCTATCAGGTGGTCACGGTTGCTCCGCCCGACATTGAAAATGCCGTAGTCAACTTGCTCCGCCTGCATGAAGCGGAGACGGCGATATTATTTTGCGCGACCCGCGAAAATGTGCGGCACTTGCACGCCAATCTTACCGAACGCGGCTTTAACGTGGTCGCTTTATCGGGTGAACATAGCCAGAGCGAACGCAATCAGGCGCTTCAGGCGCTGCGTGACCGGCGCGCGCGCGTTTGCGTTGCAACCGACGTTGCTGCGCGTGGTATTGATTTGCCCAATTTGTCGTTGGTGGTCCATGTCGAATTGCCGCGTGATGCCGAAGGGCTTCAGCACAGGTCCGGTCGTACTGGCCGCGCCGGACGCAAGGGCACGGCGGTTTTGATCGTGCCGTATCAGCGCCGCAAGCGGGTCGAATCGATGCTGCGTGGTGCAAAGATTGAGGCGGAGTGGATCAAGGTGCCAACCGCCGCCGATATTCGCGCAAAAGATCATGACCGTTTGCTGGAAACGCTTCTGACCCCGGTCGAAGTTGAAGATGAAGACCGCGCCTTGGGTGCCCGTTTGCTGGAAACCATGTCGGCCGAGGCTATCGCAGCAGCGCTGGTCCGCGTCCACCGTGCCCGTATGCCGCAAGCAGCGGATATGCTGGACGACGGCAGCCGTGAAAAACCCCGCGATGACCACCGCGCCGGTTTTGATGACTCGGTCTGGTTCACACTTAACATTGGTCGCAAGAATAACGCCGATCCCAAATGGATATTGCCGCTTCTGTGCCGTCGCGGCGGCGTTACCAAAAACGACATTGGCGCTATACGGATTGCTGCGAACGAAACCCATGTCGGCATCGCCGCAGCGGCGGTTGCCAAATTCGCCAAGGCCATCGCGCTACCGGGTAATGACGAAGATAATGATGTCGAGATCGTGCAAGCGAGCGGCCCGCCACGGGAGGCTGCGCGTGAAAACAAACGGATGGGCCGTGATGGCGGAAGGCCCCAGCGGCCACAGCTTGGTGTCAATCCACGCGGTGATAAACCACGGGGTGATCGTCCGCGCGGTGACGGTCCGCGGGGTGGTCCACCAAATCGCGATGGTGCACGCCCCTTCCGCAAGGACGGCCCCGCGCCGTCCAAACATGGCGTCAAGCACAAGGCAAAGGGCAACCGTCCAAGATAAACGGCATAGTTTTTCTGGAAATGGGGGAAAAGTTCGACCATGAAGGTCGGACTTGAAACCTCTAACCGGAAACGGGAGCCAATGTCCGAAGAATTCTACCGCATCAAGCGTCTGCCGCCTTATGTCATCGCCGAAGTCAACGCGATGCGCGCGGCGGCCCGTGCGGCGGGTGAGGATATAATCGACCTGGGCATGGGCAATCCCGATCTGCCGCCCCCGCCCCATGTGATCGAGAAGCTGTGCGAAGTGGCGCAAAAGCCCGACGCGCACGGCTATTCCGCATCAAAAGGCATACCCGGCCTCAGAAAGGCGCAGGCCAATTATTATGGCCGCCGCTTCGGCGTCGATGTCGACCCGGAACATGAAGTCGTCGTCACAATGGGTTCGAAAGAAGGTTTGGCGAGTCTTGCAACGGCCATCACTGCGCCCGGCGATGTCGTACTCGCCCCGAACCCCAGTTACCCCATTCATACCTTCGGCTTCATCATCGCAGGTGCAACAATCCGGTCGGTACCCACGACGCCGGATGAAAACTATTTCCGGTCGCTGGAACGGGCGATGGCCTTCACGGTGCCGCGTCCTTCCATATTGGTTGTGAACTATCCGTCGAACCCGACCGCTGAAACGGTCGATTTGGCATTCTATGAACGGTTGGTGGCTTGGGCGAAGGATAACAAAGTCTGGATCTTGTCCGATCTTGCTTATTCCGAACTCTATTTTGATGGAAATCCGACGCCTTCGATCCTTCAGGTCAAGGGCGGCAAGGATGTCGCGGTCGAGTTCACCTCGCTTTCGAAAACTTATTCCATGGCCGGATGGCGCGTTGGCTTTGCCGTGGGTAACCGGCAATTGATCGCGGCGATGACGCGGGTCAAAAGCTATCTGGATTACGGAGCCTTCACCCCGATACAGGCCGCCGCTTGCGCCGCCCTCAACGGGCCGCAGGATATTGTCGAACAGAACCGGCAACTATATCATAAACGTCGCGACATATTGGTCGAAGCGTTCGGCAGAGCCGGATGGGACATCCCGCCGCCGCGTGCTTCGATGTTTGCATGGGCACCTTTGCCGCCCGCGCTCGCGCATCTGGGCAGTCTTGAATTTTCAAAGCAGATGCTGACCCATGCCAAGGTCGCGGTCGCGCCCGGCGTCGGCTATGGCGAAGACGGCGAAGGTTATGTACGTATCGCCATGGTCGAAAACGAACACCGCCTGCGTCAGGCGGCGCGCAATGTGAAGCGGTACCTCCAATCCATGGGGGTCAACACACCAAGCCAGTCGAAAGCGATCTGATATGGCCCGCGCTGAATTCGCCTTTAGCCATAGGTTTCGGGTGCGCTGGTCAGAAACAGACGCCCAAGGTGTCGTGTTTAACGCCCGCTATCTCGACTATGCCGACATCGCGATTACCGAATATTGGCGCGAAACGAAATTGCGTGAGCGTGCCGACGGGGATCCGTTGGAATTTCACGTGAAGAAGGCCACGGTGACCTGGTTCGCACCCATTTTGCCCGATGAAATGATTGAAGTCATGGCGCGGACGATTGCGACTGGCCGGACCAGTATGACGCAAACGGTCGAAATTCACGGCGCGCGCGATGATGGGTCAGAAGATTTGCGCGCAACGGTTGATCTGGTCAGCGTCTATGTCGACCTTGAAACGCACCGGCCTATACCGTTACCCGATTGGGTTGGCCCCGCTTTTGCAGAATTCGATGCAATGGCAATGCGTCCGGTGCCGGCATGACTTTGTGCCGAATAGCCTTATATTCTGCCCTGCTGGTTTTGGGCGGTGGTGGACTGGCATCTTGCCAGCAAACCCCGACGGTGAATGGCGAGACAGATCGGTCGGGTGAATTTCCTAGCCCCTACCGGCTGGTATCCGAAGCCGGAGATACGCAATTCTCGAACGAGGCCGCCCGTGACGAAGCGGGAGAGGCGCAATTTGTGATGGATTGGGCGGGTATTAAACCCGGCACCACCGTGGCCGATATCGGCGCCGGCGAAGGCTATTACACCATAAGACTGGCCGGGCGTGTTGGACCAAAAGGGCGGGTGCTGGCGCAGGATATCAACCGAGGTGCGCTTGACCGGTTGGGCGAACGGGTGACGCGCGAGCAGCTCGATAATGTGGCAATCAAAGAAGGCGCAGTTGATGATCCGCGCCTTCCGGAAAACAGTTTTGATCGCGTTTTCATGGTTCATATGTACCATGAGGTCGCCGAACCTTACGCCTTTTTGTGGCGCTTGCGGCCCGCACTTGCCAAAGGCGGTGAGGTAATCGTGGTTGATCGGGACCGACCGACTGACCAGCATGGCATTCCTCCCAAATTATTGTTCTGCGAATTTGCGGCAGTCGGGTACCGATTGACGGGCTTTAGCGAAGAGCTGAAATTGGGGGGCTATATTGCCCGTTTCACGCCAACAGGCCGCAGACCAGACCCCATTGCAATCAAGACCTGCGGTACACCGCCACCGCGCTGACATCAAAAAAATGACCCCCAACCCCTTTTGGGGTGGAGGGTCAGAAAGGGATTGCCTGTTTGGGGTTTCGGGGGGATGGCAATCCGAAAAAACAGGCCCGTCAATGGAGTGGGGAGAGGGTTTCTCGTCCATTTTCGAGTCGAAACAAAGTAACACTTTCATTTTACAATTTTGCGTCAGGACGAAGAAGGAAAGAACAACGGGCCGATTTACCTCCCGGTTCCTTTGTCATTCCGGCCTTCGCGGGAATGACTATGTTGTGGTGGTGAGAATGTCTCGCCAACGTTCCGCCTAACAGCGAAAGGTCGTCAATCGCCTTCAAAATCTATCAGGCAATCGACCTTGATGCCTTGCGCGCGCAGTTTTGCGGCCCCGCCAAGATCGGGGAGATCGACGATGAACAATGCCTGGTCGACCACGCCGCCACCGCGTGTAATCAGATCGACCCCGGCCAAAGCCGTGCCGCCAGTTGCAATCAAGTCACCGACCAGCAGCACTTTTTGTCCCGGTTGAACATGGCCGACATGCATCTCTATCCGGTCGGTGCCATATTCAAGGGCATAGTCGGTGCCGATCTTCTCGCCGGGTAACTTACCCGGTTTGCGAAGCATCAACTTGCCCAGCCCCAGCGCATAAGAAAGGCCGGCTGCGACCACAAATCCGCGGGCTTCTATTCCGGCGATCAATGTTGTGTCTGGCGCGACCATAGCCGCCATCCGGTCAATTGTGGCGCGAAATCCGGGGCCGTCGAGCAGCAATGTCGAGACATCCCGGAACAATATCCCCGGCTTGGGGTAATCAGGGATATTGCGAATCAGCGCGGCAAGGTCGGCATTGTCAGTCATGAAGGTTGAGTGCCTTGTCCCCCCGAAAGTTTCAAAGGAAAAGCGCAGCAAAGCTAGTATTTATCGAAAAACAATAATGTTCTTGACGATATTCGAATCATCGCATATTGTTTATCAATAATATCAATATTGGAGATCGATATGACTGAAATTGCTGACAACCGTATTTTACGGATAACCAGATGGCTGGTGTATCTCATCATGGGCCTTGTTGCTGCCGTGGGGATCCTTCTCGCGGTGATGAGCGTCATCTTGCCATTCTATTGGACCGACGCGATGGCGGCGATCGCCAAATCATATCCCGACCTCGACCCGTTTACACTATTGCCGCACCTGCTCTCGATTTTTGCATTGGGCATCCTGATTCTTGGAATGCTGTGGACGATCATGCGGAAACTTTTGGCGATTATCGCCAGTGTTGAAGTGGGTGATCCGTTCGTGCGTGCCAATGCCGTCCGGTTGAAAGCGATCGGCTGGCTGATGGTTGGAATACAAATTGTCGGTACGCCATTGGCTTTTGCGGCCGGCGAAGCGGCTGAGTTACTCGGGGATACCGATACCGGTTTTGATATTTCGCTGAACGGCATTTTGTCCATTTTGCTGGTGTTCATTCTTGCAGGCATTTTTGAACGCGGCTCCGAAATGCGTGAAGAGCTGGAAGGAACTGTCTGATGCCTGTTACTGTGAAATTGGACGACCTGCTTTACGCCAAGCGGATGACACTGACTGAATTGGCAGAACGCGTCGACATCACCCTTGCCAATCTGTCGATTTTGAAAACCGGCAAGGCCAAGGCGATCCGTTTTTCCACGCTGGAAGCGATCTGCAAGGTGCTTGAATGCCAGCCCGGAGATTTGCTGGGTTTTGAAGAAGGAAGCGAATGATGAATGTTGCATTCAAAATCTCCATCCCGCCACGCTTGCTTATGATGCTGGCTCTGGTTGCCGCCGCTGCTCTCATTCTCGGCTAAGTCTGCAACACCCCGACCCTGAAACGAAAACGGGCGGCCTATCGCTAGGCCGCCCGTTTCTGTATCCCTTGCGGGAAAGCAGAATTACTTCAGCTCGACGGTGCCGCCAGCTGCAAGGATCTTCGCCTTGATTTCTTCGGCTTCTGCCTTGTTCACTGCTTCCTTGATCGCCTTTGGCGCGGACTCGACGAGAGCCTTTGCTTCGGTCAGACCAAGTTGCGTAATCGCACGGACTTCCTTGATGACAGCAATCTTGTTGCCGCCGTCACCGGTCAGGATGACGTCAAATTCAGTCTGCTCTTCAGCAGCAGGTGCAGCAGCAGCGGCAGGGCCAGCTACAGCAACAGCAGCAGCGGCGCTAACGCCCCACTTTTCTTCCAACGCCTTTGCAAGGTCAGCCGCTTCGAGAACGGTCAACGACGAGAGTTGCTCTACGAGCTTTTCAATATCAGCCATTTAAATAACACTCCGATTTTCTGTCATATTTGTAGGGCTCGCCCAGCCGGTGAAAACCATGGGACGCAGCCGGTTTAAGTCAAAAATTTACGCTGCCTCTTGGTCAGCATAGGCACCAAATACGCGTGCCAATTTCGCCGCCGGTGCGGTCGTGAGCTGAGCAATCTTCGTTGCCGGCGCTTGTACAAGCCCGATAATCGTAGAGCGCAACTGGTCGAGCGATGGCAATGAAGCCAGCGCCTTTACACCGTTTACATCTAGGAACGTGTCACCCATCGCACCGCCGACAATTTCTAACTTGTCATTGGTCTTGGCGAACTCGACTGCAACCTTGGCGGCTGCGACCGGGTCCGACGATGTGGCGAGCGCAGTAGGGCCGGTGAGCAATTCAGCCACCGATCCATATTGCGTCCCATCGAGAGCGATCTTGGCAAGACGGTTCTTGGCAACCTTATAGCTTGCACCCGCATCGCGCATCTTCAAACGCAGGTCGGTCGATTGTGCAACCGTCAGCCCGAGATTCCGGGTGACGACGACAACCGCCGCTTCGTTAAAAGTGGCGTTCAGCGATGCAACTGTTTCGGTCTTTTCAGAACGGTTCATGCATTACTCCTTATTCGGACTTCTCCGGCGAACCGGAAAAATCCAACACGAATTGCGAAGCACCCGGCTGGGCGATCCGCTGACTTGGTCCGTGGGGAAGTTTCATGCCGAACTCGCGACCAAAGGTCAGGAGCAAATGGCGAAGGTGCTACGCGAGCACCTGAAATCTCTATCCCCGTCTAGGCTGGACATTAAGAACGGCAAATTCCGCTCACCAACTGTCTCGGACGGTTGCCGGTGGAGCCGTCGCCCCACCGAACGAGCGTGCCATTAGCAGGGTTGGGGGGAGAGTCAAGGGTTGGTGGCGCGTCAAAGGGTATCGGGCCGGGCACAAATGCTTGGCGCTACCAGCTCAATGAGCTGGTTTCAGCGTCCGGATGCACCGCGCGACGTCGTGTAGCAAAAGAAATCAAATTGGTCTCAAGGCGTTTTACCTGAAAGCTTGCAGATACCCGCGCGGGCTTTGACCCATCCATCGCTTGAACGCGCGCGAAAAAGCGCTGGGGTCGGAAAATCCGACAAGATATGCAGTTTCATTTACCGATACCTTTTTCCCTCTCAGATATTCGATTGCAAGCTTTTGCCGAAGGTCATCGAGAATCATTTCGAACGTCGCACCTTCGGCTTTGAGCTTGCGGTACAAAGTCTGCCTGCTCATCCCCAATTGCCCAGATACTGCCTCGATACTGGTATCGCCGCGGTGCAAGACCGGTAACAAATGGCTTTCGACGCGGGCGCGAATTGTTTTTGAATTTTCAAGCCGATCAAGCAACGCGCTGGCGTGTTCGGTCAGGATACCGAACGCATAATGCGGCGTTAGGGCAACTGGATGCGTCAGCCAGCTTTCATCGAGGAGCATTGCGTTACGGGTGCTGCCGAATGTCACCGGCGCACGAAAAATCCGCTGATACTCGTCGGCATAAGGTGGCGCCGGGTGGGTGAAATGGATCGCACCCAGATGCAGCGCATCGGTAAAACGCCTTGGCCCCGAAGCCAGGCGTGCAAAGGTAATCTCTGTTAGCTCCGGGAAGTCATCGGCGTTGATCCGATTGTCGACCATCCAGACCTCGCCTGCCTCGCGTAGTATATCGAACCGTTGCGCCAATCCGAGATCGACCTCTATTACTAAATGGCTATAGCGGTTGAGCTGAGTCAGCGCGTCCATCATCGTCGCAGATGCATGGGTTACCAGTCCGACCACTGACACATCCGACAGATCGACCTGTTCGGCATAATGCAGCGCAAAGGCGGGGTCGCCGGTCAGCGTTTTGGCCGCCATCACCAACGCCTTATAGCGCGACATGGCGATGCGGTTGTCTTGATCCGCCAGCAGCGAAGGGTCGATCCCCGATTTTTGCAGCAGGCTGTCGACGGCGGCGCCGTTGCGGACTGCAAAGTCGATCAGGCCACGGGCAATGCCTGCCGAAACGGTGTGCTCAGTCATTCCTGTTACCTAAAGTCATGTATTTGAAGCCAACGGTCATGGCTGTAGGTGTATTATATCGGCAATACGCATTGCAACAACGAAACACAAGGAGCCAGCATGCGTAAGAATATAACCGGCACTATCAGTATAGCCTTGCTATCGATAGCATCTCCAGCCGCCGCCAATACGGTCAGTGACTGGGTCGAGTTTGCCAACCGCATCCACAGCCCGCTCGACCCAGCGCCCGAGGGCCGCGCGCGCCCCGAAAGCAGTCGCGCGACGACGCGAGTGGCGCTGGCAATGTTCGAGGCACTGAATGCCATCGACCACCGTTATGAAAGCTATGTCGGCATGGCTCAGGGTGACAAGACGGCCTCGCCCGATGCCGCTGCC
>NZ_JBGSRI010000014.1:0-3406 GCF_041737645.1 Sphingorhabdus sp.
AAACTTGCTGCTGCTGGTCGCATTGCTTGCGACCTTTCTGGCCGGTTGCTCGAAGGCAGATGTTCCGGATGAAGGTGCATCACGAGAGGCGGAATATGCCAAGCTCTATGATATCGAGCCTGTGGCGGTATCATCTTTTGATGGCGTCAGCCTGAAAGGCATATTGATTCGCGGACGCAAGCTGGACATGAAGTTACCCGCTGTGCTGATCCGCACACCCTATTCGATCTGGGATGATGAAATTGCCGAGTCCGAGGCTTTTGTTAAAGGCTTTTTGAACGCTGGGTATGCCGTTGTTATCCAAAATGAACGCGGAAGGTTCGGGTCTGGAGGGCGATATCTAAAAACCATACCCAGTGCGCGCGAAGACGGCATAGCTACACTGGATTGGATAGCGCGCCAGCCTTGGTCGACCGGTCGGGTGGGCACTTTCGGATGTTCGTCGTCAGCTGAAAACCAGCTCGATCTCGCTCTTGCACGACACCCGGCCCATGTCGCCATGATTCCACGGTCTGCGGCTGTTGCGATGACGGAGGCCAAGGCAACCAATGTCCGGGAACCAGGCCAGACGCGGCGCGGTGGGGTATTCTGGCTTGGGGGATGGGCGTCATGGTTCTATTATTATGGGAAACTCGACGGAGTTACTTCGGAACCGGTTGGCGATCCAACGCCCGACAAAGACCTCGCCGATAACTGGCCTGATAAATCAAACGGCTTTCCACAGATTAGACTCATGAAACGTCTCGGCGTCCAGCCGACCGAATTTGAGGACTATATTACCCGCCCGATCCAGTCGGAATCGTGGTCAGACTCACGCATATCTGATCGTGATGACATCCAAATTCCAACATTGTGGATGTCGTCATGGTTTGATTACACCCCTCAGCTGGAAATTGGCGTGTTCGAGGCAAACCGAACCCGGGCCGAAGCGCGCCAAACCAACGATCATAAACTGATCGTTTCATCGGGGCTCCATTGCCAGCAAAGTCTGGAAGACGAAAAGTCGTTGGTTGGCGAGCGCGCTGTTGGCGATGCCAGGCTGAATTATGCCCAGCGCGCAGTGGATTGGTTTGATGCGTTTGTCAAAAAAGACACCGCGGCACTAGCAAAGGTTCGGGCAGCTCCAGCTATCCTTTTCTATGACAATGGCGCCAGTCGGTGGCGGACAGCGGAAAGTTGGCCGGTATCAGATGCCGACCTGCGGCTCTGTCTAGATGCTCGTAACAACAGCCTTGGTATTTCAACAGCCGACAAAGCCTGTTCGGTGCAATCGGGTACAACCTCGTACTTGCACGATCCGTTAAGCCCAGTCCCAACTTTGGGCGGCGGGGGATATCCCGAGGACTTAGGTGCCAAATATCCACTGGGTGCGGTTAGTCAGCACCCGCTCGCCAAGCGATCAGACGTCAAAACTTTCTTGTCCGCTCCGCTGAACAAAGATGTTGGGACATTTGGCAATGTCGCCGTGACACTTTGGGCTTCCTCCAACGCTCCGGATTTCGATGTGTTCGCAAAGCTCGTTGAAGTCTTGCCCGATGGCGAGACGCTCAACGTTGCTGATACGGCGTTGCGCGCGCGCTATCGCAAAGGTTATGACCGCGAAGTCTGGATGAAAACCGGCGTGCCGGAAGAGCTTAAATTGCCCAATATGGTCATCGGCCACACGTTCCGAAAAGGCAGCCGGATCGGCATACAGATCGCGTCATCGAACTGGCCCCAATTTTCCATCAACGGTAGTACCAAGAAGCTGCCCGAGTTGGAGAGTAAGCCGCGCCCCGCCGAGATCACACTGTGGACGGGAGGTCGGTTTCCGACCGTAATAGCCCTGCCCGTAAAACCCAATGATCAACTGAAGTAGTCGGCACTAGCCCAGTCGTTACTTCGCAAAACAGCCACAAAATTGGAGAATATTTGATGCTAAGAAACAGCAAAATAATTGTGTCATGCGCAGTAACGGGAAATGCCCCGTTCAATCGCAAACACCCCGCTTTTCCTGTCACACCTACCCAAATTGCCGCAGCCTGCGTCGAAGCCGCAGATGCTGGCGCCGCGATAGCGCATATCCATGTCCGTGATCCCCAAGTTGGCGGCGGTAGCCGCGATCCCAAGCTATTCAAAGAAGTGACCGACCGCTTGCGCGACAGCGGGCGCGACATATTGATCAACCTGACCGGCGGCCTTGGGGCATTCTACAAGCCCGACCCGGCGAATGACGGTCGCGCGATGGCGGGCAGCGATGTCGCGTCGGTTGACGAGCGAATGGAGCATCTGGAACTTTGCCGCCCGGACATAGCGTCGCTCGACATCAACACCAGCAACCAGACCGAAGCGGGCGAAGAGTTTATCTACATGAACTCCACGCAAACCCTGCGAGCGATGGCGGCGCGCTATCAGGCACTGGGTATTAAGCCTGAGCTTGAGGTGTTCGGTGCAGGCGATATCGAATTTGGCAAGGCGATGATTGCCGAAGGGCTGATCGATGGCCCGCCGATGTTTCAATTCGTCCTCGGGGTCAATTGGTGCACGAAAGCCGATACGCTGGGGATGTATTACATGAAGCAATTGTTGCCGCCCGGCGCGGTATGGGGTGCGCTTGGCATTGGTCGAGAGGAAATGCCAGTCGTCGCGCAGACTGCGATTCTTGGCGGCAACATCCGTGTTGGTCTTGAGGATAATCTATACCTTGAAAAGGGCGTTTTTGCGACCAACGGCCAGTTGGTGGAACGCGCCCGTTCGATTGTGCATCAGTTGGGTTACGAATGTGCAAGTGTCGCCGAAACGCGGGTGATGCTGGGAATTGGTGGATGACTGCACGGATTCTCGTAACCGCAGGCGGTGCCGGAATTGGCCAGGCAATTACAGAAGCGTTCCTTGCGTCAGGTGCGCGCGTGGCCATTTGCGATGTCGATGCCGATGCTTTGCAAAATATGCGTGACACCCATCCATATCAAATGGGAATTCAAACCGTGTCTGGCCTTGCAAGCCAGAGGGGGTTTCTAGCTCAAACGGAAGCACCAATCGGCAGATTTTGAATGAGAATGTCGAGGACCAGATGTGCGGAGTTTCCGAGTAGGCAAAGACGGCTTTGAATCCTACCCCGAAGCGGCCGATTTTATCATCATCGTGCGCCTTGGTGCCTTCGCCAATATCTGTAATCGCAGAAATATCCTGCGGACGAAAAGGTTCGCCATTGTGCTCGAATATCAACCTATCGGACGTGAGGAGAAACTTGACCTCGGTAGCGCCGCGATCCTCAGCGTTCTGCAAAAGTTCGTATATGAAGTGGGCGCTGTCCGGATAAAGATCTTCAACGATCTTACGAATTCCGCTATGTTTCTCAAGAACGCGGGCCAAATCCTCCCGTTCCGCGCGGACATCATTGATGACGCTCATGCCGATGCCTTCA
>NZ_JBGSRI010000021.1:0-82898 GCF_041737645.1 Sphingorhabdus sp.
TAACACCTATCGCGGCCTCGTCCGCGTCGCGCCCAATGCAGAAGGCGTGCGTAACTTCACCCAGTGCGATTCTTTATTGTTGGGCTCGCTCAGCGGCGCGCACACCGTCCCCTATATCGAAGTCCGCAACCCCAGCGCGCAGATCGAGCATGAGGCGACGACGAGCAAGATTTCCGACGACCAGATGTTCTACGCGATGCAACGCGGCCTGAACGCCGAGGAAGCCGTGGCCCTGATCGTCAACGGCTTTGCCAAGGAAGTGCTGCAGCAATTGCCGATGGAATTTGCGGTCGAGGCGCAGAAGTTGTTGGGGATTTCGCTTGAAGGGTCGGTTGGATGAACGACTGCTTAGACACCGTTCAAGTGCGCGAGGTTTCGCGCGACGACGCTGCAGAACTGACCGAACTGCTCAACGCTATCATTGCGCGAGGTGGCACGACTGCGCTTCAAGAGGCTTTCACGCCGAACGATCTTGCGGAGACTTACCTTGATGGCGCCGCCGTGCACTGCTGTTTTGTAGCGATCGATCCCATCACGGGACGGATCGGAGGCTTTCAGACGTTGGTCCGCGAGCCGAGCCTACCCGACGAGATTGGCGACATCGGAACATTCGCACGCGTTGATGGCAAACAGCGAGGAATTGGATCGGCCTTGTTTAAAGCAACACGCGAACGTGCAAAGTCGTTCGGCCATGTCGCCATCAACGCGACAATTCGGGCCGATAACGTCGGTGGCTTGGCATATTATACCAAGATGGGGTTTTTCGATCACTCGATGACGCCGAACATCGCACTTAATGACGGTACGCCAGTGGACCGCGTTCACAAGCGATACCCCCTAACTACCGAAGTGAAATACTGACAATGCTCCAAATAACTAACCTTCACGCCAATGTTGGCGACAAGCCTATCCTCAAGGGCCTCACGCTCTCACTGGGCGCGGGTGAAATCCATGCGATCATGGGGCCGAATGGCGCTGGGAAATCGACGCTGGGTTATGTGCTTTCGGGGCGGCCCGGTTATGAGGTGACCGAGGGTTCGGTGACCTTTAACGGGCAGGATTTGCTTGGCCTAGAACCGCACGAGCGCGCCGCCGCTGGGCTGTTCTTGGGTTTCCAATATCCGGTCGAAATTCCGGGCGTGTCGAACGTGCAGTTCCTGCGCGAGGCGCTCAATGCGCAGCGCAAGCATCGCGGCGAGGCTCCACTGACCGGCGGCGAATTCCTAAAGGTTGCGCGCGAACAGGCGGGCGCGCTGGGCATGGACATGGATATGCTGAAACGCCCGGTGAATGTCGGCTTTTCCGGCGGCGAGAAGAAGCGCAACGAGATGGTGCAGATGGGCATCATCGACCCCGCGCTCGCGATCCTCGATGAAACCGATTCCGGCCTCGATATCGATGCGCTGCGCGTCGTCGGCGATGGCATCAACCGTATCATGCGTAAGCCCGATAAGGCTGTCTTGCTGATCACGCATTACCAGCGGCTTCTCGATTATGTGAAGCCGGACTTCGTCCATGTCCTCGACGGTGGCCGGATTACGCGGACAGGCGGCGCGGAACTGGCGCTGGAACTAGAGCGCGACGGGTATAAGGAACTGGCCGCATGAGCGCCGCAGGCATCCCCCTCTTTTACTCTGCGGTCTCTGCGTCTCTGCGTGCAAAAAAATTGAGTTCACGCAGAGGCGCAGAGACCGCAGAGGGATCGCCACTGCGATGACTGCTCTCCCAACTCAGCGTGATGAGGCTTGGCGCTATAGCGATATTGATGCGCTGGCGCGCATTTGGCCTTTGCCAGCCGCGGAGCATGTTGTTGTGCCTGCTGGTGGAAGCTTCGCCAGGACTATCGTTCAGGACAGCGGCAGCATCCACCAACTCGACATCGCCATCGGCAAAGGCGCGACCGCTGCGATCCATGTACTCAATATCGGTGGCGATTTTGGGCGCGTGGAGTTGAACGTCACGCTGCACGAGGGTGCCGATTTCAAACTCGGCGCGGTGCAGATTGGCGGCGGGGAACAGACGCTGGAAATCATCACCACCGTCACCCATGCCGAACCCGGCGCGACATCCTCGCAGATCGTGCGCTCGGTCCTCGCCGGGACAGCCACCGGCACATATCTCGGCAAAGTCGCTGTAGCCCGCGATGCACAGCAAACCGACAGCGAGCAATCGGTGAAGGCCATGCTACTCGACCGCAGCGCGACCGCCAATGCGAAGCCCGAACTCGAAATCTATGCCGATGACGTCAAATGCGCGCATGGCTGTGCGATTGGCGAGCTGGACCCGATGGGGCTGTTCTATCTGCAGGCACGCGGAATTGCGCCCGCCGATGCCAAGAAACTGATGTTGCAAGCGTTCGTCGCCGGTGTGTTTGAAGGCGCGGCGGATGAGGAGATGCTCATCGATGCGGCGCTTTCGAAATTGGGGGAATTGGTGTGAACGCGCCTGTCTCCATCAAGACCGATATCAAGGCCCAATTCCCCGGACTTGCCAACAACTGGCATTATCTCGACACCGCAGCGACAGCGCAGAAGCCACAGAGCGTTCTGGACGCGATGATGCGCGCAGGTGGCGTGGATTACGCCACGGTCCATCGCGGCGTTTATGCGCGTTCTGCCAATATGACCGTTGCCTTCGAAGCAGCGCGCGAACGCGTGGCGCGGTTTATTGGTGCCGCCTCGCCGAACGAAATCGTCTTTGTCCGGGGTGCAACCGAAGGCATCAATCTGGTCGCGCAGAGTTGGGGACCGGCAAACCTGAAGGCTGGCGACCGCATCATGCTGTCGCAGTTGGAGCATCACAGCAACATCGTGCCTTGGCAGATGCTGGCCGAAAAGGTCGGCGCGCACATCGATGTGTGCCCCCTGACCGCGGACGGCCTGATCGACCTCGATTGGCTGGAGGCGAACCTGACCGGGCAGCATAAGCTGGTCGCATTGGCGCATGTGTCCAACGTGCTTGGTTCAATCCTTGGCGCGAAACGTGCTGCCAAGGCTGCCCATGCTGTTGGCGCAAAACTGCTGCTCGACGGCTGTCAGGCCGCGCCCCGGATGCGGCTCAACATGGCTGAACTGGGTTGCGATTTTTACGTGCTTTCCGGCCATAAGCTTTACGGGCCAACCGGTGTCGGAGTGCTTTGGGCAGCCGCCGAAACGCTCGATGCGATGCCCCCATGGCAGGGCGGTGGCGCGATGATCGACCGGGTCACATTCGCCAAGACGACCTATGCACCTGCCCCTTCAAGGTTCGAAGCGGGAACGCCGATGATCATCGAAGTCATCGGTTTGCACGCGGCTATCGATTTTGTCGACGCGATCGGGCCTGAGGAAATTTTCGCGCATGAAAGCGAACTTGCCGCGCAAACGCGTGAGGCGTTACGCTCGATCAATTCGATAACCCTGTTCGGCCCCGAAAAATCGGCAGGAATCGTGTCTTTTTCGATGGACGGGGTGCATCCGCACGATATCGGCACCATATTGGATGAAGAAGGCGTGGCAATCCGGGCAGGTCACCATTGTGCGCAGCCGCTGATGGACCATCTTGGGGTCCCGGCAACTGCGCGGGCGAGTTTCGGTATTTATAATGATGAAAACGACGTCGCGGCGCTGGTGCGCGGCCTTGAACGAGTGAAGAGGATTTTCGGATGAGCGACGATGGCATCCGCATTGAAGAAGTCGACAGCGTAGAGAAGCCGCCCAAAGCGCGGATCGAAACGGCGTCGGAAACCTTTGAGCGCAAGAAGGACTATCTGGAAGGTTTCCTTACACAGAAACCCGCCGCACCAGCCGCAGGCGAGCCGGATGGCGACCTGTATGAGGCTGTCATTGCGGCGCTGAAGGAAATTTTCGATCCGGAGATTCCGGTCAATATCTATGACCTCGGGCTGATCTACAATGTGGAAATCAATGACGGTCATGCCGTGGTTTCGATGACCCTAACCACACCGCATTGCCCCGTGGCCGAATCCATGCCCGGTGAAGTCGAGCTTCGTGTCGGGGCAGTGCCCGGGATAGGCGATGCGGAAGTCAATCTGGTTTGGGAGCCGGCATGGACTCCAGCCAATATGACCGATGAAGCCCGTCTGGAGCTTGGAATGCTATGAGCGAGATCAAAACCCGCGCACGGCCAGCCGCCGTAATGCTGACACCCGCATCTGAAGCACGCATCGCCGAGCTGATGGCCAAGGCACCCGCCGACGCGATTGGCGTAAAGCTGTCTACACCGCGGCGCGGCTGTTCCGGCCTTGCCTATTCGGTTGATTATGTCACCGAAGCGGTCGCTTTTGACGAGAAGATCGACACGCCCGGCGGCGTGCTTTACATTGATGGCGGGTCGGTGCTGTATCTGGTCGGTTCAAGTATGGACTGGGTGGAAGACGAATTCGCCGCTGGTTTTGTGTTCAACAATCCCAATGCCACCGGCAGCTGCGGCTGCGGCGAAAGCTTTACTGTCTAAAACCGAACCTTAGAAATCATATTGCAGCCGGAAAGCCACACCTACATCGTCGGACAGATTTTCATAATGCCCCGGCTCCTGCCGCCAAAATATGTTGGACGAAAAATAGCCGCCGGTCATCGGTAAGGTCCAAGCTATTTCACTCGCAATTTCGCGGCCCGATGGTGCCAGACTGAACCGGCGCGTACCAAATGTCGGCGTTAGAGTTGCATAATCATAGGATATAGGCACATTCAAAGCCAATCCGCCGCCCGATACACGCAATGGTTGTGCGACCCGCAACGCCAATCGGTCACCGCTGGCAAAGGCATTGATGCGGGCGATATCAAACGAGAATGCGTTGCTGCTCAATTGGCTTTGTCCCGAGATCGCAGCGCCGCTGTTGGCATAAGTCCACCCTTGCCGCCAACTTGCGCCAAGACTCCAGCCCGTTCCCAAAGCCAGTTCGCCATTACCGTCTAAAAACAGAGTGCGCGCGCCATTCTGGCCGATAAACTGGGCAAAACGCGAACCCAGAATTGTCTCATCCTCCCGCATCCAACTGGTACCGAGCGCAAATTTTGCCGGGCCGACCCGCCTGTCCAACGACAATCCAAGCGTTGCGTAGGGATATTTACGTTGGCCGCTGCGGTCAAATTCACCTCCCGCACGTTCGAACAGACGTGCATCGCCCGTTTCGATGCTGCCAGTCAGGCCGAATGCCCCCATCTGCCGTCGTAGCGCCACAGAACTGCCCGGCTGCCGTTCAAATCCGCCGTCGAGACGGGCCTCGGTCGCGGTCAAAAATGCGCCGCTGTGCATATCCTGTAAGGCTACGACTTGTGCCGAAGCCGCCTGCCTTATGCCCAGACTAAATCGCATATCTTGCGAAATGGCGGCACTTACCCGCCCCGCCAGAACGCGGGCCTGTCTTTGCTGTCCATCCGACAGCGCCAAGGGAAGTATATTCGCCGCTCCGGTTGATCCAGCGCTGATTGAAAAGGCAATCTGGGTTGTTCCAACACCCAGATTCACCGACCGCCCCTGATCAACCAGTGCCGGTGTCAGGCGCAATTTGGGCGTCGCTGCATTCAACCCATGCGCCAGATCTATATCATAGGCCCTGCCATAGCTGTCCAATATAACCGCGTTAATTGGCTGGTTGGAAAGAGCGACGTCACCCATAGCGCCCGATGTCGTACCTCCATTCCCAGCAATGGGCACAACTGTCGTTGTTCCTGCCAATGACGTCGTTCCAACCGGGGCAAAGGCTCGGGCAATATCCAATATACCGCGTCCGTAGATTGCATCGGTACCCTGTGCCCCTGCATCGCGCGCACTCGTCAGCAAAAGATTGACGATCTGCGTGCCCGTCAGATTTGGAAATGCTTGTGCGAGCAATGCGGCGGCACCGGCAATTTGCGGCGCGGAAAATGACGTACCATTGAAAACACGCACCAGAGTCTGGCCATTCTGCTGAATACGATTGATGGTATCATTTACATATTCGCAACAGATTCCCTCCCCCAGCGCCGATAAGCTTGTGTTTTGCGACACTCCCGCCTTGTTGCTGAAATCCGAAATCACGTTTTGATCGTCGACTGACGTCGAAATAATGACCAGCCCATTTCCGCTCGCAACCAAGGCTTGTGCAAACGGACTCGGGCTATTCGGATCAAATTCAGGCGCGGTGCTATTGCCTTCGTTCCCGGCGGAAACCACGATGACTATACCGGCAAGGGTAGCGCGATTTATTGCGCTTCGGAGGGCCGCATTGGCTCCACCTGCCCCGCCCAATGATATGTTGATGACACGTGCGCCAATATCGGTTGCGCGATTGATACCGGCTGCGATTGAAGAATCAAAGAAGGAGCAACCGGCTTCGTCATCTCCTGTCGCGGGGGCTGTGCAACTGCCGGCTTGATCCGCGCGCAGCGACAATATGGTTGCGTTAAATGCAATGCCGTGTGTGTCGCGGTCATCTTTTGCAGCGGCAATTACACGCGATACTTCGGTGCCATGTCCGTCTTCATCTCCCAAGGCGCGTCCAGCGCCCGTCACATCGCCTGATTGTGCGTGAATTCGTCCGGCAAATTCGTGGCTGTTGGGATCAATGCCTGAATCGATAACGCCAACCGTGATGCCTGCGCCCGATGCGCCCGACTGATAGGCAGTGACGGCATTGTGGAATCCTGGCCCATCCGACCGGTTATATTCCATCGTGGCAAAATTGGTGGTCGGGGGAGGCGGGGGTGGAGGGGGGGGGTGGGGGTGGCGGAGGTGGAGGTGGAGGAGGCGCAACAATTGTGGGGGCGGGCGGAGGTGGAGGTGTCGAACTCACGCCGCCCCCACTTGCACCGCCGCCACCGCAAGCCGACAATGTAAGGGCAAATACAATCGAAGAGCCGATTACAATCCTATTGTTTTTATGAGCTTGTTGCATCGCCGGGTCAGCCTTTTTTCAGAGTGGAATTAGATAGGACGGCATCACTTTCAAAAAACTTAAGAACATTTATATCCAAAGCTATTAACCCTACTAAATTGCTCCCGACCCTAAGAATTGTTGAGATATGTCAAATAGAAGTTTAGGCAAATTTCGATGCAACAAGCTTTCCGCCATATCGACACCTGGATTTTCGATCTTGATCTGACTCTCTATCCTCCTGAAGCAAATATAATGGCACAGGTACGCGAAAGAATTGCGCTTTTCGTGCAGGATTTTTTTAAGATCGGCTCACAAGAAGCACATCTGATCCGGTACCAATATTGGCAGAAGTACGGGACGACCTTGGGCGGCTTAATGCGCGAGCATCAAGTGGATCCGCATGGCTATCTTGATTTTGTTCATGACGTCGATTTGTCGTTGCTGTCGCCCGCGCCCGTATTGCGCGCGCAAATCGAAGCATTGCCCGGCAGGAAACTGATTTTCACAAACGCCGACGCACCTTATGCCCATCGTGTTTTGATGGCACGCGGGCTGGACAATCTTTTCGAGGATATTTTCGATATTCACCGAATGGATCATCTACCAAAACCAAATCCGGACAGCTACGCCGCATTATGCGCGGAACTTGAAATCAACGCGAAAACGTCGCTTTTCGTCGAAGATTCTGCCCATAATCTGGTCCCTGCCAAAGCAATGGGAATGAAAACTATTTGGGTGAAACACGCCGGAGAAGCTGATAGCAGCGGCAGTGTGGGCCATATCGACCATGAAATTGCCGATGTCGCCGAATGGCTATCGTCAATTCAAAGCATTGAAAGAGCGTTATGACAGAGCAGCTTTCCGTAATAATCGACAATGCCTGGGATGATCGGGAGCAGATCAGTGTGGCGACACAAGGCGAAGTGCGTGATGCCGTTAACACTGCATTGGCTGGGCTGGATGACGGCCGTTTTCGCGTGGCGGAGAAGCGCGAAGGGCAGTGGCTTGTCAATCAATGGCTTAAAAAGGCAGTATTGCTGTCGTTCCGCTTGAACGACAATGCGGTGGTCGACGGAGGTGCCTCGGGCGCTCCTGCTTATGACAAGGTTCCATCAAAATTTGCCGGCTGGGGTGCGAACCGGTTCAAAGATGCAGGCTTTCGTGTCGTTCCGGGCGCCGTAGCGCGGCATGGAAGCTTTATCGCCAAAAATGTCGTTCTTATGCCGAGTTTTGTCAACATCGGTGCCCGGGTCGACGAAGGGACGATGGTTGACACCTGGGCAACGGTGGGCAGTTGTGCGCAAATCGGAAAGAATGTGCATCTGTCGGGCGGCGTCGGGATAGGCGGCGTACTTGAACCATTACAGGCAGGCCCGGTCATCATTGAAGACAACTGCTTCATCGGCGCACGCTCTGAAGTCGTCGAAGGTGTAATTGTCGAAGAAGGCGCTGTCTTGTCCATGGGCGTGTTCATCAGCTCGACAAGCAAGATTGTTGATCGCACGACAGGCGAAGTCTTTGTGGGACGGGTTCCGGCCTATTCGGTGGTCGTTCCGGGTTCATTGCCCGGCAAACCCTTGCCCGACGGCAGCCCCGGGCCCAGCCTTTCGTGCGCGGTTATTGTTAAGCGCGTGGACGCCCAAACCCGCGCAAAAACCGCAATAAACGATCTGTTGAGGGATTAGATCGCTCAGTCGAGTAGCATCGATAAAATTCGCTCTTGCAAATCAGAGCGAATCGCTCCATTAAAAAAGGGCGGACCGGGCCCCTCTGGCGCTCGCTTCTTTTTGAAGCAACGTGATGTCGGCCGCATCGGATGTTTCCGGTGCACTGGCTTGGTGGTTCCCTCCCCCAAACCCGAAACGCTACCTCTCCGGTGACCGGAGCATCCGATTGAACCCAAATTTGTTCAAAGAGGATGTAGCTATGACACTTACGTCATTTCGATTGATGCAATTTCACCAAAAACTGGACCATCAGCTGCGTGCCGAACTCAAGATGCGCTGGCCTGACCTGTTCCGGATCCAGAAGCTGAAACGGCTAAAATTGGTCGTCAAGGATCGTCTGCAGGCGAGCGCGGAAAAGCGTTTGCACAATAAGCGACCCCACCTTTAATAATATGGAGAAACAAGCCCTCTCCCGACACCATATGGCCTGTCCATATGGTGTCTTTTGGGCTGGTAACAGGGAATAGAATATGGAATTTTTACTAATGGACTGGCTGGGCACACCAGTGTGGTTCTGGATGGCTTTTCTTGGCCTGGTCGTGGCGCTGACCGCATTTGATCTTGGCATTTTGCACAAGGAAGACCGCGAGATGGGGATTGGCGAGAGCCTGAAACTGTCGGCCTTTTATATCAGCATCGCTTTGGCATTCGGCGTCTGGGTCTATTTCCAGAAAACTGCCACGTTCGGCGCCGAAATTGGTGCCGACCTGACAATGAAATATTATACCGGATTTTTCATCGAAAAAGCATTATCGATCGACAATATATTCGTCATCGGCCTAATATTCACAACCTTTTCGATACCGCCAAAATATCAATATCGCGCTTTATTATGGGGCATAATTGGCGTTATTGTTCTACGTGGCGTGATGATTGCTCTGGGCGCTGCCTTGGTTGAGCAATTCTATTGGGTGCTGTACATCTTTGCACTGTTCCTGATCGCAACCGGCGTAAAAATGCTGTTCGCCAGCGACAAGCCGATGGACGTCGCAAACAACCCCGCCGTTCGGTTTATTTCGCGCATGATGCGGGTAACGCCTGAATTGCATGCGCAGAAATTCTTCGTTCGCGTTCCCGACACAAAGACCGGAAAGCTGGCTTTGGCTGCCACGCCACTATTCCTGGCTTTGGTGGTTATCAATGTCGTGGACCTTGTGTTCGCGGTCGATTCAGTCCCGGCTATCTTTGCGATCACAACCGATACGTTCATCGTGTACACGTCAAACATCATGGCGGTATTGGGTCTGCGCGCCTTGTATTTCGCGCTCGCCGCAATGGTCCATCGCTTCCATTATCTGAAATATGCGTTGGCGCTTGTGCTGGTGTTCATCGGTTCCAAAATCTTTGTCTCCGACTTTCTGCTGAGCGGCGACAAATTTCCGCCGGTAGTAAGCCTGGCCGTAACATTCGGCCTCATTCTTGGAGGGATTTTCTACTCCCTCTGGAAAACAAGGGGCGAGGAAGAGGCGGCACTCAGTTAACGCCTATCCTTTGTCGGTGCGTTAAAGTCGGGCGGCTTGTTGGCAATCCATGCCACAAACCGCCCGATTTCTTCATGGGCCAAAAGCGCAGTGACATTGGAAAAGCGCTTTTCCAAATCACTGTTGCTAAAGTTCGCGTGGATTGTCCTGTGGCAAATCGGATGTACAGGTTCGCGCGACTTGCCGCCCCGGCTTTTGGGCACAGGATGATGCCATTCGGTTATCTCGCCCATTTCACGGCCGCAAAGCCAGCAAGTGACGGCTGGTTCGGCTGATGCGGACTCTTCATCGTCCAAGTAATCGCGCGATTTGCGAGCCACCCTATTTAACGCCTATCGCCAGACATCAACTTTTTGTCGTGCCGAGAAGATCAAGCACAGCCGCAGTCATTGCTTCAATTCCCAGCCGGACTGAAGGTTCGGGATCAATCTTGAACAATGGAGAATGATGCCCCGCGACGGGCTTGCCACCATTTTTTGCTGTTTCAATCCACTCCGGTGCAGTGCCCCCAACGCCAAAATAATATCCTGGTATGCTGAACTTGGGATCGACAAAGAAAGCAAAATCCTCTGCCCCCATAGTGGTCTGACGGAATGGAACGACAACGTCCGGACCCAGCGCCTTTGCAATGGCACCATTCAACCGACGCGCCAGCGCCGCATCATTGACGGTGACTGGTGTCGATTCAATGACTTTGACGATGGGCAGCTTGTCCTCTGGCAACCCATGCGCGCGGCCAATACCTACCGCAACGCGTTCGATGGAGGCGATTAGCTTGTCGCGCACGTCCTGACTGTTCGCACGAACGGTGACTTGCAGATCAGCAAATTCGGAAATAATGTTATGCTTGGTTCCTGCGTGAAAAGCTCCGACCGTAATCACCCCGGGTTCCAGCGGTCCTTTTTCCCGGCTGATTATCGACTGAAGTCCAACTACAATTTGCGAAGCAATATAAACCGGATCTCTACCAAGTTGGGGTGCTGCGCCATGCGTAGCTATACCGGGGACTCGGATATCGACGCTGTCGGCGGATGAATACTGAATGCCTTCCGATGCGGAAATCTTTCCGGTTTCCAATTCCGCCGCGACATGGAAAGCCAAGGCATAATCCGGTTTGGGGAAACGCGTATACAGACCGTCTTTAATCATCGCATCTGCGCCGCCGACACGTTCTTCAGCGGGCTGTACGATGAATACAACGGTCCCTTTCCATCGATCCTTCATAGCCGCCAATTGTCGCGCCGTTCCGACGAGCGACGTAATGTGCACATCGTGCCCGCACGCGTGCATGACGGGCATTTCAAGACCATCCACGCCAACCTGTCGAACGGTTGAAGCATTGGCAAGACCGGACCGTTCCTGAACCGGAAGCCCGTCCATGTCCGCACGCACCAGGACAACTGGTCCATCCCCATTTTTCAATACGCCAACGACGCCTGTCTGGGCGACTTTTTCGGTAACGACCATACCGGGAACGGCGCGCAATTCCTGCGCCATCCGTGCGGCGGTCTTAAACTCGCGGAACGACAGTTCGGGGTTGCGATGGAAATGATCCCACAAAGCGGCCAGCGATTTGTCATAATCGGCCTTTATGTCAGCCGAATAGTCAGGCTTGGCCATCACCGATCCTGATAGCATTGCGCCGCCTAATAAAGCCAAAATCAATTTCTTTTGCATCATCCTGCCCCTTGTTCCTTTGCGCGCACATCAATGTCTATGCCGCCTCCAGATTGCCTGCAATGTATCATGGGCAACTATCGAAGCAATGGCCAACAGGTGCGAATTCATCGATCATATTTACATATTGAAAAAAACCGCGCCCGCTTTTGCGATTGACCCAGAACCCCGCGCGCAGGCTGTATGCCTCACCGACATGGCCAATCCATTGACCGCCATTTCCATCATCAAGCAAGTGGACGCCCAAACCATAAGCTTTGAAATATCCATGGTCATCCTGGCCATTGCTTCCGTCGAAAGTCCATGACGCCCCGACCATTTCTTCGAACGACCTTTTCGACAATAGAGGCTGGCCTCCTTTCAATAACAGCTGCCCAATTTTTGCAAGATCGCGTGCTGAAATTCGCAAACCTCCCTGCGGACTGAATGTCGATCCGTTAAGACGAAGCCGATAGAGCGCGTCGATATTGCAATTCCCATCGGTTGCAGGAGCAACATTGCAAATGACTTTCTTGCTAAACGCCGGATCAGCGGCCAGATCTCCATTTGGTCGAAGTAGCGTTACGGCCTTTGCTCGCCGTTTTGCGCTACAGCCTGCGCCCCAGTTAAAACATGCATCAAGCTTCAACGGTGCCAATACCAGACCCGCCATCAAACGATCAAAGCGTTCACCGGTGGCGCCCTCCATTATTGCGGCAATTAATGGCGAATTGATATTCGCGTAATTAAAGTAATCCCCGGGAGGATATCGTAAATCCCACGCTTTATTTGCAGCCAAAACTTGTTGCAGGTTACCATCAAGGGGAATGATGTAATCGACCATATCGCGCAGGCCCGACCGATGCGACAATATCTGACGCAGCGTAATAGGCGCATCGGGAAAAGCAGGGTTGCGTGCTGACCAACCGAGATAAGCGTTCACATCCCGGTCCAAATCAAGCTTTCCCTGGTCTACCAAGCGCATCACACCCAAAGCCACCACTAGCTTTGAAATGGATGCAACACGAACAGGGTCGCCAATCGTTACGAGCCGATCTTTTACACCGGCATTGCCTTGAACAAAACGCGTCGAAATTGTCGAAGAAGTGAAGTCTACCATAACTTTTGCGGGACGAATTTCATTTTTCGAACCCTGTTTGCCGAAGGCTTGCTCCGGCGAGCCCGTCAATCCAAGAAAGAGTCCCACCAACGTTGCGACACCGAAATGACGGAACCGGCCTGTCATGTTTTGGGGCAGGCTCCGATATATTTACCTATTGCGTTGCCTTTCATTTTTACCTTGCCAAACATTGGCAAACGGACATCCACTGCGCTTTCATAATTAAATGCAGTTTCGCCCATTACGCCGGCCAGTTCCATATCGATACTGCCCATGCCTTCCATGCCACAGCTCAGTTTTAGCCGGACATTCTGTCCGGAAACATCAAAAGCCTTATACAGGCATTTTTCAGCACCATCGCCGCCGAAGAAATCCGCTCCCGGTTTCTTTGCCTCTGCCTCCGATAGGCAACTACGGCTGGACGCGCTTTTGGCAATCTCATCCATTATCTGCTGCTTTTCCGACTTGCCCAATGTTGGTACATTGATGTCCGAAAAGACAAATTTGGTTTCCCAAAGCCCTGCCTTCATCGGAATAAAGGCATCGTAATCCATTTCGGCGGCACGCTCTTTACTATCAACGATCCCGTTACCATCCTTGTCTGCGCCATTGTCTGAACAAGACACTAGAGATATAATAGCGATCAGCGCCCCTGTTGCGACCCAGAGGCGGTTCATGCCGGACAATCCCCGACGCGTTTGCCTTCTATCTTTCCAGTCATCTTCACCGCACCCATCGGCGTACCTTCGGTGCTTTGATCAATATTCATCGTATAGGTTTCGGCTGCAAATTTTCCATCCATCTTGCTCTTGATCGTCATATTACCCGCAGGCTTACACGTCATCGCAACCTTCATGCTGTTGCCTGACCGGCTCAATTCTTCAAATGTACAATTGGCTTCCGCAGGTGCGCCAAAGAAATCGCCGCCAGGCTTGTCGACCTGTTCTTGCGTAAGGCAGCTTTTCTGGGTCATGCCTTTGCCCATTTGCTCTTTCATTTTACCTTGCAGTTCGGCGGGGATTCCCGGCGCGTCAATCTTGTTGAAGCTGATTTTCACTTCCCACTCGCCCGGTTTCATGGCCATCGAGCCGCCATCCGACATCTCCGCCTTAGCCTCGGCATCGGAAATCTTGCCATCGCCGTCGGCATCCGCACCTTTTTCCGAACATGCCGAAATAGCAAGCACGGCTGCACCTAAGATCAGAAATTTACGCATGGGTTTTCCCTCCCGCTTATGTTTGATTTCCGCTTTGTGTCCCTGCGCCGTCCAAAAGGCAACAGGGATAAAAAGATCCACAATGCAAAAGTGATGCCTTGCCGTAAAATTTAGTCACGATGCCGGGCGCTTCTCTCTTGCCCCTTTTATCCAAAAAGTACATAACGCGAACATGGCTGAACTGATTATCCGCCGTGGGCTGGAAGAACCGGATACGGTCGGCAATTTCATCCCACACAAACCCGAACGCCCACCCAAGATGGAAGGCGGGAAGCCTTTTCGTATTGTTTCTGATTATGAACCGGCGGGGGATCAGCCCACCGCCATTCGCGAACTTGCGGAAACCGCATTGGCGGGCGAAAAAAATCAGGTTCTGCTCGGTGTAACAGGCTCCGGTAAAACCTTTACGATGGCCAAGGTCATCGAAAAATTGCAAAGACCCGCACTCATTCTGGCGCCTAACAAGATTTTGGCGGCGCAGCTTTACGGCGAATTCAAAAGCTTTTTCCCCGACAATGCAGTCGAATTTTTTGTCAGCTATTATGACTATTACCAACCCGAAGCCTATGTCCCGCGCAGTGATACCTATATCGAGAAAGAGTCCTCGGTAAACGAAGCCATTGACCGGATGCGGCATTCGGCCACCCGATCCCTTTTGGAACGCGACGACGTGCTGATCGTGGCATCTGTGTCGTGCATATACGGCATCGGTTCGCTGGAAACCTATTCGGCGATGATCTTCGACCTGAAAAAGGGCGATAATGTCGACCAGCGCGAATTGATTCGCAAGCTGGTCGCCTTACAGTACAAACGCAACGACACAGCCTTCACGCGCGGTAACTTCCGGGTACGCGGCGACAATCTGGAAATCTTCCCCAGCCATTATGAAGATATGGCGTGGCGCATCAGTTTCTTTGGCGACGAAATTGAGGAAATTGCCGAGTTCGACCCGCTGACCGGGACAACGGGCGTCAAGCTGAACAGCGTCCGCGTTTATGCCAACAGCCATTATGTCACGCCGGGTCCGACGATGAAGCAGGCGAGCGAGGCGATCAAATTCGAATTGTCGGAACGGCTGAAGGAACTGGTGTCCGAAGGCAAATTGCTGGAGGCGCAACGGCTGGAACAGCGGACACAATTTGATCTGGAAATGATTGCGGCCACCGGGTCGTGCGCCGGGATCGAAAATTATTCCCGCTTTCTGACCGGCCGCCTGCCCGGCGAACCACCACCGACGTTATTCGAATATCTCCCCGACAATGCACTGCTGTTCGTCGATGAAAGCCACCAGACCGTTCCGCAAATCGGCGCGATGGCCAAGGGTGACCACCGGCGCAAACTGACCTTGGCCGAATATGGTTTCCGCCTGCCCAGTTGCATCGACAACCGTCCGCTGCGCTTCAACGAATGGGATGTCATGCGGCCACAGACGGTGTGCGTATCAGCCACGCCGGGCGGATGGGAGATGGAGCAATCCGGCGGTGTCTTTGCCGAACAGGTGATCCGGCCCACTGGCCTGATCGACCCGCCGGTCGAGATAAAGCCGGTCGAGGACCAGGTGCAGGATTGCATCAACGAATGCCGCAAAACTGCCGAGGCTGGATACCGGACACTTGTGACGACTTTGACCAAGCGCATGTCCGAAGACCTGACCGAGTTCATGCACGAGGCTGGGCTGAAGGTGCGCTATATGCACTCCGATGTCGAAACACTGGAACGTATCGAGCTCATCCGCGATTTGCGGCGGGGGGTCTATGACGTTCTGGTGGGTATCAACCTGTTACGCGAAGGCCTCGATATTCCGGAATGCGGGTTGGTCGCGATATTGGATGCCGACAAGGAAGGTTTTCTACGCAGCGAAACCAGTCTGATCCAGACCATTGGCCGCGCGGCGCGTAACGTCGACGGGCGCGTCATTCTCTACGCCGACCGTATGACGGGCAGCATGGAACGCGCTATCCGCGAAACCGACCGGCGCCGGGAAAAGCAACACGAGTATAATGTGAAGCATGGCATTACTCCGGCCACGATCAAACGCGATATCCACAATATCGTTGCCGACACCGCCAGCCGGGATTCGGTTTTGGTCGAAATCGATGCCGAAGGGTCTAACAACCTCGTCGGCCACAATCTGCGCGCCTATATCGAAGACCTCGAAAAGAAAATGCGCGCGGCCGCGGCGGATCTGGAATTCGAAGAAGCCGGACGCCTGCGCGACGAAATCCGCTCGCTGGAGGCGACGGAACTTGGGTTGCCGCATGAGCAACATGTGGCAGCACCTGTGGGAAGGGCGCAAGAAGGCAAGCCGGGAACGCGCAAGATGCGCTATGGCAAAACGCAGCGGAAGTTCGGGCGGTAGACTTTAGCTTTTTGGCAGCTTCGCTATCAGCTTTTCTACCGAGGCAAGGCGTACCGGTTTCGCCGGGGCTGGTGTTGCCTTCGTTTCTTTGGCTGCTTTGCGATCAATGTCTTTCAGCAGATCGCCCGAAAGACCGAAGCCTGTTTTCAACGCTGCCGATTTGATCGCAGGCGCGGCCAGCTCTGCCATGCGTACCGGTGCGGCAGAGGCAGGTAATGTCGGAACGGTGCGATCTTTCAACAGCATCGCGACAGCCTTGCGTGCGTCGGCTTCACTGCGGCGTTGTTTGGGATAGATGAAACCGTGCACCGGCCATTCGGTGCTGCCTAAGGCTTCGTTGGGTGTGTACCAGACGCGGACGCGGCTCCAGTCGTTCGCTTCGGACACGTCTACGGCGCGGACGTCTTCTTCGATATGCCCACGCACGCCGCCTATCGTTGACCAGTTGGCGTGGCTGATGATGATAGTCCGATCATCCAATATGCGCCGGACAGCCGCGACATGGCCTAGGCGCATTTTGCCATGGGGCGGGAATGCGAGCACTGCGCCAACTTCGGGTGCGTTTCCACGGGCATATTTGCCCTCGGCCTGCCCCCACCAACTATGCGCGTCACCATAAATGGTCACGCCCGACAAGGCCCGTGCATAGGGCACGCATTGCAGGCCTTCATTCAACGCGAACGCTGGTGAAGCGACCAGCAATAAGGACAAGAAAAGCGCTCTCATGTAAAATGTGATAAATTAAGATCACAAATGCAGGCATAATGTTTATGGTTAACGCGCTGTTAAATGTGCGGGCAAGTGAAGATCAGAACAGCCTTGATACAGCCGAAATCGCGGCCAACCCCAAGGTCAGCGCCACAAACAGGCGCCAGATGTGCGCTGGAATTTGGCCGAAAGATTTTGCTCCCAGCCAATTGCCGGCCACCAACGGGGGAAACAATATCAACGACAGCAAAAGCAGCCGCCAACTGGCCAGACCAAGCGCCAGGGATGAAATTGTTCCGGCAATCGCGGTGGCGAAAAAGACCAGCAACATCGATGCCCGCGCTTCGGCGGGGGGAATCGGTTGGCGCAAATAATATGGCACAACCGGCGGCCCCGGCATCGCCGCAAATCCGTTCAATATGCCTGAAGCGATTCCAGTTAGTGCGGTTTCCTTGGGCCCCGGCCGTATTTCGGCGCGCGGCGGCAACAGAACCAGTATGAACGCTCCAATGGCAATCAGAACAATCAGCAAACGCGCCACGGCGGGCGTCGTCTGCTGCAAAAGCCAAATGCCACACGGCGTCGCCACAACGGCATAGGCCGCAATATTGAGCACGCTTTTGCGGTGCGCGTCTGCATAGATTGTCTTAATGCCGACCGGCCCGATCAACACTTGCAACAATATGCCAAGTACAACGGCTTCGGCTGGCGTCACGATCAGCCCTAGGAGCGGAACCAGGATAATAGCCATACCAAAACCGGTAAGGCCACGGACATAGGCCGCGCCAAAAGTCATGGCCGCAGCCGCCGCCAACGTGACAGGGTCGATGCCTGCCAAAATATCGACCGGATTTATGTTCGCAAGTCCGGAGGCGTGGCTTCGGTGGTCAGCATCCCGATCGCGTCATCCAGCGACATGATCCGCTGTCCATCCGAGCCCAAGGAGCGGATCGCGACTTTGCCTTCCTCTGCCTCGCGCATACCGACAACCAACAGATGCGGCACTTTTGCCAGGCTGTGTTCGCGCACCTTATAATTGATCTTCTCATTGCGGAAATCGCTTTCCACACGCAATCCTGCGGCGCGGAGCCGTTCTGTAACGGCAATACCATAGCCGTCGGCGTCCGAAACAATGGTCGCCACCACAGCCTGAACCGGCGCCAGCCAGACGGGGAAGCGGCCGGCATAATGTTCGATCAATATGCCGATAAAGCGTTCATAAGAACCGAATATCGCGCGGTGCAGCATGACCGGCCGGTGGCGCGCGCCATCTTCGCCGACATAGCTTGCGTCCAGCCGTTCGGGCAGTACGCGGTCGGACTGGATTGTCCCTACCTGCCATGTGCGTCCAATGGCGTCGGTCAAATGCCATTCCAGCTTGGGCGCATAGAACGCCCCTTCGCCGGGCAATTCTTCCCAACCATATTCTGCGGTCGCAAGTCCCGCGCGCGCAACCGCATCGCGCAGTTCGTTTTCCGCCTTGTCCCAATCGGCGTCGGAGCCGAACCGCTTTTCGGGTCGGAGCGCGAGCTTGATCGAATAGGTAAAGCCGAAATCCTTGTAGATCCGGTCCGCCAGCGCACAGAAATCCTGGACTTCGGCGACAATCTGGTCTTCGCGGCAAAAGATATGGGCGTCATCTTGTGTAAACTGTCGCACCCGCATCAACCCGTGCAACGCGCCATGCGGCTCGTTCCGGTGGCAACACCCATTCTCGTATAGTCGCAGCGGAAGGTCGCGATAGGATTTGATGCCCTGCCGGAAAATCAGCACATGCGCCGGACAGTTCATAGGCTTCAAGGCCATCCAGTCCGCGTCGCCTGAAATGACAGGACCTTCATCATCCACATTCGGCACTTCATCGGGAATCACGAACATATTTTCGCGATATTTGCCCCAATGGCCCGACTGTTCCCATTGCCGCGCGTCCATCACCTGCGGCGTCTTCACCTCTTGATAGCCTGTCGCGTCGATGGCACGGCGCATATAGGATTCAAGCTGGCGCCAGATTGTAAAGCCATGCGGATGCCAGAATACCGAGCCGTGCGCCTCTTGTTGCAAATGGAACAGGTCCATATCCTGGCCCAAGCGGCGATGGTCGCGCTTTGCCGCTTCTTCTAACCGGACTAGATGGGCATCAAGCTGCTTCTTGCTCAACCAACCCGTGCCGTAAATGCGGCTTAACTGGGCATTATTCTGATCGCCGCGCCAATAAGCACCGGCGACGCGCGTCAACTTGAACGCTTGCGGGTCAAGCTTTCCGGTTGATGCCAGATGTGGCCCGCGGCACATATCCATCCAGTCATCACCCGACCAGTAAACCGTCAGTTCTTCGCCATCGGGCAATTCACGGGCCCATTCCGCCTTGAAGCTTTCGCCCGCCGCCGCCCATGTCGCGATCAGCGCATCGCGGGCCATGACTTCGCGGCGCAGCGGCTTGTCGGCCCGAATTATCTCGCGCATTTTTTCTTCAATGACAGGCAGGTCATCGAGCGTAAACGGTCCGCGATTCGCCGGTGCCATCACATCATAATAGAAACCGTCATCTGTCGCCGGCCCGAACGTAATCTGGGTCCCGGGAAACAGCGCCTGCACCGCTTCGGCCAATATATGTGCAAAGTCATGCCGCGCCAGTTCAAGCGCATCGCCTTCATCTTTTGCAGTAATCAGCGCCAGATGGGTGTCCGTTTCCAAAGGCCGCATGATGTCACGCACCTCGCCATCCACACGGGCAGCAAGCGCAGCCTTGGCAAGGCCGGGACCAATTGCGGCGGCAATCTCCGCAGGGGTGGTTCCGCAAGGCACTTCACGGGCGGAGCCATCGGGAAGGGTGACGCGGATCATCTCGGACATGGGAAAGACTGACTTTCTAAAAGTTTCAAGAAGCGCCCCTTTGCCAGCCCTCACCCAAAGCCGCAACCCTGCAGAAACAGGCGAATTGGCGTGAAATATTCGGCAATTTGGAAAAAATGGAAAGGACGCTTGACACTGCGGGTTAATTAAGTAAAGAGTGCTTGTCTTTTTTATAAGGGTATTTGACATGATCGAGAAGAACAGGATGGCGCCCTATATGCGCCGCTATACGATACGGATCATAATGTTCATGACGGCATACGTCCTTATTTTGACCGGCAGTCTGTTTTTTGCACGTAATGGGGCACCCCATTCGCAAGCCACATTAATCGGACTGGCACTGATAACCGCTTTTCCTGTTATCGGCGTTTTTTGGGCAATTTTTCGATTGCTGGTCGAAACCGATGACGAGTATCAACGGCTGTTATTTGCCAAGCAGACATTGCTCGCCACTGCGATTACTTTAGTTATCGTCACTGTGTGGCAGTTTCTGCAAGTCTATGATGTGGTGTCGACAGGGCCTCAATGGATGGGCGTCCTCTGGTTCGGGGCGCTTGGTATCGCTGGCCCGTTTGTGCGTTGGAAAGCATGAAAAACCGTCTGAAAGTTCTGCGCGCCGAGCGCGACTGGAACCAGCAGGACCTGGCCGATGCGCTTGGCGTATCGCGCCAGTCGGTCAACGCAATCGAAACAGGAAAATATGACCCGTCGCTGCCGCTGGCTTTTCGAATTGCCGATCTGTTCGGTTTGCCGATCGAAGCCATTTTCCTACGCGACTGATTACCTCTTTGGAGACCTACAATGAAACTGATCTTATCTTTGATGTTGGCCACGCTTTGTCTTTTCGTGTCATCATCGCTTAACGCAAAACCCACACAATGCGATCCCGCAAAAGCCACCAAAATTGAACGCTCAACCTTCGAAGGTCAACGTTTCAGCGTCCATATCGAAGGCCCGTCAAAGGGCGATGTCGATGATGTGATCTTGATCCCCGGCCTCGCGTCGCCACGCGATGTATGGAGCACAACAGTGGCGGCCAAAAGCGGATGCATTCGGATCCATGCCGTGCAAATCCGGGGCTTCGGCGACGATGCACAAATCAATGCCGATGGTCCCGTTCTCGATCCGTTTATTAAGGAACTGGCTGATTATATCGCGCAACATATCGTCGCAAAAAACGGAAAGAAGCCAGCGATCATCGGCCATTCAATGGGCGGCCTTTCAGCTTTAATAATGGCGGCCCGCTATCCTGATCGGGTTGGAAAGGTCATGGTCGTAGACGCCTTACCCTTCATTGGAACATTGTTTAACCCTGCAGCGACGGTAGAGTTAGTGCGTCCGCAAGCCGAACGGATGGCCGCCAGTATCCGGTCCTCTTATGGCCAGCCAGCACCGAAAGATACAGGGACCGACCCCGGACCGCAAAGCCAGGCAGGTCGTTTGACCAATACCGCCGAGGGCCGGATCCTGGTGGACCGATGGAGCAGAAATTCGGACTCCCGGGTTATCGCCCAGGTATTGCTGGATGTCATGACAACTGATTTGCGCCCCGAACTCCCAAAGATAACCGCGCCGGTCACATTACTCTACGCACAGGACGATAGCGCGATGACCGTCGAACAATCTACAGCGGCCTTCATCCCGCAATATGCCGGAACGCCAAACTTTAAGGCAGTCCAAATAACTGGCAGCTACCATTTCATCACGCTGGACCAACCGGAAAAATTTGGCGCAGAGCTCGACCTTTTCCTCGATAAAAAGCCGGAGGGTAAATAACCCTGCCATATCAGCAAAAGACCGTTTGGCCCAGGACGGGCGCTGTGTCCAAGTCTGCCGAAACAACGACGACGTTGGTGGCGGACAGACCGGACGGATTATCCGCCCGTCTTTTCCTTTCGATAGGGAACGAATTCTCCAAGGCTGCACACGGGCCCCGGAATGCCACTTGTCCGGTCGACGAGCTTTATCAAGTCGCCCCGGCATTTCTGGCTGCCAAACTGTTCTGTCACCAATATATCATGGCCATTGGCAAGACCGGGGCACCCGCTGCGCAAGGTGTTTTTATACACAAGCCTGCCTGAGACACGGTAGAGGAGAATATCGTCGCTGATACGGATGATATTTTCGCCGTTGAAATCGTTGATGCAGTTCACAGGTTCGCTCGCAACCTTTCCGGACAGTTCCTTGGTCAGGCGAACCGACTGTTTATCGGTTAAGGGCTTCGGAGTGCTGTCAACCGGTCCACAAGCCGCAAGTGTGGCGATTGCCGAAACAGGTACGGCCAATGCGAGAATCATTTTTTTGTGCATGATATTGCTCCTTGAACGATACATCACATTACCAACCTGAACGGCACATTAGCAATATATAGTAGCGCTATGTCTTTTTTCTTGTGGCGTGACATTTACGATCATCCCGCCAAGTTCGATGTCGGCCACATCTTCAAGTACAGCCATGGCCCGTGTGCCATTTTCCATGGCTATCAATAAGGTGGCGGCCCCTATCTGGTCCTTGGACACAGGCCGGGCATAGGTCAGGATTTTGCCTTTACCCTGAGGCGTGCTGTCCAGTTCCACCGATTTGGCCTGATATCCAGTTGCGACGTCACCCATCCACGGCTGCGCGGGTTGAAGGGCGGTATAAATGCCGACCGCCTGTTTTGACATAACGCCACCATTGGCGGTTACCAACGCCGGTTTGGAACCGTCGCTTCGCAAAGCATCGACCATGGCGGCTATGCTATAGGTGGCATAGCCGTTTCCGGGTCCGCCAAAAAAGTTGAGTCCGCCGGTCAGCGTATAATCCCCCAGCGAACGCGTGGGATCACCCAAAGTATCAACCGCCCCATAAACGGCGACCGGGAAACAACTGTAAATGTCGACAGGCCCCAGATCAGTTGCCGCGACTCCCGCCTGGTCAAGCGCGGCGTGCAAGGCGTAGTCCAGCGCACAGGCGTGCAATATGTCGGCACGTTCGCTATAGGGCGGTTCCTTGGTTTCGCTGGCCCCGGCAAGCCAGACCATCTTGTCATCGGACACGCCCATTTCGCGTGCCTTGCCTGCGCTGGTCAATAGGATGGCACCGCCCAGATCAACGGCGTCCTGCGCGACACGCCAACGCCGGTAGATATCGGTCAGACGATAATCGCTTTCATGGTCACGCATCAGGTCGCGCGTCGTAAAATGCTTTGCAAATTGGGCATGTTCGCGGGTCAGGGATTTGACCGACATCGCCGCGCTCAATTCGGCCATATGGACCAGATAGTCTTCGCGGGAAATGCCCAAACCCAGCCGTCGCGCATTTTCCAGAAGCGAATAGGCGAGCGGCATGGAGATAATACCGTGGCGTATTTCGTTGCGGCTGAGAATAGGAAAACTGGACAGGCGATTGTCGAATGCGGTTTGCGACGGCAAGCGCCAGTCTAGTTCAATCCCTGCCTTGCGCGCCCGCTTGGCCGTGCCAGTGGCTTCTGCGGCGACAATGATCGCAACCTGCGTTTCCCCGCGCCGGATCGCACCGGCCATTTCATGCACCATGGCCTGTGGGCTTTGGCCACCGATATCGGCATAGATCAGGTTTCGGGCGCTGATGCCGCCTGCTGCGCCAAATGCTTCGGGCGTGTTATCGGGGGAACCGGTGCCCAAGGATACGCCGCTGTCCTCAAATGTCCGGATGGCGGCTATGGTGTCGATTGCGGCAGAAACCGCATGCGCCTGACCCGTATCAGCCAGCGCAAATTTGATCGCCTGCCCGGCCAGATCGACCGGCCGAGGCCATTCCCCCGGCACCGTCTTGCGGCTTGCCTCGCCTACGCCAATGATGACGGGTGCGCTGTTATCAAAATTGCTCATCATCGGCCTCTCATTATTCGCTTAACCGCACGCTTAAATATGCTAGCAGGTGATGCAAGAATAAAGGAGAGCGCAATGGCAACCTGGCCGAAATTGACATGGGACACAGAACCGACAGGGCCGTTAAAGGGCATCAAAGTCGTTGACATGGCGACCGTGGTTTTGGGGCCTTATGCCACGGTGCAGCTTGCCGATCTGGGTGCGGAAGTCATCAAGATCGAAAACAGCGAAGGCAATACGCCGGGCGACCTGATGCGCCATGCAGGTGATTCGCCCACGAAGCAGCACGGGCCGATCTTTGCCGCGTTGAACCGCAATAAAAAGGCGATCAATCTCAATATTAAAAAGGATGAGGACAAGGCTGTCCTGGAAGCCTTGCTCGAAGAAGCCGATGTCTTCATCCATAATGTCCGGATGGCCGGCATGGAACGCCTCGGCTTTGGCTATGATGCGGTTAAAGCCATCAACCCTGACATTGTTTATGTGCATTGCGCGGGCTTTGGCGCAGGCGGGGCCTATGGCGAACGGCAGGCCTATGATGATCTCATTCAGGCAGCGTCCGGCTTTGCCGCGTTAAGCGAGCAGCGTGATGGCGGGCGGCCCACCTACGCGCCTTCGCTGGTAGCCGACAAGGTTAGCGGCCTGTTCGCAGCCAACGCCACTATGGCCGCCTTGCTGGCCCGTGCAGGGGGTCAAGGCGGGCAATTTGTGCAGGTCCCGATGTTCGAATGCTTCACCTGGTTTCACATGGTTGAAAATCTGTGGGGTGAAACCTTCATTCCCGGCAATGGTCGAATGGGTTATACAAGGTCAGTCAATCCGCGGCGGCGGCCTTATCCGACGAAGGACAGTTTCATTGCCATCGTTCCTTATAATGACCGGCAATGGGCGACATTTTTTGAACTGGGCGGTCGGCCCGGCGTCTTCGATGACCCACGCTTTTCCACCTATCAGGAACGGACCAAACATACGGGCGAACTGTACGCGCTGATCGAAGAAGTGACCGCCGAACGGACGACAGCCGAATGGCTGGACCTGTTGGCGGAAAATGACATTCCGGCGATGAAATATAACCGCATGGCCGACGTGTTAACTGATCCGCATCTGACCGATGTCGGCTTTTTCGAAGAACGCGAAAGCCCCGATATCGGCAAATATCGCACCATGAAGCATCCTGTACATTATGCCGGAACGCCTGTGACGAATTATGCCCATCCACCCATGCTGGACGCAGATGGCGACGAGATAAGGAAAGCGTTGGGGATGTGAAGCCCCTCTCCTTCGGGAGAGGGAATTCAGCTAAACCAACAACCCCCGCATGATAAGCTCGATCGTATGGTCGCGATACCGGTCGCGCATGTTTTCGTTGAAATCGTGCTGATTATAGCAATGCCGCAGAACAAGGCGGGAGGAATAGAAGCGGTCTGCAGCGCCGGTGACGGTGAAATAGAAAAACTGCGGGTCGATGTTGCGGAACTTACCCGCTTTCACACCTTCGCTGATAAGCGTGTCATAGGCCTTGGAAATAGGGCGGAGATAAAGATCGGCGATCCGGGCTGCCTCGGTCGGTGCACTGTCGCGCACCATCCGCATCAACAATCGGTTAAGATAGGGAAAGGCGTAATAAGTGTCGATCACTGCGCCGATATGAAAGCGCAGCTTTTCTTCCGGCGGCATGTCTTTGGCGACCAGCGCACCGAGGCCATGGACGATATTGCCCATATCCCGGTCGAGCAGGGCCAGCATCAAGCCGTTCTTGTTACCGAAATAATATTTGACGAGCGCGCTGTTGAGACCGGCCCGCATGGATAACTCGGACAACGACAAGTCTATCGTGTCGCCGTCACGCATGATCTGGCTGGCAGCGTCTATCAACTGGTCACGGGCATTTCCGCTCTCAGGTGCTTCGCTTATCAATTTGGGTCCAATGCTGGCCATATGCTCCCTATTCCCTCGCTGACGTAGCGTCACTTATAAGCAGGTTCGTTCCACCAAGGAAAGAAGTCCGGCATATCTGTGGATATTTTATCGGGATATACAGGCGGCCGCTTTTCGAGGAAGCTCGCAATCCCTTCGGCCGCATCACCGGACCGCGCGCGGCGGTAAATCGCCCGGCTGTCGATCTGGTGCGCGGCCATCGGATGATCCGCCGACGGCAAACGCCACAGCATCGCCCGCGTCAGGGCAATCGAAACAGGCGCGGTATTGTCTGCAATTTCGCGCGCCAGCTTTGTCGCCTCGGCGAGCAGGTCACCCGGCGCATGGACCGAGCGAACCAGTCCTCCGGCAAGCGCCTCAGCCGCGTCAAAAACACGGCCGGTCATACACCATTCCAGCGCCTGTTGCATGCCCACCAGACGAGGCAGAAACCAGCTTGATGCCGCTTCGGGAACAATGCCCCGACGCGCGAAGACAAAGCCGAAACGTGCTGTGTCGCTTGCCAGCCGGAAATCCATTGGCAGTTGCATCGTCGCGCCAATGCCCACCGCCGCACCATTGATCGCGCCAATAACGGGTTTTTTGCACTGAAATATCCGGAGTGTCAGTCGTCCACCAGAATCGCGTACGCGCTCATCCGAGAGCGACTCGACCTGCGACCCGCTGGCGAAGACATCGCCGCCGCCATCGGGCGTCAGATCTGCCCCTGCACAGAAAGCCCGATCGCCCGAACCCGTTACGATGACCGCACGGACCGCATCATCGGCGTCCCCCAAATCAAACGCCGAACACATTTCGCGCATCATCACATTGGTGAAGGCGTTCATCTTCTCCGGGCGATTGAGCGTGATGGTGGCTATGCCATCGGCAACGTCATAACGGATTTGGGCGAAGTCGGTCATGATGTCAGCGCGGTGCCATGCGGATTGCGCCGTCAATGCGGACATCTTCGCCGTTGAAATAGCCGCATTCGATCATGGTCAATGCGACCATCGCATATTCTTCGGGATTGCCCAGCCGTTTGGGGAATGGCACCGATGCGGCAAGCGCATCCTTCACCTGTTGCGGCGCGCCGTTCATCAACGGCGTGTTGAAGATGCCCGGCAGGATGGTGTTCACCCGAATACCTTCGCTCATCAGGTCGCGGGCGATGGGCAGGGTCATTCCGACAACGCCGCCCTTGGATGCGGAATAGGCCGCCTGCCCCATCTGGCCATCTTCGGCGGCGACCGACGCAGTGTTGACCATCGCACCGCGCTCGCCATCTTCCATCGGGTCGAGTGTCAGCATGCCCGCAGCCGATTTGGCAATGCAGCGGAATGTGCCGACGAGGTTTATCTGGATGATGCGGTCAAAGGCATCCAGCGGAAAATGCTTGATGGAGCCGTCTTCCTTTGATCGGCCGGCTGTCTTGATGGCATTTCCGGTGCCGGCGCAATTTACGAGTATGCGTTCCTGCCCATGGGCCGCACGGGCTTTGGCAAAGCCTGCATCAACGCTGTCATCACTGGTGACATTCACTTCGCAGAAAATGCCGCCAATTTCGGCGGCAACGGCCATGCCTTTTTCGGCCTGCAGGTCGAACAGCGCAACCTTTACGCCTTTGGCGGCCAGCGCACGCGCGGTGGCTTCGCCTAGTCCCGATGCCCCGCCGGTTACGACGGCTGCGATTGTGGAATCCAGTTTCATTGTACTTGCTCTCCGTTTTTTAACCGTCATGCTGAACTTGTTTCAGCATCCATCTATCGACTTTGCCGCCGGTTGCGCGGCGCGATGGACCCTGAAACAGGTTCAGGGTGACGGTGCGTTGATATTAAACCCGTTCGATAATCGTCACATTGGCCTGGCCACCGCCTTCGCACATGGTCTGGAGGCCATATTTGCCCTTGCGCGTCTCAAGCGCGTTGAGGAGCGTCGCCATCAATTTGGTACCCGACGCACCAAGCGGATGGCCTAATGCAATGGCGCCGCCATGCACGTTGATCCGCGAACGATCAGCACCGATATGTTTCAGCCACGCCAATGGCACAGGTGCGAACGCTTCATTCACTTCATACAAATCGATATCTTCGATTTTCATTCCCGAACGCTGCAACGCACGGTCGGTTGCGAACAAGGGTTCTTCAAGCATGATAACCGGATCACCCGCGGTGACCGTCAGGTTGACGATCCGCGCCCGCGGGGTCAGGCCGTGGTCCTTCAGAGCCTTTTCCGACACGATCAAGACCGCCGACGAACCGTCGCAAATCTGGCTGGCATTGGCCGCGGTAATCGAGCCGCCTTCCTGCAACAATTTTACCCCCGACAAACTTTCAATTGTCGCGTCATAGCGGATGCCTTCATCGCTATTGTGGATCATAGTGCCTTCTGGCGTTTCGATTTCGACACCGACTATTTCGTTGGCAAACAATCCCGCTTGCGTCGCGGCTATCGCCTTTTGGTGCGATTCCAAAGCGAACTGGTCCAGATCTTCACGCGAAAAGCTGTGCTTTTTCACCAACATTTCTGCGCCCATGAACTGGCTGAACATGATGCCGGGATAGGCTTCTTCGAGCCGGGGGCTCTTGTAAGTGCCAAGGCCTTCCATTTTGAACAGCATTGATGTCGAACCCATGGGTACGCGGGTCATGCTTTCGATACCGGCGGCCAGGACAATATCCTGTGTACCCGACATGATACCCTGTGCGGCAAACATCATCGACTGTTGCGAAGATCCGCATTGCCGGTCGATACTGACCGAAGGAATCGAATTGGGTAGTTTGGATGCCAGCACGATGTTGCGGCCGACATCGCCTGCCTGCTCACCGCCCATCATGACGCAGCCCATGATGACATCTTCAATCGCCGCGGGATCAAAGTCATTGCGGTCGGCAATCGCATCCAGAACGGCGGCGCCCAGATCTACCGGATGTACCCCGGCGAGCTTCCCACCCCGTCGTCCACCCGCGGTGCGGACCGCGTCTACAATATAAGCATCAGCCATCTTCACTCTCCTATGGGTCAAAATTTAATCAGACGATTAAACTTTGTAAACCGAGAGTCAAGGGCAACTTCCCTCTCCCATTGGGCGTGGAGGGACCAGTCCCCCGGACTGATCCGAGAGGCTCCACGGGTTGCGCAGACTTGCAAACTTGTTTGCTAGTCGAAGCTGGGTGAGGGGTTCTGCGCTATTGGCATAGTAGAGCCCCTCACCAACTGCGCGTAATCAGCAAGCTGATAACGCTTCGTATCCTCTCCCAATGGGAGAGGGAATTAAGCCGCTTCGCGCGCGATTGTGATGACTTGCGGATAGGTGAATTCGAGCAAGCCTTCTTCGCCCAATTCCGCGCCAAAACCTGACTGCTTATGTCCACCAAAGGGCGCATTGGGGGCAAGATGCATCGATTCATTAATCCAGACCGTGCCAGTCTCCAACTGTTCTGCCACTGCCACTGCGGCTTCGGGATTGCTCGTCCAGATAGATCCAGCTAGTCCGTAATCCGACGCATTGGCGCGGCTGATGACTTCGTCGACGGTCGAGAATTTCATCAGCGGCATGACCGGACCAAATTGTTCTTCCGCCACAATGCGTGCATCTTCCGGTGGATTGTCGAGTACCGTCACAGGCACGAAATAGCCGGGAATCGAAGGGTCGTGGTCGCCGCCAACAAGGAATTTATATCCCTTGTCCTTGGCATCGGCGATCAATTCCAGAACGCGGTTATATTGCTGCTTGTTCTGGATCGGGCCAATCGCTGTTCCCTGCTCGGCGCCATCGCCCACTTTTACGGCGCTCGCATAAGCGGCAATTGCGGCCGACAATTCGTCATAAATATCTTCATGAATATAGATGCGCTTTGCCGCGATGCAAACCTGACCCGCATTGTAAAAGCTCGCCCAAAACAGCTTTTCGGCAACCTTGGCAACATCCGCATCTGGCAAGACAATCGCGGCATCGTTTCCACCCAATTCCAACGTGATCCGCTTCAAATCTTTCGAAGCCGATTCCATCACGCGCTTGCCCGTGGCGGTTGAACCGGTGAAGGTAATCTTGTCGATATCGGGATGCGACGTCAGCATAGGCCCAAGCGCATCACCGCCTGTAATGATGTTCAAAACACCAGGTGGGAAAACGCCGGCAATCAATTCTGCCATCCGCAAGGTCGCCAAAGGTGTGAACGGCGAAGGTTTCAACACCATTGTACAGCCTGACAACAAGGCAGGCACGATTTTCTGCACCGCCATCAGCACCGGAAAATTCCACGGCACGATTCCACCGACAACGCCCACCGGGACACGGCGCGTGCGGCTTAGGCGCTTATCGCTGTCTTCGCTGATTTTTTCGTCGAGATTCAACATCGGCAACGCACGCGTCATACCGACGCAACCGGCAATTTCGCTGCCCGCCTGCATATGCGGCTTGCCCTGTTCGCTGGTCAACAGGCGCATCAGTTCATCACTGTTCGCCTTGATGGCATCGGCCATTTTGGCAAAACAGGCGCGGCGTTCTTCAACGGTCGTTTTTTTCCATTTGGGAAACGCAGCGCGCGCCGCCGCCACCGCTATATCCAGTTCCGCCTGTCCGCAATCGGGGACTTGCCCGATGACTTGTTCGTTGGCAGGGTTAACAACATCGATCCATTTGTCGACTGCAACCAATTCGCCGTTGATCAGGTTTTTATACTGCGTGGTCATCACATCTCTCCTTACGAGTCTCTCGACTTATATAATCATTCTGCGGGGAAACCGAGCCTAGACTTTGTCCTGTTTCGTCCAATATTCATCGCGCAACAACCGCTTGTAAAGCTTGCCGGTATCATGACGCGGTAATTCATCGCGAAAATCAATGCGGCGCGGAATTTTGATGCCCGATAGCTTTTCGCGGGCATAAGCGGTCAACTCGTCACGCAAGGCATCGCCTGCGTCTGCCATGTCGAGCGGTTGGACAACCGCGATCACTTCCTCACCCATTTCATCATGAGGTCCGCCGATAACCGCGACGTCCCGAACCTTGGGATGGGCGACCAGATGATTCTCGATTTCCTGCGGGTAAATATTCACGCCGCCGGATATAATCATGAAACTCTTGCGATCGGTGAGGTAGAGATAACCCTCTTCGTCCAGTCGCCCGACATCGCCCAATGTGGTCCAGCCATGCTTGTTCGTGGCGCCCTTCGTTTTTTCGGGGTCATTATGGTAACTGAACGAAGCTGCACTTTCGAAAAAGACGGTGCCTTCCTGACCCACAGGGACATCGTCACCATTTTCATCGCAAATGTGCATAACCGCATTGAGCGCGCGACCTACAGATCCTTTGTGAGTCAGCCATTCTTCGCTTGAAATGAAGGTAATCCCTTGCCCTTCGGTGCCGGCATAATATTCGCGCAGCACTGGTCCCCACCAGTCAATCATCGCTTCTTTGATCGGCACAGGACAAGGCGCAGCCGCATGAACCGCGGTTTCCAGCGTCGAAACATCATATTTGTTTCGCACATCCTCGGGCAGTTTGAGCATACGGGCAAAATGCGTCGGCACCCATTGGCTGGCGGTGATCTTGTATTTCTCGATCGCAGCCAAGGCGGCTTCGGGATCGAATTTCTCCATAACGACAACGGTGCCGCCCAGACGGTGAACGGCGATGCACCAGCGCAGTGGCGCGGCGTGGTAGAGCGGCGCCGGTGACAGGTAGATGCTGTCGCCGGAGAATTTGAACGCCATCATCGCCAGGCCCGATAACGGGTTGGTCCCTGCGATGTCTGGATCCTCGGGCAGCGGAAAACGCACGCCTTTGGGCTGGCCAGTAGTCCCGGAACTGTAAAGCATATCCGTCCCAGCCCGCTGGTCGGCGATCGGCGTTGTCGGCATGGCGGACACAGCAGCGGTATAATCTGTCCATCCGGCATAGGGACCACCCAGTATAAAACGCTGCACCGGGCTTTGCAGGTGGTCAAGTGTCGCACCCAGATAGGACGATGCAAACAGAGCCTTTGCCCCGCTATCATTCAGGATATAGTCCATTTCCGAAGCCGTCAGGCGGCAACTGATCGCGACATAGATCAGTCCGGCCCGTTGCGCGCCCCAGACCAGATCGAAAAACTCGGCGCGGTTTTCAAGGCAGAAGGCAACTGTGTCGCCCTGTTGCAATCCTATCAAGCGGAACAGGTGCGCGCATTGGTTCGATCGTTCATCCAATTCTCGATACGTGATCGTCTCGCCTGATCCCGCCATGATGACGGCGGGCTTGTCAGGATTTGCAGCGGCATGGACGACCGGATGTCCCATGATTATTCCCCTGACCAGTTCGGTTTGCGTTTTTCCGCAAAGGCCAGTGCGCCTTCACGCGAATCTCTCGAGGTGAAGACCGGCCCGCAAACTTCGTTCTGTTTCTTCCACATTTCGGTCGAGTTCCAGTCCGGTCGTTCATTGATAACACGCTTGGTGGCGATCAACGCCAGCGGCCCGTTTGCCGCCACTTTTGCCGCCAATTCCAATGCTGCGTCGATAGCTGAACCTTCGGTCAGCCGGTTCACGAAACCGATTTCATAGGCGCGCTGGGCCGAGATGAAATCGCCGGTCAGCGCAAGCTCCATCGCCATGCGCTTGCCGATGATCGAGGGAAGCGTGAGCAACCCGCCCGCCGCAGCTACAAGGCTACGCTTCACTTCGGGGATGCCGAATTGCGCCTTATCGTTGGCCACCAGCAGGTCACACGCAATCGCTATTTCCATACCGCCTGCCAAAGCATAGCCCTCGACTGCGCCGATCAGCGGCTTGGCAGGCGGGGATTCGATAAATCCGGCAAAGCCTTTGCCCTTGATGCTAGGCAATTCGCCACGCAGAAACGCCTTCAGATCCATCCCCGAACAAAATGTCCCGCCTGCGCCGGTAATGATTCCCGCATTCAGGGTCTTGTCGCTATCGAGCTGCTCCATCGCTGCGGCGACGCCTTGCGCCACCGCTTGATTGACGGCATTCTTGGCTTCGGGCCGGTTGATCGTAATGATCAGGACGCCGTCCTGCACTTGCGTCAGCACTTCACTCATATTGTCACTCTCCAATAATGCTGGCGGGGCTCATTAGCGGCCCTTCGGTAGTCCCAGCACATGCTCGCCGATGATATTTTTCTGGATCTGGCTCGTGCCGCCGCCAATGGTTGCGGAAAAGCTGTTGAGATAGGCACGATGCCAATAGCCATCATCGACTGCATTTTCATCACCGACATAATAGCCTGCACGGCTGCCCTGAAACTGTAGCGAAAATTCGGTCAGTTCGCGGATCAGTTCGGTCCGCGCCAGCTTGTTCATCAATGCCAGCCCCATGGGCCGGTCGCTGGTCAACGGGGCCATCCGGCGGCGCTGGTTATTGAGATTGAGGGCCTGAATTTCAATAATATAGTCAACAAGCTTGTCACGCATGACAGGGTCGTCAAGCACCGGCTTACCGCCACGCTTTGCCGTTCGCGCCATGTCGACAACGCTCATCACGTCCATTTCCTTGACGAAATAGCCGCCGACAGGATTGACCTTCGCGCCCCGTTCATATTCCAGCGTTTTCATCGCGACCATCCAGCCCTGCCCCTCTTCGCCGACAAGGCCCGAGGCGGGAATACGCGCATCGGTAAAGAAGCATTGGGTAAATCCATATTCGCCCGTCAGCTTCTTCAGCCGCCGGGTTTCGACACCGGGGATTTTCATAGGCGCGAGGAAAAAGCTGAGGCCTGCATATTTGCTGGGCCCGTCATTTGAAGTGCGCGCGAGCAGGATCATATAGTCCGCACGGTCACCCAGCGAAGTCCAGATTTTCGATCCGTTAATGACATAATCATCCCCGTCCCGCACCGCCTTGGTCTGCGCCGACCCGAGGTCGGACCCATGCTCGGGCTCCGAAAAACCCTGGCACCAGATTTCCTCGGCGCTCAGCATCGGCTTGATGTAGCGCCGCTTGTCCTCTTCACGACCGATGTCGAGCAACAGCGGCCCGGTCCAGCCATTAGCAATGGCGTTTATCATGATCGGCGCATCATGCGTTTTCATGATCCGCGTCGCTATCCGCTGATATTCAGGATGCAGTCCATAGCCACCATATTCGGTCGGCCAGCTCATTCCGAAATAGCCCGCCTCATAGACCTTGCGCTGCCATTCGCGCAGAAAATCGAACTGTTGGTCGGTGGATACTTCCATGAAGGTCAGCGGCAACATGAAACCGGGGTCGCGAACGGTATGTTCGGCGAACCAGGCGTCGCACTGCTTTTCGAAATCCACAAGTTCTTGGGGGCTTGGTTTGCTCATGGCCGATTCCTCTCTTAACGTTTAATTGCGCGATTAAATATCGAATTGCAAGGGGCGAGGTTTGATTTTCCCTCCGCTTTAAAACTCTTTTTAACCCCGATTTGATCGGCGGTGTCATTGACGTATGCGGCTATTCAACTTTGCCGCTTGAATGGTCCCATTTCCCCCAGAAACTCTATCTCGCGTTCCATGGCCTGCGTCTCGCGTTCCAGAAAATCGGCAACGGCCGAACGAAAGCCGCCATTGGCAATATAATGCGCGGAATATGTGGGCACCGGTTCATAGCCCCGCTCCAGCTTGTGTTCGCCCTGCGCCCCTGCTTCGACTCGCGGCAAACCATGGGCAATCGCATAATCCACCGCCTGATAATAACAGAGTTCAAAATGAAGGAAAGGGACGTCACGGGTGCACCCCCAATAGCGGCCATAAAGGCAATCCGGACTGACAAAGTTCAACGCACCGGCGATGGGCGTAGCCCCATCAAAGGCAAGAAAAAGGACAATGCTGTCCTTCATGCTGTCGCCGATGATGTCGAAAAAGGCACGCGTAAGATAGGGCCGCCCCCATTTGCGCGCGCCGGTATCCTGATAGAAGACCCAAAAGGCACCCCACATTTCTGACGTAATATCCGCTCCCGAAATTTGCTCGATCCGAACTGTTGCCTGCGCCGCTGCCCTTTCTTTGCGGATCGCCTTGCGTTTGCGCGAAGACAACGCCCCCAGAAATTCGTTGAAGTCGCCGTAACCGCGATTTTGCCAATGGAATTGCGTGCCGATCCTGACCAGCCAGCCTGCTGCGCGATAAAAGTCCAGCTCGGACTCGTCGACAAAAGTCGCATGGGCTGACGAAAGACCATTTTGATCCACCACGGTTTCTGCAGCCGCCAGCAGGGACGCCGCATAGGTCGGATCACGCATCAACAGCCTTGGGCCAGGCACTGGCGAAAAAGGCGCGGCAATTTGCAGTTTCGGATAATAGCGTCCACCCGCCCGTTCAAAAGCATCCGCCCAATGGTGGTCGAACACATATTCGCCCTGGCTATGCGTTTTCAAATAGGCCGGAAGCGCCGCTGCAGGAATGTCATCACCGTCGCGGATAAGAATGGGTGCCGCTGACCACCCCGTTCCCGGACCAACGCTGCCCGATTCTTCAAGCGCCGAGAGAAAGGCGTGGCCGACAAAGGGGTTGCCGCGCGGGTTGAGCGAATCCCATTGCACAGGCGCGATATCGCTGACCCGGCTCAACAGTTCGGCGGCAACGCCATCGGCCATTAATTCGAGCGCACCTTGACCACACAATCAATTTCCACCGTCGCATCGCGCGGCAGAACAGGCACAGATACCGCTGCACGGGCATGCTTTCCGGCATCGCCGAACACCGACTCCATCAGGTCGGACGCGCCGTTTGCGACCTCCGGTTGATCGGTAAATTCAGAAGTCGACGCGACAAAGACGCCCAGTTTGACGATCCGTTCCACGCGGTCCAGATCCCCACCCAATGCCTTTTTCATCTGCGCGATCAGCATGATACCACATGCCCGGGCGGCGAGCTGGCCGTCGGCCAAACTGCGCATATCGCCCACTTTGCCGGTAATCACCTTGCCATCGACAAAGGGCAATTGCCCCGACACATACAGCATCCCGTTCGCTTCGACCGTTGGCACATAAGACGCAACAGGGGCCGCAGGTTCGGGCAAGATGATGCCCAATTCGGCGAGTTTTTCTTCAATCATGATAGTCCCTTTTCCAAAGCAGGTGCGACCGCATTTGCCACCAGTTTTTCCCGGATCCAATGTTCTGCGTCAGCCCATCGGTCCAAACGTGCATGCGCCGCCTTCGATGATTTAACCCGTTCCCACAATAACGGCTCACCCACAAAATGCAGCCGCCAGACGTCGGGGAAATGTTCCCCCACCGAATCATGCTGATGCCCCAGATCATCAACAAAAACCGCAACGCTCGGTTTATATGTGTCCAGAATTCGGCCCAGTGCCTCACCCTTGCCGCCCTGATTGGTATAGACCGGCGCATCGATGCCGACGGCCTTTAACTGTGCCGCCCGCGGTTCGGCGCGATGGTCGAGCAAATTCGTCAGAATGACGACATCGGCGACATCGCTTAGCCGGTTAATCGCATCAACCGCGCCGTCAATTGCCTGTTGCCGGCCCATTTCGGTATCAAAAAAGCCGTTCAGCAAATCCCACACGCGCCCGCGTTCGACAACTGTGCCATCATGTTTATGCCGCAACGCTTCGCCCCAGTCGCCATGCACCAGATCGAAATGAATGTGATGCGCCTCGTCCAGCCAATCGCGAAACGGCACAATCATGTGCAACAACACTTCGTCACAATCTGAAATCAATAGGGGTTTACTCATGATTCCAGTTCCTCACGCGCTTTTACCAATAATGCCGGCGATACCCCGATACACGCAGCGCACGCCAACAGATCGGGTTCGTGCGCCTCTAAAAAAGTCAATATCGCCGCCTGTGTCCCGCGTTCGGCGATACTGGTCCGCAACCCTTCTGGCGTAAGTCCGGTAAGCGACAAAAGCCGCTCCGCACGCGTTTCATCCATCAAGGCCCAGGCCAATGCCTGAAACGCCATTCCCGACGCGTCCAACTTGCCATTTGTTTCATGCATGGCTTTCGCTTAAGCGAAGGCACGGGCGAACGCAAAGTGGGAAAAGAGCGGTAATGTCGAAAAAGGTGATGATTGTTGAGGACAATGAGCTGAACCTCAAGCTGTTCACCGACCTTTTGCGCGCGCACCAGTTCATTGTTGAAGGTGTGCGCGACGGGCGGCTCGCGCTGGAACAGGCCCGGATGTTTGCCCCTGACCTCGTTATCATGGACATCCAGTTGCCGCATGTCAGCGGCATCGACCTTATCGAAGCCATGCAGAAAGACGCGATATTGTCCGCTGTACCGGTGCTCGCCGTAACCGCCTATGCCGGCAAAGGCGACGAAGAACGGATCAGAGCCGCAGGGGCGCGCGGCTATTTATCGAAGCCTGTGTCGGTAATGAAGTTTCTGGAGGCGGTGCGGGTGATTGTTGGTTAGGATTCAAATAGTCTGTGCCGCTCGGCCTCGTCTTCGGACTCGACATACCAAACGAAGCGCATAATTTCGTTTAAATCCCCACCTTGCATCTCGAACGCGTCCAAATATCTTGCGAAGCCTGACCTGCCTTCGGAAATGAAGTCATATTTTTCCAGTAAGAACTGAAACTGGGACGCAGCAGCTTCCGCCGTGCGGGATACTCGTTCCGACCACGGCAACTCGGCTGGAACAGACTGGAACGTATCTACTTGGACCCAATTGCATTCACAAATTTCGCCATCCGGAAATCGAAACTGTAATTGTCCGCCGATGCTAACCAGATTCGCAAGCCGTGCTGCCTCGATGACCCTAGGCACATCGCCGACCGTCCAAGAATATTCGTTCCCAATCAGCGTTGAGCGGTCAAGGATATCACTCGGAAGAAATTGTTCTGATGGCTTCATAAACCGAAGCTAGCGGCGCAAAAGTAACCTGCAAAGTATAACTCTCTTATTTCGCAACGCCGAATCAAAAAGGGCGCCCGAAGCGCCCTGATCGATACCGTATTCAAGCAGCGGGAGGCTTACTTGATTTTGGCTTCCTTGAACTCGACATGCTTCCGCACGACGGGATCGTATTTGCGGAACGTCATCTTTTCGGTGATGTTGCGCGGGTTTTTCTTGGTGACATAGAAAAAGCCTGTGTCAGCGGTGCTGAGCAGCTTGATCTTGATCGTGGCTGGCTTCGCCATGGCCCATTCCTTCGTGTTCGAATTTCGTTAAAAATGATAGCAGCAGCAACGCCGACCATTCACAGACGCGCGCCTTTGCGGATTCGTGCGCGCAAAGTCAAGCATTGAGTCGATTGTTCACGCTAAATTCGTTCACAGCACATCAGCTTTGCGGCGTCCTTAGCGCGCGCCGCTCGGCCAGTTTTCATCACTTATTAACCATGATGGCGCAAAGTTCCCGAATATATGGGGTTTAGGGGCAAAGTCATGGACATGAATCATGATCGACAAATGCTGATTCGCGCTGAGTTGAGCGACTTGCTTGAATCCCTGCGGTTGACGTCTTTTGATACCAACCCCTTACAATTTCTCGTCCGCCTTGAAGCCATCCGCCAAACCGCCATCGCACATCATTTCAGTGCCGTCGCCGAAATAGCCAGTGTTTTTGAAGCAACGATGAGCCGGGTTATCGAACATGGCGGGGCCGATTCTGTCGTCAGTAACTTCACCGGCATATTGGACGATGCCATTGGATGTCAGCAACTCAGCTCCTCTGTCACGCAGTCTTTGCTGGCCTCTGTCGCGGTGCGATTGCCGCGTTAGTTTTCAATTGATGCTGCTATAGCGACAACATGGACGCGCTTCTTTCTACATTCTTTTCGGTTTTCATGGCGGAAATGGGGGATCGTACCCAGATTTTGGCTGCCGCGCTGGCTTTACGATATCACCGGAACGGCGCGATTATCGGGGGGCTAGCGTGCGCGACGCTTTTGAATTGCGCGCTTTCGGCAATCGGCGGCTCGGTCATCGATCAGTGGATTAGCGAAACCGCTTTGACGCTTTTTGCCGGGCTTGCTTATATTTTTGCAGGTGCCGGAATGTTGATGTGGCGGCGGACGGTGGACCCTTTGACCACATGGAAAACCCCCGCCTTTCTGACCGCGTTTCTCGGGCTGTTCATTCTCGAATTCGGGGACAAGAGCCAATTCATCATCGCCGCCCAAAGTGCACGCACGCCCTTTTGGGGAATGGCAATGGCCGGCGGTTTTGTGGGCATCATGGCAGCCGCGATTCCTGCGGTGATATTGCGGGCGCGCCTTGCACAGGTCGTCCCGCTCAAACCTATTCGATGGGTGTCGGGGGGCCTGCTGTTGGGCTGGGGGCTTATGTTGGCAACGCAAGCTTTCGGGCTGGCTTGAGCAAGCTGTTCGATATGAGTGGACGACAGGCTGCGATAGCAGATGGAACGGCACGCCTGGTTTTTTAGCGGCAACGCTCGGCAAAGGCTGAAATAAAAAAGGCGGGCAAAGCCTTATGCTTCACCCGCCTTTTCAAAATTTGAACGACGTTTATTCCGACAGCGTGCTTAAATTCGTTGCCGAATATTTGCCGCGGCGATCGATTTCGATGTCGAATGCCAAACGGTCACCCTGTGTCACCTGACCCATGCCCGAACGTTCAAGCGCGGAGATGTGTACAAACACGTCTTCGCCGCCATCATCACGCTGCACAAAGCCAAAACCCTTCATGTCGTTGAAGAATTTCACCGTTCCGTTTGCGCGTTCACCGGTCGATTCGCGCTGCGGTCCACGGGGGGCCGAATCACGGTCACCGCCACGGAAGCCACCGCCTTCACGCGGGGGGCGATCACGGTCAAAACTGCGTTCCGGACGCGGTGCTCGTTCGGGAACAGCGATAGGTTCGCCATCAATCACAAGATCGGTCGCAGATACCTTGCCGCCACGATCCACGAGTGTGAATTCAAGGGGCTGGCCTTCCGCCAAACCGGTCAGACCGGCCTGTTCAACCGCGCTGATGTGAACAAACACATCGTCGGGACGGTCATCGACTTGGATAAAGCCGAAACCCTTTTGCCCGTTGAAAAATTTGACTATTCCTTTGCCGGAACCAATGACCTGTGCAGGCATTGGGGGTCCACCAGGGCCCCTACGCGGGGCGCCAAAGCCACCGCCGCCACCGCCGCCGGCAGCACCGCCGCCAAAGCCACCGCTCGGACGGCCACCGCCGAAATCATTCTGGAAAGGAGGGGGTGCCCGGTAGCCATCATAGCTGTCATCACCAAAACCGTCTCTTTTGTCCCGGCCACGGCCGTTACGCTTGCGATCAAAACCCATGTCTTCGTACTTGCCTTCTCACCGCCCAGAACAACCTAGTCTATGCAGTCGAGGGCGCCGGTCCTGCACATCACAAGCGCGGCCCTTCCTGATCGCGCAAGCCCAAGCTATATCCCAATAAAAGACTGTGCGATAGCAAATATTGCGATGAATCGTCCAAGGTTCAAAAACGCACTTTTAATTGCCTTGGTGGACACAGTCGGGCAAGGGACCGTGCATGAGCGTATATTTGCATGAAGAAGACCTGCCCCAAGGCGTTTTGGCCGAAGGGCCTGTCGCCGTCGACACCGAAACAATGGGCCTGATAACCCCGCGTGACCGGCTTTGCTTGCTGCAAATCTCCGACGGCGGCGGCGACGAACATCTTGTAAAGTTCGGACCCGACAGCGACTATGCCGCACCCAATTTGCGCGCTGTGCTGGCTGATCCCGCACGACTTAAACTGTTCCATTTTGGGCGTTTCGATATTGCCGCGATTTCGCATTATCTAAATGTGGTCGCCGCGCCGGTATTCTGCACCAAAATCGCCTCGCGTTTGACGCGGACCTATACGGATCGGCATGGCCTGAAAGAGCTGGTCAAAGAAATGTTGGCAACCGACATTTCGAAACAGCAACAATCGAGCGACTGGGGCGGCCCGACGTTATCGGAGGCGCAAAAAGATTATGCGGCAAGCGACGTGCGCTATCTGCACCGGCTGCATGATGAATTTGTGGTCCGCCTCGAACGAGAAGGGCGCACCGCATTGGCCCAAGCCTGCTTCGACTTCCTTCCCCACCGCTCTGCCCTTGATTTGGCGGGGTGGCCGGAAATCGACATATTCGGACACAGTTAAGGTTCGAAGGCCCAAAAAGATAATATGTCGAAACAAACTGATCTCGATCGCACACAAAGGCAACAGTGGGCCCTGCCTGGCGGGCGACATGATCGCCTTATCCGATTGTTGCGCGTTGGTCTGCCCAGCACCATCGGGATATTGGTCGCCATTCTGGCTTTCAGTCCCTTTACCGGAACGCAGGAGCTTAGCTTTGTCTTGAACAAAGACGAGGTCAATCTGTCGCGCGAACGGATGCGGCTGATCGAAGCATTTTATCGCGGTGAAGACAGCAAGGGCCGGCCATTTTCGCTACGCGCCGGAAGCGCAGTTCAACAAACTTCCGCAGAGCCGGTGCTTAATATGACCGCATTGTCCGCACGAATTTTACTTAATGACGGCCCGGCATCCATTCTTGCACAGCGCGGTTCTTATAATCTCAACCGCGAAACGATGCGCGTTACCGGCCCGCTGGCGGTAAATTCACCAGATTATAATATGGTAGCCAGCAATGTGGAACTGTCGCTAAAAACCAAATCCTTGCAAAGCTTTGGCCCTGTCAGCGGCAGGACAAAAGTCGGTACATTTCGGGCGGACCGGCTGCAGGCGAATCTGGAAACGCGGGTAGTGCGACTTGAAGGCGGCGTGCATTTGCGTATCAACCAGAATGCAGTTAAGTGAGGCCCTGATGAATTTACGTGCTACTCAATCCGGTGTTTTTGTCACTTGTGTCGCGGCGGCATTGGTGACGACAGCATCGTCTGCACAAACGATCCGCAACCATAACAGTGATGCGCCGGTTGATTTCACGGCTGATTCCCTTGAATTGCAGGATCGGGCAGACCGCGTTGTGCTTTCCGGCGGGGTCACGGTTACCCAAGCCGGCCTTGTGTTAAAAGCGAGCAGATTGACCGCTGCTTATTCCAATGGCGGCGGCGGAACCGATGTTGAACGGCTGGATGCAACCGGCGGCGTCACAATCACGAAAGATGACCTGCGAGCGACCAGTAACGCAGCAATTTATGATCTGGATTCCAGTCTGATTACCCTAATCGGCAACGTCAATCTGGTTCAAGGCAGCAATAAATTGAGCGGTGGACGACTTGTGATCGACCTCAATTCAGGCCGTTCAACCATCAATGGCGGTGGTGCGAGCGGTACGAACGCCAACGGCGGCCGCGTTTCGGGTACTTTTACAGTTCCACCCCGAAAAAATTAATTTCGCCAGATTGTATACGCATGAATCATGCCAATTGCATGTTGGCGGCAGAATGGTTAGCTGTTGAAGATAAACACAAGCTATTCTCGGGCGATGATTTGAAATGGACAGCATGACAGCAGAGCGAGCGGCAGGCGATACCATATCACCCGATGTCGTGCCGTCCGGGTTAGGCGTGATATCAATCGCCAAAAGCTACGACAAGCGCGCGGTCTTAACCGATGTCTCTCTTGCCGTCGCAAAAGGCGAAGTGGTGGGTTTGCTCGGGCCTAATGGCGCAGGCAAAACGACCTGTTTTTATTCGATCATGGGTCTTGTCAAACCGGACAGCGGCCGCATCACATTGGATGGTGACGACATTACCGCTATGCCAATGTACCGGCGGGCCATTTTAGGTTTAGGCTATTTACCACAGGAAACATCCATTTTTCGCGGGATGACTGTTGAACAGAATATCAGTGCAGTTCTTGAAATGGCCGAGCCTGATGCGGATGCCCGCAATGCCCGGCTTGAAAAGCTGCTCGAGGAATTCGGTCTAGAACGCTTGCGAAGCGCGCCTGCTATGGCTTTGTCCGGCGGTGAACGCAGGCGCTGCGAAATCGCCCGCGCCCTTGCCGCCAATCCATCTATCATGCTTCTCGATGAACCGTTTGCAGGGATAGACCCGATATCGATTTCGGATATTCGTAATTTGGTCAGGGACCTTAAAACCCGGGGAATTGGTGTGTTGATTACCGACCACAATGTCCGTGAAACATTGGAAATCGTCGACCGCGCCTGCATTATCTATGGCGGTCAGGTTCTGTTTTCAGGATCGCCCGAAGCGTTGGTGGCAGACCCTAATGTCCGGCGGCTCTATCTGGGCGAAAGTTTTGCAATGTAATGGGGTGGGCGCTGACCGAATTTTTCAATATCCCACGCCGAAATTATAATCCTTGGCTTTAGCACCTCGCCTCGACCTGCGCCAAAGCCAGTCTCTGGTCATGACGCCGCAATTGCAGCAGGCGATAAAATTGCTTGCCCTGTCCTCGCTGGAAATTGAGTCTTTCATCGCCGAAGAGGTGGAACGCAATCCGTTGCTGGAGACTGGTATTCCGGAAATCCTGGCCGAAACGCCGCCGGATGATTTTAACGCTTTGCCCTCCACCCAAAGCGGCGACCGGAGCAGTGACGAGGTGCTGGTCGGCACCGACATGGCGGCATCAGAGGCTTTGGACGTCGATTTTGGCGCAGAAACATTCCATCATGATGGCGTAGCGGACAGCGTTGGTGGTGCCGATGGTATGCTTGGCCTTTCGGGCGGAAGCATGGCAGGAGGTTTTGAGGGCGAGGGCCCGGATTTCGATAGTTTTGCAGCGGCCGATATTAGCCTGCGCGAGCATTTGATGCAGCAGGCCGGGGCCAGTCTTTCCGGCCGCGCGCTCTTTCTGGCGCAACAGATTATCGAACAGATCGAACCCACAGGATATCTGGGGGCGGATCTTTTGGGCATGGCACATCGGTTGGGTGTAACATTGGCTGAAATGGAGGATGCTCTTGCCCAAGTGCAGCGGTTTGACCCGACTGGCGTCGGCGCGCGCGACCTTGCGGAATGCATCATGCTGCAAGCCAAGGAAGCGGACAGATATGACCCTTGCATGGCAAAGCTTATCAACAATCTGGATCTCGTGGCCAAGGGAGCGTTTGACCAGCTAAAACGTATGTGCCGGGTGGACGATGAAGATTTGCGCGACATGATGATCGAATTACGCAGCTATGATCCCAAACCCGGCTGCCGTTTTGAAAGCGAGGACAATGTTTCCGTAACGCCGGATATCTTTGTAACAGCACGCGGCTCGGGCTGGGCCATAGAACTGAACAGCGCGAACCTGCCCCGTTTGCTTATAAACCGGACATATGTTGCGGAGCTGGGAAAAGACAAAGCGACAAAAGCCTGGATCAATGACTGTATGGCGGACGCCAATTGGCTGATTAAGGCTATGGACCAGCGGCAGCGCACGATCGTCAAAGTGGCCACCGAAATCGTGAAGCAGCAAGACGGTTTCTTTCGCGGCGGCGTGGCGCATTTGCGGCCTCTCACCTTGCGTCAGGTGGCCGATGCCATCGAAATGCATGAATCGACTGTTAGCCGGGTGACCAGCAATAAATATCTGCATTGTGGGCGCGGGTTATTTGACCTCAAATATTTTTTCTCATCGGGCGTTCAGTCCGCCGATGGTGATGGCGCTTCGGCAGAAGCCGTAAAAAGCCATATCAAGGCGCTGATAGATAGTGAGGACGCCAAAATTTTGTCTGACGACACATTGGTCGACCTGCTGACGGCAAAGGGCTTTGACATTGCCCGGCGCACGGTGGCAAAATACCGCGAGGCGATGGGCATCGGTTCATCGGTCCAGCGACGGCGGCAGAAAAAAATGGGCCGGTAAAAGCCCCTTCAGCGCGACATCAAGCCATGCCGAATCAGGCTTTCGGCAACGATGGTTTCAATTAACTGCTCCTGCGTCCAACCCATGAGCGTTGCCGAGCGGCCATAGACTTTTTGCGACCATAAATTGCAGTTGAGATTGACCTCGAGCAGATTGATCTCGCCATTGTCCTCGTTGTAGCGGAATTCGAAACGACCATAATCGAAGGGTCTGAATATTTCGGCCATCTTTAGGGTCAACTCGCGAATTTTCGGCCACGCCTTGCCACCTTCGAATGGTACCAGCTCATATTTTTGTTCGCGCTCAACGAGGTCGCGCTTTTCCCAATAGGTCCGCAAATGCGATGGGTCGGCCTGCCGGAACAGCATCGGCGGCATGACAACTGGTTCGCCGCCTATTGTAATCACCGGTACCTCGACATCGCTGCCGTTCATGAACGGCTCGACAATCGCGTCATGGCCCTCGGCATGAATACCGTCGACCGCGGCTTTAACGCCTTCCCAGTCAGATGCATCGCTCACGCCCCAGCTTGCCGAAGAGGCATTCGGCTTGATAACATAGCGATCGGCCTTCGGACAGGCGTCGGCGTCCACCGGCGCGCCGTTGCGGTAAATCGCCCAGTCACAGGTTGGCACACCCCGCACCCGACCTTCGAGCTTGGTCAGATGCTTGTCGTCCGACAATCCGCGCAATATTGGACTTGCGCCTAAAAACGGCAGCCCAAGCCGCGAGCACAAAAGCGGCACCAGCATCTCGGAATTAAAAAAACCTCCCCGGTTCAAGAGCGGGAAGACAAAATCGACGTCGGGATTGTTGAACAAAATATCATAACTGTTGGCGACCTTTAGATTGAGGCCCAGCCCTTCCAATATAGTCCGTACTTCATGGTGATAGACTGCATGATTGCCGTCTTCGCCGTGCAAAGTGCCGTCGCCAAGCGCGTGTTTTGCCATAAACAATATGCGCAGATCGCGCTTTGCTTCCTCGGAAATTTTCACTGGCGCCACGGTCATTGGTTGTATTCCTTGATAATTCGGCCATGTCTGGCCCGGATAGTCGAATGCTTGGACGGACATAATAGCATGTGCAAATTTCGCAATTTCCAATTTGGCCGATGCCGCGCAAGCCATTATAGCCACAGGCCTCTCATGGCCATCGAAAGTCGTAGTTTTGTCGTCTGAACCCATCGCGCCGCTGGCGCAGCTTATGACGCAGGGGGGCGACGCCCGCATCCTGCTTGATCCGGCCACGAAGCTGAACCGATATTATAGCGGGCCATATCCCCGTGACCTGATCGCCTTTGCCTCCTCGACTGCCAATGACCTCAGCGCCGATGCGATGGACTATCTCTCGGCGCGCTTCGAAGATGCTGTCCAGTTGAACAATGGCGCGCTTTATGCTGACTTTCTGGAAGGGGCCCGGACGCAGATTCGATCGGCATATGGCCTACCCGGAACGACCGATATCGCGTTTGCGGCGTCTGGTACAGATCTGGAATATGTCGCTTTGCTGACGGTAGCGGGCCGCAGTCCGGCGGGAATCTGCAATCTTTTGCTTGGGTCTGACGAAGTCGGTTCGGGCTGCATTCACAGCGCGGCGGGCAAATATTTCGCAAATGAAACTCCGCTCGGCCATTCATGCACGCCGGGCGATCCTGTGGGTGGGCTGCCGCCAATACATCTTGGTGATTTTCCGGTCCGTAATGACGCCGGAACCGCCTTTGACAGCAACGGCATAGCCGGACAGATGACCGCGCGGATAGAAGCCGCACTCGCGGAAGGTCAACATCCGCTTATCCATGTCGTGCATGGTTCAAAGACCGGTCTGGTGTTACCGCATCTCGACGATATCGACGCGCTGATCGGACGCTTTGGCGATCGCGTATCCTTTGTCGTCGATGCCTGTCAGGCTCGGATCACCAGCGCTGCCATCGCCGACTATCTGACTCGCGGTATCGTTGTTTTCCTCACCGGCTCAAAATTCATGGGTGGCCCGCCGTTCAGCGGATTTGCTCTTTTGCCGACGGGAATTGTGCAATCCGCCACGCCGCTGGCTTCAGGGATGGCACATATTTTCAGGCGCTCCGAAATACCAGCAGGATGGGCCGGACGCGAAATTTTAACCGTGGAGGGGAATGCGGGGCTGGCACTCCGCCTTGCGGCATCGCTTTTTGAATTAGAGCGATTCCAGAAACTGAGTCTAGCAAATGTCAGCCGGGTTGTAACGGCATTCGGCGACGCGACAGGGCGGATGGCGGACAATCTCGGGATATCAAAGGTTGCAAACTCCGCCCCCGGCGAAAGCGAATGGCCTTTGGAACATCCTATCGAAATGCAGACTCTCGTGACGCTGGATCTTAGCCATGATGCCAACGGGGCGCAAAAACGCAACCTGACCTTTGATGACGCGACCCGCATTCATAAAGCGCTCATCAATGATGGCGTCCGTTTGGGGCAACCGGTGCGGTGCGTGCGGTTGCAAGATGGCCAATGGGGTGCCACGTTGCGTGTTGGACTGTCGATGCCGCAGATTTGCAAGCTGCATGCGTTGGATGATGCCACACTCGTGGCCACATTCAGCGAAATGATCGACGCAATCGAATCGCAGCTTGCACCGTTGATTTAGGCTGCGCGCAATCGATCAAGGAAGTTACGGCTCGCTTCGCGTAAGGCAGCGGCCCGGCTTTCGAGACCTGACATCACGTGCTGCATTTCATCGGCTACCTCGCCCACCTGCACCGCAGCAACATTCACTTCTCTGCTGAATTCGCGCACATCTTCCGCATCCTGCGCGGCGTGTTGGGCGTGTCCGCTAATGTCACGGGTGGCGGCTTGTTGCTGGGTGATGGCGGCGGCAATGTTGTTTGCGCCCTGTTGGACCTGCGACATCTCCCGAGCGACCGATCCTACCATCTGGGCAGCACCGCCCATCTGATCCTTAATGTTTGTTACCGTCGCGGTTACCGACCCGATGGCGCCGTGCGTTTGACTGGCAAGGCTCTTAACTTCTTGTGCAACCACCGCGAATCCACGACCAGCCTCACCTGCACGGGCGGCTTCAATCGTTGCGTTTAACGCAAGCAAATTGGTTTTTCCCGCAACATCCTGGATCATCGACGCGATCTCGCCAATTTTTTCAGCTTCACTGGTAAGATGCGCCATCACACGGCTGCCTTCGCGACTGCTTTTGGTTGCTATCTCGGACGCAGTGACCTGATCATGCACCTGATGGGATATGGCGTCAGAAGAAACGCTCAATTGACGCGCAGCCGCTGCTACCATCTGGATTGCGACACTCATGTTCGATGCCATGTCGGCCATTGCGTCCGTGCGCTCCAACGTTTGCGTTCCGATTGCAGCCAATTGCTGCGATGATTCCCCAACGGCACGAACGGCGGATTCCATCACATCGATAATCGCGTGGACGGAATGCTCAAACTCGGTTGCCAATGCTGTCATGGCCATGCGTTGCTGGGCTTCAGCCCGGTTCCGCTCCTCATTTCGGGCAACGCTGGTATTGCGGCGTTCCGCTTCCAATGCTTCAAGCCGTTCCTTTTCAGCCACAAAGAAGATTTCCTGACGACGCGCAAAGCTTTGTGCTTCATCAAGGGATTGCATGAACGATCGCCATTGCATCATCGCAATTCGGTGCAATGTGACGCCGACCAAAGCGATGCCTGCATAAAAAAACCAGGGCATAGATATGCCTGAATATGTTGCCGATATCCCGCTGCCGATGGTCAATATGGTGAGCCACATCACCATCGCCGCTGGCAAACACAAATAGACCAGGGTCCCGATCGCCAACAATCCGAAAGTCATGGCGCTGGCGACTATAAGTCCGATATCCTGATGATAGCTCCAGATATCGGCGAGCAAAAGTACCCAGCTAAATGACACGACGGACACTTGCAGGATGAATAGTCGCCGCAGAAATAGCAGATAATGCCCGTCAGGGTCAGCATCGATGGAATATTCCTTAATCCGCACATGGACGCGATAGCCGACTATCATCGCAATCGTGTAAAGCGGCGCGCAATATGGAGCAAAATCGGTCTTTGCCCCGCCAAACCATAAAATGAAGAGCGCGGGCCACATCGCCGCCATCCCGGAAAGAAACGCAGCAACGTGCGAGCGACCCACCGCTTGCAATTGAGCCAGCATCAGTTGGCGATTTTCAATGCGCGCAGACCGACGCAATATCGCCCATTCACCCTTCAGATCGGTGAAGAATGCGAACATGTCTTTCAAATGGCGCAAATGGCTCATGCAATAGTTCCGCGGAAATTTCCTCGGTCCACTATAGAAGCTAATGGTAAATCAGCCGTTAACCATGGATTCTGTGACAAATTGCAAGTCATTACGGCGTGGATGCAAAAAAGGCGGCCCCCGAAAGAACCGCCTTTTCTTTTTCCAACAGGCAGGGACCGTGGTGGCCCCGTGCGCTGAAACTCTTAACGCTTCGAGAACTGGAAGCTCTTGCGCGCCTTGGCCTTGCCGTATTTCTTACGTTCAACGGTACGGCTGTCACGGGTCAGGAAGCCTTCAGCCTTTACGGCGCTGCGTAACAGCGGCTCATATTTCGACAATGCCTGCGCGATACCGTGCTTGACGGCACCGGCTTGGCCCGAAAGACCGCCACCTTTTACGGTTGCGATAACGTCATACTGGCCGATACGCTCAGTCACGCCAAAAGGCTGGTTGATAACAAGGCGGAGCGATGGACGTGCGAAATACACTTCCTGGTCGCGGCCATTGACGACAATCTTTCCTGTGCCAGGCTTCAGCCAGACGCGGGCAACCGCGTCCTTGCGACGGCCGGTTGCATAAGCGCGGCCCTGTGCATCGATTTCCTGTGCGCGGATAACCGCAGCAATCTGTGGAGGAGCCTCTACGCCCAGAGTTTCGAGATCAGCGAGTGAATTTGCGGTATCGGACATTATGCACCCACCTTGTTCTTGCGGTTCATGGAAGCGACGTCGAGCGTCTTGGGCTGCTGGCCATCGTGCGGATGTTCAGTGCCGTTGTACAAATGCAGGGCGCGCATTTGGGCGCGGCCCAGTGGTCCGCGGGGAACCATGCGCTCAACAGCCTTTTCAAGAACGCGTTCAGGGAATTTGCCATCAAGCACTTTCCCAGCCGTGATACCCTTGATCCCGCCGATATAACCGGTGTGGCGATAATAGACCTTGTCGGTCAGCTTCTTGCCCGTGAACTTTACCTTGTCGGCGTTGATGACGATGACATGGTCACCGCAATCGACGTGAGGGGTATAGCTAGGCTTGGTCTTGCCACGCAGGATGTTGGCAATGAGGCTGGCAACACGGCCAACGACCAAGCCTTCTGCATCAATGAGGATCCACGATTTCTCAACGTCTTGCGGACGGATCGATTTCGTAACTCTGGATAGCGTTTTCATCGCTAATCGAACCTTTCGGAATTTGTAAATATGTGCCCAGAATCATATAATTCTGGTCGCGAAGCGGCGCTAATGACGATGAACCGGCCGATAGTCAAGCAAAAGCAGGGGTTTTACGACGGGTATAATAATACCCTGTATCGCACCAGCAGTTCGATTATGCCGTCTCGGAGGCCACCCAATTAGCAAAAGCCGGATAAGCAGCTTCGGTTGAAACCCGAACCACAGCAGGTACCTCGTAACGATGCAGGGCCGCAATTCGTTGCAAGGCCATGTCCGCCTTGTCCGGGCTGGTCTTGAACAAAACCGGATGCTCTTCCTTTGCCTCGATCTCGCCTTCCCAGCGGAAATGTGAAATCACCATCGGGAAACGATTGGCGCTGGCAATCAATCTTTCGGACAATAATGTGCGGCACATATCATGCCCTTCACCCGCAGTAGGAAACACCGCATAGATTAATGCGATATCATCCTGTCCTTTCTTATGCGCCATTTCGACGACCGATGACATGTGCACCCCACACCGTTGTCGCAACTACCAACGCACCGACCGCCTGATGCAGGACGGCAAAAACGATGTTCACCCCCGTCATCACCGTTGCGACGCCCAGCAGGATCTGCACGCCAAAGGCGCTGTGGATGGCAATCGATGCAGATCGCACCCCGGCCGCTTTTGTTCGTCGAGCAAGCATGACCAACGCTATTACAGCAACCCATGCCCACCAACGGTGCACAAAATGGGTTAAGAAGGGATCGTTGACGAGGGCCGAAAAGACGCCGCTGCTCATGTCAACACCTTCGGGAATGAATTGGTCATTCATCAACGGCCAACTGTTTGAAACATAACCGGCATTCAACCCGGCTACCCATGCGCCAAAAAGCAGTTGCACGAACAAGATGACCAGCACAATCGCAGAAAATCTGGTAATCTTTGCCGGCTTTGCGGCAGAATTCTTTTCATATGCCTTTAAGTCCAACGCCGTCCAGACCAAACCGCCCAGAATGAACAATGCCGTCAGAAGGTGCACCGCAAGCCGGTAGTGGCTCACATCCGTGCGCTCGGACAGGCCAGACGAAACCATCCACCAGCCAATCGTCCCCTGAAGACCGCCAAGCGCAAGCAGCGCCAACAGGCGGGGCTTATATCCAGCGGGAATAGCCTGCCGTATCCAGAACCAGGCCAGCGGTAAGGCAAAAGCGAGGCCGATAACGCGGCCCAACAGCCGGTGAACCCATTCCCAGAAATAAATGAACTTGAACTGCGCCAGCGTCATGCCCGCTGGGCCACTTATCTCGGTATATTCCGGTATCAGCTTGTACTTCTCGAATTCCGAAACCCATGCAGCCTCATTCAACGGGGGCAAGGTTCCCGTAATCGGCTTCCATTCCGTAATCGAAAGACCCGATTCGGTCAGCCGCGTAATCCCGCCGACGACGACCATGATAAAAACGAGCACAGCAACACTCATCAGCCAATTGATCAACGCCTCGGGTCGGGCGCTTACGATGCCGGAATTTCTGTCGAATGTTTTGGTGTTTTCCATGCTGGCGGATATGCGCGGACAAAAACCGTCTGACAAGTGCGCGAGCGGTCCTAAGCATTGCTTTTCAGGGAAAATCAGTTGCAAAAAACAATCGGCGTAATTTGATACCCCGATCAATTTTCACCAAATGATATGTTGTAACGTCTGCCAAATTGTGCCATTGGCCTCGGATATGGCAAAGCTATGGTCAAAATGGCAATGGGACGGGCTTGGATTAAGCGTTGCCGGGCTGTGCCTTATGCATTGTCTGGCTTCATCGGTTTTGCTGGTTTTCCTTGCCTCGGCAGGTGGCCTGCTGCTCGATCCGATAATTCATGAAATTGGCTTGTTGCTGGCGATTGTCTTCGGGATGCTGGCCTTGGGCAAGGGCCTGTGGGATCATGGTTTTGTCATGCCCACCGCAATCGGCGCGTCCGGAATTGGCATGATGGCGACTGCACTTACAATCCCGCATGGTACGACTGAAATAGTGTTGACCGCGATTGGCGTTGCGATACTGGCTTGGGGTCACGTACTGAACCACCGCGCGTCGAATTGACCTTAGGGTCAGCGCAGCCTACATTGGCCGCATGGTATCACATCAACATCACGAACATGAAGGCGCATCGCTTGCACATGCGGCGCAAAGCGCCCTGATTCAAGCCGGCGAGCAATGGACCAACATGCGGGCCGACATTTTTGGTGTGTTGGCGACATTCGACAAACCTGCTTCAGCATATGATATTGCGGATCTTGTGTCGCAAAAGCGCGGTAAACGTGTCGCACCCAATAGCGTGTACCGGATACTCGACCTGTTTGTGGCGACCAATCTTGCCCGCCGGGTTGAAAGCGCAAACGCGTATTTGGCCAATTCCCATCCCGGATGTTTGCATGATTGCATCTTTTTGATCTGTGACAATTGCGGCATGGCGACGCATATTGATGACGACAATTTGACCAACAACGTTCGGGCAGCCGCGGAAAACGCTGGGTTTGCAAAAGTTCGCCCAGTGATCGAAGTGCGCGGGAAGTGCGCTGATTGTGACTGACAGGTTAAAATTTTCTCGCTATCACGGCATCCTATGACTCATCAGCCAGACACACCGCTGCTCGACACGGTTCAAATACCCGCCGATCTCCGAAGTCTTCAAGTATCGCAGCTTCGCCAACTCGCCGACGAACTCCGCTCGGAAACCATCTCGGCCGTATCTGTGACCGGCGGTCATCTCGGTGCTGGCCTTGGCGTGGTCGAATTGACCACAGCGATCCATTATGTTTTCAATACGCCAGAAGACCGGCTGATTTGGGATGTCGGCCATCAATGCTATCCACACAAGATACTCACCGGACGCCGTGACCGTATCCGCACACTTCGCACTGGCGGCGGGCTATCTGGTTTTACCAAGCGCAATGAAAGCGAATATGACCCGTTCGGTGCGGCGCATAGCTCAACCTCTATTTCCGCAGCCCTTGGCTTCGCTGTTGCCAACAAGATTGCCGGCAAGCCCGGAAAGGCGATAGCCGTTATTGGTGACGGCGCGATGAGCGCGGGCATGGCGTATGAGGCAATGAACAATGCCCAGGCCGCCGGAAACCGGTTGGTTGTCATCCTGAACGATAACGATATGTCTATCGCACCACCGGTGGGCGGCCTTTCCGCTTATTTGTCGCGACTGGTATCATCAAGCGAGTATCTGGGCCTTCGCAGCCTTGCCAGCAAACTGGCCAGAAGGGTTTCCCGCCGTATCCATAACGCAGCTTCAAAGGCCGAAGAGTATGCCCGTGGCATGGCGATGGGCGGCACTTTGTTTGAAGAACTCGGCTTCTATTATGTTGGCCCTATTGATGGCCACAATCTCGAACAACTGATCCCCGTCCTCGAAAATGTCCGCGACAATGCGGAGGGCCCGGTGCTCATCCATGTCGTGACGCAGAAGGGCAAAGGTTACGCCCCGGCAGAAGCTGCGGATGATAAATATCATGGCGTGGTCAAGTTCGACGTGATCACAGGCAAGCAGGACAAAGGCCCGGGTGGCGGTCCGCCAGCCTATCAGAATGTCTTTGGCGAAACGCTGGCAAAGCTGGCCGATACCGATCCGAGAATCTGTGCGATAACTGCCGCCATGCCCGGCGGCACAGGTGTCGACAAATTTGCCGCAGCCCATCCCGACCGCAGTTTTGATGTTGGCATCGCCGAACAGCATGGAGTTACCTTTGCCGCGGGTTTGGCGGCGCAAGGAATGCGCCCGTTCTGCGCCATATACTCCACGTTCCTGCAACGTGCCTATGACCAGGTCGTGCATGACGTTGCAATCCAGAACCTGCCCGTCCGTTTCGCCATCGACCGCGCAGGATTGGTTGGCGCAGATGGTAGCACGCACGCCGGATCGTTCGACATTACCTATCTGGCGACCCTGCCCAATATGGTCGTCATGTCACCTTCGGACGAAGCCGAACTGGTGCACATGACCTACACCGCCGCTTGCTATGACAGCGGCCCGATTGCTTTCCGTTATCCACGCGGCAATGGCACGGGCGTTGCGTTACCCGAAGTTCCGCAGCGGTTGGAAATCGGCAAAGGCCGCATCGTCCGCGAAGGCAAAAAGGTCGCGATTCTCTCGCTCGGCACCCGTCTGGCGGAAGCGAGCAAAGCGGCCGACACGCTGGATGCCAAGGGCCTCAGCACCACCGTCGCCGACCTTCGCTTTGCCAAGCCGCTTGACGAGGACATGATCCGCCATCTGATCGCCACGCATGAAGTGGTCGTGACGGTCGAAGAAGCTGCGGTAGGCGGACTGGGCGCGCACGTTCTGACTTTGGCCAGTGACCTCGGGTTAATGGATGCCGGGCTGAAAATCCGGACGATGCGTCTGCCTGATATCTTTCAGGAGCATGATAGCCCGCAAAAGCAATATGACGAAGCGGGCCTGAATGCGCCGCAAATCGTCGAAACTGTGCTCAAGGCGCTGCGCCACAATAGCGCTGGCGTCGAGGAAGCAAGCGTGCGGGCTTAATGGGCTGGCTGATTGCCGGCTGGTTTCTATTATTGTTCATCGCTGTGGCCATCTGGGACAACGTCGGCTGGTCACGCATGCAACGACGCGTCGCGTTAGCGCGATCAAGCCTAGACCGAGATCCTTACATTGAAGTACTCGCCATTTCGGGTGTTTCGCACGCCGTGGCAGGCGCGTTGTACGACGCCTTGCAACCGAGCTGCGTGAAAGATGTTAAGCCGCATCCAGATGACGGGTTGACCGGCTTTTACTTCGATGATCCAGAAGACATGGAAGATCTTGTCGAAGAGATGTTCGTCAAGTTGGGGCTGCCGACGCCATCCAGGTACGAACCTGAAATCACTCCGCATCTGCAAAGTGCGCGCGAACTGGCCGTCTATTTACAATTAAAAATCGATGACGCGCAGCTCAGCCCGGAATAACCGCCTGCGCGGTTTGTCCGTCACCTTCGGGTGCGGCGATAATGTCACGGGTTATCGAACCCTTGTTCACGGTATTGGTTTCGGGGTCACCGACCGACGAACGAATACCAATTTCAGCCGAGGCTGGCGTACCGGATAGAACGCGTTCTGCCGCAGAACGGGGCGCAGGTCCGCCAAACATGGCTTCAAGCACCGCATCCTGCCCTGCATCTTGTGCGCGGGGTGCAATCGCGCTGGTTGGTTCCAGCGCGAAATCAGGGGGCACAACCAAAGGTGCAGCGCGACCTATTTGAGGGGCAGAGGCGGCTTCATTACCGCGAACATCCCAATTCCACAAATCTTGTCCGGCCTTATCCATCGACGCGCAGCCCGATAGCAAAGTTACCGCCGAAAAGCAGGTCGCCAAAAATAGTTTCTGTTTCATATCTGAAGTCCTAACTGGCGCAATTATGGCCGGGGCGCAGGCGTAGTGTCGGCAAACAAGGCATCGATAACCTGTTCTTTAACATCGCCATCCTGAGGGCGCGGGGCATCCGGCGTCGGCGCGGGCAAAGTGAAACTAGTGGGCACTTCGAGCGGCTTGGAACGGGTTACCGCAAATTCGTCAGGTCGTTCCCTGTCCAATATGCCCGTCGAACCGCAACCTGCAAGCGCGGCAAAGGCAAATATTGCCGACGTCAGGATAATTTTCCGCTTCATATTCACTCCACTATGTCCGCTCTACTTGCGGGTTCCTGAACAGGTGCCTTTTCGCGCATCAGGAAGGCGCGGGCAAGCAATATCAATACACCGATGGTGATGGCAGCATCGGCAAGGTTGAAAATGTAAAAAGGCCGGAATGTGCCAAAATGCAAGTCCGCATAATCAACCACATAGCCATAACGCACCCGATCCAGTATATTTCCGAATGCGCCGCCCAGAACCAGCGACAGCGCCAGCACGTCGCCACGCAGTTTTTCGCGCCACATCCAGACAGCAACGCAGCACGCAATGGCACCCGTCAGCGCCACCAGCGCCCACCGCTCGGCATCGCTGTCGGCGGTCAGGAAGCTCATCGAAACCCCCCGGTTTTCGGCGTAGCGAAGGTCAAAGAAGGATATGATATGGATCACGCCACGGCTTTGCAGCTGCAACGGGCCAAGCATCGCATATTTGACGATCTGGTCGGCGATGAAGACGAGGCTGGCCAGCATGATGCCCTGCAGGCGGAATTTGGGGTTTGGATTCATATTTTTGTCTTACTTACCTTTTCGGTCACGGCAACCATCAACTCTGCGCTCTCTGCGCCTCTGCGTGAACCATTCGACGTTTTTGGTTCACGCAGAGGCGCAGAGAGCGCAGAGGGTTTTAGCCACCAACCACATCCTCACACCGTTCGCACAGCGCGCCGTCTTCGACGACCTCGGGCAGATGCCGCCAGCAACGGCCGCATTTGTGGTTGGTGGTTGGGCCACGCATCAAGCCCATCAGTTCCTGGCCTTGCGATGCCTTCCGCTCGACTCCCATCTCGCTGACAATACAAATTTCAGCAAGGTCAACTGAAGAGAGCACGCCAAAAGTGTTGTCATCATACGCAAGGAATGAACCTGAGATCTCTAGACTTGACCCAATTAGCTTATCGCGCCGCATCTGCTCAGTGTTCGAGTTTACAAAAGCTCGTGCTGAGCGAACCGTAGTCCACTTCTCGAGAAGTTTGCTGTCACGCCAACCTGCATCAACCTCCGGCCAATCCGAGAAATGCACACTCTCGGCATCCGGCCCGAAGCGGTTTTGCCAAACCTCTTCGCTGGTGAACACCAACACCGGCGCGGCATAGCGGACCAGCGCGTGGAACAGGATGTCGAGCACAGTGCGGTACGCCATCCGCTTCGCATCGGTCGGCGCATCGCAATAGAGGCAATCCTTGCGGATATCGAAGAAGAAGGCCGACAGGTCTTCATTGGCGAAATCGGTCAGCAGGCGGACGTAGCTGTTGAAGTCGAAGTCATTGACCGCCGTCTTCAACTTCGCATCCATATCTGCGAGCAGATGGAGCATATAGCGCTCCAGTTCCGGCATCTCCGAAACGGTAACCTTTTCCGCGTCCGAAAAGCCGTCGAGCGCGCCGAGCAGATAGCGGAAGGTGTTGCGCAATTTGCGATATTGATCCGAAACGCCTTGCAGTATCTCTTTACCAATCCGGTGGTCCTCGGTGAAGTCCACAGTCAGCGCCCAAAGCCGCAAGATATCTGCGCCGCTGTCGCGCATCAGGTCGAGCGGGTTGATCGTATTGCCCAGCGACTTGGACATTTTCATGCCCTTCTGGTCCATCGTGAAACCGTGGGTCAGCACGGCATTATAAGGCGCACGGCCCCGCGTGCCGCAGCTTTGCAGCAAGGAAGACTGGAACCAGCCGCGATGCTGGTCGCTGCCTTCGAGATAGAGGTCGGCGGGCCAAGACAAGTCGGGCCAGCGCCCACTTTCGAGCGTGAACACATGCGTACAGCCTGAATCGAACCACACGTCGAGAATATCGGAAACGCGTTCGTAATCGGCGAGCGCATAGTCGCTCCCCAGATATTCTTGCGCGCGTTCGTCGCTCCAGCCATCGACGCCGTTCTCGCGAACGCCAGCGATGATACGCGCATTGACGGCGGGGTCGCAGAGATATTGTCCGGACTTGCGGTCGACAAAGAGCGTGATCGGCACACCCCATGCACGCTGTCGGCTGAGCACCCAGTCGGGGCGGCCCTCGACCATCGAGGACAGGCGGTTGCGGCCCTTTTCGGGGATGAAGCGGGTGTCGGAAATCGCGGTCATCGCCTTTTCGCGCAGCGTCCCGCCCGGCAATTCCTTATCCATCGACACAAACCATTGCGGGGTGCAGCGATAGATGACCTTCGCCTTCGACCGCCAGCTATGCGGATAGCTGTGCTTGTAATCCGCCGAGGCCGCGAGCAATCCGCCCGCCTCGCGTAGCGCGGTGCAGATCGGGCCATCGGGCGCGTTGAATTTGGGGTTGATGACGCTGCCCTCGCCGCCGAGCCAGAGCCAGTCAGCGCGATATTTACCATCGCCTTCCACCGCAAACACCGGATCGATGCCGTTCGCCTTGCACAGGTCGAAATCGTCCTCGCCATGGTCGGGCGACATATGGACAAGCCCGGTGCCGCTATCGGTTGTGACAAAATCGCCCGCGAGCATTGGACGCGGCTTGGCAAAGAAGCCGCCGAGATGGTGCATCGGGTGGCGGACCATTGTTCCGGCTAGGTCGGAGCCTTTGAACCGATTTTGCTGGAGAACAATCGCTACCGCATTTTCCAAACCAAGCTGTTCTTCATTGAACCGTTTGGCGGCGAGGTCGACGCGAGCCTCAAAAGCTTCAAAAAGAGCAAGGGCCATAATAAATTTCGTCGGTTCCGCGTTCGCGTTTTCGGCAACTATTCCAAAATGCCGATCGAGTGCCTCAAAATGCTCTTGGGTGCGCTTGGGATCATTCAGTTCCCACTCAATTGTAAAAGCCCCATACTCAACATCCGGCCCGTAAGCCAAAGCCTGATTGACCGGTATGGTCCAAGGCGTTGTCGTCCAGATCACCGCATGCGCGCCCACCAGTTCCGCGATCGGGCTTTCAACAATCTCGAACGCCACATCGATCTGCGTCGAGGTGATATCCTCATATTCAACTTCTGCCTCGGCCAAAGCGGTCTTTTCGACCGGCGACCACATCACTGGCTTTGCACCGCGATAGAGCTGGCCGCTTTCGGCGAACTTCAACAACTCCGACACGATGGTCGACTCGGCCTGGAAATCCATGGTCAGATAGGGATTGTCCCAATCGCCGTTGATGCCCAGCCGCTTCAGCTGCTCGCGCTGTGTGTCGACCCAGCCTTGCGCATAGGCGCGGCATTCGGCGCGGAACTCGACCGCTGGAACCTCGTCCTTGTTGAGCTTTTTCTTGCGATACTGCTCCTCGACCTTCCACTCGATGGGCAGGCCGTGGCAATCCCAACCGGGCACATAAGGCGCGTCCTTGCCGAGCAACGTCTGCGTCCGGACGACCGTATCTTTCAGGATATGGTTCAGCGCATGGCCGATGTGCATGTCGCCATTCGCATAAGGGGGGCCATCGTGCAGGATGAACTTTTCGCGCCCGCGGCGGCGGTTGCGCAGCTCTTCATAAAGGCGCTGTTCCTGCCAACGGGCAAGGATCACCGGTTCCTTCTGCGGAAGGCCAGCCTTCATGGGGAAATCGGTCTTCGGCAGGAAGACGGTATCGCGATAGTCTACAGGTTCAGTCATATTGAAAGCGCCCTTAGCGCAACAAATTACCTTTCGTCACCCTGAACTTGTTTCGGGGTCCGATTTCACTTCTTCAACGCAGGGCCAATGCCCCAAATATCCTCAATCCAGATATAGCCGTTAAAGGTTCCGGCAATCTTGCCCAGTTGGTGCACATCGGTCAGGCCTTCATTGGACTTCCCGCTTTCATAGGGGCCCATTACGATGACCTTTGCCCCTACCGATTCCATGCGCGCGATCAGGCGGTTGGGCCAGCCCCACATGATCCACTGATAATTTATCGGAATCACGAGCACCCCATTGCGGCAGCTTTCGGGAATGATCCCGGTCCAGCCGAAGGCGACATAATCCTTCGTACACTGTTGCGCTTCGCCCTTCATGTCGAACGCCCAGTTTTTCGGAGCCAACTGGCGGATCCGAGTGACCGGGCCTTGCGCGCCATAAAAGGCGTCGCCCAGCTTTTCATAATCCCGGCCCGAGGCTTTCAAGATGGCAAAAAGCTGATCCGCTTCGTCTGCGTTCTTGGATTTGAAATTGAACATTAAGGGCCGCGACGGCAAGGCTGCGAGCGCCTCTTCGACCGTCGGAATCTGCCCGATACCCTTGCCACGAAGAGGGAATGTCTTGCCACCGTCGGCGGTATAGCCATAGCCGATATCGAGCGCCTTGAGCTCGGCTAGTGTCAGATCGCGGGTTTCGCCCTTGCCATTGGTCCGGCAGTCGACGGTCCAGTCATGGAACAGAACCATCTTTCCGTCTTTGGTCGGCGCGACATCGACCTCGACCAGATTACCGCCCAATCCCGCCGCCATCTGGATGGAAGCGGTGGTATTTTCAAACACTTCATGATCTGGCGGACGAATGAAACGGGCGGTGCAGGTGTCGCGGCCAAAAGCGGCGCGCTTGTCATAGAGATGGTAGACGCCGCGGTGGGCAATCAATTTGGGCTTGCCGACAGGCGTCGGTGCAAGCCAGCTCGAATTCAGCAACGACAGCGCGATGAGGATAAGGGCAACAACGGCCAAAATACGCTTTTGGGTGCGGGATAGTTTCACCGTAAACTCCCTTTATCCTTCTTCTTTGAGTCTTCGTGTCTTTGTGTGAGCAAAAATTATCTCATACGAAGGCACAAAGAACTCAAAGATTATCAATTGCCCAATATGGCGCGTGCCTGATCACAATCCGCCTGCATCTGCGCCATCAGATCATCCATGCTGTCAAACTTGGCCTCGCCGCGAATAAATGCATGAAATTCGACTTCGATGGTTTGCCCGTATAGATCCTCCGAAAAATCGAAGAAATGCGGTTCGAGCAGTTCCTTGGGTGGGTCAAAGCTGGGGCGGATGCCAAGGTTGGCAGCGCCGTTTAGCACGCGGCCATCGGGCAGGCGGCCCTTGACCGCATAGATTCCGTAACGCGGGCGTAGATAATGGGCCATATCAATGTTCGCGGTGGGAAAGCCCAGCAGCCGTCCATTCTTGTCGCCATGTTGCACCGCGCCTGCGACCGTGAACGGCCGCGTAAGCAAGCGTGTCGCGGTGGCGCAGTCGCCATCCTGCAAAGCCTCGCGGATGCGGCTTGAAGAAATCACCCCACCTTCATCCATGACCGGCCCCATCGCGGTGGAGCCCAACCCATGCACCGCGCCAAGTTCGCGCAACACCTGTATATTTCCGCCACGGCCTTTACCGAACGTAAAATCCTCGCCGGTCACGACTGCGGATATGCCCAGCCGCTCCACCAGCAGTTTCGCGATAAAATCTTCGGCTGTGGTCGCCGCAAGCGAGGCATCGAAGTCAAACACAAGCATCGCATCAGCACCCGCTGCTTCGAACAGGCGCTGCCGCTGTTCGAGGGTGGTAAGCCGGAACCATGGCGATTGCGGCGCAAAGAACCGTACCGGATGCGGATCGAACGTCGCAATAATGGCCGGCTTTCCTGCGGCCTTAGCCTGTGCAATCGCCTCCCCCGCTACCGCCTGATGGCCTAGATGGAACCCGTCAAAATTGCCGAGCGCCACGACAGCGCCACGCAGGGTATCGGGCATCCGCTCGGTTGCGTGGAGACGGGGAATCATTCTCCGCTCCGTTCGTGTTGAACGAAGTCGAGACACACCAAAACAGCGGTTGACGGATAGGCATCTCGACTACGCGCGATGCGAACGGACATCAAATTCGTCATTTAACAACAGGTACCTCTGCCATTGGCACGAGTCCGGCCCTGATAACGCGCAGCGCATTTTCACCCATCACGGCGCGGATTTCTGCCGGTGTAAAGCCTTCGTCCATTAAGGCTTGCGTGACTTGCGTCAGTTGCGAGGTGTCGAAGCGCACGGTGGTCGCCCCGTCATAATCCGACCCCAGTGCGACATATTCGATGCCGACCAGATCGCGGACATGTTTCATAGCTTTGGCGGCCGCGCGGGGGGATGTGTTGCAAATGGCGGCATCCCAATAACCGATGCCGATGACTCCGCCGGTTTTAGCGACACCCCTGATTTCGTCGTCGGTCAGGTTGCGGTTGACCTTGCACGTCGCCTGCACGCCACCATGGCTCGACACCACAGGTCGCTTGGCCATGGCGAGTATCTCCGCGACGCCGGTGTGCGACAGGTGGGCGATGTCGATAATCATGCCCTTCGCCTCCATGCGCCGCACGATGTCGCGGCCAAAGGGGGTGAGGCCGCCTTTTTTTAGGCCATGCATGGACCCGCCCAATTCATTGTCGAAAAAATGGGTCAGGCCCGCCATGCGAAAACCGGCGGCGTAAAGGCGATCGAGATTGGCGGCCTTGCCTTCCAGATTTTGCAACCCTTCAATGGTCAGCATCGCGCCAACCGGTCGGGCGTCTTTGGCGCGCGCGGCCAGCAGGCTGTCCAGTTGCGCCGACGTGTTAACAGCTTTGACCATGCCCTTTGAACCGACGACAGCCGCATCGCGCTTTTGCGCGTGATAGAGCGACCGTCCAACCAGCGAATTCCAGGTCTTCACCGGCTGCAACTGGGCGATAGTAAGAAGCGTAATGTTATCCGTGTCCGCGCCATTGCCGTCGTAATTCTGGTTCTTTGGTGTTTTGCTGACCGACGAAAAAAGCTGCAATGCGACATTGCCACTTTGCAAACGGGGCAGATCCATATGCCCCCGCGACGCCCGATCATTCAGGTCACGGTTCCACATCAACGTATCGCTGTGCAAATCAACAATCGTCAGCGTCTTGTGCAACGCCTTCGCCTCATCGCTTACCTTGATGAGCGGTTTGCCGTCGACGACGTTCATCGACCCTTCGACATAGCCCGGTGCAATGCCGAAAAAGCCAATGGCGGCTGCGCCAATCAGCGCCATTGGTATCCAAACCCGTTTACGCATTATAACCCCCCGAAATATTCAGACGCGGCGCGCCAAAGTCACAAAATCATGCGCGGGAATTCTGCCCTCCGCCGCGTGGCTGTCGCGGGCGACTTCTTCCCATTGCGCGTCGTCGAAAGCGGGCATCCATGTGTCACCATCGGGCGTTGCAACGATTTCGGTCAGTTCTATCCGGTGCGCCAGCGGCAGGAACAACGCATAAATTTCGGCTCCGCCAATGACGCACACATGGGGCCCATTGGCGCGTTTCAGGGCTTCTTCGACTGAATGCACCACTTCTGCGCCGTCTTCGTCCCATGCGGTGTCGCGGGTCAAAACAATATGCCTCCGCCCGTCCAAAAGCCCCGGCAGGCTATCGAATGTCTTGCGGCCCATAATCATCGGGCGGCCCTTCGTTATTTGCTTAAAATGGCGCAGGTCAGCGGGGATATGCCAGGGCATTGCGCCATCCCTTCCGATCACTCCATTGGCGGCGCGGGCAAGGACAAGGATAATTTCGGGATGATTCATATCACCCGTCTTGCCGACATTTAACTATCTATACAAGCGGGTGACGTGACCAATTTTACGTCCGGCGCGCGCTTCGGCTTTGCCATAAAGGTGCACATTGGCGGCAGGGTCGCCTAACAGCTGTACCCATCGGTCACCATCATCACCAATCAGGTTCTGCATTTCCACCCGGTCCGCAATCGTTGCCGTGCTGCCCAAAGGCAGGCCGCAAATGGCACGGATATGGTTTTCAAACTGGCTGGTTTCCGCGCCTTCGATGGTCCAATGGCCGCTGTTGTGCACGCGTGGAGCGATCTCGTTGAACAATGGCCCTTCGGCGCTCGCAAAGAATTCCGCTGTAAACACACCGACATAATCCAACGCATCCGCCACATCGCCTGCCATTTTACGAGCTGCAACCTGCTGGCTTTCGATTAGGGGTCCAGAAGGCAAGCAGGACGTAGCCAATATGCCGTCTTCGTGCACATTACGCGAAGAGTCCCAATAGCGGATCTCTCCATCGGTTCCACGCACCAATATGATCGAAAACTCTGCTTCAAACCGAACCATCGCCTCGGCAATCAAAGGCTGTCCTCCGGCGCGACGCCATGCGCTTGCAAGCTCACTTTGCGCCGAAACGCGGACTTGCCCTTTACCGTCATATCCCATGCGGATCGTCTTCAATATAGCGGGCGTCCCCACAGCGGCGACAGCATCTTCGACCTCGATTTCGGTCCGGGCGACGGCAAAGGCAGCTGTTTTACCGCCTAATTTGCGGACGAACTCTTTTTCCACCACACGATCCTGCGCCACCTCCAGCGCCTTGAGGGGCGGGTGGATGGGGACAAGGCCAATGATTGATTTCATCGGGTCCACAGGGACATTTTCAAATTCGAATGTGACGACGTCGCAGCTTTCGGCAAAGTCCTTCAAGGCCGCCAGATCGTGATATTCGGCGATTGTGCAGATTGCCGCGACTTCACAGGCGATATTGTCCCCTGGTGGCGCGTAAATATGGCAGCGATAGCCGAGCTGCGCCGCCGCCATCGCCAGCATCCGGCCAAGCTGGCCGCCGCCCAATATCCCAATTGTCGAACCGGGGGGCAGTGCCGTCATTCAGGCGCCTCGGCAACCGAAGCTGTCTGTTCGGCACGCCAGGAATCAAGCCGACCCGCCAGTGCGGAGTCCTCATTGGCGAGCATTGCGGCGGCCAATAACGCAGCATTTATCGCACCCGCTTTACCAATAGCCAGTGTGCCAACGGGAATACCCGCAGGCATCTGTACTATTGAAAGCAGGCTGTCCATCCCGTCCAGAGCCTTGGACTGTACCGGCACGCCAAGCACCGGCAGCCGCGTCATCGCCGCCGCCATTCCCGGTAAATGCGCCGCACCGCCCGCACCCGCTATAATGCATTTAAGTCCGCGATCCGCCGCGCTTTTCGCATAATCATATAAACGTTCCGGCGTACGGTGTGCCGACACCACTTTACATTCATGCGGAATGTGCAAGGCATCCAGTGTTGCCGATGCCTCACGCATCGTTTCCCAATCGGAACGGCTGCCCATGATGATGCCGATTAGAGGCTGCACTTCACTCACTTATCATCCCCCCGGATTAAAAAAGCGGACATTCAGAAATCTGTTGTCAGCCCATGTCCTATTTTTCGGACAAATAATAGCGTTCGCCTTGAAGCGCGTCATTCAGTTCGTAAACAATCGGCTGGCCTGTCGGAATTTCCAACCCGGTAATGTCTGCATCCGAAATACCCGAAAGATGTTTGACCAATGCCCGCAAACTGTTGCCATGCGCCGAAATGAGCACGGTTTTGTTGGCCTTAAGTTCAGGCACGATAGCACTTTCCCAATAAGGCAGCACCCGCGCGATTGTGTCCTTCAGGCTTTCGGTATTCGGAATCGCAATGCCCGCATAGCGCGGATCGGCCGACAGGTCATAAGCCGAACCCGCTTCTAACGGCGGCGGCGGAATGTCGAAGCTGCGACGCCAGATGTGCACTTGGTCCTCGCCGTGCTTGGCCGCTGTCTCTGCCTTGTCGAGGCCGGTGAGTCCGCCATAATGCCGCTCGTTCAACTGCCAGTTTTTTGTCACCGGCACCCAAAGCCGACCCATCGCTTCCAAAGCCAGATTGAGCGTTTTGATGGCGCGTGATTGTACGCTGGTGAAGGAGACGTCGGGCGCGATGCCCTTTTCCTTCATCAACTCACCCGCAGCCCAGGCTTCCGCCGCGCCCTTTTCGGTCACATCAACATCCCACCAGCCGGTAAAGCGGTTTTCGAGATTCCATTGGGACTGGCCATGACGGATAAGAATGAGTTTGGGCATATTGGGTCCTTCAGTCTTGATTCGACCCTGCATCTAGCGGCAGGTGATGGGCGGTACAATTGGCGTTGGCGCGATGCCGGTTATAGGTCGAGCGTCATAAAGCAGCTGAATAGATCTTCGACATAATCGCCAAATGGCGGACAAATTGCAAAGCCATGCGCTGTATACATGGACAATGCCGGAATAAACGCATCGGACGTACCGGTTTCCAAGCTCAGCCGCCGATACCCCCGCATCCGCGCTTGCGCGATGATATGGGCCAACATGGCAGCACCAGCCCCTTTACGTAAATGGTCGGCATGGGTTCGCATCGACTTGATTTCGCCATGATCGGGAGAAAGTTGTTTAAGCGCTCCGCACCCTAACAAAGCGTCACCCTCCCAAATCGACCAGAACGTCACATCGGGCGCGTTTAAACCGTCAAAGTCGAGAAAATGGCAGCTCCCCGCTGGCGAATTCGCTAACATTCCGGCAAAATGCACTTCCAGCAGAGAGCGGATTTCCGGTCCGGTTAGATCGTCTGCAACGATGCGCATCGGTTTGACTTCAAACCATTTCCGCCAGGGTCGCCAGACATTCGTGTGCCAGCAACTTGCAGCGTTCTGGCGACCATCCTTGTTCCGGATCATTGCCGTGCACCGTGTCCTTATACGGCATTTCGAGCGTCATCGACACGCATCCATGGCTCTTGCCGAAGCGCTCCGCCAGCTGGTTTGTCGACATGGTCAGATTGGCCTTCCCGGGGCCCGCAATTGAATAACCAAGCTTCGTCTGAAAATCAGGAGTCCGGTCCGCTAAGCGATGGATATAAAATTTATACCGGTCACCCTGGTCCTCGGTCCAGGACGGGATACCTTCAAAACCGGCCATGAAGGCTGCGGGAATTGCTTCATCGCCATGGACATCCATGGCCCAGTGCACACCACTTCCATCCATGGCGTTGCGTATTGCCAGCACCTCGGGGCTTTTTTCAACGCTTGGGTTGGCCCATTCGCGGTTCAGGTTCACGCCTGCATAATTGGTCCGCAAATGGCCCCTGCAACTGCCGTCGGGGTTCGCATTGGGTACAATATGCAAGGTGCATTTTTCAAGCAAAGCCTGCGTATGTGGATTGCTTAAGTCGGTCAGCATATCAAGCGCGCCTTCCATCCACCATTCGGCTTGGCTTTCACCGGGATGCTGGCGGGCGTAAAGCCAAATCTGCGTGTAGCCAGTGCCCATGACAAGGCAATCAATCGGCTGACCTTCAATACTGTGGCCAAGGCAGCGGTAGGTGACGCCTTCACAACCCGCGGTTTCGGAGACGAGGTCGTGATGCCGCTCCATACTATACGGCGCGAAATAGGCGAACCACATAATCGGGCTCGACGGGGTGTAGCGTATCGTCAGGGTGCCGCCATCTTCGTTTTTGTCGTAGCTGCTGTCCGCGCGGCCCCAATAGTCCCGGTCTTCGGAGACACAGGCGCGGTAGTCGGGCCACCCGCCTGGATATGCGCTGCTTTCAAGACCTGTAATCCGCAAAGTCAGTTCTTCGCCGGCGGTACAGGCGACACGGAAATGGAACCATTGGGCAAATTCCGATTCCCGGTCCTTGCGGATCGACAGTGTCGCGTTGTTATCCGTTATCGCATGAACGATGATGTTGCCGCTGTCGAATGCAGCATTGATATCTGAAATAGGCATAAGGGTTCCTTGGTTATGGAACGCGGATAGACTCACCTGACACACCGGGGAAGCCCTTAAACAGCGCTTCTGCCAATTTCGATGCGGCAATGCCAGGCTGGGCGGCGGGTGAACCTGCCTTTGCTGTCTGCGTTGCTTTGCCTTCCCACAAGACTAAGTTGTCGCTGCGCCGGATAATGCGAACTGCCAGCATTGTATTGACCTGGGGCGAAGCGGCTCCGCCTAAATTGATACCTACGCCCAAGCCTATTCCAGACCCAAAGCTGCCGGTAGAACCACCGACACCAACCGATACCGGAGAGCGTTGTTCGCGACCAATGTTAGTAACCGAAACGCGAACTTCGGCTGTTACTTCGGAATCAATACCTCTTTCAGTGTAACCGACACGCTGCATCTCCCGCGCGACGGCGGCCAGATAAGGTGAAGGTGCAAGGCCGGGGCCCATATCGGAATCACCGGCGACAGCCACGGCAAAAGAACCCGTGCCATAAGCAACGCCCTCTGCCGCACGATTAAAACGCGTTACCTCGACGGGGCCTGTCGGGACCACGCAACCGGACAGGATCATCAAGGACGTTAGCGATAAAAGTTGGGTTCGGGTCATCATGACATTATCCTTACGCCGCAGTTCTTTCATGGCAAGTGATGTATGGAGAATGAATCCGCAAAAATCGGCCAATGATACTTGACTTTGATGGGTGCCGCCAATAGGAGCGCGCCTTCAATTCAAGCTTTATATAACCAAAAGACGGGTAAATCCGATGAAAGTCGTTAATTCTCTCAAGTCCCTCAAGGGTCGTCACCGCGATAACCGCGTGATTCGTCGCCGTGGGCGGACTTATGTGATCAATAAGACCCAACCGCGCTTCAAGGCACGTCAGGGCTGATTTGGTCCTGCCTGCACCGCGCAGGCAGATAGTTTCAGCAAAACGCCGCTCCGAATCTGATTCGCGTGCGGCTTTTTTGTGTCTAAAATCTATGGGACGGTTAAGATGACACAGATTTCAACGGTGGTTTTCGATGTCGGGCGGGTCCTGTTTGAATGGGATTTGCGGCATTTGTTCGCCAAGCTCATCGCTGATTCGAAGGAGCTCGACTGGTTTCTGGCGCACGTCGTGACGCCTGAATGGCATTTCCAGCACGATGCCGGCCGACCATTGGCGGACATGACGGCAGAATTGACGGCGCTCCATCCGAACTATGCCAAGCATATCGACGCCTATCGTAGGCGGTTTAACGAAACAATTCCGGGGCCAGTATCGGGATCGCTGGAAATTGTCGACGATTTGGCGGCCCGGGGCGTGCCGCTATTTGCGATCACCAATTTTGGCGCCGAATTTTGGGAATCGTTCCGCCCGACGCAACCTATCTTCGACCTGTTTGGCGATATTGTCGTATCCGGGGTCGAAAAACTGGTGAAGCCCGACCCTGCAATATACGCGCTCGCGCTGATGCGGTTCGGCCTCCAGCCGGGTGAAGCCATATTTGTCGATGACAACCATGCCAATGTCGTCAGCGCCCGCGCCAATGGCTTTGCCGCGCATCACTTCAAAGATGCCAAATCGCTCCGTGCGGAACTGGTCGCCCTGGACCTGTTGCAATAGAGTAGGTCCCGATAGATCAGGCAGCACCGTATTCGCATGAGCGGCACCGGTCTTGGGAAAAACTTGTTACCCAGACCCTTCCATTCACGCCTTGTCTGTGCTTTAGAGCCTTCGACTCTGCCATCTGGAAGGACGCATTTCTCCCATGAATATCCATGAATATCAGGCCAAGGAACTGTTGGCGAAATTTGGCGTTGCTGTGCCCAAGGGTATCGCCGCTATGTCGGTTGAAGAAGCCGTCGCCGCCGCCAAGCAACTTCCGGGTCCCCTCTATGTCGTCAAATCGCAAATTCACGCTGGCGGTCGCGGCAAGGGCAAGTTCAAGGAACTGGGTCCCGATGCAAAGGGTGGTGTCCGTCTGGCGTTCAATCTGGACGAGGTTGAGGCCCATGCCAAGGATATGCTCGGCAACACGCTGGTCACCATCCAGACTGGCGAAGCGGGCAAACAGGTCAACCGTCTTTACATTACCGATGGTGCGGACATTAAACAGGAATTCTATCTGGCGCTGCTCGTCGACCGTGCAACAAGCCGGATCGCGGTGGTCGCATCAACCGAAGGCGGCATGAACATCGAAGATGTGGCGCATGACAGCCCCGAGAAGATCCACACGATCACCATCGACCCTGCTTCTGGCATCATGCCCCACCATGGCCGTAGCGTTGCCAAGGCGCTCGGCCTGACCGGTGATCTTGCCAAGCAGGCACAAGCCGTTCTCGCTGGCCTCTACTCCGCATTCATCGGCACCGATGCCGAGCAGATCGAAATCAACCCGCTGGCGGTGTGTAAAGGCGCAAACGGCGACGAGCTGCTGGTGCTCGACGCCAAGGTCGCGTTCGACGGCAACGCGATGTTCCGCCACAAGGACCTCGCCGAATTGCGCGACCTGACCGAAGAAGACCCGGCCGAAGTTGAAGCCAGCGAATATGACCTCGCATACATAAAATTGGACGGTAATATTGGCTGCATGGTCAATGGCGCTGGCCTCGCCATGGCGACGATGGACATCATCAAGCTGAACGGTGAATTCCCCGCCAACTTCCTTGACGTTGGCGGCGGTGCATCGAAGGAAAAGGTGACGGCGGCGTTCAAGATCATATTGAAGGACCCGGCGGTGAAGGGCATTCTTGTCAACATCTTCGGTGGCATCATGAAATGCGACATTATCGCCGACGGGATCGTTGCTGCCGCAAAGGAAGTGAACCTCTCGGTTCCGCTGGTCGTCCGTCTCGAAGGCACCAATGTGCAGCAGGGCAAGGACATCTTAGCCAATAGCGGTCTGCCGATCGTTTCGGCGAACGATCTGGGCGATGCGGCCGAGAAGATCGTGGCTGAGGTCCGCAAGGCGGCCTGAGGAGAACACAAAGCCGCTTTGGCAGATAAAAAATAGACCACTTGACGTTCACGTAAACGTCAAGCATAGGCACAACAGATTTGGTGGGCATTCACTCGCCATGTGAGTCGGCAAGGAAGGATGAGCTATGAAAATCATCGTCCCCGTAAAGCGGGTCATCGATTATAATGTGAAACCACGGGTAAAGCCCGATGGCAGCGGCGTCGATCTGGCGAACGTGAAAATGAGCATGAATCCGTTTGACGAAATCGCGGTCGAGGAAGCGCTTCGTTTGCGCGAAAAGGGCGTTGCAACCGAAGTGATTGCGGTTTCCGTCGGTCCTGAGAAGGCGCAGGAAACTTTGCGTACCGCACTCGCAATGGGTGCCGACCGTGCGATTCTGGTAGTCGCCGAAGATGTCGAGCCACTGGGCGTTGCAAAGATCCTTGCCAAGATCATGGACGAAGAACAGCCCGGCCTTGTCATTTTGGGCAAGCAGGCGATTGATGATGATAGCAACCAGACCGGCCAGATGCTGGCGGCGCTGACCGGACGTCCGCAGGGTACCTTTGCGAGCAAGGTCGAAGTTAGCGGCGATACGGTCCATGTGACCCGCGAAGTCGATGGCGGCAGCGAAACCGTTTCGCTCAAGACCCCGGCAATTGTCACTACCGATCTGCGCCTGAACGAACCACGTTATGCCTCGCTGCCCAATATCATGAAGGCAAAGAGCAAGCCGATGGCGACCAAAACCCCCGCCGATTATGGCGTTGACGTCGCCCCGCGCCTGAAGACCCTGAAAGTGGCCGAGCCGCCCGTGCGTAGCGCCGGTATCAAGGTTGCCGACGTCGATGCGCTTGTCGCGAAACTAAAAGAAATGGGAGTAGCAGCATGAGCGTCCTCGTTTTTGTAGAGCATGACAATGCGTCGGTGAAAGACGCAACGCTGGCTGCAGTAACTGCGGCCGGTAAATTAGGCGAAGTCCATGCGCTGGTCGCTGGTTCGGGCTGCGGCGCTGTCGCCGAAGACGCCGCGAAGATCGCGGGCGTGACCAAGGTCCATGTGGCCGACGATGCGGTATATGCCAACCAGCTGGCGGAAAATGTCGCGCCATTGATTGCCGGCATGGCCGACCATCATGACGCCTTCGTCTTTCCTGCGACATCGCATGGCAAGAACATCGCCCCGCGCGTGGCCGCCCTGCTCGATGTGATGCAGATCAGCGATATCCTCTCGGTCGAAAGCGCCGATACCTTCACCCGCCCGATCTATGCAGGCAATGCCATTGCCACCGTGCAGTCGTCGGACGCGAAGAAGGTCATTACGGTGCGCGGTACCGCCTTTGCCAAGGCGGAGACAACCGGCGGTTCGGCCACCATCGAAGCAGTATCGGGCAACGGCGACGCCGGCATTTCCAGCTTCATGGGCAGCGAAATTGCCAAGCAAGAACGTCCTGAGCTGACTTCTGCCAAGATCATCGTGTCGGGTGGCCGTGCGCTGAAAGACTCTGCGACATTCAACGAAGTTATCCTCCCGCTTGCCGACAAGCTCGGCGCAGGCGTTGGCGCCAGCCGCGCCGCAGTCGATGCAGGCTATGTCCCCAACGACTATCAAGTTGGCCAAACCGGCAAGATCGTCGCCCCCGAAGTCTATATCGCCGTCGGCATTTCCGGCGCGATCCAGCATCTGGCAGGTATGAAGGATTCAAAGGTCATCATCGCGATCAACAAGGACGAAGACGCGCCTATCTTCCAGGTCGCCGATATCGGTCTGGTCGCAGACCTTTACACGGCAGTGCCGGAACTGGTCAGCAAGCTCTAAGGTAGCGGAGCAGTGGCGTCCGATCATTCTGAAGCAGCAGGGATCGGCGATGCGCCGTTCAATGCTGGCGGGCGAAGGTCGGCACGCCACAGTAAAATCGACGACGGTCCCGACGAGGCACAGGACAGGAGCGGTCGCTCGCTCATCTTGGCGAGTGTTGCGCGCGATGCGCGGCTTGACCAGAAGTTTCTGCTTCTGCTGGTTTTGTCAGCAGCAATTGCGACACTCGGAATGTTGCAGGACTCACCCGCAGTGGTGATCGGCGCAATGCTCGTGTCGCCTCTGCTCGGCCCGATCATGGGGATAGGGTTCGGTCTGGCGACGCTGGAAAGCAGCCTTATCAAGCGTTCGCTTGTGACGCTGGCTGCGGGAATGGCCACAGCGATTTTTATCGCGATGCTGATTATATGGCTATCTCCGATTCAGGATGTGACTGCCGAGTTGCGGGCCAGAACCCAACCGACGCTGCTTGATTTGGGGGTGGCCGTTGTCGGTGGTATTGCCGGCGTTTACGCGATCATGCGCAAGCTGTCAGGGGTGATGGTCGGTGTCGCAATTGCCACCGCGCTCGTCCCGCCGCTATCAACTGTAGGGTTTGGGCTGGCGACCGGACGGTTTGATTTTGCCTTGGGTGCGTCCCTGCTTTTTCTCACAAACACACTCGCAATTGCTTTCGCAGCAACGATTGTCGCACGCCTGAATCACTTCGGACCATCGCTGACGCCGCAGCATACCGCTTTGCAAATTGTCGGAATCGTGGTGACGCTTGGCATACTTTCGATACCGCTTGCTTTATCGCTCAACAGCATTGCACGCGAAATTCGGGCGCGCTCGACAGTGCAGAGCGAATTGGCACGACTGATGGATGATGCCGGTCGAGTAGATAGTCTAAATGTCAGGATGGAAGGCGAGGAAGTGTCAATCGACGGCGTAGTTCTGATCGACCATTACAAGCCGCGCCTGAACGAACAACTGACCGCTGCCGTTCGTACGCAACTCAACCGTAAAGCTCAGGTTAGCATCGTGCAGCTCAAGCAGCAGAGCGATGCGGACGAACAGCTAGAGGAGCGGATAAGTCGCCGGGTTGCAGCCCTTGAACAGCGCGACGAAGAAGAACGCCGTGTGCTTATCGGATTGACCGTAGGCGGCCTTCTTAAGCGCGAACAGCTGTTCATCGATGGCCAGGCCCGCAGGGTCATCGTCCAGCGCAGCCGTGAAGAAGAGGGCGAACAGGTTGCGGGAGCGATCGATGGCATAATCGATCAGGTCCAAACCGCCTATCCGCAGTGGTTGGTTGAGGAAATGCCACGAGCCGGGGATATTCCCTGATATTATCGGAGCCTTTATCTCCACTTGCGCGCCAACATTAAATGCCCGAAGTGCGGCCCATGACCACCGTCGATATTACAGCCACCCTCAATTACCAGCTACCACAACCCGCCGACGTGCTTCTCGCGGTCGAAGCCATTCCTATGGATGACCAGAAGCTGCTGAGCGACCTGCTGAAGGTCAAAGGCGACTGTTCTCCGCTGACCACTATCGAAGGGATGGACGGGCTGGGGCGTCGTACCTGGCTACATGCCGAGGGGCGGATCGACATTGTCTACACCGCGACGGTCGCCATCGACCGCGCGCCGACGGCCATTGCCGGACTGGATACCGTCCCCCATGCCGAATTACCGCCCGCTTATATCCAGTATCTGATGCCCAGCCGCTATTGCCCGTCTGACCGCCACGAAAATTTCGTCGCTAGCCGGTTTGACGGACCTGCCAAGGGCGACCGCATTTTACAAATGGCGGAATGGATTTACGATAACATCGAATACGCGCCCGGCTTTTCAGGCACCGGTTCGACCGCGACCGATACCTTCATTTCGCATCGCGGTGTCTGCCGCGATTTTGCCCATCTTCTAATCGCCTTTGCCCGGGCTGCCGATGTCCCCGCGCGTATGGTATCATGCTACGGTCTGGGCATCGATCCGCCTGATTTCCATGCCGTCGTCGAAGTATATCTTGAAGGTCGCTGGCACCTGATCGACCCCACAAGGCTGGCCCCGGAAGAATTTCTGGTTCGCATAGCCGTCGGCCGCGATGCCACCGATATCAGCTTCATGACCATTTTCGGAACTGCGGATCTGATTGCACAGTCGGTGTTGGTTGCAAAAGCCGGGGTGTCGAAAGCCTGACTTCAGTTTACATGGCATTGCCCGCAACCATCCTTTTATTGATAGCAACAAGCGGACGGCTGCGGTGATCAGCGAAACATTTATGATGCTAAATGGAGCAACACTAGCGGCTACTGACGCCGAGCTAGTAGTGGCGTTTGTAGCCCTTGCCGCCGGCGAGTTATCCGAAGACGAACTCGCCGACTGGTTCCGCATCCACCTTGGCTAAGGCAACAGATCCACAGGCTGGGTAGGTTCGCTCAAAAGCTTTTCCATACGCTGCCACCTTATCGCCGGATCAGGATTGCCCCGTTCGATATAGCCCCGGACCAGATCTTTGCCCCACCCATAATTGATGACATAGCTGCGGTAATGATCGGTAAAACCCACCGACTGTTCGGCGCGGGCGGGCGAAAGCAGCAAGTATTTTTGCGTCAACTCAAGCGCTTTTGGCCGATCGATTTCACCGTCCAGATACATTTTGGCAATGGTTAGCCGCGCGCCGGAGAGCGCGTCGGTTTTTTGCTGCATTTCCCAATAGTCCTTGGCCGTTCGCGGATCGAGGCCCGCCAGCGGATACAGGACGTCACGTTCAAATGCCAAACGGTCAGGCCCCGGAAAGGCAAGATCAATGCCATAATTGGCACTGCCTTCGGACAAGACGCTGGTCGGGCTATAAAGCGGGTTAACCTCATATTCCTTCCAACCCTTGGCGCGTGCCAGCCTATCTTCGACCATAAGATTAAGGACATGGTGGCCAGGATAGCCTTCATGGCAACCTAAATCGACGGCCCTGCTGATGCGGATCGGCAGATCAGTGTTGATCTGGATCAGGCTTTTGTAGTTGCCTTTGTAATAATTATAACCCGACCATGTTTTGCCGGTCACGAATTCCATCGTGAATGCTTCGCCTTGGGGCAAAGTGATATATTGCGCCGTGCGCCGCTTGCATTCGGCAATCGCGGCGTCAAATACGGGTTGCAGCTTTTCTTTAGGAATCGTGAAGCGTTCGTTGAACGCGTCGACACGTGCGGGCAGCGAACCCTCGCCTGGAATCAATTTATCCAGATTGTCCAACATTTCGTCATAATGCGCGAGCGGTTTAAGTTCTGGCACGGTTGCGAACTGCCCACTGGCTTCATCATTGAATGCGAATTTCTTGCCTTGCAGCATCTGGAGCCGGGTTTCGGCCGCGACCAGCATCCCGCGAAGCGCAAGCGCACGCCGACGATCGATATCGTTCGAAAGGGCAGGCAGTGCCTGATCAATCCTAACGGTTAATGCACGCGTGTCGGCCAACAACGCTTCCAAACTGCGCGGTGCGGCTTTTGCTGCCTCTTGCAAGGCAGCCGGTCCATAATAAGCATCAACATATTCCGCCTCATGTGTGCCGGCTTCCAGCGTTAGTTTGATATAAGCATCGGCAATATCTCCAATCGCCACAGACAGCATCTGGCCCGACGGTTCGGTTGGCGCCGTTATTGTCGCGCATGCGGGCATAAGAAGCAGCAAAGGCATGAAGATAAGGCGATGCTTCATTCAGATTCTCCTGATTTTTTGAGGTTGGGGGCCGCAAAGCGTAAAACAGCATAGCCGCAAAGTGCGGACAAAAGCGAGCCCATCAGCACACCGATTTTAACCGCGTCATTTTGCGTCGAATCTATAAACGCCAGCCCGCCGATAAAGAGGCTCATCGTAAAACCAATCCCGCAAAGCAGGGCGACACCGTAAACTTGGGCCCAGTTCGCATCTTTCGGCCGCGTCGCTATTCCAAACTTTACCGACAGCCACACGCTGCCGAATATCCCCAGCTGCTTTCCAAGAAACAGGCCAAGCGCGATGCCCAAAGGCAATGGCGCCAATAGCGACGCGGGGGTTACGCCGTCCAGAGAGACCCCTGCGTTCACGAAGCCGAAGATAGGGATGATAAAGAAGGCAACGGGCTTGGCCAACGCATGCTCCAGTCGATGCAGCACCGAATCTTCGGCATCGGGAGCAGCTAGCGTACGCCGAAAAGGAATGGCGAAGGCAGCCAGAACGCCGGCTATCGTGGCGTGTACGCCGGATAACAAGGTTGCATACCAGAGCAACACGGCAAGCAGCAGATAGGGCCACAGCGCATTCACCTTGAAACGGTTGAGCGCCATCATGGTCAGCCAGACCATGAGAGCAGCGAACAACGCCGCAAGATTCAGTTCCGCGGTATAGAATAAGGCGATAATCGCGACCGCCCCCATATCATCGACAATCGCGACGGTTGTCAGGAACAGCTTGAGCGAAGCAGGGGCGCGGCTGCCCAATAATGCAAGGACACCAATGGCAAAGGCAATATCCGTCGCCGCCGGAATGGCCCAGCCTCGAACCAATTGCGGGTCGCCTCCGGCAATGCCGAGGTAAACCGCCGCAGGAAAAATCATTCCGGCGGTTGCCGAGATTACCGGCAATCGCCGGTCGGCCCAGGTCGACAAATGGCCATCCACAAATTCACGCTTTATCTCCAACCCGACAAGCAGGAAGAATATTGCCATCAATCCGTCATTTATCCACAAATGGACCGTCATCGGGCCCAATTTTGGTGTCAGCTGTGGTCCTGTAACGGCGTGGATGAAGTGGAAATAATCGTCCGAAAAGGCAGTATTGGCAGATATCATCGCCAAAGCCGCTGTAGCCATCAAAATGATACCGCCCGCCGCTTCGCTTGCCAGAAACGTTCGCAATGCAGAACGCCCTGCCCGAGATGCTTCAACGCTTGCCATCGGGCAAGTCTATGCAGCCCTGTCTAATGCTTGGCAAGTAGCGTAGTTTTTCCGTTAAACTTTTTTGCCTTGACAATTTATCATAGTATTACAATGTTTAATGATGTCGCAGGCAATAGCTATATTTGGGGCGATCCAGGTCGAATTATTATTGTTCGGGGCGTTCTGGTTTCTTGTGGGCGCAATTGATGACCTGTGCATTGATGTGGCGTGGGTCGGCATTCAGCTGTCCCGCCGCTTCCGGACACCACGCATTGATTTTTTGCGTGATGGGCACGACAATGGGCAAGACGGCCCAATGGCGATTTTCGTTCCGGTATGGGCCGAAAGTGCGGTTATCGGGGCCATGTTACAAAATTGTTTGATCAGCTGGAAAGACAGCCCGCGCCCTCATTATATTTATGTTGGCTATTATCCCAACGATCCCGCATCGCTCGGCGTCATCATGGACGTCGCGAAAAATGCTTCCCATGTTCGCCCTGTCTTGATCGACCATGACGGACCGACCACCAAAGCCGACAGCCTGAACAGCTTGTGGGCGGCGATGGTCGAAGATGAAAGCGCCGCAGGATGTAAAAGCAAAGCAGTTATTCTGCATGATGCCGAAGACGCCGTCCATCCCGACGAGTTGGCCATTTTCGACCAGCTAATTGGCGAATATGCAGCGGTCCAGTTGCCGGTCATACCGATACGAACGCAAGGATCGCTATGGGTAAGCGGCCATTATTGCGACGAATTTGCAGAATCGCATGGCAAGACAATGATTGTCCGCGAAGCACTGGGGGCGGCCTTGCCTCTGGCCGGTGTCGGTTGCGCCATCGAACGGATCACGCTGGGCCGTATTGCCGCACAAAACGGAGGCAAGCCGTTTGACGAAAGCAGTCTGACCGAAGATTATGAATTAGGTCTGCGTATCGGTGCACAGGGTGGACGAACCAAGATGGCGCGGTTGATCGGACGTGACGGCCGTTTGGTGGGGACCCGTTCCTGCTTTCCCGAAACCCTATCCGCGTCGGTCCGCCAAAAAAGCCGTTGGCTGACCGGTATCGCATTTGCCGGATGGGACAGATTAGGCTGGCATGGCGGCTTTGCCCAGAAATGGATGCTGTTACATGACCGGCGATCAATATTCGCGGCGCTTGTTATTTTTCTGGCTTATGCGGGCATTGCTTCCTTCTTGCTGGGACAGTTTTTCGCGGCCGAAAACTTTTTTCTGTCCCAACCAATGCCGCCGATCTTGAGCAGTTTATTGCTGGTGAACTCCTTGTTCCTGTTTTGGCGACTTGGAGTAAGGGTGGCATTTGTAGCGTCCGTCTACGGCCCCGCTGAAGCATTGTTGTCGATACCCCGTGTTGTGGTGGCAAATCTTATCGCGATTCTGTCGGCACGTCGGGCGTTTGTAACCTATCTGCGACACTGTTTTGGTGCCCCGTTGCGATGGGACAAGACTGACCATATTGTCGTGCCTGTGATCCCCCGCGGCGCAAGATAATGCGGGGACGGCAGTTTCATTTTCTGGTGACTGTGTCGATATTTTGGGTCACAGCCAGATTAGGAATTATCGCACAGATTTTGCCCCCTTATCCGAGCGGAAAGCCGATTCCAGTCACGGCACAGAAACATAGCCAGCCAGCCCTACCGGATGAGCCGGAACCGAGCCCGATATGGTTTGAACAACATCACCGGCACCGAAAAACAGATATGGCGGTCGCACTGGTTAGCAAAGCTGTTCTGTTAGAACGCGGATTTGAAATTCGCGAAGGCGTCAATCTTGATCCCGTTGCCGAATTTGGTGTTGTGTCATCTGGCCCGATGCATTGGCCTGAACCGCTCCGGACGTCAAAGCCCCTGCCGTCGGGAGTGACATTTTATGCCTATAGCTTTTTCCGGACGCGGGCATCGCAAGGCGCAATTTCGACCGTAGGTCAATATGGCGGCAGCCAGAGCGGATTTGTAGTCGCCGTTCCATTGCTTGCCCCGCAGGACGGCACGTCGGAAGCCAAAATTGCGCTACAGATGAGAGGCGCTACCGCACATGATGACCTTGATGAACGTGAATTTTCAGCAGGTTTGCGATGGCGGCCGATCGGCAAGATGCCGCTATCGTTCACGCTTGAGCGCCGCTTCCGTAATGATCGAAAAGACTCTTTTAGTGCGTATCTGGCGGGCGGCAAAGCCTTTGATTTGCCCTTTCAATCCCGGTTGGAAAGCTATGCACAAGCCGGATTCATAACAGGTAAGGAAGGCGGACCCTTTTTCGATTTTTCGGCACGTGCGGAGCGCAAATTGGGTGCATCCCCGCTATCCGCCGGATTTGGACTTTGGGGCGGGGGACAGACCGGCATTTTCCGCATCGATGCAGGGCCTACCATCACCCATAGCTTCGAGATTGCTGATACCCCATTTCGTGTCAGCGCCGACTGGAGGACCCGGATCGCCGGCGATGCAGCACCGGCCAGCGGCCCTGCGGTCACATTGTCCACCAGTTTCTGAGACCTGGTCTTTATCCTGCCCCGAAAACGGGTTAGGGTCGTCGATAACAACTCATGGATATCTATCTTCCCATCGCCAATTTGTCCGTCAATGCCCTTGTTATCATCCTTCTGGGTGGTGCGGTCGGGATGCTTTCGGGTATGTTCGGTGTCGGCGGCGGCTTTTTGACCACACCCTTGCTCATTTTTTACGGCATTCCGCCTACTGTCGCGGCGGCATCTGCCTCTACACAAGTCACAGGCGCAAGCGTGTCGGGTGTATTCGCGCATATGAAACGCGGCGGGGTGGATTTTCAAATGGGCGCCGTGCTCGTCGTCGGCGGAATGCTGGGCACTGCCGCGGGCGCGGCGATATTCGAGATATTGGAAGCACTCGGCCAGATCGATACCGTCATCAATATATTATATGTCCTGATGTTGGGCAGCATTGGCGGATTGATGGCCAAAGAGAGCCTGCTGAGTGTGCTCGCCGTGCGCGCAGGCAGGCCGCTTCCGGCAGCCAAGCGGCGGCATCATCCTTTGGTCGCAAACCTGCCGATGCGGTGGCGTTTCTACCGGTCGGGCTTATATATCTCCCCGCTAGCGCCACTTATCCTTGGATTCATCACCGGCATAATGACGATGCTGCTCGGCGTTGGTGGCGGCTTCATCATGGTTCCCGCCATGCTTTACCTTCTGGGGATGGGTGCGCAGGTCGTTGTGGGCACATCTTTATTCCAGATTCTGTTTGTGACGATGGCCGCCACGATGATGCACAGCCTGACCACCAAGGCGGTCGATATCGTGCTCGCGGTATTTCTGCTGATCGGAAGCGTTACAGGCGCGCAAATTGGAGCAAGATTGGCGCAACGGATGCGGCCCGAATATCTGCGCCTGTTGCTTGCGGTGATTGTCCTGATGGTCGCAATCCGCATGGCTTTGGGCCTTGGCTGGCGGCCGGATGAAATCTATACGGTGCAGGCGTTATGAGATGGTTGCTTGCGCTCATCCTGTTGACCATGCCGGCCGCCATTTGGCCGCAAGCGGTTCCAAAACTTGTCCCCGATGTGTCGCAACGCCAAATCAATATCCAGTCCGGATTTACCGGCGCGGAACTCCTGTTATTTGGTGCCATCATTTACCCCAGAGGCGTAGCTCCAGAAGGACAGGTGGATGTAGCGGTCGTTTTGCGCGGCCCCGCACGACCAATCACCTTACGTGAAAAGCGGCAGATTGCGGGCATCTGGATTAATGCCGACAGCAGCGATTTCAGATCGGTTCCGGCCTATTATGCCATCGCATCTTCGCGCCCCTTAAGCAGCATCGTCGATAGTAAAACCGCGGCCATTTACGAACTTGGTCTTGATAAATTGCAATTATCCCCCAGCGGCGAAGTCGATGCCAAGGAACAGCGGCGCTTCAGCAACGGCCTTGTCGATCTGAAACAACGCAATGGCCTGTTCCGGCAAGAGGCGGGGTCCGTCGAAATTACCGATCAGGTATTGTACCGTGCGCGCCTGAAAATTCCGTCCAGTGTTCCGGTCGGCATCTATGTCGCCGAAACCCTGCTGATCCGTGATGGCCGTGTGATTGTTGCCGATGACAAGGTCGAAGTGCGCGTGCGAAAAACTGGCTTTGAACAACTGGTCACAATATTGGCCAAGGATTATTCGTTGTTCTACGGCACTATGGCGGTTCTGGTATCTTTGCTGCTGGGTTGGTTTGCCGGTTATATTTTCCAGCGACTTTGACGCCGAAGGTTGATGTTGGATAGTAAATATATCTTTACTTTCTAACATTAGGTTGGGCCCAAACATAAAGGGCTTTTCGGCAATGGATATCAGCGGCAACCATCAATTCTCATCGGCGCAACCTCTGGACAGCGGCGGTATGTCGGCGGTCAACGCCGGACCCGTGGCGATGGCACCAGCCGCACGGGCGGCCGTACCGGAACCCTCCAATGGGCCGACATTGCACCATATCGGCTTTGTGATGGAAATCGCGGGTTCCGGCTCTCAAGTGACGCTGGATGCCGGTGTATTGAGCGATCTCATGAGCCACCACGACCCGAGCATTGCAATGGCCGGACAGGTAGGGAGCCAGATCAAAATCCGCGTCGGAAGCACGTGGCTGCTCGCCAGCATCCGCACGCAAAAGCTGCATGAACGTGAACAGGGCGTCATATTGGCGGCCGTCGACTTTCTGGGCGAAGGCGATGAAGAACGGCTGACCGGTAAAATCTATAATTTCCGTCGCGGTGTGACGCGCTATCCGGTCCCGGGAAGCGAGATTTTTGCGGTTTCCAGCCCTGACATGAAGCAGGTGTACGCCGCCGATGCCCGGGCCCATGTCGAAATCGGCACTGTTTTCCCGACCAAGGACATTCGCGGTGCGCTCTATGTCGACGCCATGTTGGGCAAGCATTTTGCTTTATTGGGATCAACAGGTACCGGTAAATCGACGAGCGCTGCGCTTATTCTGCACAAGATTTGCGATATCGCGCCCGAAGGCCATATCGTGATGATCGATCCGCACGGCGAATATTCGGCGGCGTTCAAGAACAATGGCGCTTTGTTCGATGTGAACAACCTTGCCATGCCTTATTGGATGATGAATTTCGCCGAACATTGCGAAGTATTCGTAACATCCACTGGCGACGACAAGCAAATCGACAGCGATATTCTTGCGCGATGCCTGTTACAGGCCCGGTCCAAGAACCGGATCGCCGAAAGCATCGGCAAGTTGACCGTCGACGCACCGATCCCTTATCTGTTGTCTGACCTGACCAACATCATCCAGACCGAAATGGGCAAATTGGACAAGGCCACCAACAGCGCACCTTTCATGCGGTTAAAGGGCAAGATCGAAGAGTTAAAGGCCGATCCGCGTTATAATTTCATGTTCTCCGGCATGTTGGTGGGCGACACGATGGCCGATTTCGTCGGCAAGATTTTCCGCCTGCCTTCGGGCGGCAAGCCGATTTCGATTATCGATGTGTCGGGCGTTCCATCCGACATTACGTCGACCGTGGTTGCCGTTTTGTCGCGGCTTGTCTTTGACTATGCCATCTGGTCACGCAACGAACCGCAACGCCCGATATTGCTGGTTTGCGAAGAAGCCCACAGGTACATCCCGTCCGACCGCGTATCGAAGAACAGTGCTGTCCGATCTATCCTGGAACGGATCGCCAAGGAAGGCCGTAAATATGGCGTGTCGCTGGGCCTCATCACACAGCGCCCGTCCGATCTGGCCGAAGGCGTGCTGTCGCAGTGCGGCACAATCATCTCAATGCGCCTGAACAATGACCGTGACCAAGCCTTTGTCCGGGCCGCTATGCCCGAAGGTGCACGCGGGTTTCTCGATTCCATCCCGGCGCTGCGTAACCGTGAATGCATCATCTGCGGTGAAGGTGTCAGCATTCCCATCCGCGTCGCGCTCGACAATCTCGAGGAAGAAAAGCGCCCGGCGTCCGAAGACCCGCTGTTCAGCGAACTGTGGCAGGAAACGGGTGGCGAAGCCGAGATTCTGGAGCGCGTTGTCCGCAGATGGCGCGCGCAGGGGCGGTAATACGAGAGCAACCCATAAAGACTTACAAACGGGCTATTCATAGGATGTCCCTCCGAACGAATGGCGGCTTTCAGTGTGCCGGGCAGATGGCGGGAATGGCAGGAATGTTGTGATGGGGTGGACGCCCCCCGGCGGCATTTATGTGCCATGATGGAGGTGTTGAACACCATCTAAAGGAGGCGTCCGTGTCACAACTTACTACCATTGGTCTTGATATCGCAAAGAATGTTTTTCACGCGCATGG
>NZ_JBGSRI010000022.1:0-55000 GCF_041737645.1 Sphingorhabdus sp.
CGGCACATGGCATCCTCCTGCCAGTCGCCCGGGTTGGTTGCATGAGCGGCGCAGCAATGTTCCGCCTAGATGAATGGTCGCACAATCGCCTTCGGGCGGTGGACAAAACCCGGCTTATAGACCCTCTGGCTTTTTACCCCACGACCAGTAAGCGAGAATCAAGATGGCTATTATTGCGGTTTCGGTTGCCATTGGCGGACCGACGGCGGCGACATAGCCGTCGATGGCGACACTGACAACCCGTCCCAACAACGCGCTGCCAACGAGCAACGTGACCGCCAGCAGCCATGTTCGGCTTTGTTTTGCCGCTGCGAGCAAGGCAAAAATAGCAATCGCCAGAAACAGGCCGCCGACGTCCGCCCGAACGTTGGCGCGCCCGATTGCGCTTATCGCTTCGATCCCGCGTTCAGAAGCCAGATCATCGAGTTTGAACCAGTGCGGATTGACACCGAGCAAGGCCATAATGCCAATCAATCCCACAACAATCCTCATTATAAACGGCATCTTCGTTTCCTTTACGCTCACGTCAACATTTACATAAGGCTATGATTATGTTCTGTCTTGTTATCGGAGAAAATTTTTTTGAGGGATAAGTCAATGTCGATTGTGGATCGTGCGAAAAATATCATCCTTAAACCCGTAGATGAGTGGAATGTAATTGCAGAGGAGCCTGCGTCGGTAAGCGGATTGTTCACCAACTACGCGATGGTATTAGCGGCAATTCCAATGGTTGCCGGAATCATTTTTACCGGGGCACTGGGAATTTCAGCCGGAGGCCTGGGTGCCATGGGCGGCGGGGCAATGGCTATGGGCTTTACCGCTGTCGCGGGTATGGCAGTTATTGGCTACGTCCTGTCGATGGTGACGTTATATTTGATGTCATTGATCGTAAACAGCGTTTCACCCAGCTTTAATGGCAAATCTGACTTGACGCAGTCTACAAAACTTATGGCTTATGCCTCTACGCCAACTTGGGTTGCGGGCTTGGTTGCCTGGGTGCCGATTTTAGGCGGATTGGTGTCATTGGCGGCAATCGCCTATGTTGTATACCTCATCTATCTTGGGTTGAAGCCTGTCTTGGGTGTGCCGCAAGAAAAAGTTGCCGGCTTCACCGTCGTAATAGTGCTGATCTACATCGTTCTGACAATGGTTGTTTCCGGTATCATTATCGGGCTCTTATTCTCAACCTTCTTCGGTGGCGCCATGATGGCCGGGGCAATGTCCGGAGCATAATTTGCGCTTACGCCTCTAGCAATATCGCCATGTCGTCGCTAAGTCGGCGGCATGGTTCGATCCACCCGAAAAAATGACTGGGGATTCCCCCGCTGGCGTGGCTATGGCAGCAGCAGTGAGGCGCAACAGGTGCGGCTTTGCGACCGGCATGGTTGCAACAAAGCCGGTAACTGTCCCGCACCAAAGTCCCCGAATAATCCGGATCGCTGGATGTTTTGTGAAGATCATGCCGCGGAGTATAATCGCGGCTGGGATTATTTTGAGGGACTGACCAAGGAAGAGGCTGAGCAGCGTGAGGCCAATGAGCGGCGCGATGCATCTGGTTATAAGGAATCTGCACATTATGGCTGGGCCGGATCCGGCGATGGCAGCCGCACGCGTGACGAGATGCATGCCCTCGATATATTGGGCCTCGATAGCGATTCCACTTTCGAGGATGCCAAAAAAGCCTGGCGTAAAATTGCCAAGGAAACCCACCCTGATGTGAACCCGGGTAATACCGATGCGGCAAAGGCTTTTCAGGCCGGACAAGCCGCTTATGACGTCTTGCGTGTCGCCGAAGAGCGGCGCGAGTGGAAGGTGTAGGGTCTTGCACGGCGACAGGTGTAGGCGCGTAGGGCGCGCGTGATTCCTACCTTTTTCCCTTTCCGGAACTTGGCCGCTGCACTCATTGTGCTCGCGCTGGCTGTGCGGGTGGTTATTCCTTCAGGCTTTATGCCGTTTAGCGAGCGTGGCTTTGCATTGACCATCTGTACCGGCATGGACACGCAGACGGTCTGGATGGACAAGTCGGGCAAGTTGCACAAGGAAGACCCGGCCAAAGGCAAATCAGTCGAGCACCAACCCTGCGCTTTTGCGGGTGCCGCGATGGTCGGCGACGCGCCTGCGGATAAAGTCTTTATTGCCATGCCGCCCGCCGCAACGGCGCTTCCTATATTTGCGATGCGCGAAATTTCGGTTGGTCACGGCCTTGCCGCACCGCCGCCACCGGCCATAGGCCCACCTTCCCACTTCTAAACCCTGGGGCTGCTTTACGGCCTTTCTCCCGTTTAGATTTAGGAAATTTACATGGATATCAGAACCCTTTTGCGCGCATCGGCATGCGCCCTTTGCGTTACCCTTGCCCAGAATGTCGCCGCCGAAGGGGCTGCCGACCCCACGATCATCGTGATCGGCCGCGCCGCATCGGATGAAGCGGAGGAGCGGGCGATCAAGACACCCGGCGGTACGGATATTGTCAGCCATCGGGCGCGCTTTTGTAGGAGGGCATGATGGAAGAGACGTCTTTTTACCGCGCGATTTGGCGCTGGCATTTTTATGCCTCGCTGTTTGTGATGCCGCTCGTGCTTCTGCTGGCGACGACGGGTGCGATCTATTTGTTCAAGCCGCAACTGGATCGATGGGAGGAGCGGGCCTTTTCCGGCTTACCAACCGAGCAAGCGGTTTCACCCAATGCGCTGCTGCAGGCTGTCATGGCGGCAAATCCGGATGCACAGTTCCACGGTTATCGCTTGCCCGAAAGGGCGGGCGATGCCGCGGTGATCCATATCGGTCTCGCCGACGGGCGGTCGATGCGCGATATCTATGTGTCCCCGCAGGGCAAAGTTCTCGGCAATGTCGATCCGGAAAACCGCATTTCTGCAGTCGTTTCGCGTATCCATGGTTCGCTTTTTCTGGGTAAAGTCGGCGACTGGATTGTGGAGCTGGCGGCGTGCTGGGCGATTGTGATGATCATCACTGGCCTCTATATGTGGTGGCCGCGTGGGCAGGGGCTGGCGGGCGTGGTCTGGCCCCGGCTACTGCGCGGGCAACGGGTATTCTTGCGTGATTTGCATGCCGTCACAGGATTCTGGGTATCCGGGCTGGCACTTGTGCTGCTGACGACGGGTTTGCCCTGGGCAAGCGTCTGGGGTGACGCGTTCCGTTTGGCGCGTACCGAACTGGGGCTGCTGCAAGGGGCGCAGGATTGGAAAACCGGAGCCGCAGCGCCCCATGCTGAACATGATCATGATGCCATGATGAAGATGCAAGCCGCCGGTGTCCCGTTGGTGGCGCTGAGGGATATGGTCCGCAAGGCCGAAGCGGAAAAGCTGCCGCATCCGGTCTGGGTCAAGCCACCGGGTGCGCCCGAACGTTTCGGTCCGCCCGCCGCCATGGCGTGGACGGTGAAGTCAGAGGCGCAGAACCGGCCGCTTAACCGCACTATCACGTTCGATATGGCGACTGGCGGGGAATTGTCGCGCACGGGGTTCGCCAACAAACATGTCATCGACCGTGTCGTGAACTACGGCATTGCCTGGCATGAGGGGCAGTTGTTCGGGTGGATCAACCAGTTGGTGGGCCTGCTGACCGCCGTTGCACTTGTCACCCTGACGGTGACTGGATTTCTGATTTGGCGGCGGCGCAAGCCCGCAGCTTCCTTGGGTGCACCACCTTTGCCGTCGGCAACGCACAAGATGCGGGGTGCGGCCATAATTCTCATCGTGATGGCGGTGCTGTTGCCGCTGCTGGCTGCTTCGTTACTGGTGCTCTGGCTATTTGACCGGTTGCTGTTGCCGCGCCTTCCATCGCTGGCGCAATGGCTCGGCGTGCGGTCGGCTCAGCCCGCGTAGCGCGCGGCGGTTTCTCGGATCAGCGCGATCATATTGGGGATGCCTTGTGTCCGGTTCGAACTCAGCTGGTTTTTGAGGTCGAATGGGGCGAGGGCGCCTTCGATATCCGTTTGGCCGATTTCTGATGCGGACTTGGCTTCGACCGTTTTCAGGACAAGCGCGATAATGCCTTTGGTGATGGCGGCGTTACTGTCGGCGAGAAACGATAGCTTGTCTGCATCGGTTAAGGGATAGACCCAGACGCTCGCCGAACATCCGCGCACCAAAGTTGCATCGGTTTTCAGGGCGTCAGGCATGGTCGGCAACCCTTTGCCAAGATCGATCAGCAAGCGGTACCGGTCATCCGTGTCGAGAAAGTCATATTCTTCAAAAATGTCACTGAGTGCGGTCATGTCGCGCCCCGCTTATGGCGGTAGAGCTCAGATATCAATCCCTGCCGCAATAGCTTCGAGCTTTTTCACTCGCTCTTTAAGGTCGGCGACCTCGATCCGCGAGGTGGCGGATGGCACAGGGGCATCGCCACCTTGTCGCGCCATCTCCAGTTCGGCATGCTTCAACGCAATCCAGTCGCGCCAACCGCGCAGCGAAAGTGTAGATACGACCGCGACACATGTCAGTGCGAAAGCACCGATAATAATGTAGAAATTGGGATCCTGAGTCATATGGTTCCTTCCTTTCATTGCCTGCGTAACCGGTTAACGGTCGCGCAATTGTTCAATTTGTCGGTTGATGTCATTGGCGGCGTTATTGTCGGTCGCAATCCGTTCCAGCACTTGGATACGATCCTTCAGCGTTCTGATTTCCTCACGCATACGACGAGCGTCGGGGTCATCAAGCATCCGCTGTTGGCTACCGCCAAGTTCCATTTCTTTCTGCTTGTGCCGGGACCAGATAGCGAAGCCACCGAGAATGAACGGAGCAAGTGGAATCAATATCCAGATTTCGTCAAACACATTTAAACTCCTTCTTTTTTAATCCGTGCGACAGGAACTTCACGGAGATTTTCTATCGCACTGGCAACTTCATAACCGCTATCGGTGATGATGCGCTCCAACACCTGCACCCGTTGTTCGAGCCGACTATTGCTGGCGGCATATTGGGCTGCTTTTTCGGCAATCAACTGCGCTTCAAGTTCAAGCTTCCGCTGGCGATATGCAAACCAAGGTTTCACAAACACACCGCCAAAAATTGCAAGGAGGCCGCAGCTGATACCTAGGATTGGGATAAGAAGGGGGCTGATATCCATCGATGTTCTCCTTAATTCGAAGGGCCGCGAAGCGACTCGATTTCGGCCGTCAGGCGATGGCTATCGTCCACAACGATTTTTTCGACATTGGCGAGGCGATCCTTGATGGAGCCCAGTTCTGCGCGGAGCTGGGCATTCTCCTGGCTCAGCAATTTTACGCGTTCGACTGCTTCCTGGTCATTTTTAGGATACACAGCCTGACCCCAAGCCCCATCGAGCGGGTAGCCATTTTTTATTCGTAACCAGGTCGTGACGACCCAGCCAGCTACGCCAACAACCGTGATGAGCGTAATAGGCATCGCCAGTTGCATCAGGCCTTCAACTAAAGACGGATCCATATTTATTTCCCTCCCTCAGCGCTCAGCGCAGTCTTTCAATTTCTTCCGAAAGCCGTCCGGCTTTGTCGGTTACGATGCGCTCCAGAACTGTGATGCGCTCTTCCAGATTCCCGATCTTGCCATTAAGCGTTTCATTTTCGCTGCTCAGCAGCGTGATTTTGCGGTCAGCATCGACGTCAACCTTGGGAGTGGTTCCACCCCACTCATTTTCGAGCGGATAACCATGGCGCGCTCGTATCCAGTTGTTAATGATCCAGCCAGCCGTGCAAATCATCACGATTGCGACGATGAATGATGGTCCGCTAAAGCTCATGTCAGGTCCTTCCATGGCAAGCGCCGGGTCACAGGGCGTATGTCTGAATTACGAAAGTCCACACTCCAGTTGCGCTGGTCGGCATTGCGCTTCTTTTTTGAAAAATGGCGGTAAGTGAACCAGGCAATCAAGCCGAAAATGATTAACGTGAACATGATGTGTTTCCTCCCAGATACCGCGCTTAACGCAGGCGTTCAAGCTCTTGGTTCAAGCTCATATGGCTATCTGTCGTGATGCGCTCCATGACCGAAAGGCGTTCTTCGAGCCGCAGCATTTGGCCGCGCATCAGTTCATTTTCGTTGCTCAATAATTCGGTCTGACGGCTTGGTGCGATGCCTTCGGTTTTTAGCGCAGCTTTCACCTTGCGCCGCCCATACCACTGGATTGTCAATGTGCAGACGGCTCCGATGGCCATTCCAAAAAAGGTCGTTAGAAAAAATCCTTCGGCTTCCATTTTATCCCTCCCAAAGGCTCCGCTTAGCGCAGGCTTTCGATTTCGTCGGCCAGCTGCTTGTTGTTGCTGACATAATAAAGTTCGACATCGGCAAGGCGGTTGTCGATTTCCCGGAAGCGTGAGCGGATGTCGCGCGTGGTGCGGGCAGGGGATTGCCTTACGCCTTGCCAGAATTTCTGGTCGTCATTGTCGACATAAAGATGGATCGGCTTTTTGTTGGCGAACCATGCCGCGCCAAAATAGGCAACCAATGTCCAGGGAAAACCACCCGCAAGTGTCAGGATGACCGCGCCCAAACGTACCCAGAGAACATCAACACCGGTATAGTCGGAAATCCCAGCGCATACGCCTTTCCATTTGGCATTTTGCTTGTCGAGATAGAATTGTGTGTGTTTGCTGCTCATCTCAACGGTTCCTTTCCAGCCGGCGAATATTTTCAGCGGTATAATCTTCTGCATCATGATCGATGCGGCGCGGAATGAAATTGGGGTTATCCTGTCCTACAAGCCGTTCCACTGTATCCATGCGATCTTCCAGACGGCGGGCCAGTTCGTACATTTCACCCAGCAGCCGTTCGTCATCATTGGTCAGCGTCGCGGCTGTTTTCCATTTGGTGAGATGGTGGAGAATGAGCCAGGGGAGGCCTAGAAAGAGGATGCCAACAACAATCGGCACCATGATGATTTCACCGTCCATAAACTTAACCCTCCTTCTTTGCGTCTTGCTTCATGGCTTTTTTCATCGCTTCCAGTTCGGCATCGACGACATCGAAGGATTCGAGCGCGGCGATTTCGTCACCGAGGCTGCGGGGTGCGTCGCTGCCAATGGCCAGCGAGTCAGCATAGCCTTGAGCCTCGTCGACCCGGCGCTCCAGAACATCAAAGCGTGAAAAGGCGTCGCGGACCTTATCGCCATTGTACATAGTACGCAGCTTGACCTGATTTTCGGCGCTTTCAAGGCGAGTCATCAACGCGTTCTGGCGGCTGCGGGCATCGGCGAGCTTTTTCTGCAGTTTGTGAATGTCCTGCTCCGATGCTTTCAGGGCATCGTTGAGTACATCGACTTCGGAGGTCAGCTGGTCCTTCATGTCGGTTGCTTTGCGCTTTTCCAGCAAAGCCGCCTTGGCGAGATCTTCACGATCCTTCGACAGCGCCAGATGCGCTTTATCGGTCCAATCCGCCTCGAGCGTGTTCAGCTTGTCGATATGACGACGCAGTTCTTTCTGGTCGGCGATCGTGCGCGCGGCTGAGGCGCGGACTTCGACAAGGGTTTCTTCCATTTCGAGGATGATCATGCGGATCATCTTGGCCGGGTCTTGCGACTTGTCGAGCAAGTCGGTGACGTTGGCGGCGATGATGTCGCGAGTTCGTGAAAAAATGCCCATAGGGTAACTCCGGTTATGACTTGTTCTGCGCGTGTCTTCAAAAATGGGGGCGACCGGGGACCTCGTTGGGGGAGGGGGGGAGCCGGGTGACCCCGGTCGCGGGCTTACGAGGTCAGGCAAGATAGCTGACAACGACAGGCCGTTGGGAATGGGTATATGCATTGACCTGATTGTCTTCCTGGTGATTGAACACCGAAATCGCATAGCTGGTAAAGATCATGGACATGGACAAGGCCACGGCTACCCAGAGGCGGCTTTCGCTTTCTTTGAAGCTTTCCTGTGCTTTGTTTTCGGTGCTCATTTGGTCTTCCCTTTGTTTGCTTTGCCTGCTTTTGCCGGCTTGCCAACATCTTTGCAGGGAGCGTGCCAATTTCGCTTTTTCCCAGAAATTAGCCAGTTTTTCATATTTTCTACCCATATCGACTGGTAATTATTGCTATTAGGTGGTGAAATATGCCAATCTTTGAATATGGATCGTGAAAGTCACCAATTTATCGGGCAGTCGTCGGCTTTTTTAGACGCCGTCGAGCGTGCCAGCCGTGCGGCACCTTTGAACCGACCGGTGCTGGTGGTGGGCGAACGGGGTACGGGCAAGGAACTGATTGCCGAACGTCTGCACCGCCTGAGTTCGCGATGGGACGGTCCGCTGGTGACCATGAACTGCGCGGCGTTGCCGGAGACCTTAATCGAGGCAGAACTTTTTGGTCATGAAGCAGGCGCCTTCACCGGCGCGACGCGCGCACGCGAAGGCCGCTTTGAAGAGGCGGACGGTGGGACACTGTTCCTCGACGAACTCGGCACGCTCAGCATGGGCGCGCAGGAACGGTTATTGCGTTCGGTCGAATATGGCGAGGTGACACGCATTGGTTCCTCGCGGCCAGTGCGGGTCGATGTCCGCATCGTCGCGGCTACCAACGAACATCTTCCCAAAATGGTTGAGACCGGCAAGTTCCGTGCCGACCTATTGGACCGACTGTGCTTTGAAGTCATCACTTTGCCGCCGCTGCGGGTGCGTGAAGGTGATGTCGAAGTATTGTCCGAATATTTCGGACGACGTATGGCCGCCGAACTGGGTTGGGACGGCTGGCCAGGCTTTGGCGACGTGGCGGCACGCGCAATGGAAAATTATCTATGGCCGGGCAATGTACGAGAATTGCGTAACGTGGTCGAGCGTGCTGTCTATCGCTGGGCTGATCCCGGCCAGCCGGTGGATTATATCCAGTTCGACCCGTTCGACAGCCCGTGGCGGACCGGCATAGCTGCTTCGGCCCCGACCCATACGCCGGCCAGCAAGGAGAATGAATCCACCGAACCCCGTTACTCGACAGACTTGAGTCAGATGGTGGACGTGATCGACTTTCGCGAGGCGACCGAGAAATATGAAAAGGCAGTGCTGGAACAGGCACTGGCCAAATGCCGTTACAACCAGCGGCAGACTGCCAAGGCACTCAACCTCAGTTATGACCAGCTAAGGCATACTTTGAAGAAGCATGATCTGTTAGCGTAAAAGCCCCTCTCACGTAGGGAGAGGGTTGCGGAGACCTGCAAACTTGTTTGCTAGTCGTAGCTGGGTGAGGGGATCCGCCATCTCGAGACGGAACAACCCCTCACCAACTTCGCCTAACCGCTAAAGCGGTAAGGCTTCGTATCCTCTCCCAAAGGGAGAGGAGATAGTTCAGCCGCCGTTTGCACTGACCATGCAGTACAACATAGGGATCGACAGCAGCGTGTTCAGACGCGACGTCATCATCGCAGTGGTGGCCGCCTTTGCTTTCGTCGAGTCGTCGGCTTCTACAATACCCAAAGCTTTTTTCTGGTTAGGCCAGATGATGAACCATACGTTGAACGCCATAATTACGGCGAGCCACATGCCGATACCAATCAGCTTGAACGGATCCTGCAACGTAAAGGCCTGATGCGCGTAACCGGCCTGAACTGCGACAATTAGGCCTGTCAGAACAGTCAACGCGGCGCCCCAACGGAAGAAAAACAAAGCTGACGGTGCGATATGCTTTGAAATGCCGGGCTTCAATTCAGCAGGAATTTTTGGCATTGTCGGTATTTGCACGAAGTTGAAATAGTAGAGCAGGCCGATCCACACGATACCAAAAAAAGTGTGCAGCCAACGCGTTACCGACTGTGCGGTCAATGCGTCCCCATCAACACCAAACATAACTGCCAAAGCCAATACCAGTCCCGCGACCAGCACCAGATGCAGATTTCCAAAAAATTTCGCCATTCAAAATCCCCTATGATTTACTTCAAATCTGTTTTTAGCCTAGCCAAGCGCTAGACTGGTTACAAGTCGGGCTTGTTATCTTCTTTCGTTTCATCGCCCAAATTAAGCCCATGCCGAAGCAGCATCGGGATGTTTGCCATCGCGAACAGGAATGACAATGCGGGCAATCCGAATGTTTTGACGGTGATATATTGGTCGTTAGTCAGCAAAGGGATGAGTATCTCGTTGAGAATGGCCAGTCCCATGAAGAAAAGGCCCCAACTTAACGAGAGCTTCAACCAACCGTCATCGCTCAACCCGTCATAAGCTTGTTCCAGCAAATATTTCAGCGCGGGTTTTGAACGCATCCAGCCGATTAGAATGATAGCCGAGAACAGCAAATAGACCGCCGTCGCCTTGTGCTGGATGAATCCGAAATCCCGGAACCAAAGGGTCAGAGCGCCAAAGCCAATGACGAACACCGCCGACATTTTCATCATGGGCGAGATATGCCCCGTTTTCCATTTAGCAACTGCCATCGCCACTACAATTGCCACCATGAAGGTTGCGGTACCGACAATTGGGCCCTGCACAGGATCAGTGTCGGAATGGCCGAAGCGCGACCCCAAGAAGAACAGCAATAAAGGACCAAAATCGAGCGCGAAACTGAGCAAGCCCGATGGCTTTTTGGAAGGTCGCGCAGACGTCATTGTGCCCCTCCGCTAATTGCGCGGGCCAGGTCCTGCGCGTTGAAGGGGCGAAGGTCGTCGATTGTTTCACCAACGCCGATGGCGTGGATCGGCAGGCCGAACTGTTTGGCTGCTGCAACCAATATGCCTCCGCGTGCGCTGCCATCCAATTTGGTCATTACGAGTCCGGTCACGTTGGCGACTTCCTTGAATATCTCAATTTGCGACAGGGCGTTTTGTCCTGTGGTCGCATCCAGAACCAGCACGACATCATGTGGTGCTTCGGGGTTAAGCCGTCCCAGAACACGACGGATTTTTGCCAGTTCGTCCATCAACTCGCGCTTGTTCTGCAAACGGCCGGCGGTATCGACGATCAGGACATCTATCCCTTCGGCCGTGGCGCGTTTGACCGCATCAAACACGACCCCAGCGGCATCACCGCCCTCGGGGCCAGTGACAATCGGGACGCCAATCCGGTCGGCCCAGACCTTCAACTGGCCAATGGCAGCCGCGCGGAATGTATCGCCTGCGGCCAGCATAACTCCATAATCCTGCTCAAGAAACAGATGCGCCAGCTTTGCAATGGTCGTGGTTTTTCCTGACCCGTTGACGCCGATCACAAGAATGACCTGCGGCCGCGGGAAAGCATCGATGTCGAGGGGTTCGGCCACTGGCGCAAGCACGGCGGCAATCTCGTCTTCAACGATCTGCCGGATGCCTTCGGCATCAATGCCCTTTTCAAAGCGCCCGGCGGCAATTTTATCACGGATTTGCGCTGCCATCGCCGGGCCCAGATCAGACGCAATCAACGCATCTTCAATTTCGTCCAGATCCCCGGCATCCAATTTGGCTTTGGTGACCAGACCGGTGATATTGTCGGTCAGCTTGCCAGACGTTTTTTTGAGGCCGCCAAACAGCCGGTCTTTCCAACCTGCTTTCTCGCTCATGCGATGACCTTTGCCTGCAACATACCGTCCTTTGTCTCTATCATCCGAGCTGGCACGATGCTGCCTTCGGGCATTGGCCTGTCCAGACCCACATAAGCAAAATTTTCCGCATGACCAGCACGACCACCCCGTTCGACGGCAATTTTCTGAACCGAACCGGTCAAAGTGCCGAGCCATGCGCTGCGCTCGGCGGCGACAGCATCGCGCAGGGCTCTGGCACGCGCCTTAATATGTGCTGCGGGAACTTGCGGCATTTTTGCAGCGGGCGTTCCCAATTTGGGAGAATAAGGAAAAATGTGCCCGTGGACAATCTGGCACTGGCGGACCAGATCAAGGCTGTTTTCGAACATCGCATCGTCTTCGGTTGGAAAACCGGCGATGATATCCGCTCCAATGGCGATTTCGGGACGCAGCTTTTTCATCCGTGCGACAAGATCAATGGCCATTTCGCGGCTATGTCGCCGCTTCATGCGTTTCAAGATCATATTGTCGCCTGCCTGCAGCGATAGGTGCACATGCGGCATAAGGCGCGGCTCGCCGGTCAGCAGCGCAAACAGGCGTTCGTCAATTTCGACGCCGTCGATCGACGAAAGGCGGAGCCGTTCGAGATCGGGAACCAGCTTCAATATGCGCTCAACCAGCAGGCCCAGATTGTCCTTTCCTGGCAGGTCGGGGCCATAGCTTGTGACATCCACGCCGGTCAAAACAACTTCCTTGAAGCCTTTGTCGACCAGCATCCGGATATGTTCGACTACGCTTCCAGCAGGAACAGAACGGCTATTGCCCCGGCCAAATGGAATGATGCAAAAGGTGCACCGGTGGTCGCAGCCGTTCTGCACCTCGACAAAAGCGCGGGTCTTTCCCGAATAGGCCGTGACCAGATGTGGCGCGGTCTGCCGCAACGTCATGATATCGGACACGACCACCGGACGGTCCGGTTGCCGCACGATCTGGCTGAGCAAGACAGGATCCTGTTTTTCGGCATTGCCAAAAATAGCCGAAACTTCGGGCATGTTACGGAATGTGTCAGGTTCCACCTGTGCGGCGCAGCCGGTCACCATGATCCGTGCATCGGGGCGCCTTTTGCGAGCTTGCCGGATCGCTTGCCGGGTCTGGCGCACGGCTTCATTTGTCACGGCGCAGCTGTTGACGATGATGACATCGTTCTGATCGGCCAGTTGCTCGGCAAGCGCATTGCTCTCCGCCAGATTGAGGCGACAGCCCATGCTGATAACTTCTATCTGGCTCACCCGAAATCATCCCAATTGATTTCGCCCTTAAACACATAAGTGGCCGCGCCGGTCATCTGGATAACCCCGCCTGGTTCCCAGCCTATGGTCAAACTGCCCCCGGCCTGGTGCACGGTTACGGGTGAAGCCACTTTTCCTTGCCTGATTGCGGCAATGGCGGTGGCGCAGGCCCCGGTGCCGCATGCCTGCGTCTCGCCGACGCCGCGTTCCCAGACGCGCAGAAATACGGCTCCGTCCTGAACCGAAGCTACATTGACATTTACGCGGTCGGGAAAGGCGGCATCATGTTCGATCAGTGGCCCTAAATTTTCCAAATCGACGGCATCTGCATCTTCGACGAAAAAGATAGCGTGGGGGTTTCCGACATTCACCGCCATGGGGCCAGCCAGTTCGTCCCAAGCTATTGGCATGGCCGCGCTGTCCATCGCAAAAGCCAAAGGAATATCCTGCCAATCAAAACGGGGCGGCGGCATATGCAGGGTGATGCTGTTTTCACCATAGGCGCCATCGATCATCCCGCCTGCGGTTTCGATCGTCGCATCCCGACCGAGCAGCGACACGACACAGCGCGTCGCATTGCCGCAGGATTCAACCTCGCTGCCATCCTGATTGAATATCCGCATCCGGACGGTCGCGACGTAAGAAGGTTCCAGCAGGATCAGTTGGTCACAACCAATCCCATATCTGCGGTCGGCCAATTTTTTTGCCCGCGCGGGGGTCATCTCCACAGGTGCGCTGCGGGCATCAATGATCACGAAATCATTGCCCAATCCATGCATTTTGTGAAATTCACCGCGCGTCATGCGCCGCGATTTAAGGACTGTGCGCCTTCAAGTCCAGAAATCATCCGCTGTTAAAGCGAGTTCCCCCAGATTAGGACGCCTTGCGTTCTTCCAGATTTGAATAGGGTGTCGCGGTCGCTTCGGATTGACGGCGTCGCGCAGGCAACAAATCTTTCTGAATTAGAAGGTGACGCGCCTGGTCAATATTCAAGGGTTGACCAAAATACCATCCTTGGCCTTTCGTGCATCCCAAGGCTTTTAGCTTCGCCAATATTTCTTCATTTTCGATGCCTTCGGCCGTTATGGGAACATCCAGGCTCGCACCAAGGCCTGCAATTGCGCTTACAATTGCGGCACTTTCGGCGTTATCGAACATAGACGCAACAAAGCTGCGGTCTATTTTTATGCGGTCGAAGGGCAGCGCACGCAAATGCGCAAGTGAGCTATATCCTGTGCCAAAATCATCCAAGGCGATGCGGATGCCCTGATTTTTCAGGCTTCCGACGATCGATTGTGCAAGGCCGAGATTTTTGAAGAGTGAGCTCTCGGTAATCTCGACTTCTAATCGGCTTGCAGGAAATCCTGTTTCTACCAGCAGTTTAACAATTTTCTGGGCTAGCCAAGGATCTTTCAACTGCACAGGCGAGATGTTGACCGATATTGTAAGCTTTGGGTCCCAAAGATTGGCTTCAATCATTGCTTTGCGGATGACGCTCAACGACAGATCGCCGATCATCCCGGTCTCTTCGGCAATCGGGATAAAATCATCCGGCGAAATAAGTCCGCGGACCGGCGATACCCAACGGGCCAGCATCTCAAACCCTACCAATTCGCCCGTCGCAAGATTTATTTGCTGTTCGAAAAAGGGTACAAATTCATCATTTGGAATTGCGGCTCGAATATCACCTTCCAGCGAGTTGCGAGAGCGAATTTCCGTTTCCATGCCGTTTTCAAACCAGCTGTAACAATTGCGACCGTTTTTCTTGGCCGCGTAAAGCGCAATATCGGCGCGACGGATAAGCATCTCGATAGAATCGCAATCCTGTTCGGGCCGACTAATCCCCACCGACGCCGTGACGGTTTGCTCGGAATCAGAAATTGTGACGGGGCGGGCAAGCGCATCGACCAGTTCTTCTGCAATCCGATCCACCGATTCTGGATATTCCGGTTCAAAAACGACACAAATTCCGAATTCGTCACCGCCCAGCCTTGCGATGACGCTGCTTGGGGGGATGACATCACGCATACGGTCAGCAACTTCGCGCAACAGAAAATCGCCGCAATCATGGCCATAAAGATCATTGATTTTTTTGAACCCGTCGAGATCAACCATCATGAATGCGATGGATTTGCCGCGTCTTGACGCACGCGCACTGAGTTCGGTTGTTTTTTCTTTGACGGCGCGGCGATTGAAAAGGTTTGTCAATGGGTCGGTCATCGCCAGATGTTGTGCGCGGACTTCGGCTTTCCGGTAGACGTCAATTTCATCGCTCAACGCGCTGGTACGCCGCCAGATAAGAAGAATGAGCGCAATGTTCAAAAGCAACGCGGTTACCATCACCTGATCGGCACCAGGGCTATTGCCTATGAGCGTTCGGACCGTTTGGGCACCGACTTGTCCGCCTATTGCGACGAACATAGCTATGGCGGCGAACATGACAACGCCATAGAATACGCGGTTACCAGCCTTGACGTAGGTCAAGATTGCTGGCGCGCTATACTCGTGGTCCGTTGGCTGAAGTTGCATAGATCTTGTTATTCCAATCAGGCAGTCTACTACGCTGAAAAAAGTCAATATTTGATTAAATCTCGTTCATAAATGCCTGCAACGGCGCAATGGCGGTTGGATGAGTAAAGAACCTTGCATTCCCGGGTTGAGATGGCTAAAGGCGTGCTCTGCGAGTGATAGCTCGCTACTGTAACTATGGAAAATCAACTTTTTCCAGGCTGGTCGGCGAAGTTTCGCTCACCGGCTTTTTGTTCGTTTATGTCCGGAAACGGACATTTTGGTAAGGAAGACGCATGTTTGACAAGCTGAGCGACCGGTTAGGAGGGGTGTTCGACCGCCTGCGTGGTCGCGGTGCGTTGAACGAAGCCGATGTCCGCGAAGCAATGCGCGAAGTGCGCGTTGCCTTGCTGGAGGCTGACGTTGCGCTGCCGGTTGTTCGTGAATTTGTCGACAAGGTTACTGAGACTGCTGTAGGCGCTCAAGTTCTGAGGTCGGTCACGCCCGGCCAGCAGGTTGTCAAAATCGTCAATGACGCGCTGGTCGAAATGCTGGGCGCGGAACAGAGCGACCTGAATCTGGCCGTCGCACCGCCCGCAATCATCATGATGATCGGTTTGCAAGGTTCGGGTAAGACCACCACGACAGCCAAAATCGCGAGGTTGTTGAAGACCAAGCAGGGCAAAAAAGTTTTGATGGCGTCGCTTGACGTCAATCGGCCCGCGGCACAGGAACAACTTGCAACGCTGGGGACGCAAACCGAAGTCGCGACCTTGCCCATTGTGCAGGGGCAACAACCTGTCGATATCGCCAAGCGCGCGATGCAGGCGGCAAAACTGCAAGGATTCGACGTTCTATTGCTCGATACCGCAGGTCGCCTGCACGTCGATCAGCAGTTGATGGACGAAATGCAAGCGGTCGCAAAGGTTTCGACGCCGCAGGAAATCCTGCTGGTGGTTGACTCGCTGACGGGTCAGGACGCCGTCAATGTGGCCAAGAATTTTGGCGAACGCGTCGATCTGACCGGTATCGTGCTGACCCGTATGGACGGCGATGCGCGCGGCGGTGCGGCGCTATCGATGCGTGCCATTACCGGCAAACCGATCAAATTTGCAGGTGTGGGCGAAAAGCTGGACGCTATTGAGGCGTTTAATCCTGAACGTGTGGCTGGCCGTATCCTTGGCATGGGCGACGTCGTCGGGTTGGTCGAGCGGGCGGCGGAAATCGTCGATAAGGATGAAGCCGACAAGCTCGCCGCAAAGATGGCCAAGGGTCAGTTCGATATGGACGACCTAAGAACGCAGTTTCGCCAGATGACCAAGATGGGCGGTCTGGGCGCGCTGGCGGGTATGATGCCCGGCATGAAAAAAGCCAAGGCGGCAATGGATGCCAGCGGTATGAACGACAAGTTATTGGTCCATATGGACGCGATTATCGGCTCCATGACGCCAAAAGAGCGGGCGAAGCCGGAATTGCTGAACGCCAAGCGGAAGATCCGCATAGCCAAGGGTTCTGGCATGACGGTGCAAGATGTGAACAAGCTGATCAAGATGCACCAGGAAATGGCTAACGCTATGAAGCGCATCCGCAAGATGGGCGGGCTTAAGGGCCTTGCGGCGATGTTTGGTGGCGGCAAAGGCGGCGCAGATCTGGGCGGTGCAATGGAGGGTATGCACGGCCTGCCTCCCGGCGCGATGCCGCCGGGAATGGGCGGATTGCCCGGTCTGGGTGGCGGTGCAGGGGGGCTTCCACCTGATCTCGCACGACTTCTTAATAAAAAGAAATAAAGTTCTAATTTAATGTATTTTTATACCAGAAAGGTGAGTTAGTTTTATGGCATTATCCATGCGTTTGTCTCGCGGCGGTTCCAAGAAGCGTCCTTATTACAAAATCGTCGTAGCCGACGCCCGTGCACCACGGGATGGCAAGTTTATTGAACGTATCGGCAGCTACAACCCGCAGCTTCCCAAGGACAGCGCTGAGCGTATGATCCTTGATGCCGAACGCGCGAAGCATTGGTTGGCCGCTGGCGCGCAGCCTTCGGATCGCGTTGCACGTTTCCTTGACGTTGCAGGTGTCATGGAACGCAAGGTCAAGAGTAACCCGAACAAGGGTGAACCAGGCCAGAAAGCCAAGGATCGTGCAGAAGACAAGGCAACCAAGCTGGCTGAAGCTGAAGAAGCTGCTGCTGCAGCGGCCGCTGCGCCTGCACCTGAGCCGGAGCCAGAAGTTGTTGAAGAAGTAGTCGCCGAAGAAGCTGCGCCTGAAGCAGCTGTTGAGGAAGCTCCTGTGGCAGAAGAAGCTGCGCCTGAAGCAGCTGTTGAGGAAGCTCCTGTGGCAGAAGAAGCTGCGCCTGAAGCAGCTGTTGAGGAAGCTCCTGTGGCGGAAGAAGCTGCCCCAGAAGCGGCTGCTGAAGAAGCGCCAGTCGCTGAGGAAGCCGCACCTGAAGCAGTTGCCGAAGAAGCGCCAGCTGCTGAAGAAGCTGCGCCTGCCGCTGAAGAAGCTACCGAAGAAAAGGCCGAGGGCTAAGCCTTGGCCGATAACACCGTCACGCTTGCCGCCGTTTCTGGCGCGCATGGCGTGACGGGTGAAGTCCGTCTCAAGCTGTTTGCAGAAAATCTGGACAGCTTGAAACGGTACAAAAGTTTCAATGACGGCACGCTGACGGTTAAGTCGCTGAGGCCTACCAAAGACGGTGCAATTGCCCGCTTTGCCGAAATCAATGACCGAAATGCCGCCGAGAAGTTGCGCAGCACTGTGCTAACCGTACCACGCGAAGCATTGCCCGAACTCGGCGAGGGTGAATATTATTACAGCGACCTGCTGGGTCTTCCCTGCGTGTCCACGGACGGTACCGACCTTGGCAAGTGCATCGCCGTCGAAAATTTCGGCGCGAGCGATGTGCTGGAAATTCAGATGCCTGATGGCAAGAAATTCATGGTCCCGATGACGCCAGATGCCGTGCCCGAATGGGGTGAGAAGGTCGTAATCGAAGCCGCTTTCGTCATATGACTTTCGCCACCCAAATCCTCACCCTCTACCCCGAAATGTTCCCCGGTCCGCTTGGCATTTCGCTGGCGGGGCGTGCGTTGGAGGAGGGGAAGTGGGCCTGCTCGCCCATTCACATACGCGACTTTGCAACTGACAAACACCGCACCGTTGACGACACCCCTGCTGGCGGCGGAGCAGGGATGGTTTTGCGGGCAGATATTCTTTCGACGGCGGTTGAACATGCCAAAGCAGCCCAGCCCACCGCCCCCATCCTCGCCATGACCCCGCGCGGCGCACCTATCACCCAGGCACGCATCCGCGAACTCGCTTCTGGCCCCGGGGTCACCATAATCTGCGGGCGTTTCGAGGGCTTCGACGAACGCCTTTTCGACGCGCATCCTGAAATTGAGCAGGTCTCGATGGGCGACATCATCCTGTCAGGTGGAGAAATTGGGGCTTTGATGCTGTTAGACGCTTGCATTCGGCTGCTTCCCGGCGTAATGGGCGCGACTTCCAGCGGTGACGAGGAGTCCTTTGAACAAGGATTACTTGAATATCCGCATTATACCCGACCCAATGATTGGGAAGGGCGGATGATCCCCGAAGTGTTGCGATCGGGGGATCATGCGAAAATCGCCGCCTGGCGGAAACAAAGGGCGGAGGAAGATACTCGGTTACGCAGACCGGACCTTTGGGGGCGTTATAAGGACGCCCGGGTTCAGCCTGCCTCTGACGTGCAACAGAAGAATAAGGATTAAATGGGGCATGAACCTCATCCAGACACTCGAAGCCGAAGCCATTGCGGCATTGGCAGAAACCAAGACAATCCCCGCCTTCCGCGCGGGTGACACCATCAAGGTGGGCGTGAAGGTTATCGAAGGTGACCGCACGCGTATCCAGAATTACGAAGGCGTTTGCATTGCGCGTTCGAACAAGGGAATGGGCTCCAACTTCACCGTACGCAAAATGTCGTTCGGCGAAGGTGTTGAGCGCGTATTTCCGCTGTACAGCCCGAATATCGACAGCATCGAAGTCGTTCGTCGCGGTGTAGTGCGTCGTGCGAAACTCTATTATCTGCGTGGTTTGACCGGTAAGAAGGCGCGTATCGCCGAACGCCGCGACCCTCGCCCTATTAAGACAACCGAGGCTGCTGAATAAGCAGGAGCTCGCTGACGTTCTTAATCCGAACATGAAAGGCCGGGCTCCCACAAAGAGCCCGGCCTTTTTCTTTGTCCAAACCAGATTTGAGGAAAATACACATGGGTTATCGTATCGTAGTTGCGGGCGCGACGGGCAATGTTGGCCGCGAAGTCGTCAACATCCTTACCGAGCGCGAATTTCCCGCCGACGAAGTGGCTGTATTGGCATCGTCACGCAGCCAGGGCATCGAAATCGAATATGGTGACACCGGCAAGATGCTGAAGATCCAGAATATCGAGAATTTCGACTGGGCGGGCTGGGACATGGCGATTTTTGCGATCGGTTCCGAAGCGACCAAGAAATTCGCCCCCATTGCCGCAGCCGCCGGATGTGTGGTGATCGACAACAGCTCGCTCCACCGCATGGACCCGGACATTCCCTTGATCGTTCCGGAAGTGAACCCAGATGCCATCGATGGGTACAAGCGCAAGAATATCATCGCCAATCCCAATTGCTCTACAGCGCAGCTGGTCGTGGCACTCAAGCCGCTTCACGATTACGCCAACATCACCCGCGTCGTGGTCTCAACCTATCAGTCGGTGTCTGGTGCGGGCAAGGAAGGCATGGACGAACTGTTCGAACAAAGCCGCAATATCTTTGTCGGCGACAGTGCCGAACCAAAGAAATTCACAAAGCAGATCGCGTTCAACGTTATCCCGCATATCGATAGCTTTCTGGAAGACGGTTACACCAAGGAAGAATGGAAAATGATGGTGGAGGTCAAGAAGATCCTTGATCCCAAGATCAAGCTGACCGCTACCTGTGTGCGTGTGCCTGTCTTTGTTGGCCACAGCGAGGCTGTGAACATTGAATATGACCGCGAAATGTCGGCGGCCAAGGCAAAGTCTATCCTGCGCGAAGCCCCGGGCATCATGTTGGTCGATAAGCACGAAGATGGCGGCTATGCGACGCCTATCGAGGCCGCAGGCGACGACGCCACTTATGTCAGCCGCGTCCGCGAAGACCCGACCGTGGATAACGGTCTTGCCTTCTGGTGTGTGTCCGATAACCTTCGTAAGGGAGCGGCGTTGAATGCCGTGCAGATCGCTGAACTTTTGGGACGGCGGCATTTGAAGAAGGGGTAATTCCGGTCATCGCGCATGTTTGATTATAGCCATGCCATCGTCCGAAGCCCTGCCGCGTCTGTCGTGGCGGGGTTACGGGCAGAGGATGGGCCGGATCCCGATTTTGATGCGCTGCGCGCCGAACATGAGGCCTATGTGCAGGCGCTTGAGGGGCTTGGGCTGCATGTGATGCAGCTTCCGGCATCGCAAGAGTTTCCGGATTCCATTTTTGTGGAAGATCCCGCGTTGGTCTTTGGTGAAGCGGCAATTGCGCTTAACTTGGCAGCGCCAAGCCGGGCAGGGGAATCGGCCTTACTTGCGCCCGTGCTGGAAGACCGTTTTGAAACCGTGCTGCGGATGCAAGGCCCCGGCCATGCAGATGGCGGGGACATCTTGGTTCTTCGCGACCGCGTGCTGATCGGCCTATCCAACCGCACCGACCGTGCAGGGGCAGAAGAGCTGATTTCGCTGCTGGCCCGTTTGGGCAAAAAGGGCGAGATTGCCGAAACGCCGCCCGGCATTTTACACTTCAAAACAGGGTGCAGCCTGATTGACGAAGAGACGGTATTTGCCCTCGCACCCATGGTGAATTCACCTGCTTTTGCCGGTATGCGGGTCGTCGAGGTTCCGGCTGGAGAAGAAAAGGCGGCAAACAAGCTGCGCATCCGGGACAGCATTTTGATGGGCGCTGACTTTCACAAAAGCCGCGCCATTGTGGAATCCTTTGGCATCCCGACGATCAGCTTGAACGTCGAACAGATCGGCCGCATTGATGCCGGCTTATCCTGCATGTCCTTGCGCTGGAGAGAGAAAATATGACGTTGACCGCAGACCTTTTCTGGTCATTCCGCAGCCCATATAGCTATCTCGCCACGCGGCGCTATCGCGCGTTGACCGAGGAATATGATCTGACCGTCAATTTGCGTCCTGTCTATCCACTGGCAATACGCGAGCCGACCTTTTTCGAACGCAGCCATCCCAATTGGCTGCGCTACACCTTTACCGACATGTTCCGGGTGGCGCAATTTCACGGCATTCCTTTTGGTCCGCCGCGCCCGGACCCCATCGTGCAGAATGTCATGACTCGCCAAATTGCGGAGGAGCAGCCTTATATATTCCGCCTTACACGGTTGGGGCAGGCTGCGGCCAGGCGGGGGGCAAGCCTTGCCTTTTGCGACGAGGTGTCCCGATTGATCTGGGGCGGTGCGGAGAACTGGCATGAAGGAGATCATCTGGCGGGTGCGGCAACACGCGCCGGACTGGATCTCGCTGAACTGGATGCAGAGGCCTTAAGCGATGCCGAGGCGTTAGACGCAGAAATTGCGGCCAACCAAAGCGCGCTCGAAGCCGCCGGCCATTGGGGTGTTCCGACATTGGTGTTCGATGGTGAGCCCTTTTTCGGGCAAGACCGAATAGCCATGGCAGTCTGGCGGATGCAGCAGAAGGGCTTGATCAAGCGGCCATGACTGCCACATATATTTTCGAGACAGCCGACGACATTCAAATCGTCTGGAGGGAAATCGGCACGGGTCGACCGCTTATCCTGATCCATGGCTATTTTTCCCAAGCCGAAACGAACTGGATCAAATATGGTCATGCGGCAAAGCTCGCCGACGCTGGTTACCGCGTCATCATGCCCGATCTACGTGCCCATGGGCTGAGCGGAAAGCCGCACGATGCGGCACTTTATCCCAAGGACATTTTGGCTGATGACCAATTTGCCCTGCTGGATCATCTGGGTATCACGGATTACGACTTGGGCGGCTATTCTCTCGGTGGACGGACCGTGGCCCGGATGCTGGCACGCGGCGCGAAGCCGGGGCGGGCGATCATTTCGGGCATGGGGCTCGACGGATTGACAAAGACCGGCAATCGCAGCGGCCATTTCAAATATGTTCTGGACAATCTGGGTCAACATGAACGCGGGTCTCCGGCATTTATGGCCGAAGCATTCTTGAAGACCACGGGCGGTGACCCATTGGCGTTGCGCCATATACTGGATACATTCGTCGACACCGACGAGGCACAGTTGCGGGCATTTGATTTGCCCGTAGCGGTCATTTGCGGGGTTGAGGATCAAGAAAACGGGTACGCCGCCGACCTTGCGAAACTTCTCCCGCGCGGTAAGCTGTTCGAGGTACCCGGCAATCATATGAGCGCGGTCGTTAAACCCGAACTAGGGGACGCGATGATAACCGCGATGACGCAGGTCGCGTGGTGAGCGTGCCGCCATTTGATATCCAGCCGACGCTTGTTGGTGAAAAAGTTGAATTGCGTCCGCTTGCCCATTTGGATTTTGAGGCACTGTACGCGGTTGCGTCAGATCCTGACATCTGGGCCATGCATCCTTATCCGGATCGATATAGACGCGACGTCTTTGAAGGATTTTTCGAAGAAGCGATTGCATCAAAAGGGGCCTTTGCCATTTTCGACCGGGCAAGCAATGCAATAATCGGCAGCAGCCGCTTTGCCAATTATGACGCGCAGGCAAGCGAAATTGAAATAGGCTGGACGTTCTTCGCATGCAGCCACTGGCGCGGCGGCTTTAATCGCGAAACCAAGGCCCTGATGCTCAGGCATATTTTTGCGTATGTGAAGACGGTGGTGTTTCAAATCGGCGCGCATAATCTGCGTTCCCGCACTGCAGTCGAACGTCTTGGCGGAAAGTTCGTGCGGAGCTATGTGCGCGAATATCAGGGACAAAGCCAAGACTATGTGATGTATCATCTGACAGTCGAAGATGCGCGGGCAGGGGCATTGGCACTGGAGGATATATGATGCGGGAGAGCAAGTTGGAACGACGTTTCTGGCGTTTCTGGCTAGGTGGATTGCTGATCCTGGCGGCGATGTTCGCGATGAATCCATGGTTTTCCAATGCGGTTTCTCCTTGGGGCATCAGGGACCATCAATCCGCCGGCAGCGCGCTTCGTGTCGATGCCATTCAAGCCGCATGGCAAGCGGCAGGCGTCATGAATCTGGCCCGCTTCGGCATCGCCCTCGACCTTGTCTATATCGGCATCTATTCCTTTGGGGCTTTTTGCGGAGGTCGCTTGTTTGCCCAGTCCGCTTGGGCTCCGCTGCGTCGTCTGGGCTGGGTCATAGTTGGCGCTGCGGTTGTCGTGGGGGCGGCCGACTATGTCGAAACAATCTGCCAATTTGTGCAAGCGATGACGTTTAAGGGTAACGATAGTCTTGCCTATATTGCGGCAACCGCGCAGCCGTTCAAATCTTCGGCATTTCTCGTGACGTTCTTTGGTCTGCTAGTGGCGTTATTCCTTCGACAAAGGGCAAAGCGTGCCGCTTGACGGCTGGGTAAGAAAGTTCCAACATTCCGTCATATTATTTGCTGGGAAATTCATATGAAAAATCTAGTTTCGCTGGTCGCACTTGCGGTTGCAACTTTTTCAACTCCATCGGTTGCCGCAACCCTGGACGCCGCGGCGGTCAGTGCGGCTCCCTCGGTAGCCGACGCTGAAGCTTTTCTGGCGCGTGCCGAAAAAGACCTGTTCGATTTTTCCGTTGAAGGTGGACGGGTAGCATGGATCAATAGCACCTATATCACCGATGATACCGATGCGCTGGCGGCGAAATATGGAGAAATCGGAACGGAAAAAGCGGTCCAATATGCACTTGAGGCTGCAAAATATCAGAATGTCGCCGGGCTTTCGGCAACAACCAGGCGCAAACTTGATATTCTGCGCGGTGGCTTGGTCCTGCCTGCGCCAACGACACCGGGCGCGGCGAAAGAGCTTGCGGAAATCGCAACCAAGCTGAATTCGGCTTATGGCAAGGGTAAGGGAACGTTAAAGGGTCAGCCGATCAACGGCTCGGATATCGAGGCCGAAATGGGGACCAACCGGAACCCCGAAGAATTGAAGGAAATGTGGGTCAGTTGGCATGATAATGTCGGCACGCCGATGAAGGATGACTATACCCGCATGGCTGGAATTGCCAATAAAGGTGCAAATGAACTGGGCTTTGCCGATCTGGGCGCGATGTGGCGGTCTGGTTATGATATGCCTGCGGACGATTTTGCCAAGCTAACGGATAAGCTGTGGCTAGAGGTGAAGCCGCTTTACGACGAACTTCACACTTATGTTCGCACGCAATTGAACAAGAAATATGGCGAAGCTGTGCAAGGCAATACCGGGCCAATCCGGGCCGATTTGCTCGGCAATATGTGGGCGCAAGAATGGGGCGACATTTATGACGTTGTCGCACCTGCGGGGTCGGGGGATATCGGCTATGATATCGGCGATCTGCTCAAGGCCAAGAAAATAGATGAAGTTGGCATGGTCAAGATTGGCGAAGGGTTTTTCTCGTCGCTAGGTTTTGCGCCGTTGCCTGCAAGTTTCTATGCGCGCTCTCAATTCCTGAAGCCGGCCGATCGTGAAGTGGTGTGCCACGCTTCTGCTTGGGATATCGACAATGTCGATGATTTGCGGATCAAAATGTGCATCAAGATCAATTCGAATGATTTCGTTACGGTGCATCATGAACTGGGCCATAATTATTATCAGCGCGCGTATAACAAGCAGAGCTATCTGCATCTTAACGGTGCCAATGACGGTTTTCATGAAGCGATAGGCGATGCCATCGCGTTGTCGATCACACCCGATTATCTGGTTCAGATTGGCTTGTTGGATGCAGGCAAAGTGCCGAATGCAGACAAGGACAACGGCTTACTCTTGCGTCAGGCAATGGACAAAGTCGCGTTCCTGCCCTTTAGTGTAATCGTCGACAAATGGCGTTGGGGCGTGTTTGCAGGGGATATTAAGCCTGCTGATTACAACACGGCCTGGACCAAATTGCGGACGCAATATCAAGGTATAATGCCGCCGGTTGAGCGGCCCGCAATTGCTTTTGATGCAGGGGCCAAATATCATGTCCCCGGTAACACGCCTTACACGCGCTATTTCCTTGCGCGGATTTTGCAATTCCAATTTTATAAGGCCGCCTGTGATACAGCTGGCTGGAAAGGCCCGCTGCATCGTTGTTCCTTTTATGGCAACAAAGATGTGGGTACCCGTTTGAATGCAATGTTGGAAATGGGCGCGTCGAAACCTTGGCCTGACGCATTGGAAGCATTTACCGGCAGTCGTGAAATGTCAGGTAAAGCGATGATCGAATATTTCGCACCACTGATGAAATGGCTGAAGACACAAAACAAGGGCGCGAAAAAAGGGTGGTGACGGCCACCCCGTCGTTGCCTTGAAAATTAGCGGAATGGTGGTTCGTTAAAGGCCCGAAGTTTTCGGCTGTGCAGACTGTTACCAGCATCGCGCAAAAACTCGCATGTCTGGATACCGATCTGCAAATGCGCTGCAATCGCTTCTTCGTAAAAGCGGTTGGCTTGCCCCGGTAATTTGATTTCACCATGCAACGGTTTGTCCGACACACACAGCAACGTTCCATAAGGAACGCGGAACCGGTAGCCTTGCGCCGCGATAGTCGCCGATTCCATATCGATGGCAATCGCGCGGCTTTGGGAAAAACGCAAGGCTGATGCCGAATAGCGTAGTTCCCAATTGCGGTCGTCGGTTGTCACCACGGTGCCTGTCCGCATCCGCCGCTTCAGGTTCGCGCCGCTTGTGCCCGAAACCCGTTCAGCCGCAGCCGCAAGTGCCTGCTGCACCTCAGCAATTGGCGGGATGGGAATTTCAGGTGGCAATACTTCGTCGAGAATATGGTCATCACGCAAATACGCATGTGCCAGAACATAATCCCCGATCCGTTGCGTTTCGCGCAAGCCGCCGCAATGGCCGATCATCAGCCATGCCTCGGGTCGCATCACAGCCAAATGGTCGCATATGGTCTTGGCGTTCGACGGCCCTACACCGATATTGACCAAGGTAACGCCGGTCCGGTCCGGTGCCATCAAGTGATAGGCCGGCATCTGGTGCCGCCGCCACGTGCTATCCGCGACCAACTGGGCGGCATTGTCCGTTGGTTGATCCACAAACAGGCCGCCTGCGCCAGACAAAGCTGTGTAGCGACCGTTGCCGACTTGAGTGCAAGCCCAGCTTACAAATTCGTCCACATATCGGTGATAGTTGGTGAACAGGATGTAATTTTGGACATGCTCGGCAGGGGCGCCCGTATAATGGCGCAGCCGTGCCAACGAAAAATCGGTTCGCAGGGCATCGAACAACGCAAGCGGCGAATTGTCATTGCCCTTTATCCGAAGCAGACCGTCGGCAATTTCATCGCCAATGTCGGCCAGTTCGGTCGTCGGAAAATATCGCGCCAATTCGCTTGGGCTGGTTGATCCCAATTCAAGGTCTGCCGAACCATCCAAAACATAAGGGAACGGAATTTCCTGACTGCTGCGGCCAACAGAAATTTCAACTTCATATTGTTCGGTGAGAAGGTCGAGTTGTTCGCCGACATAATCGGCAAACATTTCCGGCTTGGTAAAGCTCGTTCGATATGTTCCGACTTTTTCCAATTTGCCAAACGCAAGGTTTGAAACCGCATCCCGTTCCTTACCGCTATATTTGATAATCAGTTCCGGATAGCAAAAATCGCGGCCAAGCCGTTCGCCTTCTGTAGGTACGGTTCCATCTTTAAGGTAACGCGAAAGCGACGATTGAAGGCGTTTTACAGATGCATCATATTCTGAAACAAGCTGTGATATTATGTCATTAGATTCTGTGCTGGGCATATCTATCTGTCGGCGAACTTTGAAAATTTCGCAACAAAAAAGGGAGAGTTGCCCCTCCCTAGATCGCTCAAACCTAAACGCTTTGATGGTTATAATGCTTACCGGAGATCAAAGTTGACCCAGCATATGATCGGCGGAACTCACGTTGAAATCGCCAGGTGCTTCGACATTTACCTGTTCAACCACACCGTCATTGACGACGAGTGAGAAACGCTGGCCACGCTTGCCCATGCCGAAAGCGGTGCCGTCCATTTCCAGTCCCAACGCCGCTGCAAAATCTCCGTTTCCGTCGGCCAGCATGGTGATCGCGTCCGAGCCACCTGCCTTGTTCCATGCGCCTAACACAAAAGCATCATTGACCGCGGTGCAGGCGATTTCATCGATTCCTTTGGCTGCAAGATCATCTGCCTTTTCAACGAAGCCTGGTAAGTGCTTTGCGGAACAAGTCGGGGTGAATGCACCTGGCACCGAGAAAAGTGCGACCCGACGCCCCGCAAAAAAATCGGCGGACTGAACCGGTTGCGGACCTTCTGCTGTGGCCTTGACCAGCTTTACGTCAGGAATTTTGTCTCCAACTGAAATGCTCATAACTGTTACCTTTCAAAGGGGGGGTGTTTGTACTTGTAATCCGAGACGACTGACACCGAGTCAAGTCGGGTCTTTTGCTTTGTGAACGCGGGCTCCGTCAAATTTGCAGGAGGTCCGACATTTCCAAAACATAAGATGCGGTAGTTTCAATCATATGTAAGATTAATTCGCCTTAACCGCACCCGTTGAAAAAACAGTAATCAGAATTGTCAATTATTCCCGAGTTGAACAAGCAAGGGGTAGGGCAAATGATGAAATCGAAAAAATGTTCCGTCGTGTTCGCGGTTGGTATGGCAATATGTTCCCAGCCTGCTCAAGCGTGTTGGACAAATGCAGCTCAGGATGCCGCCAAAATCAAGCATTTGAATACCATGTTGATGGTAACTGCGCTGCGCTGCCGGAATACGCCGGACAATTTCCTGCCGCATTATAATCGGTTCGTTGTAAAACATAACAGTCTTATCGGATCCCAAAATACGGCTCTGAAAGGGCATTTGGCGCAGACTTATGGGGCCAGAGGGGCAGAAGGCGCACTTGACCGGATGTCGATCGGTTACGCCAACAGCTATGGCAACGGCCATAAAAACATGGATTGCAAACAATTGAAGGATTTGGCGTCGAAATTGTCGTCCGAGTCTCATGGGGTCGTGACGATGGCCGCAGCTGCGGACATTGTTATAACAGGGCAATCCTGGTCAGGCCCGGCCTGTCCGGTACGCATCGCCAAGCGCCCCTGAAGGTAGTGATATTCATATAAAGTAATCTTTATATTTGATTTCGTTGAAGGCCAGGGCTATGGGCGGGGCTATTCTACACCCTCCCGGAGAACAAGCCTGTGGCTTTCAACGATTATGTCATTGCCGATATCGGCGAGGCCGATTTTGGCCGTAAAGAAATCAACATCGCCGAAACTGAAATGCCTGGCCTTATGGCTTTGCGTGAAGAGTTTGGTGCGTCGAAACCGTTGAGGGGCGCACGCATCGTAGGTTCGCTGCATATGACGATCCAAACCGCAGTGTTGATTGAAACACTTGTGGATTTGGGCGCCGATGTAAGATGGGCAACCTGCAATATATTTTCGACGCAGGATCATGCCGCCGCAGCAATTGCTGCGCGTGAGATACCCGTTTTCGCTATCAAAGGTGAAAGCCTTTCTGATTATTGGGACTATGTCGGCCGCATTTTCGATTGGGGCGATGACACAACCGCGAATATCATTCTGGACGATGGCGGCGATGCGACCATGTTCGCGCTTTGGGGTGCGAAGCTGGAGCGCGGCGAAAGCTTTGGCGAGCCGGAAAATGAAGAAGAAGTCGAATTCCAGCGCGCTTTGAAGGCTTTTGTCGCGGCAAAGCCCGGCTATCTGACCGAAACCGTCCGTAACTTGAAGGGGGTTTCGGAAGAAACCACCACCGGTGTCCATCGCCTTTACGAAATTGCAAAGAAGGGCGAGCTGCCTTTCCCCGCAATCAACGTCAATGACAGCGTGACCAAGTCGAAATTTGACAATCTATATGGTTGCAAGGAATCGCTCGTCGACGCAATCCGCCGCGCGACCGATGTGATGCTGGCCGGCAAGGTTGCGTGCGTTGCCGGGTTCGGCGATGTGGGCAAGGGTTCGGCCCAGTCGTTGCGTAATGGTGGCGCGCGTGTGATGGTTACCGAAGTCGACCCGATCTGCGCGCTTCAGGCCGCGATGGAAGGCTTTGAAGTCGTCACGATGGAAGAAGCTGTAACCCGGGCCGATATTTTTTGCACCGCGACCGGAAATGCGGACGTTATAACCGCCGAGCATATGATGAACATGAAGCCGATGAGCATTGTGTGCAACATCGGCCATTTCGACAGCGAAATCCAGATTTCGGCCTTGTCCAATTACAACTGGAACGAAGTGAAGCCGGGGACTGATCTCGTTGAATTCCCTGATGGCAAGCAGATCATTATATTGGCCAAGGGGCGACTGGTGAATCTGGGTTGCGCGACCGGTCATCCCAGCTTTGTGATGTCGTCAAGTTTTACCAATCAGGTACTGGCGCAGATCGAACTATGGACGAACGGGGCCAACTACAAAAACGAAGTTTATGTTCTGCCTAAACATCTCGATGAAAAGGTGGCTATGCTCCATCTCGAAAAATTGGGTGTGAAGCTCTCCAAGCTGACGCCAAAACAGGCCAGTTATATCGGTGTTTCGACTGAAGGGCCGTTCAAGCCGGACCACTATCGCTATTGATCGCATACAAATTTTTGCGGTTCGAAAAGACCCGCTGCGGAAACGTGGCGGGTTTTTTGTTGCGCCGCGCACCCTTTCAGGCATTAGCAAATAAATGAAAACGCGAAGGATGATGGACAAATGACGGGCGAGGGCCTGCCAATTGCACTGATAGGCATATTGATGGCGCTTTGGCTCGTTGGAGCGACTGTCGCCGTTTGGATTGGCCTGTCTATGCGGCGGCAGTCGCAAAAAATGCTGCGCCAGACATCGCGTTTGGCCCGGTTACTGGAGACCGCGCCAGCATTCCCGGTTGTTGTAAAAGGCGACGGACGGATCGAGGCCGCGGACCGTTTTTCGAGATTGATGGGATTATCCAAACCTGCCGCCACACTGACTGACCTTGGGGGACATATCGATGGCGGGTTAAGCAGCAAGGATCTGGCGCTGCTTGAAGAGAAGGTGCGTGAAACTCAGCGGACCGGAAAAGACTTTACATTACCGCTTCCTATCGCAGGCTCGCAACGGAGACTGTTGGTAGTTGGCGCTATTGCAGACACCGTGATTTACCCGAATGGTGCGGCGCTTCTGTGGTTTTTTGATTCTACAGAAAGCCTGCGCCAACTTGAGGCACGAACGGACGAGTCGGAAAAGGCAAGAGCAGCCTTTACAGCGTTGGCCGGACTTATCGAATCCGCACCTTTGCCTATGTGGCATCGTAGCCCTGACATGTCGCTCAACTTCGTAAACGTCGCGTATGTTGAGGCTGTCGGAGCTTCTGATGGGCTTCAGGTCGTGCAAGACGGGATCGAGTTGCTGGAGGCCGAGAATGGGAAAAGCGCGGCTGCTTTTGCCAGAGAAGCAATGGAAAAGGGCGAGAAAATTGAACGCATCGTGTCGGCGACGCTGGGTGAGGAACGGCGGCAATTGCGCGTGTTCGATGTTCCTTTGGGCGAAGCCGGTCAGGCAGGGGTTGCGGGTCTGGCCATTGATATTCAGGATTTAACCACCGCCCGTAACGAATTTCGGCAACTGTCCGATGCACAACGCCATTTGCTGAATATGATGTCTGCCGGGGTCGTCCAATTCGGATCGGATTACACGTTAAGTTTTGCCAATTTGCCCTTTCAGCGCGTGTTCGCGTTTCGCGACCAATGGCTGACCGAGAAACCTGAGTTTGCTCGCGTCCTCGATCGAATGCGTGAAAATGGCAAGCTACCCGAAGTGCGCGACTTTCCGGCATGGCGCGGTGAGAGGGAGAGCTGGTTTCGCAATCCGGAACCGAGTGAAGAGAATTGGCTGTTACCCGATGGAACCCATTTGCGGGTGTTGGCGCAACCGGTTCCCGACGGCGGCCTGCTTTTGATATTTGAGGATCGGACGGAACAGGCCCAATTGGCGAGCGCGCGCGACATTTTGTTGCGGGTAAGAACAGCGACATTCGATAATCTATTCGAGGCAATTGCGGTATTTGCAGCCGACGGACGGATTAGTATTTGGAACCGGCTCTTCGCGGAAACCTGGGGCTTGCCGGACGATCTATTGATCAAACATCCACGACTGGACGAAATTCTTCCGCTCATGGCAAAGCATCTGAAAAAGCCGTCACAGATTTCGATAATCGGCGAGCTTGTTCGAATGACAACCGCCAATCGTGAACAACGCCGCAGCAAGGCAGCATTTGCCGATGAACGCATATTCCAGATCGCGACAATTCCGCTGCCGGATGGCAATGCCTTGTTCACGATGTTGGATATGTCGGATGGTCTAAAGATCGAACAAGCGTTGCGCGACCGCAATGCAGCGTTGCAAGAGGCCGATGGGATCAAGGCCAGATTCCTTGCGAACATGAGCTATGAATTCCGAACTCCGCTGACGTCGATTAGCGGTTTTGCAGATCTGTTAAAAGCCGGCGTTGCTGGGCCATTGAACACTCAAGCTACGGAGTATGTAGAGGCAATTTTGTCGTCGGCGGAACGTCTGTCGGAACAGATAAATACTGTTCTGGACTATAGCCAGAGCGAAGCCGGGGCGATGCCAATTGCCCGTGAAAATGTCGATGTTAAAAAATTGTTTGCGGACGTGGCTGATGCAAAGGCAGTCTTTGCAAAGGAGCGCGGTGTGGCGCTACAGTTGCGGTTGGATGAAGCAAAGGGAACATTTTTTCTCGATCCCAAACGCATTGGTCAGGCGGTCAGTCAAATACTTGATAATGCCATCCGCTATCATGAGCCAGATGGAGAGGTTTTGTTATTTGTCCGGAATAGTCCCGATTTGCTTGAAATTATTGTTTCGGACAACGGGCCGGGAATGAGCGCCGAAGACCAACAGATGCTTTCGGGTGACAGCCGAAAATCATCGCAGTCTGCGGATGACTCGATTTTGCAAGGACTTGGGCTGCCGCTCGCCAAGCAATTAATCGAGACGCATCAAGGCACGTTCAATATGGAGTCCAAACCTGGCGAAGGTTTAACGATCATAATGACTATACCCGGTCGATGAATTTCAAATCCGAAGATGAATTGCGGGCCTTTGGGCGACAGTTGGCAAAGCAATTGCGCGACGGTGACTGGGTGTCGATCAACGGCCCTTTGGGCGCGGGCAAAACCGTGTTGTGCTCCGGCATTCTTCAAGGACTGGGTTTTTCCGGCGAAGTTGCGAGTCCGTCTTATGCGATCGTCCATCAATATGATCCACCCGAGGTCTCTATTGCGGTGGCGCACGCGGATTTGTATCGTCTTGATGATGTCGCGGAGCTTGAAGAGATCGGCCTTGCCGAAGAACGCAGCGGCCGGATAACGTTGGTGGAATGGGCTGAACGGGCGGGTGCCGATTATACATTGCCGACAATCAGCATATCAATAGAACCACAAGCGGATGGAACCCGCGAAGTGAAAATGAAAATGGACGAGAATGAAGCCACAAACTGAACTTAATTTGCCATCTGGTTTGGACGATTTTCTGCAACAATCCGGCTGGGAGCGATCGATCGTTCAGCCGTTGCCTAGCGATGCGTCTTTCCGGCGATATTTTCGGGTTTCCGATTCCGCAAATGGCAATGCCATGTTGATGGATGCTCCTCCGCCGCATGAAAACCCGGGCCCCTTTATTGACGTGGCTGAGTATCTGACTGGCCACGGATTTCGCGCGCCAAAAATCTTCTCCAAGAATTTGGATCGTGGATTTGTGTTGATTGAAGATTTCGGAGACCGAAGGATGCGAGAGCATCTGGACGCTCAACCTGCCGATGAAGCTCGGATTTATATGCAGGCTATCGATACTCTCATCAACCTGGCGCACACCGAATGTGCCGATTTGCCGCCTTATGATGAAGCTTCCTATCTACGCGAAGTCCGTTTGCTGACCGAATGGTATCTGCCCGCGATGCAGATCGACTTCGATCAATCGGAATTCGACCGGATGTGGAACGATGCGCTGGCGCCAGTCGCAGGCACGCAGGTTGTTACTGTCTTGCGTGATTATCATGCGGAAAATATCATGCTTCTGGACGATGGTACGCAAGGCTTGATCGATTTTCAGGACGCGCTGATCGGACATCCTGCCTATGATTTGGTGTCATTGCTTCAGGATGCGCGACGGCACGTATCGGCAGAACTGGAAACCGAAATGCTGGATTATTACATCACGCGGGCTGAACCAGATTATGATTTCGGGCATCACTACGCCCTGATTGGTGCACAGCGGAATACCAAGATTATCGGCATATTCACCCGGTTATGGAAACGCGACGGAAAGTTGCGCTATCTGGATTTCCTTCCCCGAATGTGGGCATTACTCGAGCGCGATTTGAACCACCCGCAACTCGCGGCACTCAAAAACTGGTTCGACACCTATATCCCGAAAGATATCCGGAAAATCGCGCCGAATACGCTGGGTACGGAATGATCCGAAAAGTAAACACCGCCATGATTATGGCCGCCGGCAAGGGCACGCGGATGATGCCATTGACTGCGGATCGACCGAAGCCTTTGATCGAGGTGGCTGGCACGGCGTTGCTGGATCATGTGCTGGACCATCTTCGTGACGCTGGTGTCGGCCGGATCGTGATCAACGCCCATTATCGTGCGTCTCAGGTCGAAGACCATATGGCCGCCCATGCCGCCGATTTTCAGGTGGCCCTTTCAGATGAGCGCGATCTGTTGCTGGATACCGGGGGCGGGTTGATTCGGGCACTGCCGCTGATTTCGGGCGACCCTTTCATATGCGTGAATGCCGACAATTGGTGGACAAATGATGAGGAAAACGCCTTCACCCGCCTTATGTCGGCGTGGAATGGCGAAGCCATGGACGTCCTCATGCTGCTCATTCCCTATGCCGAAGCAAACAATACGCAGGGGCAGGGCGACTTTGATTTGGATGGCGATGGCCGATTGTCTCGCAGGAAACCCGGTCAACAGGCAGCCTATGTGTGGACGGGAATTCAAATACTGTCGAAGGCCCTTATCATCGATCCGCCGTCCGATGTATTTTCGACCAATGTCTTTTGGGATCGTGCGATATCCAAAGGGCGTTGCTATGGTCTCGTGCATCGTGGTCTTTGGTTCGATGTCGGATATCCAGACGCGATCACGGCAACCGAAGCGAAATTGATGAACCATGCACAGCGTTGAACCCGCGCATAGGGGTACACGTGTCTTCACGGTTCCTTTAGGCTCGGATTTTTGCGACACGACGGTGAGTTATATAATTGCGCAATGCGGTGACGATCCGCTGGCGATCACCCGTACTACTTTGTTATTGCCGAACAACCGTGCGATAAAGGCGATGACTGAAGCTTTTGTGCGGCGGGTTTCACCGGGACTGTTGTTGCCTAAGATGGTCGCCATTGGCGACCTTGCGTTGGACGAAGCGCTTGGACCGATTTTGGACCCGATGACAGACGAAGGTATCGTTTGGCCCGTTATCAATCCAACAAAACGAGTTCTGCTATTGGCTGAATTGGTGATGAAGAACCGGCCAAAGGACAAGGCTGTTTCTTCAGCAGAATCTCTACGCCTTGCGCGCAAACTGGCGGAAATGATCGACGAGCTGGAAATTGAACAGGTCGATTTTCACCGCCTCGGCGCCCCTGAAGATGCGAGCGAATTGCAGGACCATTGGCAAAAGGCCTATGGCCAGATCGCGCAGATTATCCCTGCCTATCGCGCGGCACTAGAGCAGGAAAAGCTCCTAGGTCCGGCTGAGCGGCGTAATATCCTGCTAGGCAGGATGGAGCAGCGTCTGCGCGACTATCCGCCGCACGTGCCGATGATTGCCGCCGGGATTACTACATCCGCCGTTGCTGTTGCGAATCTTTTGCGCAGGATTGCCCGGTTGGCGCACGGATCGGTCGTTTTGCCCGGTCTGGATATGCACATGCCCGATTCCGAGTGGGACGCGCTCCGTCCCCAAATACGGGAAGACAGCACACCGCAACCGCCCCGTAACTTCGAAGTACATCCGCAATTTCACCTGCGTCTACTGCTCGACCGCATGGGTGTCCGACGCGATGAGGTTGCCCCTATTCCCGGAAGCAATGCGTCGGATGTCGGGCTTGCGCTGACCGATATTTTCTGTTTGCCTACGCAAAGCACCCATTGGCGTGACTTGCCGCACGGGCGGAAGAAATTGCGCCATGTGCAACTGATTGAAACCGACGATAGCGCGAAAGAGGCCAAGATGATTGCGGTTCTTGTCCGGCAAAGGCTGGAGCAACCGGGACAGCGGACGGCCATCATTACGCCCGATCGCGAAATCGCCATGCGCGTAGCTTCGCAATTGCGGCGCTGGGGCATAATGGTGGACGACAGTGCGGGTAAACCGCTGCTTCAAGCGCCTGAAGGAGCATTATTTCTGGCACTCGCCCAAACGGTTGCCCATCGTTTTACGGCAACCGACATCCTGGAAGTGGCGAAACATCCGCTGGTCCATATGGGACAGGACCGCCTCTTGTGGTTGGACCGGACGCGTCAGTTTGATGCAGCGGTGCGTGGGCCAGCAGCCGGCGTTGACATTCATGCATTTGCGGACCGGATTGCCGACTTAAAAGATGAGACGCTCAATACATGGTGGGCGGACTATACCAATGAACTCCAGAAATTGGAGGATGGGTTCAAGGACGGTTTGGCCGCGGCGCTTGAAGCTTTGAAACAGGTAGCAGACCGGTTGACCGGTGGCCAGATCTGGAAAGGAACCGCCGGGCGGGAATTAGCGCGTGCCTTGTCTGAACTCGCGGAATGTAATCTGTCAGCTGTTAAGCTGGACGACCGTAGCGCTTTGCCCGCGATTTTGCGCGAATTGCTCGCAGGGTTGGTGGTGCGACCTCCCTATGGCGGGCACCCGCGCGTCGCAATCTATGGTCTGCTTGAGGCGCGTTTGCAGCAGGCCGATCTCGTGATTTGTGCGGGACTCAACGAAATGACCTGGCCGCAAATTGCCCAGCCTGATCCCTGGCTTGCCCCTGCTATCCGGCGTCAATTGGGGCTGGCAACGCTGGATCGCAATATTGGCCTGTCGGCGCACGATTTGGCTGCTGCGTTGGGGGGCAAGCAGGTAGTGCTGACCCGGGCGCGGCGTGACCGGAGCGGACCTACCGTGGCGTCTCGCTTCTTGCTGCGGATGAAGGCATTTTTGGGCGCGCAATTGGAGGTTGACACTGTCACCCCGCAACTCGTCGCGCTGCTCGATGCGCCGACGGAAAAAGTCGACTTCGCACCCCGGCCCAAGCCGATGCCATCGCCGGCGCAGCGGCGGGTGAAATTGTCGGTTACCGATTTCGACCAGCTCAAGTCCGATCCCTATTCTTTCTACGCCAAGCGCGTGTTGAGATTGCGTCCCATGGACCCCGTTGATGCCGAGCCCGACCATAAATGGCGCGGTATTTTGGTACATGATATTTTGGAAAAATGGTTTTGGCAGGATGGATGCGATCCAGATGGCCTGATAAAGCGGGCGGATGCCTTGCTAACCAATGGGGCGCTCGATCCGATCCTGAGGACGCTTTGGCAACCACGGGTTGCACAAGGACTGCTCTGGATCGCCGAGGAAACACAGCGGTTGCGCGTAGAGGAAGGGCGGCAACTTCTGATCGCGGAGAAGGAGGGCACGTTCGAGTTGCTGGGTCTGCGTATCACCGGCAGGGCCGACCGGATTGATGCTTCGGCGGATGGCGACCTAATCATCATGGATTATAAAAACGGTGGCCCACCCAAGCCGAAACAGATCAACGCAGGGTTTGCCCTACAGCTCGGCCTGATTGGGTTGATGGCTGAACGCGGGGCAATAGAGAATGTCCACGGAACTGCGCGGGGCTTTGAATATTGGAGCCTCTCGAAAGACACGAAACGGGGCGGTTTCGGATTTATTGCCCATGCCACGGCCACAAAAGCCAATGACAAGCGAAAAGCTGCCGAGGATTTTGTCAGCTTCATTGCGGGTCAGGCGGAAGAGGCGCTTCAGCTCTGGATTTTGGGCACCGCGCCTTTCATCGCAAAATTGCATCCTGAATTTTCCAATTACGCCGATTATGACCAGCTCATGCGGATGCAGGAATGGGACGGACGTCAGTCCATTTCGGAGGCATCGCAGGCGTGACCGAATCCGAAAAGCACAAGCCGCTCCACGCGCTGATCCCAGCGCAGCTCGCCGCGGTGCAGCCCGAGGATAATATCTGGCTCAGCGCATCGGCGGGAACTGGCAAAACGCAGGTGCTGACCGCGCGCGTGCTTCGGTTATTGTTGGTCGACGGCGTCGAGCCCGAAAATTTGCTGTGTATTACCTTCACCAAAGCTGGTGCCGCCGAAATGGCGGAGCGCATCAACCAGCGGCTTGCCTCGTGGGTGCAGCTTGATGACAAGCTACTTTTTGCCGATCTAGAGGCAATCGGGGCCAAATCCATACCGGATTATCGCCAGCGGGCCAGCAAGCTATTCGCCAAAGTGCTTGATGCCCCGCATGGTGGACTGCAGATTTTGACGATCCACAGCTTTTGCCAGTCCTTGTTGGGCAGCTTTCCCGAAGAAGCTGGTCTTGTTCCCGGCTTCAAACCGGTTGAAGGCGCCGAGCAGCAATTGCTGCTGCGCGAAGCATTGGCAAATATGGTGATTGCTGCAGAGGCCACGGGGGATCAGGACCTAATTCGCAGCCTGCAAGATATGAGCCTTGTCATGGGTGAGGCCGCGGCGGAAAAATTCCTCGCGAAATGTGCGTCGGTTCCCGATGTGATGGCCGCTATACCGGAAGGCTCGGGTGCCGCAGTCTGGGCGCGTCATGTGGCGGGGGTGACTTTTGAAGGTTCGCCCGGGGAAATGCTTGAACATGCTTTGGCGGACCCGAATATCAGCCGTGAAGATATTAAATGGATTGCAGACCAAAACCTCGCATGGGGCAAGGGCAAAAGCGAAAGTCGCGGAGGGAAAAGGGCGCAAACACTTTACGACTGGCTGGCAATGACTCCGCCGCAAAGAGCCGCAGCATTTCCGACATTGCATCGTTGCTGGTCGAACGCCAGCGATGGCCCAATGGTGTCGTCAGCCAATCACACGCCGATAGACGATGCCTATCGTGACTTGGCGCAAGATTTGTACGATTGGACCAAGTCCATTGCCGACCATCTCGTTCGCGCAGAATATGCCGAACGTCTTGCCAGCGCCCTGTTGGTCGGCAAACGGCTTGCTTATTATTATAGCCGCGCCAAGCATGAACGCGGCGTCATCGACTTTGACGACATGATCCGCCGGACAGCAGAATTGTTGACCAGTAGCGAAATGGCGCAATGGATCCGATTCAAGCTAGACCGGCAAATCGACCATATTTTGGTCGATGAGGCGCAGGATACAAACAAGGCGCAATGGGACATTGTGAATGCACTGGCCTCCGATTTTTTCAGCGGTATGGGCCAGCGCGCCGAAAAAGAGCGGACTATTTTTGCGGTCGGGGATTTCAAACAGGCGATCTACGGATTTCAGGGAACCAACCCGAAACGCTATGAGGAAGCGGGGCATCAATTTGCCGCCGATATTGCCGGTGCAGGGGGCGAACTGGCACGTTTGACACTTTCGCAATCCTTTCGATCGACAACGCCTGTGCTTGATCTCGTCAATGCCCTGATTTCGACGGTCGGCAGCACGGAATTCGGAATCTCTGATCCGGTGCCCGTTCATTATAGCCAAATGCTGTCCGAGGTCGGGCTGGTCGAACTGCTTGCACCTATTTCACCCAAGGAAGACGTGGATGAGGGACCGGACGAGCAAGAAGAATGGGTTCCCAACCAGAAGCGGGAATTGGCGATCAAGCTGGCTGATTATGCTCAGGAGTTGATTGATCAACGACCTTGGCTTTCGACACAGAAGCGGCATCTTGAACCAGGAGACATCATGTTCCTGATGCGTAGCCGCGGGGATATTGCTTCCTTGCTGGTCGCGCAATTGCATAAGCGCAACGTGCCGGTGGCGGGCGTCGACCGTCTGCGTCTGGCGCAACCGCTCGCGGTGCAGGATATGCTCGCCGCGATCCGTTTCGTGTTGCAGCCGGAGGATAATCTCAGCCTTGCGTGCATCCTGGTCTCGCCCATCATCGGATGGACGCAGGATCAGCTTTTGGAATATGGCTATCGTGAAGAAAAAGGGATCAGCCTGTGGCAGCGTTTGCGCCAGCAGCCGTCGATTGCCCTCGAGATTGAACCTCTTCGTGCGATGCTGGATGCGGCCGATTATGTGACCGTCTATGATTTCCTGGAAGATATTCTGTCCGGACCGATCGCCGCTCGACGTAAATTTGTCGAGCGTTTGGGAACCGAAGCGCTGGTGCCAATTGAAGAAATGCTCAACATTGCCTTGCTGTTTCAACAGCAACAGGGTGGGGGCTTGCAAAGCTTTCTGAACTGGTTCGAAAAAGGCGAGAATGTCATCAAGCGTGAGGGCGAAAGCGGCGCGAACGAGGTGCGGGTGATGACCGTGCACGGATCCAAAGGGCTGCAAGCGCCCGTGGTCATTCTGGCTGACACTACTTATGATCCGAGAAAAAAGCCTGAACAGACATCCGAACTGCTTATCGACGAAGGGAGAAATGTCCCCTTATTGCCCATCCGCAGCGCCGAGAAGTCTGGGAAATTGCTCGATCTTATGACATTGCAAGAAGGTCGAGAATTGCAAGAGCATCGCCGTCTGCTTTACGTCGCCGTCACCCGCGCGGAAGAAAGGCTGATCATGGGCGGCGCACTGGGTGGACAGAAAAAGGGCGTCGCACCCGCCGACAGTTGGTACTTGATGCTGGAGGGTGCGATGCGAGCACTCGGTTGCGATTGGGAAGATGACGCTCGCTGGGGACGGGTCATGCGGCATAAAGGCGCACAGGGTATTGCCGCATCACCACAAAGCGGGACCGCAGTCGTCAGCGGCGCTAGTGACACGCCGGCGGACTCACCCGCATGGCTGTTTGCCCAAGCGCCACAGGAAACCCGGCCGCCTCGTCCTCTTGTCCCTTCGCGGCTTGAAGATGACGAATATGGCGATGCGCCGCCGTCACCCGCAATGCAGGCTGCTGCCACGCGTGGCAAGATATTGCATGCGCTGTTCGAAAGGGTCACGGACGAGGGATCGCTGGCTGCGGCCGCTCGGTGGCTGGATATGACCGTGCGCGATCCGGAAATCGATAAACAACAGATTTTGCAGGCGGTCGCGGCAGTGGTGCATAATCCTGATTGGGCTGGTTTCTTCCAGCCACCTGCGCAGGCCGAAGTTCCATTGGCTGCATTGGTCGGCGAAACCGTGATTACGGGTCGTATTGACCGGTTGATCGTCGAACCTGAACGGGTGCGTCTTGTTGATTTCAAGACCGGACGGTCGGTTCCGGCCGATGAATCCGGCGTTATCACGCCCTATTTGCGGCAAATGGCACATTATGTTGCTGCGCTGGAAGCCATTTTCCCTGACAGGGTGGTGGAGGCATCGTTGCTTTACACCCATGCTCCGCGTCTCATTATGTTGCCCGATGCGCTTTTGGCGCCGCACAAACCAGCCTCCACCCTATAAAAGCAATTCTATCGCCACGCTGCCTTGCCAGCATTGACCGCAGGGCATAGATATGGGGCTAACAAAGGAGATTATTATGGCCACCAAATCCGTCACCGATACTGATTTTAATGTCCAGGTGCTGCAATCCGAACGCCCCGTTCTGGTCGATTTTTGGGCTGAATGGTGCGGTCCTTGCAAAATGATCGGCCCAAGCCTTGAAGAAATTAGCGAGGAATTGGGCGGGCAAGTCGATATCGTGAAGCTAAATATTGACGACCACCCCGACACACCCGCCAAATATGGCGTGCGTGGAATTCCGACCATGATCCTGTTCAAAGGTGGCGACGTTGTCGACACCAAAGTCGGCGCTGCACCAAAGGCCCAGATCAAGGGCTGGCTGGAAGCTGCCCTTTAACGCATGATGCAAGATATCGGGGGCAACCTCGATACCCGCAATCTAGGGTCAGAACCTAGCTGCGATAGTCGGCGTTGATACTGATATAACCGTGGGTGAGGTCGCACGTCCACACGGTTGCCCGGCCATTACCAAGGCCCAGATCAACGCCGATTTCAATATCCTGCTCTTTGAGATGTTGTGCCACTGGGGTCTCGTTATAGTTATCGACCGGTAGACCATATTTCGCGACCTGGGTCCCGCCAAACGAAATGGATAAAAGGTCGCGATCCGCAGGCTCACCGGCCTTGCCAACCGCCATAACCACGCGTCCCCAATTGCCGTCTTCACCGGCAATTGCCGTTTTGACCAATGGCGAATTTGCAATGGCCAGACCAACGCGGCGCGCGCTTGTGTCATTCACTGCGCCAGTGACGTTTATAGCAATAAACTTCTGCGCCCCTTCGCCATCGCGCACAACCAGATGGGCCAATTGCAAGCAGACATCTTGAAAGGCAGAGGCAAAAGCGTCTGAACCGGCATCGGCGAATGAACGGAGCAACGTGTTCCCGGCTTTGCCCGTCGCAAAGGCAAGTACTGTGTCGCTCGTCGATGTGTCGCTATCGACGGTAATGCAGCTAAAGCTGTTCTGATTCGATTCCGACAATATTTGCTGAAGAAATGCTGCATCAACCGCAGCATCAGTAAAGATGTATCCCAACATAGTGGCCATATCGGGTGCGATCATGCCAGAACCCTTTATTATTCCGACTATATTTACCTTTGTGCCATTAACGATTGCGCTGGCGGTCGCGCCTTTTGCAAAAGTATCGGTTGTTCCAATCGTGTTAGTTGCATCTTCCCAGGAACAGGGTTCGGCATTGAATACGGCGTCCAGGCCAGCCTCAGCTTTGTCTTTCGGCAAGGGAACGCCGATCACGCCAGTAGACGAGACAAATATGGAGCCAGTATCACATCCCAAATGCGCGGCGACTTTGGATGTTATGGCTTCCACCGCCTCAAGACCGCGACGACCGGTAAATGCGTTACTGTTGCCAGCATTTACCACCAAAGCTCGCGCCTTGCCCCCTTTGACATTGTTGCGGCATAATTCAACTTCCGAAGAGCAGCATATATTCTGCGTCGTCACGCCTGCGACCGTTGTACCTTCGGACAGTTCGACAAATGTAAGGTCGCACCGTCCCCAATCCTTGTACCCGGCGCGAGCAACACGCGCCGTTGCGCCTTCAATTAAGGGAGATTGAGGGAAGGGTCGGGCTAAAGGCGATTTTACGGACAATTCCAGAATCTTTCATTACAAATCGGGCTATGGTCAGAGCACCTCAGAGAGTGAATTGTGCACCCATTTACGGCTTGTCGCGCTAGCAGCAATTGCGTGTGAAACAAATGTCGAAACGACGGCACATGCGCCCGAATGTTAAAATAGCCTTCGGGATAGACTTAAGCGTGTGGCATCCTTATATGGCCAATATCACAAAACAGGGCCCATTATGCGCTTGCTGATTTACCTTTTGGCGATGTTGACCGGATTTTCCGCAGCAGAAGCGTCGCGTCCTGTGACGGTAACGCCTGCTGCACTGGGTTCCGCTGTGTCCCCGACGGCAATAGTTGCCGCGTCGGTTGTTCTTGTCGAGTTTGGCCATAAGTCGCATCATGAATCTGCCGATGTGGATTTGGTTTCACGCCCCATTCTAATATTTTACTTTAGTGACGATGCCCATATCGTACCGACGCCGGTTACGGCGCACGACGTATCACGTCAGTAAAATGATCGGGCGCATTGTCGCGCCCGCATAAAATCCATCCATTTTATCGCCGTTTGCAAAAGGCGAAGCCACACATCGATATATCAAAGGAAACACCCATGTTAGGTGGAGTAGCAAAAGCCATATTCGGATCTTCGAACGACCGTTACGTCAAATCGATTATGAAGATCGTGCAAAAAATAAACGCACTTGAGGACGAAATATCCGCAATGACGGATGAACGTCTGACCCAGCAAACGCAGCTTTTTCGGGATCGTTTAGCTGCTGGCGAGACTTTGGATGATATATTGCCGGAAGCATTTGCGACTGTGCGAGAGGTTTCTCAGCGGGTCATGGGTATGCGGCATTTCGATGTTCAAATGGTTGGCGGGATCGTACTTCACCGGGGTGAAATCGCTGAAATGCGAACAGGTGAAGGAAAGACACTTACCGAGACACTCGCTTGCTATCTCAATGCGCTTGAAGGCAAGGGTGTGCATGTCGTGACCGTGAATGACTATCTTGCCCGGCGCGATGCAGAATGGATGGGGCGGATATACGGGTTTCTCGGCTTGAGTACTGGCGTTGTCGTGCCAAGCGTCACTGAACATGAACGTCGCGCCGCGTATAATAGCGATATTACTTACGCAACTAACAATGAACTCGGGTTCGACTATTTGCGCGACAATATGAAGTATGAACGCGCCCAAATGGTGCAGCGGCCGTTTAATTTTGCCATCGTTGACGAGGTGGACTCGATCCTTGTCGATGAAGCCCGTACACCGTTGATTATATCCGGACCCACGGATGATAAATCTGAACTTTATATGCAGGTTCATGCGGTCGTTTTGCAGCTTGATGACGGTGATTATGAAAAGGACGAAAAAAGCCGCAATTTGACTTTGACCGAAGATGGCACGGAAAAAGCGGAACGATTGCTTGAGGCTGCGGGATTGCTGACGGGGTCCAATCTTTACGATTATGAAAATACATTGGTTGTGCATCATCTCGATCAGGCGCTCAAAGCCAATGTCATGTTCAAGCGCGATACCGATTATATTGTAAAAGACGGCAAAGTTATAATCATCGACGAATTTACCGGACGTATGATGGATGGACGCCGTTGGTCCAATGGTCTGCACCAAGCCGTTGAGGCAAAAGAGGGTGTACAAATCGAGCCAGAAAACCAGACTTTGGCCACGATTACGTTCCAGAATTATTTCCGTATGTATCCCAAATTGTCAGGCATGACGGGAACTGCCGCAACAGAAGCAGGTGAGTTTCACGAAATTTACAAGCTGAATGTCGTTGAAATTCCGACCAATGTAACGGTGCTGCGCGTGGATGAAGACGACCAATTCTATAAGAATACCCAAGACAAATTTGGAGCGATTGCAAAGACAATCAAGGAAGCCAATGATCGGGGGCAGCCTGTTCTGGTGGGCACCGTGTCAATTGAGAAATCTGAGTTGTTATCCGAGTTTCTTGAAAAAGAAGGTGTGACGCACAGCGTTTTGAATGCGCGCTTCCATGAAAGCGAGGCGCATATCGTCGCACAGGCCGGTCGTCTGGGAAGCGTTACAATTGCGACGAATATGGCGGGTCGTGGAACGGATATACAGTTAGGTGGAAATTTTGAATTTCGGCTTGAGGATGAACTTCGTGACAAGCCCGAGGGGGCTGAACGGGATGCGGCTGTTGAAGCGTTAAAAGCCGAAATCGCGGCTGAAAAAGCAAAAGTCATCGAAGCCGGCGGTCTATTCGTCCTGGCGACTGAACGGCACGAAAGTCGTCGGATTGACAACCAATTGCGTGGTCGTTCCGGACGACAGGGGGACCCAGGTCTTTCACGTTTCTATCTGTCGCTTGATGATGACCTGTTGCGGATTTTCGGATCTGAGACCTTGTTTTCGCGGATGATGAATTCGAGTTTGGAAGATGGCGAAGCAATTGGCGGCAAATGGCTGTCCAAAGCAATCGAAACTGCGCAGCGAAAAGTAGAAGCGCGCAATTACGATATCCGCAAGCAACTAGTAGAATATGATAATGTCATGAACGACCAGCGGAAGGTCATTTATGAACAGCGCAGTGATATCATGGATGCCGAAGCGGTAGATGATATTATCGAAGATATGCGTAACGACACCGTAAATATGCTGGTCGGCGATCACTGTCCCATGGGAACTTATCCCGAGCAATGGGATATCGATGGCCTGAAACAAAAATGCGCGGACGTCATTGGACTTGCCCCCGACATTGACAGTTGGCTCCAGGAAGACGCGATTGAGCCTGAAATAATTGAATCCCGGCTTGCCGAAATGGCGGCTGCGAAATTTGAAGCCAAGGGTGTGGATTTGGACTCAACGGTGTGGCGCCAGGTTGAAAAAAGTATTTTATTACAGACACTCGACCACCATTGGAAAGAACATCTTTCAACTCTCGACGCCTTGCGTCAGGTGATATATCTGCGAGCTTATGCCCAGAAAAATCCGATCAATGAATATAAGCAGGAAGCATTCGGCCTTTTTGAAAGGATGCTCGTCGCTATTCGTGAAGGGGTTACCAAAACGATTGCCACTAATGAATTCAGAGCAGAACAAGATTTGGTGCCACCGGAATTACCCGAACTTCCGGACTTCCTGACTACCCATATCGACCCCTTTACGGGCGAAGATGACAGTGAAGATGTGGATGGTGGAACTTCGGGACTAGTGACGACGCGTCTGGTTCGTCCGACGCCTCCGCAAGGCGATGATCCTTTCGCCGGTAATCTCGATATTCGTCGCAATGATCCGTGCCCTTGTGGATCGGACAAGAAATACAAGCATTGCCATGGCGCCTTTTGAGGAATGATAAGGTAGCTTGCCTGATCATCCCGCTTCTAGGAATAGTCGGGACTGAATTATATGATTGCGTCGCTATCTTGAAAATAGTTCAGGATAGACTGGCAAAGATTGAGGGAGGGCAGGAATGTTTTGGCTAACCGGGTTATTCGCCATCGTTGCGTTGATTTACGCCTCGGTTGGCTTTGGCGGCGGTTCGACCTATACTGCCCTGCTGGGTCTTTGGGGTGTCGATTATGCCTTGATCCCGATTATCTCGCTTTTGTGCAACATTATCGTTGTTACTGGGGGCAGTGTCCGTTTTGTTCGGGCTGGGCTAGTAAAGTGGCCGCAGATAATGCCGTTGCTGCTTGTATCGGCACCACTTGCCTTCGTTGGCGGTCTGGTGCCGCTTAAACAATGGCTGTTCCTAATGATTTTGGGCAGTGCGTTGCTGTTGTCGGCGGTGGCGCTCATCGTGCAGCCCGAACGGATGGCACCCCAGCGGATCCCCAAAAGAGTGTTGCTGCTATTGTCGGGTAGCGTTGGCTTGTTGGCCGGGCTGTCCGGTATTGGCGGCGGTATTTTTATGGCACCGGTGTTGCATCTTATCCGCTGGTCCAACGCCCGCCGGATTGCCGCTTTTGCCTCTATTTATATCTTGATCAACTCGGTCACAGGACTGGCGGGGCAGCTTATCAAGGCCGGGCCCCATTCGCTGGCCGAACCGGCGGGGCAATATTGGCCGTTGCTGATCGCAGTTTTTGTTGGCGGCCAGATTGGCAGTATGTTGGGTATGAAGATAATGACACCGCGTCTGCTCAAGACACTCACCGCGCTGTTGGTCGGCTACGCCGCGCTGCGTCTGCTGTGGCAGGGCTGGGGCCTGATGTAGGTGAAAATGGCTCCCCGGGAGGGATTCGAACCCCCGACCAATTGATTAACAGTCAACTGCTCTACCACTGAGCTACCAGGGAGCAGCCCGATTTCTCAGGCAGAGGCGCGCCTATAGCAGCGCTTTTTAAACTTTGGCAAGCACCCTTTGCCAATTCAGACAATAAATTGTTCCATCGCAATCCGGTCGTCCAGTGCATGTTCGGGATCGAACAAAAGCGTAAGGGCGCGGTTGCGGTCAAGAGCAACTTCGACGTGCGAAATGTCGCGGATTTCCCGCTGGTCGGCGACGGCGCTGACCGGACGTTTGCCGGCCTCCAAAATCTTCAATTTGATAACATAGCGGTCAGGCAATATTGCCCCTTTCCAACGCCGTGGCCGAAACGGGCTGATTGGCGTCAGCGCGAGCAGAGAGGAATCAAGAGGTAAAATGGGGCCATTGGCCGACAGATTATAGGCGGTCGATCCGGCGGGTGTGGACACTAATATGCCGTCGCAAATCAGTTCGGGTATCACCGCCCGGCCATTCACCGAAATCTCCAACTTCGCCGCCTGGCGTGTTTCGCGCAGCAACGACACTTCGTTAATCGCTGGCAATGTGAAGCTCTGGCCGCTGACGGTCGTAATTGTCGCGACCAGCGGCCGGACCGAAAAGGATTTCGCACGGGTCAGCCGGCTCAACAGGTCCGAAGGCTGCCAAACATTCATCAAGAACCCGATTGTACCCCGGTTCATGCCATAAACCGGAATGTCACGTCGGTTTTCGTATAATTGGTGCAGGACCTGCAACAAATGACCATCGCCACCCAAAATGATGACCGCTTCGGCGTCGTCAAGCGGCACAAAGTCAATTTGTTCGCTCAAAATCTGCTCCGCCTCGCGCGCGGCGGGGGTAGCGGACGACAGAATTGCAAGACGTGAATAATCCGTCATCCGCCGGTCGCATTCATATGACGGGAAAGGCGCTGGTCAGGTTCTGCCATTTGCCGTTCAAAGTCATGACGTGCCGGTTTCAAGCGCAAAGCCTGTTGCAACAATTTGTCGACTGCTTCCATGCCATTTTCCCGCATAGCTTTGCGGAAATCGACATGCATCGATGAGCCAAGGCACATATAGATTTTGCCATCGGTGGTGAGGCGCAGGCGATTGCAGTCGTCGCAAAAATTGTGGGTCATTGGGGTAATCAGGCCAAGTCTGAGCCCCAGCGGTGCGACGTTCCAATAGCGGGCAGGGCCAGAGCTGCGGTGTGCCAGCGGTTCCAATTCGAAACGGTCCCGCAACGGCGCGATAAAATCTTCCATTGGAATGTAGCGATCGTGCCGGTCCGCCACGCCTTCGCCCAACGGCATCGTTTCGATCAGCGATAGATCATAGCCATTGGCAGCGCAAAATTCGGCCATTGCGATAATTTCGGACTGGTTTTCATCTTTTAGCGCGACCATGTTGATTTTAACGCGCAAGCCATGTTCTGCTGCAGCGCTTATTCCGTCCAAAACCTGCGCTAAATCGCCTCCTCTTGTGATGGTCCTGAACGTGTCGGGGTTCAGGCTGTCGAGGCTTATGTTGACTCGGCTGAAGCTTGAGCGTGCTAAAATGGGGGCAAATTGCTTGAGCCGGCTGCCGTTTGTAGTGAGGGTCAGCTCGTCGAGGCGGCCGGCCTGAACGTGTGTCCCTAACTCATTGATAAGTATATCAATATCGCGACGCACAAGCGGTTCGCCGCCCGTCAGGCGGATTTTCCGGATGCCGTGTGCGATAAAGCGGTTCGCCAGAAGCGCGATTTCGCTATAATCCAGAACATCGGCATGAGGCAGGAACTTCTGCTTTTCCGGCATACAATAATGGCACCGGAAATTGCACCGATCCGTGACCGAGATGCGGAGATAATCGATGTGGCGCCCGTGTCCGTCAATCATGCTGGCCATGTAAGCAGAAATTTGCGGCTTACAAAGCCGAAATGCAAAAATCGCAAGAGTTGCTAAACATATTCGCGCTAAAGCGGCATAATGCTGCACTTGCGCGATACATCCAGTAAAATATTGACCATGCGCCGGGCACGCCATGTGCGCGAATGGCTTGGCGAAGCATCCTATGAGCCGGTGACCTTGCTGTTGCTTGGCATCAAGGATTTGAAGCAGATCAATGACCGTTTAGGCCGTGCCGTGGGTGACGCGGTTATCCGGCGTGTGGGCCAGCAAATCCGGAGCTTTGCCGAGCAACAGCTATCGCCTATCCGTTTGATGGCGAAGATGCCGGGGCGTGAATTCATGCTGGTGGTGGACGGCAATAGGGGCGGAAAACAGCTTGAGCTCGCCGCGCAAAAATTGCTGGAAATGGTCTCGGTCGATCTTGGCGAAGGCGCCGCGCCCCTGCACATCAATGCGCGGTTGGGGATCGCCCTGTCGCGGCCAACCGAAAGCCGCCAGAATATGGCTGCCCGTGCCGCCGATGCGCTGGCGAAAGCCTATGGCCGCAAGGGCAGGCGCTATGTCGTTGCCGAAGCCCAGCCCCCGTTCAATCCGGCCGTGGAGCAGGTAGATATCGCACTGCGTTCTGCCCTGGCGGCGCGCGAGATCGTGATATTGCTGCAACCGCAATTCGAGGTGTCGACCGGTCATTTGGTGGGGGCCGAAGCCCTTGCCCGGCTGAACGATCCACAATTGGGGGAGATCAGCGCGGGCGACCTGTTCGCCTCAGCGGACCGGTGCGATTTACGCGAGGAACTGTCGCACCTGATTCAGGAAAAGGCGATCAATATCGCCGCCGCATGGCCCGCTGCGCTGGACGATTTACGCCTTGCGGTCAATCTGGGCGCGGAGGAATTGACCGAATATTATGGTGTCCATTTGCTGGAAATTCTGGCGCAAGCCGGGTTCGCACCCGACCGGTTGACGCTAGAACTTACAGAAGAAAGCCTGATCCGCGATCTGGAGCGGACGGCCGGCCAGCTTGAGTTGTTGCGTGCAAAGGGAATGAGGATCGCGGTGGATGATTTCGGGACGGGTTATTCCAGCCTTGCCTATCTGAAGTCGTTGCCGCTCGATTATCTCAAAATCGACAAGGGCATGACGCCGGATATAGTGGGCACCGGCAAAGACCGGATTATTATGCGCGCCATCATTGCGATGGCGAAAGCGCTCGGTTTGGCGATTATTGCTGAAGGTGTGGAGAAAGCGGAAGAGCTGGAGATGCTGCAGGCCGAAGGCTGCGATTATTTCCAAGGCTTTTTACGCTCACCGCCGCTGGCACCGGCGGAGTTCGAGCGTTTTGCGTTGAGGGCGAATTGAGGGGAGTGGCCTAAAGAGACGGTCCCTAATTACGTTCCCTCTCCCCTAAAGGGGAGAGGTGCGAGACTTGGCGGCTTGCCGCCTAGTCGCAGCGGAGAGGGGAGCGACGGTGAAGTGCGTTCGCGAACTCCCCCTCTCCACTCCGCCTAATTGCTAAAGCAATAAGGCTCCGTACCTCTCCCCTGAAGGGGAGAGGGTGGGTGCTTGGTCAGACTGTCCCCAACCCCCATCACCCAACCTTACGCGCCAGATTGGCCAAGCCCTTCGACAGTTGCAAACATCCGTTCAAGCGCGAGGTCGGGTCGCCCCAGACGCGGTTGATGACCAGCTTGCTGTCGGGGCGCAGCTTTGCGGTTTCGCCCAGTTTGGCCACATAAGCGAGCAGGCCGGGGACATTGGGTGGAGTATCTTCGTGGAAGCTGACCAGCGTTCCGCGCGCGCCCACCTCGATCTTGGATACTTGTGCGACAAGCGCATTTTGCTTGATCTGGATAAGCTTGAGCAGATTTTGGGTCGGTTCCGGGATAGTCCCGAAACGGTCAGTGATTTCGGCGGCAAAGCCTTCGACGTCCTGTCCTTCTTCCAATTCGTTCAAGCGACGGTACAGCGCCATGCGGACGGACAGATCGGGGACATAATCGTCGGGGATCAGGATCGGTGCATCAATGGTGATCTGCGGCGAGAAGCTGCCCCGTGGCTTGGCGAGCCCTTGCGAATCCGCCCGCGCTTCCAGAATCGCATCCTCCAGCATCGATTGGTACAGTTCGAACCCGACTTCCTTGATATGTCCAGACTGTTCATCGCCGACCAGATTGCCCGCGCCACGAATATCGAGATCATGGCTGGCAAGCTGGAACCCGGCACCGAGGCTGTCGAGGTCGCCCAGAACCTTCAGGCGTTTTTCCGCCGTTTCGGTCAACACACGGTTCGCCTCATGCGTCATATAGGCATAGGCCCGTATCTTGGACCTGCCAACACGTCCGCGTAACTGATAGAGCTGGGCAAGGCCAAAGCGGTCGGCCCGGTGGATAATCAACGTGTTCGCGCTCGGAATGTCGAGACCGCTTTCCACGATGGTGGTGGACAGCAACACATCGTACCGCTTTTCGTAAAAGGCGCTCATCCGTTCTTCGACTTGCGTTGCCGACATCTGGCCGTGCGCGGTCACATGTTTGATTTCAGGCACTTCGGTGCGAAGAAATTCCTCCATCTCGGTCAAATCCGCAATGCGCGGAACAACGAAAAAGCTTTGGCCGCCGCGATAATGTTCGCGCAGCAAAGCCTCACGCAACACGACCGGATCCCATGGCATGACATAGGTACGCACGGCTAGCCGGTCGACCGGCGGGGTCTGGATTACCGACAAATCGCGCAGGCCCGACATGGCCATCTGCAACGTGCGGGGAATGGGGGTCGCGGTCAGGGTCAACATATGGACGTCGGTTTTGAGCGCCTTCAGCTGTTCTTTGTGGTTGACGCCAAAGCGTTGTTCCTCATCCACGATAACAAGGCCGAGCCGCCTGAATTTCAGCGACTTTGCAAGTACAGCATGGGTGCCGATAACGATATCGACGGTGCCATCTGCCAATCCTTCGCGTGTTGCGGTGGCTTCGCCTGCGGGTACCAGCCGCGACAAACGTCCGAGTTTCAGTGGAAGGTCACGGAAACGGTCGAGAAAATTGGTATAATGCTGCCGCGCCAGCAAGGTCGTGGGGGCAATGACCGCGACTTGATACCCGGCCATCGCAACGGCAAAGGCGGCGCGCATCGCGACCTCTGTCTTGCCGAAGCCCACGTCGCCGCACACAAGCCGGTCCATGGGCTTGCCCGCCGACAGGTCTTCCAGCACTTCTTCGATAACCCGCAACTGGTCTTCGGTTTCCTCATAGGGGAAACGGTCGACGAAGCTCGCATAGGCCTGATCGTCGACCTCAATGACCGCGCCGGGTCGCAGGGCGCGTTCGGCAGCGGTTTTCAGCAGTTCGTGCGCGATGGCGCGAATGCGTTCTTTCAGCTTCGATTTGCGCCGCTGCCACGCTTCGCCGCCTAATTTGTCGAGGCTTACATTCTCGCTATCCGACCCATAACGCGACAGGACATCGATATTTTCAACCGGAACATAGAGCTTGTCACCGCCCGAGTAGCTTAACGCTACGCAGTCATGCGGGCTGTTGCCTACGGGGATGGAAATAAGCCCTTCATAACGGCCAATGCCGTGATCTTGATGCATTACCAGATCGCCGGGGCTAAGTGCGGCCAGTTCGGCCAGGAACGCGTCGGCCGATTTGCGCTTTTTGTGGCGGCGTACCAGCCGGTCGCCCAGCATGTCCTGCTCGCTTATCAGCGCGATATCGGCTGAGGTAAAGCCGTGGTCGATGGGTAGAACAACCATCGCAACGGTTCCGCGTCCGCCGACCGGGGCAGCGAGCCCCAGTGCCGCTTGCCAGCCATCGGCATCCGCTAGGGACGGGGCGCCATGATCTTTTAACAAGCCCTTCAGCCGTTCGCGCGCGCCGTTGGAATAGCTGGCGATGATCGGCCGGCTGCCGGATTTCAGCAAGGCCTTCAGATGACCGGCGACGGCTTCATACACATTCGCCTTTTGCGTGCGTTCGGGCGCAAAATCGCGCGCCGCAGCGATGGCGAAATCGATGGTCTTGTTCGAATCCGGTTGCGCGAACGGGGTGAGAAGATGCGCCGCGTTGTTGACCAGCAGCTGTTCCACCTCATCCCCCGAAAGATAGAGCATTTCAGGTGGCAAGGGACGGTAACTGCCGGGTTCGGCGACCTGGGCCTTGACGCGGTTGTTGTAATAATCGGCAATCGCATCCAGCCGTGACTGTCCCGCGGCAATGGCGCCAGCATCCCGGATAACAAGCGCGTCCGCGCCGACATGGTCAAAAATGGTTGCCATGCGTTCTTCGAACAGGGGCAACCAATGATCCATTCCCGAAAGGCGACGACCTTCGGATACGGCCTGATAGAGCGGATCGCCGGTGGCGGTGACGCCGAAGCGGTCGCGATATCCGACGCGGAACCGCTTGATTGCTTCTTCGTCCATCAACGCCTCGACCGCAGGAAGGATGTCGAAATGCTCGACCCGGTCGATGCTGCGCTGATCCTGGGGATTGAAGCGGCGGATGCTCTCGATTTCGTCGCCGAAGAAATCGAGGCGCAGGCCAAATTCGCTGCCTGCGGGAAACAGGTCGACGATGCTGCCACGAATGGCAAATTCGCCGGCCTCGGCCACGGTATCGACGCGGAAATAGCCGTTGGATTGTAGAAGTGATGCTAGCCGCTCGCGGCTTATCTCACGCCCTGCGGTGAGCCTCTCGCCCGTTTGGCGGATGCGAAAGGGCGTGACATATTTCTGGATGACCGCGCCGATGGTGGTTAGCACAAGCTGCTTTTTGGATGTCGGTTGCTGCAAAGCCTGCAGGGTCGACATCCGCTGCGATGTAACCGCGACCGAAGGCGAGGCGCGGTCATAGGGAAGGCAATCCCATGCAGGGAGCTGCATTATCTCAATTTCGGGCGCGAAGAAGGGCACCGCATCGGCAATGGCGCGCATCGCAGAATCGTCGGGCGCTATATACAAGGTGCGCGCCTTGGCCGCGCGCGTCAGATCGGCGAGCAACAGGGGCGCGAAGCCCGACGGCACCGACGACAAAGTCAGCCCTGCCGGGCTGTGAATGATACGTTGCAGGTCGGTCATTTTCCCGCCGTGTTCAGCCCTTCCGGCAACGTGATGAAATCCAGCCGTTGCAACTGGTCCATCATGGGCCCTGCCAAGGCAGGGTCGGGCTGCGCGGTTTTGAGCGCCCAAGCCATGATGTCGACATCCTGCTCTTCCAGCAGCATTTCAAACCAGGCGAAGTCGGCTTCACTCCATTGGGTGTGATACTGGTCGAAAAATCCGCCGACCATGGCGTCCGCCTCCCGCGTGCCGCGATGGTGCGCGCGAAAGTGTAGTTTGCGAAGATAGGGGTCGGCGTCCATCGGGCGCATCCTTTAAGCTTGTGGTTTAGGCAGAATTTCCGGTTATAAGCGCCCTAGTCATGCGTCCAGATATTCTCAATCCGTTATTTGCAGAAGTGCGCGCGATGAAAGGCGTCGGGCCGGGGCTGGCCAAGCCGCTTGAGAGACTGGGATTGGTCAGGATCAAGGATGTCCTGTATCATTTTCCGGCGAGCTGGACCTATCGAAAGGCCGTACACCGGCTCGATGTGGCGGATGTCGGCAGCAATATCATCCTTTCGGTTACCGTTATGGACCACCGCAGCAGCGGCAGCGCGCGGGCACCTTTACGCATCTATGCCGCCGATGCGGATGGAAATTATATTACATTGACCTTTTTCGGCCGCAACGGCGGATGGGCGCGCAAGCAGTTGCCGGTGGGGGAGGCGCGGATCATTTCGGGCAAGCTCGACCGTTATGGCGACGAATTGCAGATGGTGCATCCCGACCATATCGTTGCGGTCGGCGAGGCAGGCGCGCCGGGGCTGGCCGAACCGGTCTACCCGTTGTCGGAAGGATTGACGAACAATCGGATGGGGCAACTGGCCACCGCTGCACTCGAGCATTTGCCGGACCTGTCCGAATGGATCGAACCCAGCTTGCTGACGGCGCGCAATTGGGCGGGGTGGCACGCCGCGCTCAATCAGGTGCACCACAAGGACGATCAGGCAAACCGCGACCGGTTGGCTTATGACGAGCTGTTTTCCAACCAGCTTGCCATGCGGTTGGTGCGCGCCGCGATGGACCAGCGCAAGGCGGTGCCGATTGCGGGCACGGGGCAACTCGTCGACCGGCTGCAACTGCCCTTTGCCCTGACCGGCGCACAACTGCGGGTGCTTGCGGAGCTTGAGGGCGATATTGCCCAGTCGCGCCCGATGCTGCGCTTGTTGCAGGGCGATG
>NZ_JBGSRI010000036.1:0-72997 GCF_041737645.1 Sphingorhabdus sp.
CGCCGCAACAGGCGGCGGGGGTGGTGGCGGGGGTGGTGGCGCAGCGGTCACCACCTCGGGCTCGGGTGCATAGCCGGGCTTGCCCACCAGTTTCTTGCGCTTTACCTCGACCACAACCTTGTTAGTGCGGCCGTGGCTAAAGGTCTGTTTGACTTCACCAGACTCGAGCGAACGGCTCAAGGTGAGCGGCTTGCGCGTCAATGTCGGCTTGTTATTGGTATCATCACTCATCTAAACAGAACCCGTCCTTATTCAATCAATAGCGGGGATATCAGTATCGGGGCCCCGCTTTTCCGAAGCATAACTTGCGGAATCGAGGGGCGCATTACTGCATCCTTTGAAATTTAGCCAGCGTCCAAGATGTTGTGTCACCCTGTCAGCTGATTTTTGGTCTAATAGTGCAACATGCACGGCATTTTGCCGCCCCAGCGCCGCAGATAATGCATCACGATCCAGTGGCAGTTTGATACCGCCCTTGCCTGTTCCTTCGGCGTCCTCGCCAACGCGCCATGCCTGGTCGCGTTTGCCGCTGCCGTCGGCGCTTGCATCAGAAGCGTGAAGCAGAAGCCGGACCTGACCACTGCGAGACGCCGCATCAATTTTCGCCGCACCCAAGATAAGATGCCCTGCCCGTGCTTCCAAGCCCAGCCGGTCAAGAAATGCCTTTTCCAAGCCACGTTCGACACGTCCGGCAATATCGTCAATCAACGCAATTTTGTCAGTCTTGAACGCACGGCGCAGCAATCCGGCAAGTTTGCCTTTGGCCTGCGCTTTGGCGAGTTCGTCGCGGTTTACACCTATCCACGCCCCGCGACCGGGGGCTTTGGCAAACAAGTCAGGCGCGACGGTTCCGTCGGGGCCGAGCGCAAGCCGGATGAGCGTGGCGCGGTCGCCATGCTCACCCGATAATATGCACTTCCTTATAGGAGAGTGTCGGTTCTCATTGGGAGTCGTCCGCTGCAACCGCGTCCTCCTCTTCGAACCAATGGGCGCGTGCGGCCATGATGATCTCATTGCCCTGCTCTTCGGACAATCCGAACACAGCCAATATACCTGCCTTGTCTTCGGTGCGATTGCGGCGAACTTCACGGTCGCTGCGTTCGTTACGGCGCGGTTCGCGGGCTTTCTGGATCAGTTCGTCGGTCGCAAGGTCAGCCAGATCGTCAAGCGTCTTGATCCCGGCTTTACCCAGAACCACCAGCATCGCTTCGGTCAGGACCGGCAATTCAGCCAGTGCATCTTCGACGCCCAATTCGCGGCGCTCTGTCCGGTTGGTTTCTTCGCGGCGTTCCAACGCTTCTTGTGCGCGGTTTTGCAATTCCGATGCCAGATCTTCATCAAATCCTTCGATCGCGGCGATTTCTGACGGATCGACATAAGCGACTTCTTCAAGTTCACTAAAGCCTTCAGCGACAAGCAATTGCGCCAGCGTTTCATCAACGTCCAGTTCCTGCTGGAACATTTCGGAACGCTCGACAAATTCCTTCTGCCGCTTCTCGCTCGATTCCGCCTCGGTCATGATATCGATACCACGACCCGTCAATTGCGAGGCCAGGCGGACATTCTGACCACGACGGCCAATGGCGAGGCTCAACTGATCGTCGGGCACAACAACTTCGATGCGGCCTTCTTCTTCGTCGATGACCACGCGGCTGACTGTCGCCGGTTGCAATGCGTTTACGATAAACGTCGCTGTATCTTCCGACCAGGGAATGATATCGATCTTTTCGCCCTGCATTTCCTGAACAACTGCCTGTACGCGGCTGCCTTTCATACCGACGCACGCACCAACAGGATCGATGCTGCTGTCATAGCTGATGACACCGATCTTCGCACGGCTACCGGGGTCACGCGCCGCCGCCTTGATTTCGATGACACCGTCGTAAATTTCCGGGACTTCCTGCGCGAACAATTTCTTCATGAAATCGGGATGGGCGCGGCTTAGCAGAATCTGCGGACCGCGATTTTCACGCTGCACTTTCATGATGAGGGCGCGAACGCGATCACCATTGCGGACCACTTCGCGGGGAATCTGCTGATCGCGGCGGATAACGCCTTCAGCGCGACCCAGGTCAACGACTACATGGCCGAATTCGACCGATTTCACGACGCCAGTAATAATCTCGCCAGCGCGTTCCTTGAATTCTTCAAATTGACGCTCACGCTCGGCATCGCGGACTTTCTGGAAAATAACCTGCTTGGCCGATTGCGCGTCGATGCGACCCAGATCCACAGGAGGCAGCGGGTCGACGATAAAGTCACCGACGGCCGAACCCTTTTGCAGCTTTTCCGCCTGCTTAAGGTCGACCTGCTTGAAATAATCCTCAACTTCTTCAACAACCTCGACAACGCGCCACAGGCGAAGGTCGCCGGTCTGCGTATCAAGCTTTGCGCGAATGTCGTTTTCCGCACCATAACGCGCACGGGCGGCGCGCTGGATCGCTTCTTCGAGAGCTTCGACGACAATTGCCTTGTCGATCATCTTCTCAGATGCAACCGCATTGGCAATTGCGAGCAATTCAGCCTTGTTCGCGGCAATCGTATTAGCCATACTCTTCGTCTTCCTGTGCTTCGTCGTGAATGGGGTCTGCCTCTACTTCGTCGGCCCCATCGCTATTGATGGGCGCAGTCGACGCAATAAGGCGGTCTGTCAAGAGCAGCTTGGCCGAACCAAGCGCGGAAAAGGGGAAAGTCAGGCGGCCAGCTTTGCGATCGTCGACCAATATGATCTCGCCATCAACGCCGGCAAGATCGCCACGCATATTCTTGCGACCATCCATAGGCTCGGCCAGTTCAATCTTCGCCTCATGCCCTTTCCAGTCGGTAAAATCGGCAAGACGCGTCAACGGCCGGTCGATTCCGGGCGAACTAACTTCCAACCGATAGGCTTCTTCTATCGGGTCAAGTTCGTCAAACAGATCGGAAATACGGTGCGACAAGGCGGAGCAGTCATCGATGCCGAGTTGACGCGTCTCTAGCCGTTCCGCCATCACCTGCAACGTTGGCTCATCACTTCCCTGTGCGCCATTTTCAAACCACGCAACGCGCACCAACGCAAAGCCAAGGGCTTGCGCTTCGGGCGATATCAACGCAGTCAATTTGTCGAGGTCGGGCAACGTCGGTCTTTCTCAGGCTTTCTGCAAAGCTTTCGGGTGCCGGCCCCGATAGGCGCCAGCGCTTCCAAAATTTTGCAATGTAAGGATGACTCCCATATATCGCGGACAACCATTATATGCAAGCCTCTTGCTATCGGGCGACAGACGCACCAATTCGTGATGATACAAAGCCAAGGAGCCTTCCCAATGAACAAATCCGCTTTACTCATATCGGCAGCATTGATGATCGCCGCGTGCCAACCGACAGATAGCGACGCCGCAGCGGCCGGCGGCGGGGACAAGCCCTTTGAAATTGCCGTGGTCGCTGACTTTGACCAGCCTTGGGCCATGACCTTCATTCCGGGCACTCCCTACGCCTTGATTACAGAAAAAAAAGGAGAGCTGAAGCTTTGGCAAAGTGACGGCCCGGTGGTTGACGTTGTTGGTGTTCCGGCAGTCGCTTATGGTGGCCAAGGCGGGCTAGGCGACGTTGTCTTGCACCCCGACTTTGCCAATAACCAATACATCTATCTCAGCTTTGCCGAAGCAGGAGCAGGAGCAGGCGGCTTTGGCGCGGCCGTTGCCAGGGCGAAGCTGCTACTGGATGGTGCAAAGCCTGCTTTGAGCGATGTCCAGGTAATCTGGCGGCAGGAACCGAAAGTTTCAGGACAAGGACATTATGGCCACCGTCTTGCCTTTGGCCCTGACGGGATGCTCTACATCAGCAGCGGCGAGCGGCAGAAGTTCCAACCTGCACAGGATTTGAACCAGAATTTGGGTAAGATTGTCCGATTAACCGATGGCGGCATGGTACCGTCCGACAATCCCTTTTATGATCAGGGCCGCATCAAATCACAAATCTGGTCCTACGGCCATCGCAATCCGCTAGGGCTCGCTTTTGATGCACAGGGCCGTTTGTGGAATCAGGAAATGGGGCCAGAGGGCGGCGACGAGTTAAACTTCGTCAAGAAAGCCGCAAATTATGGCTATCCCAAGGTATCAAATGGCCGCAATTATGGATCATTCACCGACGATATCCCTGACCACAAAGCCGGAGACGGATTTGAAGCACCCAAGGTCTATTGGAATCCTGCAATCTCGCCAGGTGGCCTGATGATATACTCAGGCGATATGTTCCCGCAATGGAAAGGCGATGCGTTCATTGGTGGCTTAGGCGCCCGGGCGCTGGTCAGGGTGAAGCTGGATGGCGAAAACGCCAGCAAAGGTGACCAATGGGACATGGGCGCCCGCATCCGTGAAGTGGAACAAGGCCCCGATGGATCCATCTGGTTACTCGAAGATGGCAAAAACGGGTCTGAAGGACGCTTGCTAAAGCTGACACCGAAAAAATAGACAAATTGACGTAAATTCTATCGCGCAGCGGTCACCGTACCTGTCAGATCGGCAAGGAAAGAGCGAACGCGCTTTGCGTTCATTCCCAAATCGCTGACCCCGACACGGCTGACAGAGCGCATGTCGACGACGCTGCCTTCACCGGTATCTGTCGGGCGCACCCGGATCACGACGTCATCTTTGAATTTGAAAAATGCGCTGGTTTCTGTTGCTTCCATCCGCCCCTCTTCAGGTAGCGAGATCGCCACTGTCCAGTTTCTTGCCTTTGCCAAACGCTCGGCCTTGGCAACAACCACTGGCACAGGTTCATTGATGCGGACCGAACGGATATCGCCATAAGCCTTCTGATGCACCATGACCCAGCGCTGTTGCGGGGTCAGGCCTTTCATCTGGGCATCATCGGCACCCGGAATATTGTCCAGATTATCGGCCCTAAGCTGAAGCGTCCGAAATACCGGTGGATCGGCCAGATCGGTCGAAACATCGTGAATGGCAGGAACCGACAGGGCCGAAAACAGGAACGTACCGACCCAACCAACATAAACCAGAGCAACCAACATTCCGGCCCAGCGGCGACCGCGCGGCGCGGGATTGATCGACTTGCGCGCGCGCCAACCAAATAGAGCGCCGAAAAGCAAGGCGCCTATGCCCAGAAAAAACGCCCAAGTGACGCCTTTCAGCCCTGACGTGAATTCCCAGAAACCCCATCCGGTGCCGACTGCGGACACAAGGCCCCACAATAAAGCGCCGACGCCGGCAACAAGGACGAGTGTACCTTGATAATCGAATTTCTTTTTCTCGGCTATTGGCATTGCAGGTGACGGGTTGACCGAAGGCGATGCCGTTTCGGCTTGCTCGGCGGGAATTTCCTGTTCGTTCAAAACCTGTTTCCTTATCATGACGACATAATCGCCTCATGCTAATCGAAGTTCCCCTTCATGGCAATTTACCGTTCAAAATTATGTTTGCGCATGACATTCAATTGGACAAAATACCGTTCAACTGACAGGAGGCGGCATGATTATAGACCCCGCCTCGCAGAAACGCGCAAAGCGATTTGTCCTGCTGACGGTGTTCATATATTCGGCCGGCTTTGGTATCATCATGCCGGTTCTGCCCGATCTCATCCGTGAACTGACACAGTTGAGCCTTTCCGAAGCGACGCGATTGGGCGCGTGGATCGGCGCGGCATACGGCATATTCCAATTCGTTATGGGACCGTTGATGGGGAATCTTGGCGACCGGTTTGGACGCCGTCCGGTGTTTTTGGTTTCATTGTTCGGGTTTGGTATCGATTTCCTGCTTATGGGATTGGCTCCCTCTATAATCTGGCTATTTATCGGCCGCTCGATTGCAGGTGGTTTTGGCGCAATATTTGGCCCGGCCAATGCCGCAATGGCCGACATGTCGAGCGCAGAAGATCGCGCCGCCAGCTTTGGTAAAGTTGGTGCGGCCTTTGGACTTGGCTTTATAATAGGGCCAGCACTCGGCGGATTTTTAGGCGACTTTGGCACACGACTGCCTTTCTTCGTTGCCGCAGGCCTTGCCTTTGCAAATGGCATCTACGGGTATTTTGTATTTCCCGAAACAATGACCAAAGACAGGCAACGCCCGTTCGAATGGCGTCGCGCGAACCCATTTGGGGCATTGGCAAATCTGGGCAAGATAAAGGGCATTTTGCCGATCGCCTTTATCTATTTTCTGTGGGTATGTGCGATCAATATCTATCCGGCATCCTGGTCCTTTTTTGCTCCCGCACAATTTGGTTGGGACAGCAAGATGGTGGGTATTTCCCTGACACTGGTCGGGGTTTCCATGCTGCTTTTCCAATCATTGGTAATTGGCAAAGTCGTCAAACGCTTTGGTGAACAGAAAACCGCCATGATCGGGATGGCCTTTGGCGTGACCAGTTTCACGATTACGGCCTTCCTTACCAATGGAACAATTGCACTGTTGTTGAACGTCCTGAACGGATTTTCGGGTATGGCGATGCCAGCGATTAACGCGATGATGTCGCGGCGAACTCCACCGAACCAGCAAGGCGAATTGCAAGGATTGAATGGCAGTATGTCGGCGCTGGCATTTTTGATGGCGCAATTGGTGTATAATAATCTGTTGTCGACGTTCACGGGCACATCTGCCCCCATCTATTTTCCCGGAGCTCCATTCCTTGTTGCTGCCGGCCTTGGTGTTTTGACGTTAGCATCATTATTTCTGTTATCCCGGCGTGACCCCGAACCCGCAATGCCCTGAACATGCCGCAGCCTGTTAAACTTTCCAGCCTTTCAAGTCATGCCGTCGAAAGCCTTTTGGATGATGCCTTTGGTTTGGACAGGCATCAGCGGACGGCATATTTGCTCCGTCAAGGAATGCCGGTCATCGACCGACTGTCTTTTGGCGTAATGTTGAAAGATGATTTGGTGGGAAGCATCCAATGTTGGCCAGTCGCAATCGGGGATGCGCCTTTGATACTTGTCGGCCCGGTTGCAGTTGCCCCCAAGATGCAAAATGAAGGTTTCGGAAAAATGCTGATGCAAAAAATGCTCGGCGCGGTTCTTGCGACAGATGATCCGATGGTGATGATCGGCGACCCGGAATATTATGGGCGCTTCGGTTTTGACCCGGTCGGTACACAAGGCTGGACTTTACCGGGGCCTTGGGAACCGCGGCGGCTATTGCTGCGTAATCCGGAGCATGCGCGCTTACCTGTAACTGCGCCACTTGGTCCACGCCGTATAAATTTGGGTCGGGATGTCATGGGCCACGACCTGTCGCCGATTGTTTGACGGCTGCGACCTTTGCCCTTATCGATTTCAAATGCCTTATGAAGCGCCGGATCTGGCCACGTTAAACCTTGCCGAAATTGCCGATCTCGTTGCGGCACGCAAATTGCCCGCCGTCGAAAGCTGGCAGCCAACGGACATTGGCGACAGCGAAATGCGGATAACTTCTGACGGGAAATGGTATCATCAGGGTGGAGAGATCAAGCGCCCTGCTATGGTACGCGCTTTTTCCGGCTTGCTCAGACATGATGCCGACGGAACATACTGGTTGGTAACGCCGCATCAAAAATTGTCTATTCTGGTTGATGATGCGCCGTTCATGGCCGTCGAAATGCAAAGCGAGGGTGAAGGCAAAGACCGCAAAATTGCATTTCGTTTGAACAGCGACGATTTAATCATGGCCGGTCCAAATAACCCTATCGAGGTTCACAACGGCCTTCTTTACCTGCAGGTCCGGTCAGGTTTAACCGCAAAAATCGCGCGCCCGGTTTATTACGAGCTGGCCGATATTGCCCTGGAAGAAAGCCCTGATGCTCCTGTCGTCTGGAGCAATGGTGTATCGTTTTCTATTGGTTCGTCTGAATGAGCTGGATCGAGCACATCACGGCTGCACTTGACCCTTCGCGCCGCATTGATGTCGAGGATGAGCGCAGCCTTGGCGAGGTCACCCATCGTCCTGCCGCCGTGCTCATTCCAATAACCGAACGCGCGGAACCCGGTGTAATCCTGACGCAAAGACCCGACTGGTTGCGCAGTCACGCAGGGCAAGTCGCGTTTCCGGGCGGTAAAATTGACGATACCGACGCCGACGAAGTTTTCGCCGCATTACGTGAGGCGCATGAAGAATTGAGCATCAATCCCGTTGATGTGAAAGTCATCGGCGTTGCGGACACCTATTACTCCGGAAGCGGATATCGCATCGCACCCGTCGTCGGAATCATTCCGCCGGACCTTCCACTATTGGCAAACCCGGACGAGGTCCAAGACTGGTTCGAGGTTCCTCTGTCCTTCTTGCTTGACCCTGCCAATGCGATGAAGAAAGAAGCGAACTGGAATGGGGAATTGCGGACCTATTATGATATGCAATGGCATGACCGCCGAATCTGGGGCGTTACCGCCGGAATCATTGCAAATTTGGTGCGGCGTCTGACATGACGTCAACGGTTGCTGATACCGAATGGTTTCGTGCCGATAGCTTGCGCCACGTTGTCGACGCACTGCGTGATGAACATGGCGGCCCTCGCATAGTCGGTGGCGCGGTTCGGGATACTTTACTCGGTGTTTCCGTGACTGACATCGATCTGGCGACCCCGTTGATTCCGACCACTGTAGTCGACCGGCTTGAAGCTGCGCGCATCAAGGCTGTGCCCACCGGTATTGATCATGGCACCGTGACCGCAGTTGTTGATGGCAAAAACTATGAAATCACAACTTTACGACGCGATGTTACGACAGATGGCCGGCGTGCAACGGTCGCATTTTCAACCGATTGGCGCGAGGATGCGGCACGACGCGATTTTACCATAAACGCCCTTTATGCCGACGCGGAAAGTGGTGAAATTTTCGACTATTTTAACGGTCAAACAGATCTCAAGGCGGGAATCCTGCGTTTCATTGGCGATGCAAACCAGCGGATTGCCGAGGATTATCTCAGAATATTGCGCTATTTCCGGTTTCTCGCCCGTTACGGCAATGGCTATGTCGATCCTACAGCTGTGATTGCGTGTAAAAACGGGGCGCATGGTTTAACGGCGCTATCGCGTGAGCGGATTGCACAGGAACTGACACGGTTGATGGTGCTGCCCGATCCGGTACTTGCTGTGCAGTTGATGGCCGATAACGGAATATTCGCGCCGTTTCTGCCGGAACTCAAAGACGATGCCCCGAAACATTTGGCGCAGCTTTCAAAACGCGAAAACGTGCATGGCCAGAAAATTTCACTGCCTGCACGGTTGTTGACGCTGGTGCCACGCGACGCGAATGTCGTGGACCGTGTTGCGGCACGTCTGAAACTTTCCAATCGGCTGCGGGAGCATTTGGCCAAGAGGGTGAGTGACCCTGACCCCGATATATTGAATATCAGGGAAATCGCCTATCGTAACGGCATTCAATGCGCCACGGATGCGGTGATGCTTTACACCGACAACGCAACCTTGCCAGAGTGCCTTACAAAGCTGAAAGATTGGACTATTCCGGGTTTTGGAATAAAAGGGGGCGACTTGATTGCGCTAGGGCTGCCGATTGGCAATGTCGTGGCAAAGACCTTGGTATCCGTCGAAGCAAAATGGGTCGCCGAAGATTTCCCCCCGCGCACCCGTCAAATGGAAATCGCGCGTCAGCTTGTCGGAACGCTTCTGTCCGCATCCAAAAAGGCATAAGCCGCCTCACCCGTCATTGGCCGGGCGAAATAATAACCCTGACCAACCGAGCAACCCAAGCGGCGCAAAACTTCTGATATTTCGCTGCTTTCGATTCCTTCGGCGGTTGTTTTCATGCCCAAGGCGCGGGCAAGTGACAGCACCGTGCGGACAATCGCACGCTTGTCCTTGTTGACCATCATTTCCGATACGAAACTGCGGTCGATTTTGAGCACGTCGATCGGCAATTGCTGCAAATAGGCCAAATTGGAATAACCTGTTCCAAAATCATCCATTGCCAAATTGGTGTCCAGCGCCTTCAGATTGTCGAGCAATTGCTTTGCGCCGATCGGATCGTTGATGAACGCGCTTTCAGTAAGTTCAAGCGTCAGCCGGTTGCCCGGTATTTTTGCCCCCCGCAGGGCTTCTGCGACGGCTTCGACGACATTATCGCGTTGAATTTGTACGGCAGACATATTGACCGAAATCCGGAAATCCTGTTCGCCGATCAGGCGGGAATCCCATAATGCGATGGTCTTGGCCGCCTCTTCCAGCGCCCACCGACCCAAAGGAACAATCAGGCCGCTTTCTTCTGCGACGGGGATGAAATCAACAGGGGAAATGGCCCCGAGATCCGGATGATGCCAGCGTGCGAGGGCCTCGAAACCGCTAAGCGACCCTGTGTCCAGATCGACCAAAGGTTGATAATGCAGTTCAAGTTCACCCATTTGCAAAGCCCGGCGTAAATCGGTTTCCATGCTGAACCGACGACGGGCGGTATCAACCGTGCCCGGTGTATAAAGTTCGAAGGCCTTGGAATTTTTAGCCTTTTTCAGCGCGATCTGGGCATGACGCAGCGTGTCCATTGGATCATCGCCGCCCACGGTGCCAATAGCAGCGGCCGCGGCGCAATCAACCTGGATTTCAAGGCTGGAAAGCTGGCACGGCGTTGCAAAGGCATCCATCAACCGGTCTGCGATCCGCCGCACATCCGAACAATCATTGCCCAACTGAACAAACAAGGCAAATTCATTGCCCCCCAGCCTGCACAGGATTTCATTGCTTCGCGTTCGCGAGTTCAACCGGCGGGCAACGGTAATGATAAGTTCATCACCAACCATCGCGCCTGCGGATTCGTTTATGCGGCTAAATCGAGCTAGGTCGATCAGGATGATCGCATAAGCTTGGTCCGACCCGCTATCTGATAGCGCTTCAATTCTTGCTTCGATTTCTTCTTCAAACCCTGTTCGGTTACAAAAACCGGTAAGGCTGTCGCTGAGCATTTCGCGGCGGAGATTGAGGCGGCTGGTTGCTTCTGCTGTGCGGTCGACCATAGACAACAAGATCATGGTCCCGTTCGCACCGAAACGCGCGATGCTGATTTCCAATTCCCGTTTGTTTACAGGGTCCGGCGATTGCCAACATTCAAAATGGGTATCTCTGCCGTTTTCCACCATATTAAATGCGCGGTCGGCCAGTGTTCCGAGATCCAGCCCCGCTTCCCGTTCAAAGCCGAGTGCCAGATCGTCGAATTTCGGGTTGCTCAGGACATATTCTACCCGATCATCTTTCAACCGAAAAATCGCACCGGCAATCGGCAGCGACGCCAACCAGCCAAATTCGAGACGTGGATCAACCGGATTTAGCTGCGCAACCTTCGTCAGCTTGGCGCTGAAAGGGGATAACTCGGCAGTATCGCGTCGGATAATATGCTTCATTCCAACAATTCATAAGAGGAAGATGTAAAAAATAGTCTCTTAGATTTTGGTGGATATTTGGTTAATTTTCGACAAGCCGATTGTTAGTCAAACCGGTTATTACGCGGAAATCCTTGGGGAGGGAGTCTTCCCGCCGCCCCCCGCGCCACGCGCCAGAGCGACATGTCATTCTCGGTCCGCATCCGCCCACTCTCGCCACCCATAGCCCAGCTCAGCCCTTCGCTCAGAAGGAAGCACATGGCGTCGGCAAGACCGCCATCTTTATACCGTTGCAGCGTCACACCCTGCCCCTTGGACATTTCCGGCACCTCGCTCAACGGGAAAACCACGAGCTTACGGTTTTCGCCGACGACAGCGAGATACTGGTCCTTCAGCACCGCTTCATCTTCGGTTTCAGGCGGCGCAGGTCGCACAACCTTCAACCGCACACCAGGTTTCAGCGTCACGACGCCGCGTCCCTTGCGGGTCTCGGCAATGACGTCCGCCATTTTTGCGATAAAGCCTTTGCCTGTCGACGCCGCCAGCAACATCCGGCCATTGGCCGTTGCCGGAAAGACAGAAACAATGTCATTACCCGCTTCAATATCGATCATCGACCCGACGGGCTCACCAAAGCCGCGCGCGCCGGGCAATTTGTCGGCACCCACTGTGTAGAAACGGCCATTTGCCGTGGCGATTAGTATCTTGTCCGTCGTCTGGGTATGGAATGCGAAGGCGAGGCTGTCGCCTTCCTTGAACTTATAGTCCGCTTTTGCCGACAAGTCCGCATGACCCTTCATGGCCTTGATCCAGCCCCTCTTCGACATAATGACCGTCACCGGTTCGCGCTCGACAAAGGCTTCGAGCGAAATTTCCCTCGCCTGTCCGGCTTCTTCCAACGACGTGCGACGCCGGCCCAATTCGGTGTCCTCGGAATAGCTTTTGCGTAAAGCCGCCAAATCCTTTTTAAGCCGCGTCTTTTGTCGCACTGGGCTTTCAATCAGCTTCACCAATTCTTCGCGTTCAGCCTGCAACTCGCCAAGTTCACGGCGAAGCTCCATTTCTTCAAGCCGACGCAGCGACCGCAGCCGCATGTTCAATATGGCTTCGGCCTGTCGGTCGTTGAGCTGGAATTCTTCCATCATCGTAGGTTTGGGTTCATCTTCGGTCCGGATGATCTCGATAATCCGGTCCAGATTGAGGAACGCGATGATATAGCCTGCAAGCAGTTCCAGACGGGCATCAATCTTGTCGAGGCGGTGCTGTGACCGGCGTACCAATACTTCAAGCTGATGGTGCAGCCAGTGCCGAAGCACCTCACCAATGCCCATGACCCGCGGCGTACGCTCTGCATCCAGGACGTTGAGGTTCAGCGAGAAGCGGGTTTCCAGATCGGTCAGGCGGAACAGCGCGTTTTTCAGGTCATCCGGGTCGACATTGCGGCTTTTGGGAACCAAAACGATCCGGATCAGTTCGTCACTTTCGTCGCGAATGTCCTCCAATATCGGCAATTTCTTGTCGGCAATCAGTTGGGCGATCTGCTCGATCAACTTGCCCTTTTGAACCTGGTAGGGAATTTCCGAGACCACAAGTTGCCATGTGCCGCCCGACTGTTTTTCAACGCCGGTTTGTTCCCAATTCCCCGCCTCGTCCCGCCCGGTCGAGAACCGAGCCCGGACACGCATCGCGCCGCGACCGCTTGCATAGGCGGCGCTGATGACGTCCTTGCTGTCCACCAACAGGCCGCCCGTTGCAAAATCGGGGCCCTGCACGATGTTCATAATTTGCTCATGCGTGGCTGATGGTTCGTCAATCAACAGGGTCGCGGCATCAATGATTTCCGCTACATTGTGCGATGGAATGCTGGTCGCCATGCCCACGGCGATGCCACTTGCCCCGTTGGCTAGCAGATTGGGGAAAAGCCCCGGCATCACCTCGGGTTCTTCATCTTCCCCATTATAAGTTGGGCGGAAATCCGAGGCGTTTTCATCAAGACCATTCATCAACTCGATGGCGGTCTTGGTCAGGCGGGCCTCTGTATAGCGATAAGCCGCCGCATTATCGCCGTCGATATTGCCAAAATTTCCTTGCCCGTCGACCAGCGGATAACGGAGCGAAAAAGTCTGCGCGAGACGCACCATCGCGTCATAGACTGACTGGTCACCATGCGGATGATATTTACCGATAACGTCACCCACAACGCGGGCGCATTTCTTGTAGCCCTGCGACGGATCAAGTTTCAACAAACGCATCGCCCATAACAGGCGCCGGTGCACGGGTTTCAGGCCGTCGCGCAAATCCGGCAAAGACCGCGCGGTTATTGTCGACATCGCGTAAATCAGATAACGTTCCGACAAAGCAACATCAAAAGGCGCATCGACGATGGCGTCGAATGGATCTTCGGGTAATGTATCAACTATATCAGACATTGCAGCCCCGATAGCGGCGGTTACGCACAGCGCAAAGTGGCGAATTCAGCAATCCACAGATTTGTTATCAATCGCTTGCTCTGCTAACGGGGCCCCGACTCTGATATTCTGCTGAAAGCTGCGCCCATGATCCCTCGTTATTCCCGCCCCGCCATGACCAAAATCTGGGAGCCGGAGAACCGATTTCGAATCTGGTTTGAAATCGAGGCCCATGCCACGGATGCCCTTGCAGAATTGGGCGTAGTCCCGAAGTCCGCGGCGGAAGCATTGTGGGCGTGGTGGGCGACAAACCCGGCCATCGATGTGGCGGCAATTGACGCCATCGAAGCGGTTACCAAACATGACGTTATAGCTTTCCTGACATGGGTTGCCGAACAGGTAGGCGACGAAGCGCGCTTCATGCATCAGGGTATGACATCCTCGGATGTGCTGGATACGTGCCTTGCCGTCCAGTTGACACAGGCGACGGACCTTCTTCTGGCGGATATGGACGCGCTGCTCGCCGCCCTGAAAACGCGGGCGCTGGAGCATAAATTCACACCGACCATTGGCCGAAGCCACGGTATCCACGCCGAACCGGTTACCTTCGGCCTGAAACTGGCTCAGGCTTATGCCGAATTTGCACGGGGACGTGAACGTCTGGTTGCCGCACGGGCCGAGATTGCAACTTGCGCGATATCGGGTGCCGTTGGAACATTTGCCAATATCGATCCGAAGGTCGAGGCCCACGTAGCCGCAAAGCTAGGCCTTTCGGTTGAACCGGTGTCCACACAGGTCATCCCCCGCGACCGGCATGCGATGTTCTTCGCGATACTGGGCGTCATCGCCTCGTCCATTGAACGGCTCGCCGTCGAAATACGCCATCTGCAACGCACCGAAGTGCTGGAGGCAGAGGAATATTTTTCACCAGGGCAAAAAGGCAGCTCGGCCATGCCCCACAAACGCAACCCTATCCTGACGGAAAATCTGACCGGCCTTGCCCGTATGGTTCGCAGTGCAGTGACCCCCGCGATGGAGAATGTGGCGCTTTGGCATGAGCGGGATATTTCGCACTCCTCGGTGGAACGCTATATCGGCCCCGATGCGACCATCACGCTGGATTTTGCCCTCGGTCGATTGACCGGTGTTGTCGAAAAACTGCTGGTTTATCCAGCGCGTATGCAGAAAAATCTAGACCGGATGGGCGGACTTGTTCATTCGCAGCGCGTTCTGCTCGCGCTCACACAAGCCGGTATAAGCCGCGAAGACAGCTATGCCATCGTCCAGCGCAACGCGATGAAAGTATGGGAATCCGATGGCGCATTGTCGCTTTTGGAACTGCTCAAAGCCGACCCCGACGTGGCGGCAAAAATGAGCGCTACCGAGATGGAAGACCGGTTTAATCTCGATTATCATTTCAAATATGTTGATACGATTTTTGATCGGGTGTTCGGTTAGGTTATTCCCCCTACCCAAGCCGACAAACATTCCATAAGGTAGAGCAAAAGGAGCCTACCCCCCATGCGATTTCTCAAAACACTAATCTGGGTAACCGCGATAGTGGGCCTGATCGTGTTTGCGATGAACAATTGGGTTCCGGTTTCGATCAGTCTTTGGGGCGGTATGCGTCTCGACACGAAATTGCCGGCTTTGGTAATTGCGGCCTTCTTTTTGGGCTTTTTTCCGCTTTATTTCATTCACCGAACGCTTTTATGGCGAATGAGGCGGCGCATTTTGACGCTGGAGGGAAATCAGCGGACCATCACTCCGCCCCCGCAAACCGCCGCGCCCGGCCCTAGCTACGCTTCAGGAGATGCGATATGAGCAACCCGCTTTTTGTCGCTATTGACACACCCTATCTCGAAACTGCGCTGGAACTTACGCGCAAAATCAAGAACCATGTGGGCGGTGTTAAACTGGGCCTCGAATTTTTCTGCGCCAATGGTCATCATGGTGTGCATGAAGTGCAAAAACTGGGGTTGCCCATCTTCCTTGACCTGAAATTGCATGACATTCCCAATACGGTTGCCAAGGCCATGCAGGCGATCCACGCACTTGAACCAGCAATCGTTACCATCCACGCGGCCGGCGGTCGCGCGATGATGGAGGATGCAAAGGCAGCAGCAGGGGCGCATACCAAAGTTGTCGCCGTGACGGTATTGACCAGCCTCGACGATCATGACTTGAACCGCGTCGGCGTGGCAGATAGCCCCGATGTTCAGGTCGCCCGCCTCGCCGCTTTGGCGCAAGAGGCCGGGCTGGACGGTATCGTGTGTTCCGGCCATGAAATAAAAGCGGTCAAGAAGCTCTGGAAAGACGGCTTTTTTGTCGTCCCAGGCCTGCGCGCTGAGGGTGGCCTTAGCGGTGACCAGAAACGTACGGTCACCCCGCGGCAGGCCCGCGACGATGGTGCCAGCATATTGGTGGTGGGCCGTCCGATTACCAAGGCTGAAAGCCCCGATGACGCAGCGCGGGCTATCGTCGGGACGCTGTAAGGAATGACCGTAAGCTATCGGTGGGCCGATTCAGCCGATTATGATGTCCTCGGCGAAGTTATCTTTGACGCCGTTAGAAACGGCCCCAGCCTTTATGATGAAGCCCAGAGACACGCTTGGCTTTCAGCGCCAAAATCTGGACCTGATTGGCATCAACATTTGGCGGTACAATCAGTCGCTGTGGCCGAAACATGCGACACTATCGTGGGTCTGATGAGCCTTACACAGGATGGGTATCTAGATTTTGCTTTTATCCGACCGGCTTATCAAGGCACCGGAATATTCAGAAAACTGTTTGCCATGATCTTCGAATTGGCCGTATCGCAGAGACATTCAAAGATTCTTGTCCATGCCAGCCTTATGGCCCAACCAGCATTCTCCGCGATGGGCTTTGAAAACCTAAAGAAGGAAACCGTAGATTTGAATGGGCAGGACCTTGATCGATTTGAAATGCAACTTTTTATCGTTCGATGAGTAAGTTCACCCAAATCAAAATTTGCGGTCTTAATGACTCGGCGGGTGTTGATGCCGCAGCGCGGGCGGGGGCGACCCATATCGGGCTTAATCTCTATGCCAAAAGCCCTCGCTACGTCCCGCTTGAACAAGCCGCCGCATTACGGATGCGGACGCCGGAGCAGGTGAAGGTTGTACTATTGCTCGTCAATGCCGAGCCGGATTTTACCGCAAAAGCGATGGAAATCGTCAAGCCAGATGTCCTGCAATTTCACGGCGATGAAACACCCGAATGGCTGCGTATACAAAAAGACGCGACGTCGGTTGAAATATGGAAAGCTCTTGGCATCAAGGATGCTGAAACCTTGAGGCAAAGTGCGCGTTTTGTCGGCGCAGTCGACCTGTTGCTGTTCGATGCCCCTGCTCAGGCGTTGCCCGGCGGAACCGGGATGCGGTTTGACTGGTCGCTTCTGGCCGATCACCGCCATGAACTGCCTTGGGCGTTGGCCGGTGGCTTGACATCTTCCAATGTAGCCGAAGCGCTCCGCCAGACGCGCGCACCAATGGTGGATACTTCTTCCGGCGTAGAATCTGCGCCGGGCATCAAGGATATGGACAAGATTGCCCAGTTCTGCAAAGCGGTGCACGATTATGACAACAGCTGACCCCACCCCAAATTCTTTCCGCAACCAACCCGACGAGCGCGGCCATTTTGGCCAGTTCGGTGGTCGTTACGTCGCCGAAACACTCATGCCACTCGTGCTGGATCTCGAACGCGAATACAGGCTGGCCAAAACCGATCCGGCTTTTCAGGCGCAATTCGACGATCTGCTCGAACATTATGTCGGGCGCCCTTCCCCACTATACTATGCAGAGCGACTGACCGAGGACGTACGCAAGACAGCACCGGAGGGCAAAGGCGCGCAAATCTGGTTCAAGCGCGATGAGCTTAACCACACCGGCGCACACAAGATCAACAATTGCATCGGACAGATTTTGCTCGCGATCCGCATGGGCAAGACTCGCATCATCGCCGAAACCGGCGCGGGGCAGCACGGCGTTGCAACGGCAACCGTCTGTGCCCGCTTCGGCCTGCCCTGCTTCATCTACATGGGCGCGAAAGACATTGAACGGCAGCAGCCCAACGTGTTTCGCATGCGCTTGCTTGGTGCAGAGGTTATTCCGGTAACCAGCGGCGCGGGCACGCTCAAAGACGCCATGAACGAGGGCCTGCGCGACTGGGTCGCCAATGTGCATGATACGTTCTACATCATCGGAACAGCCGCCGGTCCGCATCCTTACCCCGAACTTGTGCGCGATTTTCAAAGCGTGATCGGCAAAGAGGCCCGCGCCCAGATGCTCAGCCGGACTGGGCGTCTGCCCGATTTGCTGGTCGCCGCCATCGGAGGTGGATCGAACGCCATCGGTCTGTTCCATCCCTTCCTCGACGACAAGGATGTGGCAATGCTGGGCGTCGAAGCCGCCGGACATGGTCTGGAAAAGGAACATGCTGCAAGTCTGGCTGGCGGACGCCCCGGCATTTTGCACGGTAACAAGACTTATTTGCTGCAGGACGAAGACGGCCAGATCGCCGAAGCGCATTCGATTTCGGCAGGGCTGGATTATCCCGGAATAGGACCGGAGCATAGCTGGCTAAAGGAAATCGGCCGCGTCCGCTATGACAGCGTGACCGATGTCGAGGCGCTTAACGCATTTCAGTTGCTGTGCCGCACCGAAGGTATCATCCCTGCCCTCGAACCCGCCCACGCCATCGCTGCGGTGGAACGCGAGGCCAAGAAAATGGACCGCGACCAGATTATCCTGGCGAATCTGTGTGGCCGTGGGGACAAGGATATCTTCACCGTTGCCGAGGCGTTGGGGACGGTGATTTGACCCGCCTCTCTGCCGCCTTCTCAAAACCACACGCCGCACTTGTCACCTTCATCACCGCTGGCGACGGAGACACCGCTGCTAATCTCGACGCGCTGGTCTCGGGCGGGGCGGATGTCATTGAGCTGGGGATGCCCTTTACCGACCCGATGGCAGACGGACCCGTCATTCAGGAGGCGAATATACGCAGCCTTGGCGCTGGCACCACTACCGCCGACATTTTCGCTCATGCCACCGCATTCCGCGCCCGTCATCCCGAAACGCCATTGGTGCTGATGGGCTATGCCAATCCGATGACGATCCGGGGCGGGGAATGGTTTGCATCCGAATGCAACAAGGCAGGCGTCGACGGGGTGATTTGTGTGGACATACCGCCAGAAGAAGACGCCGAACTCGGTCCGTTGCTGCGTTCTGCGGGAATCGACCTGATCCGCCTTGCCACGCCGACAACCGACAAAGCACGCTTACCCACGGTACTCGATGGTGCATCCGGATTTCTCTATTATGTGAGCGTCGCCGGCATCACCGGCCAGCAACAGGCTGTGCAAACCAGCATTGACGAGGCGGTCACCCGCTTGAAAGCCTATACCGACCTGCCCGTCGCCGTCGGCTTCGGAGTCCGCACGCCGGAACAAGCCGCCAACATCGCCCGTGTGGCAGATGGCGTAGTTGTCGGGTCCGCCCTTGTAGAACTGGTGGCGGAGCATGGCATTAACGCCGCTGGCGCTCTGCGCGATTATGTGGCATCCCTGAAACACGCAATCGTCGCAGCTAGAAAGGCCTGAAAATGAACTGGGTCACCCGAGTCCGCAACGCCATACCCTTCATCGCCAAGCGCGAAACGGCCGAAACGCTCTGGCACAAGTGCAAGGGCTGCAACGCGATGATTTTCCTTAAGGAATTTGAGGAAAACCAATCGGTTTGCCCAAAATGCGACCATCATGGCCGCATCGGACCCGCCGAACGCTTTGCCGCCTTGTTCGATGATGACAGTTACGATGTGCTGAAGCCGCCGGTCGTGGGCGAAGATCCGTTGAAGTTCAAGGATACCAAAAAATACACCGACCGCATCAAAGCCGCCCGTCTCGCCACCGGAGAGCAAGACGCCATGATCAGCGCCAAGGGCGAAGTTAACGGTCAAACTGCCGTTATCAGCGTTCAGGATTTTGCGTTCATGGGCGGATCGATGGGCATGGCCGTGGGCGAAGCTTTCGTCGATGCAGTAAGGGCCGCAATCCGCGCCAAATGCCCCTATATCATCTTCACCGCTGCCGGAGGGGCGCGGATGCAGGAAGGGATATTGTCTCTGATGCAAATGCCGCGTTCTACAGTGGCGATACAGATGCTGCATGAGGCAGGCCTGCCCTATATCGTCGTGCTGACCGATCCGACCACCGGCGGTGTGACGGCGTCCTATGCGATGCTGGGCGACGTTCAGATTGCAGAACCAGGGGCTCTCATCGGTTTTGCGGGGCAGCGGGTGATTGAACAGACAATTCGCGAAAAGCTGCCTGAAGGTTTCCAGCGTGCAGAGTACCTGCTTGAGCATGGCATGATTGACATGGTCACGCACCGCCACGACCTGCGCGGAGTACTGTCGCAGCTGATTGGATATCTCGCGCCCGAGAAAAAGGCAGCTTAAACCGCAATTCCCGACCTTGGATCCCCGCCTGCGCGGGGATGACAGTGAGAGGGCCGATATCGCGTAAATCTGTAAGTGACAAAAGAGTATTGGATGATAAAATCGTTTCGGATCACAAATATGTGACCTTCGCGACCATGACATCCTTTTTGTCATCCCCGCGCAGGCGGGGATCCATGGTCTACACTTGCAACCAACCTACTTCGTCTACATCATGGCCAGCCAGAAAAATGGTACTACCTACATCGGCGTCACCAACGACCTTTATCGCCGTGTGCATGAGCATCGCGAAAAACTTTATTCAGGCTTTTCTAGTGAAAATCGCACAACACGCTTGGTATATTATGAACAATATGTTGGTGTGCGGGACGCGATAAAGCGAGAAAAGCAGTTGAAAAAGTGGAACCGCGCTTGGAAGATAAATCTTATCGAACAAAACAACCCAGAGTGGCGCGATTTATGGTTCGACTTAAACCGGTAGTTCCGACCATGGATCCCCGCCTTCGCGGGCGTAACAAAGTAGAACAAGTGGATGACTAAGGTAAGTGAAAAGACAAATGTCTGTTGAACCAAACTAATGCCTGATCACGCAATCTCCACCGACTCTGCCGTTCAAGCACAACTCGACCGGTTGACCATGTTGTCCCCCGGGCGCGATGTTCTCGGGTTGGAACGGATTGCAGCTTTGCTCGACCGGCTTGGTAACCCGCACCACCACCTGCCGCCGGTGTTCCATGTTGCAGGAACGAACGGCAAGGGTTCGACCTGCGCCTTCCTCCGCAGCGCAATCGAGGCGACCGGAATGACAACCCATGTCTATTCCAGCCCGCATCTGGTGCGTTTCAATGAACGTATTCGGGTGGCGGGGCGGCTGATTGAGGATGGAATACTGGCCTCGCTTCTAACCGAAGTGCTGGACCACGCCGAAGGACTGCAGGCGAGTTTCTTTGAAGTCACGACAGCTGTCGCATTCCTCGCCTTTGCCCGTACTCCCGCAGATGCCTGCATCGTTGAAGTTGGATTGGGCGGTCGGCTTGATGCCACCAATGTTCTCGTCAAGCCTGTGGCGTGCGGTATCGCATCCCTTGGCATTGATCACGAAGCCTTTTTGCTTGCTCCCGAAGTTGGCACACCAAACGCGCCTTTGGACCGCATTGCTTTTGAAAAGGCAGGGATCGCTAAAGCCGGATCTCCCCTGCTTACACAAAAATATACCGCGTCGATGAGCGATACTATTTTGGAAACCGCTGCTCGAACGGGTGCAAAACTAATGGCCCGCGGAACTCTTTGGGATGCCGCTGCCTATGAAGGGCGCCTGCATTATCGTGACGAAAATGGGAAGCTTACCCTTCACCTGCCCCGCATGTCCGGCTCCCATCAGGCCGACAACGCCGCACTCGCCATTGCAATGCTGCGCCACCAGACGGCGCTTAATATCCCCGAAGCCGCTTTGTCCGCTGCGATGGAATGGACCCGTTGGCCCGCGCGTATGCAGTTACTCGCCGCGGGTCCGGTCACAGCGCAGTTACCGGAAAACTCAAACATCTGGCTTGATGGAGGACATAATCCCGATGCAGGTGACGCCATCGCAAAAACCCTAGAAAGTGGTCCGCAGGTTCACGTCATACTGGGCATGTTGAAAAACAAGGACGCGATGGGTTTTATCAAACCTTTTGCTGCAAAAATCGTATCACTTCATGCGGTACCGGTGCCCGGGCACGAACATCATGATCCCGAAGATTTATGCAGACTGGTGCAAGACGAGCTGGGTATCGTCAACGCCAGTCCGGTGAATAATGTGTCCACAGCGTTGGCCCGGATTGCAGCTGAAGGTCAGCCGGGCGACCTATTGATCTGCGGCTCGCTTTACCTTGCCGGCGAAGTCTTGCGCGCCAACAATCAAATTCCCGACTAACCCCGTGGTTGTCATTCCAGCGATAGCGGGAACGACAACATTAGAGCAGCGGACTAGGCTACCTTCGCCGGCTGCCCCTTCCACGCCAGTAATCCGCCTGCCACCAATAACGCCGCAAAAATCGCAGTCAGACTATTGGCAAACTCCAACGGTCCCGACAGCAGCAATCCGATCAGGCCAGCGACAACCAACAGGAATCCGGCAATTCTGATTGGCCCCACCGGTTCCCTCAGCTTCGTTTCATCAACCGCCTCGGTCTGCCGGATACCTTGGACAACATAGCCTTTGCTCCACAAAAGCCAGAGCAGGAACATGCCCGGAATCGCCGCGACAATGGTGAATCCCCAGAACCAGAACCAGCCTACGTTTTCCGCGATTATACCCGCAGGCCCAGCCATGAAAGTCCGCCCGACCCCCGCGAAGGACGACAGCAACGCGAACTGTGTTGCGGTGTAAGCGATGCTCGACAGGCCCGACAAGTAAGTCGCAAACACTGTAAGTCCGATACCGCTGGTCAAATTCTCGGTGCAGATCGCCGCGACCATCATCCAGTAACTGTTGCCGGTTGCGGCAAGAAGCATGAACATGCCGTTCGAAAACATCATGAGCAGGCCGGAAATCAGCAAAGCGCGGCCCATGCCGAGCCAGAGGATAAAGGGCGCGCCCAACGCAGAGCCAACGATCAACGCGCCAAAACCCCATAGCTTGTTCGCCGTAATATAATCCGTATCGGAAAAGCCCAGATCGACGATCATCGGACTAAGCATCGCCTGACCCATCGCGTCGCCGACCTTATAAACCAGCACAAAGCCCAAAATGATAAACGCGCCATGCCGCGTCAGAAATTCGCGAAAAGGGTTCACGACCGCTTCCGTCAGCCATTGACCCGGCGTCTTGCCCGCAACATGTGAATAGCGATCGACAAACTTGCCAGGCCCTGCCCACAAAGCGCCGATAATCGCGGGGATAATGGCAAAGGCTGTCAGGCCGTAGGCTGTCGCCCAACCAAGACCTAGACCCTCTTGCGAAGCAAAATAGATCGTTCCTGCACCAGCAATCAGATTACCTGTGCGATAGCCGAACTGGTTGGTCGCAGTGCCGTGTGCAAATTCATCCTCTTCGAGTATTTCAATCCTATATGCGTCGATGACGATGTCCTGCGTCGCCGACAGGAAGGCCGTAATTAGAGCCCAGACGGCGAACAGTCCCATATTGCCCTGCTGAGGGTTGCTCGCGCCCAATTGCCAGATCGAGAAAAACAGCAACGCCTGAATGAAGAACAGCCAGCCTCGCCGTTGCCCGAAGGTTTTCGTCAGAAATGGCAACGGTAATTTGTCGACCAGTGGCGCCCAAAGGAACTTGATTGTATAAGGGATTCCGAGCGCCACCATGAAGCCGATAGTCGCCGTATCAATTCCGATTCGTGCCAACCAGAAAGTCATCGTGGCGATGAGCAATGTCAGCGGAAATCCACTCGAAACGCCGAGCAAAAAAGCAATAGCCGGATTTTTGCGTAAATAAGGCCGGAACGTTTTGCTCGTCATCGCGACCATTGCGACTGCGACCAATATGCCGACAAAAATCAAGAAACGCATTAAATCGACTGACATCCGGACCCCTCCGATAGTATTTGTCCGAATGACTAACGCCATTTTCCTGAATGGCCAGTGACTTTAACAGTGACGTGACTTTTCAGTCGCAATGCGTCAAAGGCGCAAACATGGCTAAACCACCGACCAGAGCGCCCGCGCGCGCCGCCAAACCGCCCCGCCTGCGCTGGGACACTAAAACTGTGCGCAAACCGCGGCCTGATGCTGCCCCATCGAAGGGTGCGCTGGAGCGTGCCGACGGTGAGGAGCGCATCGCCAAACTGCTCGCGCGCGCCGGTGTTGCCTCGCGGCGGGAAATTGAGCGGATGATTGCCGATGGCCGGATTACCCTGAATGGCGAGAAAGTGGAAACGCCCGCGACCCTGCTGAAATCGCTGCATGGAGTCGCCGTGGACGGCCAGGCTGTGGGGCAGCCGGCGCCTACCCAATTGTACCTCTTTCACAAGCCCGAAGGCTGCCTGACTGCTGAACGCGACTTTAGCGGTCGCAAGACGATTTACGATGTGCTGCCCAAGGATCTGCCGCGGCTGATGCCTATTGGTCGGCTCGATCTGAATACCGAGGGCTTGTTGCTGCTGACCAATGACGGCGAATTCAAACGACAGATGGAATTGCCCTCGACCGGCGTCGAACGCACCTATCGTGCGCGCTGTTTTGGCGATGTTTCACAGGACCAGTTGGAAGAACTGATACACGGCATCGACATTGATGGCGTTCGATATGGCAAGATCGACGCCAATCTGGAGCGTCGGACCGGACGCAATGGCTGGCTGGAAATGACCCTGACCGAAGGTAAGAACCGCGAAGTACGCCGCGTGCTCGAACATCTCGGCCTTGAAGTCAGCCGCCTGATCCGAACCCGTTATGGCTCGTTTACACTGGGCGAGATGCCCCCCGGAACCGTCGGAGAGGTCCGAAGGGTGGATCTGATCGAATTTCGAAAGACATTGAAATAATGCGGATCATTGCCGGCCAGTGGCGGTCACGCCCTTTGGTGGCGCCCAAGGGGGATACAACGCGTCCAACGGCGGATCGCACCCGTGAAACACTGTTTTCCATGTTAAATAGTCGCCTCGGTTCGTTTGAGGACTTGGCGGTACTGGACCTGTTTGCCGGATCGGGCGCTTTGGGGCTGGAAGCTTTGTCGCGCGGCGCGGCGCATTGCACATTCGTCGAGCAGGACGCCAGCGCCCTGAAAGCGCTGGAAACCAATATCGACAAGCTCGGGGCCAAGGCGCAGTCCGACATACGCCGTGGCTCGGTGCTTTCACTGGGTTCGGCCATCAAGCCTTTCGATCTTGTCTTGATGGACCCGCCTTATGCCAGCGGCGCAGGTTCGGTCGCGCTCGACAAATTGGCACGCTTGCGCTGGTTTGCGCCATCCGCATGGATTAGCGTCGAGACGGACACCAAGGAAACTATCGACGTCAAAGGCTTTGTGATCGACACCGTGCGCGATGTCGGAAAAGCCCGGCTGACGCTGCTTCGCCAGGACGAAATAATGTGACCAGCCCCAGAATATCGGGTGGCGATTGGGGCATCATCATGCTGCTGTCGCTGATATGGGGCGGTGCGTTCTTCCTGATTGCGCTTGGTTTGCGCAGCTTTCCGCCGATCACCCTTGCCTTTCTGCGGATGGCGCTTGCGGTGCCCCCCATGCTGATCGCACTGGCATATCTGGGGCAGAAACTGCCAACTGACCGCCGGAGTTGGCAGCAGTTATTTGTGTTGGGCGCGTTGAACGCTGCCTTTCCTTTCATGCTTTTTTTCTGGGGCCAATCCCATATCAGTACCGGGCTCGGGTCCATATTGAATGCGACGACACCTTTATGGGGTGTCGTTCTTGCCCATCTGTTCACGCGGCATGAAAAAGCCACGCCGTCGCGGATCGTGGGCGTATTGCTCGGGCTGGCCGGCATCATCGTGATGGTGGGAACCGGCGCGCTCAAGGGGATGACGAGCGATGTTCTGGCGCAAGTCGCCTGCCTTTTTGCGACTGTACTTTATGCAGTTGCGGCAATTTACGGGCGCACATTGTCGCAATCAACGATGACCCCGATTGTGGTCGCCACGGGCCAGGTGTTCACTGCGGCGATTCTCATCCTGCCGTTCATGCTGTTTTTCGACCATCCCTGGACCCTGCCCTTCGCCCGTTGGGATGCGTGGGTGGGTGCGATTGGCCTAGCCATACCATCAACGGCTTTTGCCTATTTCCTCTATTTCCGGTTGATCGACCGGGCGGGCGCATCCAATGCCATGCTTGTTGCGTTTATTCAGCCCGTCGTCGCAATCATCCTTGGCGTCCTTGTACTTGGGGAATCCTTTGCGACAAAGGAAATGATCGGTGCCGCGCTGATTGCGCTGGGACTTGTCGCAATCGACGGACGGGTGTTTGCAAAGCTTGCGCGGAGCCGTTCCGTTCCCTAACTGTTCGCTGATGCCCGAAACAAGCTTACAAAACAACCCGCCATGGTTGAGCGGTCTGAACCCCCCACAACGCGAGGCCGTGTTGACGACGGAAGGGCCGGTCCTCCTGCTTGCCGGTGCCGGCACAGGGAAAACCGCTGCCTTAACGGCACGCATGGCACAGATACTCTATGCACGGCTGGCGTGGCCATCGGAGATATTGGCCGTCACCTTCACCAACAAGGCCGCGCGCGAAATGCGTGAACGGATTGGCGCGATGGTGGGCGAAGCGGTCGAAGGCATGCCGTGGCTAGGAACTTTCCATAGCATTGGCGCCAAGCTGCTCCGCCGCCATGCCGAAGTCATCGGCTTGCAGAGCAATTTCACCATCATCGACACCGACGACCAGATCCGCCTGCTGAAACAGCTGATCCAGTCCGAAGACCTTGACGAAAAACGCTTCCCCGCCCGTGGCCTCGCCGTGTTGCTCGACAAATGGAAAAATGCCGGAAAATCGCCGTCAGACCTCGATGCCGCCGATAATGAAGCCTACGCCAACGGCAAGGGTCAGCGGATGTATGCGCTTTATCAGGCGCGGCTTCTGGCGCTAAATGCGTGCGACTTTGGCGATTTGTTACTGCACGGCTTGAATCTGCTCAAGAACCACCGCGATATCCTCGAAAAATATCAGACGCAGTTCAAATATATTTTGGTGGACGAATATCAAGACACTAACGCCGTCCAATATCTCTGGCTGCGTCTGCTGGCGCAAAAGCGTAAGAATATCTGCTGTGTTGGCGATGACGACCAGAGCATCTATTCCTGGCGCGGGGCAGAAGTGGCCAATATTCTGCGCTTTGAAAAGGATTTTCCAGGCGCAAAGATAATCAAGCTCGAACAAAATTACCGCAGCACACCCCACATCCTTGCCGCCGCCAGCGGCCTGATCGACGCCAACAGCGCGCGTCTGGGGAAAACCTTGTGGACCGAACTGGACGAAGGCGAAAAGGTCCGGATCATCGGCGTGTGGGACGGCCCCGAAGAAGCCCGCCGTGTGGGTGAGGAAATTGAAAGCCTGCAATATAAGAGCGAAAGCCTCGACAGCATCGCCATACTCGTGCGCGCCCAACACCAGACCCGCGAATTTGAAGACCGCTTCATACAGATCGGCCTGAATTACCGCATTGTCGGCGGTTTCCGCTTTTACGAACGCGCCGAAATCCGCGATGCCATTGCCTATTTGCGGATCGTCAACCAACCCGCCGATGACCTTGCCTTTGAACGTATCGTCAATGTCCCCAAGCGCGGCATTGGGGATAAGGCTGTGGAAAAAATCCATATCATCGCCCGCGCCGACCAAGCACCCCTCAGCGTTGCCGCCGCCCGGCTGGTCGGTACGGACGAGCTTTCCGGCAAGGCGCGCAAATCGCTGGCCGACCTTGTCGTCGATATAGCCCGTTGGCGGGATGAAGCATCGCGCATGACTCCAGCGGACTTGACCCGCCTGATCCTGGACGAGAGCGGATATACCGCCGTTCTACAGGCAGAACGTAGCGTGGAGGCATCCGGACGGCTTGAAAACCTGAACGAACTTGCGCGCGCGATGGAAGAATATGAGACATTGGGCGAATTTCTGGAGCATGTCAGTCTGGTCATGGACAATGACCGGGGTGACACAGGCGCAAGTGTCACCATAATGACAATACACGCCGCCAAGGGATTGGAATATAATAATATTATTCTTGTTGGTTGGGAAGATGGTATATTCCCGTCGCAGCGTGCCTTGGACGAAGGTGGCCTTGCCTCCTTGGAGGAAGAGCGCCGCCTTGCCTATGTTGCGATTACCCGTGCGCGGCGCAAATGCACCATCATCCACGCCGCAAACCGCCGCATCTATGGCCAATGGACATCGAGCATCCCCAGCCGGTTCATCGAAGAATTACCGCTCGACCATATCGAGGCCGAACAGACCATGACGGGCGGCGCTTCGCTGTGGCGTGCCAATTGGTCCGAACAATCCGACCCCTTCGCCCATCTCGCCGCCGCCAATCAGGGTCGCAGCAATGCACGCGGTCCCGGTTGGCAACGTGCCGCAACCAGCGGGGGCTTTAACCCGCGCCCACAGCGCATCGCCGAAAATACAAAGAGCGCTGTGAGTTTGGGCAATAAGGGGCGCAGTGACCTGTCAGTCGGGATGCGCGTATTCCACGAAAAATTCGGTTATGGCAGCATCGCGGAAATTGAAGGCAACAAGCTGGAAATCGATTTTGAAACTGCCGGGCGCAAACGGGTGATGGACAGTTTCGTATCAATGGGGTGACAGGCGGCCTGCGACATGGCCCGGCATGACTTCATCCCACCCGGTGCGCGCTTCTGTGATGAACGCCTTCAACCGTTCCCCTTGACGAACCCATGCCGCTTCGGTTTCGCTATTCCAGCTTGCTCCTGCGGCTTCTGCAACAGTTTCGATGGTTAACGCGATCCAGCTTTCATATTCAACCCACGGCAATTGCCCATAATTACGGTGCGTGAAGGCCAGTTCGGCAACCAGTGGCCACACCCATTGCTCCTCGTCCTTGGCCAATCCCATCATCATTTCCAGAGTTTCATCGGTCATCCGCCGGGACGCAGCATCAAGGTTCAGAAAATCAGCGGGCCTTTGCGGCCATGCAGTGAAAAATTTGTCGAAAAGGGCAAATCGCAATTCCACCCCCGCTTCCGCACCTGCAATCAGGCTAGCTTCCATGAGTTCAGCGTCTGGCGATACCATGTCGTTCACGCTCTCACAGAACAACGCCGGTGCAAAGGAATATTTAATAGCAGGTCCTGACCCTAAATATCCGCACCAAACAGCCGTAAAATCATAAAATATCGGTGGCGAATGTTGAAGCGCCTGAGAAATGGACCATTTCATGGAACTGAACCCTTCGTTGAACGCTGTTTCAACCCCAATATCGGACGAGGCCCAGCCGGCGAGTGAACGGCGTTCGGGTGAACGCCAGGTTTCGGTGATGCTGACCGCGAAGCTGGAGGCTGGCGGCAGACAACAGCCATGCCGTATCCTGAATATTTCCGTCAAAGGCGCGAATATCGAGTCACTGATCGAACTTCAGGTTGGACAGCCCATCGAAATAGAGTTTCGTTCGAACCTGAAACTACGCGGCGTTGTCCGCTGGGTTCGACAATCACAGGCGGGTGTGGAATTTCAAAACGCAATTGATCTCAATGAAATCTGGAAACGAACCGAGGCCAGTATCATGCGTATCAAGCCAAGGCCGCCGCGCTTTTGTTGCTTTGCCCCTGCAACGATTGAAACCGCAGATGGCAACCAGATTTGCCAGATTATCGATATTTCGGCATCAGGATTACGGGTTATCGACCTGTTTAACATTCCCACCGGAACGACCGTGATGATCGAAGCGGAAGGATTGTCCCGCCACCGTGCTGTCGTCATATGGTGCAACGCCAATGCGGCCGGACTGAAGCTGTTCAACGCGTATAAATATAGTGAACTCGAATCTTGGTTACTTCGTCAGGAGGGCCGTTCGGACGTGGATCGCCATGCTAATTGAAATTACTGCCGAGCAACTTCGGGTCGGAATGTATGTCCATTCACTTGACCTTTCCTGGTATAACCATCCTTTTTGGCGGCGGAGGTTCCTGATAAATAATAAAGCGGATTTGACGACGCTTTTGGCGTTGGGAACCCGTGTGATTGTCATTGACGATAGCAAAGGTCTGGCTCCTCAGCCAAAGCATGATCCGGTTCCCGATGTCGCCAGCCTTCCTGCAACATCAGATTTGATCCAGTTCGAAGCGAACCCCGCCAAATCCAAGCCTGCGCCAAAAAGGCCGGTGCCAAATGGCCCCGATAGCACACCGATACCTTTGGTCGGTGCGGCGCGGAAAACGGAAATGCTGCGCGCTTCAAAAATGTTGTACCGGTCAAAGACCGAGTTAATGACCCTTTTCGGCAATGCGCGAATGGGAAAAGCTATTTCGACGCGCAAGATAACAAATCTGGTCGCGCAGATTTCGGATAGCGTTACCAAAGATCCATCAATCATCCTGAATATCGCACGGCTGAAAACTAAGGATGAATACACGTTCCTGCATTCGGTTTCGGTATGTGCCTTGATGATAAATCTGGGACGCAAGTTGGGGCTGGATGAGGTAGTCGTGCAAGATCTGGGCATGGCCGGAATGCTCCACGATCTTGGGAAAATGACGATCCCTGATTTGATATTGAACAAACCGGCCAAGTTGGATGAAGAAGAATGGCGCATTGTCCGCAGCCATCCGGAAAAAGGCCATGCGATATTATCCTCGGCAAAATGCGGGACCGAAACCGCGTTGGATGTATGTTTGCACCATCACGAAAAAATGGACGGCACAGGCTACCCCAATAGAATAAAAGGGGAGGATTTAAGCCTGGCAGCACGGATGGCCGCGATTTGCGACGTTTATGACGCGATCACGTCACAGCGCAGTTACAATGCACCGCTGTCTGGCGCGGTTGCTTTATCTAAAATGTTAAGCTTGAAAGGTCATTTTGACCAATCTCTGCTCCGTAGCTTTATTGAAAGCCTTGGCATTTCGCCAATTGGAACCGTGGTCCAGTTAACCGATGGTAAGTATGCCATCGTCATTGGCGAGAATCCTGAAGATTTTTCGCAACCCGTTGTCAGGACATTTCGTGACCCTGAAAATCCGGAGTTATTTGTACCGAAGGACGTCCGCATTTCCAGAATAACGGGCACAGTACAAGTTCATGCGATCATATATGATCTGACGCCGGAGTTGGAAGCGAAGGCACAGGACACGTCGGTTTTTGTGTCCTGATTACAGCACCGGATTTCCGTTAGCGATGTAATCATTACCCTGAAGATAGACAATCAAGTCGATTGCACATCCCCACATTCGTCCATAGTAGGTCAAAGGATGACGGCAGCCGAAGTCCATCCCCTTTCCATCCCCGATTACCGCTACTTTTGGTTCAGCCGGTTCATGGCTGTCTTGGCGACAATGGGCATGGTCGTGGTCATAGGATATCAGGCTTATGACATCGCGCGCAGTGATTATGGAATGTCGATCCGCGAAGCGTCGTTCCAACTGGGACTATTGGGATTATCCCAGTTCATCCCGTTGGCGTTGCTGACCCCGGTTGCAGGCTGGGCCGCCGACCGTTGGGAACGCCGGACAGTGGCAAGGGTAGCAAATTGCATTGATATGCTGGTCGCATTGGCGCTGGGTTGGTTCACCTTGCACGACATGTTGACCTTGCCGTTACTCTTTGGTTTTGCCGCGTTGCACGGCGTGGCGCGGGTATTTGTCGGGCCGGCGATGTCGGCGATTGCGCCCAATATCGTTCCAACTGCGTCCCTGCCCCGCGCCATCGCGTTAAGTTCCATCGCCTGGCAAGTCGGGTCGGTGTTCGGTCCGGCGGGCGGCGGGTTGTTGTTTGCGGCCAGTCCGGCGTCACCTTATTGGGTGTCAGCTGGCCTATTACTCCTCGCAACCATCAGCCTTAGCTTCGTCAAACCAGTTTTTCCGCCGCCGATGCACCGAAAGGTGCATCCGGTCAGACAAATGATCGATGGTATCAAATATACTCTGACCGAGCGGTTTTTGTTGGGCGCAATCACGCTGGATTTGTTCGCCGTTCTTCTGGCCGGGGCAACCGCTCTGTTACCGGTTTATGCCCGTGATATTTTGCAGGTTGGGCCGGATGGTCTTGGGCAATTGCGCGCCGCTCCGGCGGTCGGGGCTTCGCTGGTCGCTTTGCTCCTGACCCTGCGACCCTTGCGTCATAATGTTGGTAGTAAGATGCTGTGGTCGGTTGTCATATTCGGGCTAGCGACCATCGGCTTTGGGTTCAGTCATGAAATCGGGACGCGGGTCTTTGACGATGGCCGGATAGGCTGGCTGAACATGGGCGCGGGCATGGCGGTGGCATTGGTTATGCTGGTCATACTCGGCGCTTCGGATATGCTATCGGTCTATGTGCGCTCCTCGCTCGTTCAATTGAATACGCCCGACGATATGCGCGGGCGGGTCAGTTCGGTGTCCGGCCTAGCTATTTCGGCCTCCAATGAATTGGGAGAGCTGCAATCAGGGGTGGTGGCGGCATTGCTTGGCCCTGTCGTCGCGGTTGTTTTTGGCGGCGTCGGTGCCATAATGGTAACAGGCCTATGGGCATGGCTGTTCCCTGAACTGAAAAATGCCCGCACATTCGAACCGCAATACAGAGGAAAAAGTCCATGAAAGCCCAATCCATCCTCGAGACCATTGGTAACAGCCCGCACATCCGACTTGGACGGATGTTTCCGGATGCCGAAGTGTGGGTGAAATCGGAACGATCGAACCCGGGCGGATCGATCAAGGACCGGATCGGCCTTGCGATGATCGAAGCGGCGGAAAAGGATGGCAGCCTGAAGCCCGGCGGCACGATTATCGAGCCGACATCGGGGAATACCGGCGTCGGGCTGGCGATGGTTGCTGCGGTCAAGGGATATCGACTGATCCTTGTCATGCCGGAATCCATGTCGCTCGAACGCCGCCGCCTGATGCTAGCTTATGGTGCGACATTTGATCTTACTCCCCGGGAAAAGGGAATGAAGGGCGCAATCGAACGCGCGATGGAGCTGGTTGCGGGAACACCCAATTCATGGATGCCGCAACAATTTGAAAACCCCGCCAATATCGATGTGCACGTCCACACCACCGCGCAGGAAATATTGGCCGATTTCGCCGACGCACCCATCGACGCCATGATCACCGGCGTTGGCACCGGCGGACATATAACGGGCTGCGCCGAAGTGTTGAAAAAGGCATGGCCTTCAATCAAGGTTTTTGCGGTCGAACCCACATTGTCCCCCGTCATCAGCGGCGGCCAACCGGGGCCGCATGCCATTCAAGGCATAGGCGCAGGCTTTATTCCCGCCAATTTGCATACAGCATTGCTCGATGGTGTCATTCAGGTCGACCCGGAAAGCGCAAAAGAAGCAGCCCGCCGTGCAGCGCGCGAAGAAGGTATGCTGGTTGGCATTTCATCAGGCGCAACATTGGCCGCCATCGCGCAAAAATTGCCCGATCTGCCTTCGGGAAGCCGGATTTTGGGTTTCAACTATGACACTGGCGAACGCTATCTGTCGGTGCCGGATTTCCTGCCGGTGGAATAAACCAAACGGGCCGGAGCATATTGATTGCTCCGGCCCCGCCTGAAAAGCGCCCCTTGCGACCCGAAGGCGCCCTTATTCAGCTTTGGATTTCTTTTCCATTTGGTCGTCGGGTTTGCCATCCCCATTGTCGTCAAACCGATCGGGCTTGCCGTCGCCATTCACGTCCCACGCATCCGGAACGCCATTTCCATCGCGGTCCCAAGCGTCCAATTTCCCATCTTCGTTCGAATCTATCGTCGGAGGCGGCACCGCCCCTTCGGGCGCAGGTGCCATTTGCGCGACAGCCGCGCTGTGTAAACTAAAAGCTGCAAGTGCCGAAACGACGGCGCTGGCGACCCATTTTTGTTTTTGAGACATTGGTTGCTCCTTAAAAGCCAACCCCCTGTCAACGCCGATAGTCGGCCAAATATAGTGCTCGCACCAGCACCATGCGCTGGTAGGAGCCAGGAAAGAGGCTGTTCGAAAACCCGCCTCTCCCTATCGCAAATGGGGCGCTGTTGACCGTCAGGCTACCGCGAACATATCCGGTGACAGCGCCATTATCGCCTCGCTCCCCGCCTCAATCTTGCGACGCAACGCGCCGCAATCAGGCAAGAATCGCTCGGCAAAATAACGCGCGGTGACCAGCTTGGTTTCATAAAAAGCCGCGTTTCCGGTCCCTGCATCGAGCGACCGCTGTGCCGCCTCGGCCATACGCAGCCATTGCAGCCCGAGTGCGACATTCCCCATGATGTGCATATAATGATGTGCGCCCGCGCCGACATTGTCCGGGTTCGCCATTCCATTTTGCATGAACCACATGGTCGCCGCCTTCAACTCTCCATTCGCCTTTTCAAGGCGACCGGCAAAATCGGCAAGCGCGCCAGATTTTGCCGAAGCGCATTCATCGTCGACAACCTTGAAAAAAGCCTGAACCGCACGGCCGCCGTTTTGCGCCAGCTTGCGGCCGACCAGGTCCATTGCCTGGACCCCGTTGGTACCTTCATAGATCATCGCGATCCGGGCATCGCGAACATATTGTTCCATACCCCATTCGCCAATATAGCCGTGTCCGCCAAACACCTGCTGCGCGTTGGTGGCCACTTCATAACCTTTGTCGGTGCCATATCCTTTGATAACCGGCGTCAGCAGTGACAACAGGTCATCAGCCATTTGCCGTTCATCCTCGGTCTGTGCTTGGTGCAGCAGATCGGCCTGCAACGCGCCCCACAGACACAAAGCGCGCATCGCTTCGGTAAAGGCCTTCGCATCCATCAACATCCGGCGGACATCGGGGTGCACGAACAAGGTATCGGCTTTCTGGTCAAGATCCTGAGGACCGGTGAGCGCCCGTCCCTGACGCCGGTCCTGTGCATAATGCACCGCATTTTGATAGGCCACTTCGGCAATACCAAGTCCCTGCTGTCCCACGCCAAGACGCGCGATATTCATCATGATAAACATGGCCGCGAGGCCCTTATTTTCTTCGCCCACCAGATAACCGGTCGCACCATCATAGTTCATTACACAGGTCGAATTGCCGTGAATGCCCATTTTATGTTCGATCGAACCACAGGAAAGCGCGTTGCGTGCGCCCAGCGACCCGTCATCATTGACCAGAAATTTGGGAACGATGAATAGCGAAATGCCCTTCACATTGTCTGGCGCATCGGGCGTCTTTGCCAGAACCAGATGAATGATATTCTCGGTCAAATCATGCTCGCCGGATGAAATGAAGATTTTCATGCCGGTAATGCTATGCGACCCGTCCCCATTGGGAACCGCTTTGGTGCGGATAAGGCCCAGATCGGTTCCACAATGCGGCTCCGTCAGGTTCATGGTTCCACCCCATTTGCCCGAAATCATGTTCGGGGCATATTTGGCCTTTTGTTCTTCACTGCCCTTCACCAAGATCGCGGAAACGGCGCCGTGGGTCAGGCCGGGGTACATGGCAAATGCCATGTTTGAACTGGCCATATATTCTTCGAATGCCATCGAAACGATGTGCGGCATAGCCTGACCGCCAAATTCTGACGGTGCGGACAAGGTGCCCCAACCGGCATCGCAATATTGCTTATAGGCTTCCTTAAAACCTTCAGGTGTCGTGACGCTGCCATCTTCATGCCGGGTGCACCCTTGCAAATCACCCACCTGATTAAGCTGGAACAACACGCCCTCGACGAATTTCGCGCCCTCACCCAAAATCGCCTCGATCATGTCGGCGCTGGCATTTTCAAAACCGGGAAGGTTCGCAAAACGTTCGATACCCAAAACTTCATTGATTACAAATTGGGTGTCACGAACAGGAGCTTGATAATGTGGCATGATATGTCCTTCGACAGGTAAAGATAAAAGGTTTCAGGCCGCGGTCGATTTTTCGGATTCTTCAACCCGTTCGACCATAGCGACAAAGTCGGTCAATTCGTTGATCGCGCTTTCGATATCATCACGCTGCGCCTTTAATAAATTGATACGATCCCGGCATTTTTCGATAGTTACCCGGCGCTGGATATTGCGGCCATCATTCAAGTCATACAGGTCGATCATCTCGCGAATTTCCGCAAGGCTGAACCCGACGCGCTTCGCCCTCAATATCCACGCCAACCTCGCCCGGTCCCGCTTCGAATAGATCCGCGCCAGACCAAGCCGTTCCGGCGAAATCAGCCCCTGATCTTCGTAAAAGCGCAATGCGCGGGCGGTTACGTCGAACTCGGTCGACAAATCCGATATTGTAAAGGAATCGCGATTGAATACATCGGGCGTGTCGATTGTGGCATCGGCATGCCTTTCATTTTGTGACATATGATCCATAGCGACGTTATCCCTCTTCGTTGCACTAACGTCACTACTTTACGTTAGCGTAAACGTCAATTGGGATTTTGCCGATCAGGTAACTGGTGCCACCGCTGGCGGAATAGTTCCGGGCTGATTGACAGGGACCGCCGGCTCAACCACAGGCGCAACCACAGGCTCGACCTTCGGTTCAGGCCGTTTCACGGGAGTCAAAATGTTTTGCAACACGACCACTTCCTGCTTCATCTGCGTCGCACCGAACAGTGCTTTGGCAAAGGGATGCGGCAAGCGTATGCAGCCGTGCGACGCCGGATAACCAGGCAAATGGCCACCGTGCATGGCTATTCCGTCCCAAGTCAGCCGCTGCATATAAGGCATCGGCGCATTGCTGTAGAGATTTGATTTATGATCAACATTCTTTTGCAGGATATTGAAATAGCCGGTCGGCGTCTCTTTACCCTTTTTACCGGATGAAATCGTGCTGAAACCCAACAGCTGGTCATTCTGGAAAACATAAATCCGCTGGATATCCAGCACAATCACAATTTTCATCGGGCCTTCGTAACTGTCGCGCGGTTCCCAGACAAATTGGCCCGGTTTAAGCGCGTCGACAGGTCCTTTCTTGCGAACCGGTTTTGGAACGGGCTTTACGACAGGCGGGGTTTCAACCGGTTGGGGCGTAGCCACAGGCGGCGGCGTGACCTGCGGATTCACCTCCTGCTGCAATGGCGGCGCTAAAGGGGGCGACGACGGTTGTTGCACCGCATTACCGGCGCCTACTGCCTGTGCCAACAATGGCGCAGCGATTACCAGCGTCAGGCTGGCTGAAAAATTGCGAACGATCGCAAGGAAATGCATGGAAATGCCCCGAATGAAGATTGATACGCGTTTCGCGACCCGCTTTATAATGCCATTGTAGCAATATCTGGAGACGCTTTCGACCGGATTTTCGCATGGCGGCAAAATAATCACGCCTAACCGTCCGCAATTTGCGGCCAAATGCCAGATTTAAGGCTTTCGGCAACGCTTGCCAGTCACTATCTCTACTGAAATGACAAATCTCGGGCGTAGACAGTTTTTCCATTCGGCCATCATCGGTGCAGCGACCTTTGCCGTGCCCGGTTTCGCGAGCGAGATCATTTTCCGTTCCGGCACAGGAAACCCGCAAGGTGATGGTCCCTCGCCTCACTTACTCGCACGGGCCAAGTCCGCTTTGGAAACACACCGGTCCCGCATCCGTGTTACCGATCGGTTGGCGATTGCGGATTTTTCAAAGCCATCGCGTGAGCCGCGTTTTTATATTGTAGATCTTAAAAGCGGGAAGGCCACGTCGTTCCTAGTCGCCCACGGCAAAGGGTCTGACCCTTCGCATAGCGGATGGGTTCAAAGCTTTTCCAACACCCACGGATCGGAAGCAACCTCAGCGGGTGCCTATATGGTCGGCGATACCTATTTCGGCCAATATGGCGAATCCCGCCGACTGCTGGGGCTTGAACCGCAAAATGACCAGGCAGAAGCTCGGGCGATTGTCATTCATCCGGCCTGGTACGTGAACAAGTCGCTTATTCAGGAACAAGGGAAAATCGGCAGAAGCCAAGGCTGCTTCGCCTTCGCCCAAAGCGACATCGGGCACATACTCCAACAGGTCGCGCCGGGGACGTTGTTGTTCGCGGACAAGGCGTAAGCTTTTTGTTTAACCCACGTTAGGGACAGTCCCTAACCGGCGGCGCCAATTTTTTCGTCAGAAGGAATAAGCGAAAAAGGAAGAAGAAGCTCAATTCTTGACTTTCGTTGCTGTTCCCTTTTTCCTTATTCATCTTTTTTCTTTTGACGAAAAATCTTCACAACAGCGCCTTCCCAAGGTGGTTCTTTTGCGCGAAATTTCTGATCGATTAAAAATAGATGCGGAAACTTCGCACCCAAAACATTATCCCTTAAACACGCCGCATATCATGCGTTTGCCGCTGTTTCCTGTTGGGTCGGTTTTATAATCATCCGGCTTTTCATGGATTATCAGCGCGGCGCCGTCTGCATCGAGCAAACCGCCATCGCCTTTTAACAGGATTTCGGGCATCCGAAATTCCAATATTACCTTTTTATCCACACCGGCAACTGCATTGGGAAGATCGCCGCCATGCGCGCCCATCGGGTTGTCGCGTCCATGTTGTTTTACTTCAGGGTTCCAATGCCCACCGGCACTCGCAAAATCCGGTCCTTCACATTTGCCCACGCTGTGCAGGTGCATTCCGAATGTTCCTGCCGTCGATGCCTGTGCCTTCACATTGAGGAATATTCCATCGTTGCGTTTTGTAAGCGTAGCAACGCCAACCGATACCCCATCAGCGCCCATTAAATCCGCCGATATGGTTTCGATTACCGCATTGTTTTGGGTTGAAGCCATTGTCGAACATCCCGCTACAAGGGGAAGGATACATATCGTTAGAAATTGACGCATGCTGTTTTCCTGTCTTCGGAAATGGACCTGTCGGCCATTTTGCTATTATTATCAGAAACACTAACCCGTTCAAACCGTTTAGGGTCCCGAACTCGGTCTAATCTAACAATCCGCCCAATTGCCCCGCCCGACACCTTGGGCATAGAGCAATGCGGTCAGGTCATTGTGCCGGATCGCGAAGTTGGAAGCCGTTGCCAATACCAGTCGCGGGTGAAATCCGGCCCCGATCCCTCCGCCTGCAACAGCAGAAGCGATCATCGGCAGGTCATTCGCACCGTCGCCCACCGCAACCGCCATATCCATCGAAATGCCCTGTCTGGCCGCAGCGGATTCCAAAACCGCGCGCTTGGTCGCCGCATCGACGATTGAACCGACTAAAGCGCCGGTGAGCCTGCCGTCCATGATTTCCAGAACATTGGCATGAACTTCAGCAAAGCCCAAAATTTGTGCGACCACATCGGTAAAACTGGTAAATCCGCCCGACACCAGCACGCTGTGCGCGCCCCAATTGGCCATGGTTTGCACCAGAGTCTTGGCCCCCGGCATCGGGCGCACCCGTTCTTCTAAACAGCGGGCAATGATTTTTTCATCAAGCCCCGCCAACAAGGCGACCCGTGCTGTCAACGCCTCTGCAAAATCCAGCTCACCTGCCATAGCGCGTTCGGTAATCGCGGCGATTTCGACCTTTATACCGGCATAGTCAGCCAATTCGTCGATACATTCGACTGTAATCATCGTGCTATCCATATCGGATACGAGCAACATCTTGCGGCGATGGAGGCTGGATTGACAAATAATGTCAAAATCCGCCTCAAGCGGGGAAAGCGCCAGACGTGCGGTTGCAATATCACCGGTAAAGCCAATGTCCAACGCTTTGCCGGTGTCGATCCATTCGATCTCGGCCGGGGTGCATCTTGCTTGCGCCAAACGGTCACAGACTTCGGAAATTACTCCGCTTTCGGTCAAATCTGCTGCTATCAACGTGGCGATGGTCATACCGAATCCTGAAACTAAACCGAAGTTGGCGCTTATCGCGGGTCCAACCGCCAGCGGCAAGACCGCACTCGCGCTGCATCTGGCAAAAACGCGTAATATTGTGATTATCAACGCCGATAGCACGCAAGTATATTCCGATTTACCAGTCTTGAGCGCGCAACCTTCACCGCAAGAGCTGTCCAGTGCGCCCCATCGTCTATTCGGCTATCGGGATGGGCGCACGCCTTGTTCCGCCGCGGCATGGGCAGCCGATGCCAAGCTGGAAATCGCACGCGCCCATCAATCGGGTGCTTTGCCGGTGCTGGTCGGGGGCACTGGACTTTATTTGCGAACCTTGCTGGACGGCATTGCGCCGATTCCGGAAATCGATCCGGTGTTGCGTGCAGCGATCCGCGGACTCGATGTGGCCGACGCTTATGCCCAATTGCAGGAGCAAGATCCGGAAATGGCCGCAATGCTATCACCAACCGACAGCAGCAGGATCGCCCGCGCGCTGGAGGTTGTAAGGGCAACGGGTCGCAGCATCGCCGATTGGCGGCGGGACAAAGTCGGGGGCATAAGCGAGGCCGTAGACTTGCGTCCCGTCCTATTGTTGCCACCGCGTGACTGGTTGTATGAAAGGTGTGACCAGCGCTTTGATGCCATGATGAATTCCGGCGCGATACCGGAGGTTTCGGCTTTGCTGGCGCGGCAGATTCCGGGGGATGCGCCTGTTATGCGGGCCATCGGTGTCCGCGAAATATCGGCCTATCTTTCGGGCGGTTTAACCCGTGAAGACGCTATTGCATTGGGCAAAATAGCGACGCGGCAATATGCCAAACGGCAATATACATGGTTTAGAAACCAGTCACCGGCGGGTTGGGTAAGGTTTGAAGACATTATATGTATCGAGAACAGAGATAAAATTGAAACAATATTACAATAATAATGGTTGACACAGTATATTCTAATAACTAGTGGCACCCCTCTTGCTAAATCTATTGCAGCGCAGCATGGCAAAAACCCAAGCTAAGTTGCAATGCAAACATAATCGAACAGGACAACAAAGTGCCCGAAAAATCCGGTGCGGAAATATTGATCGACTGCCTCATTGAACAAGGGGTGGATACCGTGTTCGGATATCCGGGCGGGGCGGTTTTGCCGATCTATGATGCCCTGTTTCAACAGAAAAAGATCAAGCATGTTCTTGTCCGGCATGAGGCAGGCGCCGCCCACGCGGCCGAAGGCTATGCCCGTTCCACCGGCAAACCCGGCGTTGTCTTGGTAACCTCCGGCCCTGGCGCGACCAATGCGGTAACAGGCATCGCCGACGCGTTTATGGATTCCATACCGATGATCGTGCTGACGGGTCAGGTTTCCACCACCCTGATCGGCACTGATGCCTTTCAGGAGGCCGATACGGTCGGCATCACGCGCCATTGTTCGAAGCACAATTATCTGGTGAAAGACCCGGCGGACCTTGCCGCCACAGTCCGGGAGGCGTTTACCATTGCAACCAAGGGCCGCCCTGGTCCGGTTGTCATCGACATTCCCAAAAATGTGCAGGTCGCCACCGCGCGGACTGACATCAAAAACAATGCGCCCAATCGTTTCCATGCGGCGGGTGAAGCGGACTATGTGGCGATCAACAAGGCGGTGGATTTGCTCGCCAATGCCAAGGCCCCGATTTTCTATACCGGCGGCGGCATTATCAATTCCGGCCCGCAAGCCAGCGCCGCTTTACGTGAACTGGCCGAATTGTGCGGTGCACCCGTTACCTCCACGTTGATGGGTCTGGGCGCATATCCTGCCTCTGGCGACGCATGGCTGGGGATGCTGGGAATGCATGGCACCTATGAAGCCAATATGGCGATGAACCAGTGCGACGTCATGTTCTGCCTTGGCGCGCGTTTTGATGATCGGGTCACCGGTCGCCTGGATGCTTTTTCGCCGGACAGCTTCAAAGTCCATATCGATATCGACCGGAGCTCCATCAACAAGACAATCCGCGTAGATATGCCGATTATCGCCGATGTCGGCACCGCTATCCAGCAAATGATCGATGTCTGGAAAGCCCGCAAGTACAAGCCGCAGCCGCTGACCGAATGGTGGACGCGGATAAAGGGCTGGCGCGCGGTCGAATGCCTGAACTACCCCGCCAGCACAGCCGAAATCATGCCGCAGTTCGCCATCGAACGGCTGTATGCCGCAACGAAGGACAAAGCCCCGATCATCACGACCGAGGTTGGCCAGCACCAGATGTGGGCGGCGCAGCATTTCCACTTTGATGCCCCCAATAAATGGCTGACCAGCGGTGGCCTTGGCACGATGGGCTATGGCCTGCCCGCCGCCATCGGCGCGCAAATGGGCCATCCCGATGCGCTCGTCATCGACATTGCCGGTGAAGCATCGATCCAGATGAATATCCAGGAAATGGGCACCGCCACCCAATATCGCCTGCCGGTCAAGGTCTTCATCCTCAACAATGAATGGATGGGCATGGTCCGCCAATGGCAGGAACTGACCTATGAAAGCCGCTATTCCGAAAGCTATTCGGACAGCCTGCCCGACTTTGTCGCGCTTGCCGAAGCTTATGGCTGGAAAGGCATACGCTGTGAAAAGCCGGAAGAACTGGACGCCGCCATCGCCGAAATGCTTGCTTATGATGGCCCTGTGATGTTCGATTGCCGCGTGTCGAAAACAGCGAATTGCTTCCCGATGATCCCGTCGGGCGCAGCGCATACCGAAATGATCCTGAATTCCGATGAAGTTTCGGGCACGATGGACGACGAAGCGAAGGCGCTGGTATAATGCATATCAAGGAAGAAATCTCCGAACGGCACGTCCTTACGCTGACCGTCGATAACGAAGCCGGAACATTGGCCCGGATCGCAGGGATGTTCACATCGCGCGGATATAATATCGACAGTTTGACCGTGGCCGACATTAGCGAAGACCATACGACAAGCCGGATAACCATCGTCACCAAAGGGCCGCCGCCCGTCATCGACCAGATTATCGCGCAATGTGAGCGTCTGGTACCCGTGCACAAGGTTACCGACCTGACCGAGGCCGGCCCCCATGTCGAACGCGAACTGGCGCTGGTGAAAGTAAATGGATCGGGCGACCAGCGGGTGGAAGCCATGCGACTGGCCGACATTTACCGCGCCCGCGTCATTGACGCGACGGTCAGCAGTTTTATTTTTGAAATCACCGGCGGACCGGCCAAGATCGACACCTTCGTCACATTGATGCGCGAAGTCGGCCTGGTCGAGGTTGGCCGCACCGGAATTGTTGGCCTGATGCGGGGCAGCGAAGCGAGTTAAATATAAGGGAAAGCTAATATCATGAAGGTTTATTACGACGCCGATTGTGACCTCGGCCTCATCAAGGACAAGAAGATCGCGATTGTCGGCTATGGCAGTCAGGGTCATGCCCATGCACAGAATCTGCGCGACAGCGGCGTCGCGGACGTTGCCATCGCCCTGCGCGCCGGTTCGGCCACCGCAAAGAAGGCCGAAGCCGCCGGTTTCAAGGTATTGGCCAACGCCGACGCGGCGGCATGGGCGGACATTTTGATGATCCTTGCACCAGACGAGCATCAAGCCGCGATTTATGTGGACGATCTGCACGCCAATATGAAGCCCGGCGCGGCGCTAGCCTTCGCCCACGGTCTGAACATCCATTTCGGGCTGATCGAACCACGCGCTGATGTCGATGTCATCATGATCGCCCCAAAAGGCCCCGGCCATACTGTGCGTAGCGAGTATCAAAAGGGCGGCGGCGTCCCTTGCCTGATCGCGATCGCGCAAGATGCTAGCGGCAACGCGCATGATATCGCCCTTGCCTATGCCAGCGGTGTTGGCGGCGGACGCAGCGGGATTATCGAAACCAATTTCCGCGAAGAGTGTGAAACCGACCTGTTTGGCGAACAAGCCGTGCTATGCGGCGGCATCACCCATTTGATCCAGGCCGGGTTCGAAACCCTGACCGAGGCGGGATATGCCCCTGAAATGGCCTATTTCGAATGCCTGCATGAAACCAAGCTGATCGTCGACCTGCTTTATGAAGGCGGGATCGCCAATATGCGCTATTCGATCAGCAACACCGCTGAATATGGCGATATCACCACCGGCCCGCGTATCATCACCGATGAGACCAAGGCCGAAATGAAGCGCGTTCTGGCCGACATCCAGTCTGGCCGCTTCGTCAAGAATTTCGTGCTCGACAACCGCGCCGGTCAACCCGAACTGAAAGCTGCGCGCAAGGCGGCTGCGGCCCATCCGATTGAGGCGACCGGTGCCCAATTACGCGCCATGATGCCGTGGATCGCAAAGAATAAGTTGGTCGATCAGGCGAAAAACTAAACTCTATCGAAGCTTGACTATTCAAGGGGAGGCATCAAAATGGTGCCTCCCCTTTTTATTTTTTTGGAGCATCCCCCATGCGTAAACTTCTTCTCGCTTTGCCCCTCTTGGCCGCTGTTCCCCTGATGGCACAGAGCGCGCCCCAAATGCCCGGCATCGCCGATGTTAGCCGCGTATCTGCCGGCACATACAAGACCGACCCCGGCCACACGCTGATCGGATGGCGGGTCAGCCATTTCGGCTTCAACGATTATTTCGGCATTTTTGGCGATGCCACCGGTACATTGGATATCGATCCTGCAAACCCGAATGCGGCCAAAGTCGACATCACTATTCCGGTCGGCAAGTTGACGACCGCCAGCGCTGGTTTGACCGGCCATATGCTGCGGGCGGGCAAAGATGGCGGCAAAGCCGACTTTTTCGGACCCACCCCTGCGGATGCCAAATTTGTTTCGACCAAAGTTGAAGCCAGCGGCATGACGGCAAAGATCACCGGCGATCTTACGCTGAACGGCGTGACAAAGCCGGTTGTGTTGGACGCGAAGTTTTCAGGTGCGGGAAATAATCCGTTCAACAAGAAAGCCACCGTTGGCTTCCACGCCACGACGACGATCAAGCGGAGCGAATTTGGCGTATCTTACGGCGTTCCGGTAATTTCCGACGACGTCGCGCTGGATATATCAGTCGCGTTCGAAAAGGCGTCCTGATCGATGTAGAGGACAGTCCCCAAGGGGACTGTCCCTTTAGGGACTGTTCCCCTACACCCCTGAAACGAGTTTAGGGTGACGGTGAGGGGTAATCATATAAGCAGTGTTTTCAACGCAAAACCTTACCCGCGATACACCTTGTCCAGATTGGCTTTTGCCGCGCGATATTCGCTTTCCAGCTGGTCGACAAATTCGGCCACGGTCTTTACCGCCTTGACCGCGCCAATACCTTGGCCGGAACCCCATATGTCCTTCCATGCCTTGGCTTCGCTATTGCCGCCGGAACCGAAGTTCATGGTTGAAATATCGCCTTTGGGCAGGTTTTTGGGGTCCATTCCGGCGCGCTCGATTGACTGGCGCAGATAGTTGCCGCTGACGCCGGTGAACAGGTCGGAATAGACAATGTCGTCGGCCTTCGCCTCGACGATATTATCCTTATATCCGTCAACCGCATTGGCTTCCTTTGTCGCGATAAAGGCGCTGCCGATATAGGCAAGGTCAGCCCCCATTGCCTGCGCCGCCAAAACCGATGCACCATGTGCGATCGACCCCGACAAAGCCACCGGCCCGTCAAACCATTCGCGGATTTCGCGCATCAACGCAAAGGGCGAAGTTACACCGGCATGGCCCCCGGCACCTGCCGCCACCGGAATCAGGCCATCGGCACCCTTTTCAATCGCCTTGTGCGCGAAACGGTCGTTGATGACATCATGCAACACGATCCCGCCCCAGCTATGAACCGCTTTATTCAACTCTTCCTGCGCGCCCAAAGACGTAATTGTCACCGGCACCTGCCATTTGCCGCACATTGCGATGTCTTCTTGCAAGCGATTGTTAGATTTGTGCACGATCTGGTTGACGGCATATGGCGCGGCCGGACGGTCGGGATTGTCGCGGTTATGCGCGGCCAGTTCCTCGGTAATCTGGTGCAGCCATTCGTCAAGCTGGCTTGCCGGACGGGCATTCAGCGCGGGAAATGATCCGACGACGCCTGCCTTGCACTGCGCGATCACCAATTCGGGACCCGAAACGATGAACAATGGGGAACCGATAATCGGCAGACGGAGTTTGTCAAAAATTGCCGGAAGAGCCATAGGTCGAATCCTCTCTTAATTGCGTGTTTAATTGCCGGTTAGCCACAGCAAACCGCCGCTGTCAAATGACGCTTTGGTGGTCCGCCGTGCCGTAACGGCAAAGAACAGGTGTGACGTTATGCCCCGTCGCAATTGGCGTGACAGGCCCCCTCGACTTCATGCCCCGCCCGATGCAATAAGCAGATATGACAAAACTGACCCATCTGGATGACACAGGCGCTGCACATATGGTCGATGTGTCGGCCAAGGCCGATACCGTTCGCGAGGCCGTTGCCGAAGGCCGCATTTCAATGTCACGCGACGCGCTGGATGCAATACGCGAAGGCACCGCCAAAAAGGGCGATGTATTGGCCACCGCGCGCATAGCCGGCATAATGGCGGCGAAGAAAACGCCCGAGCTCATTCCATTGTGCCATCCGTTAATGCTGTCGAAAGTGGCCATCGATTTTGTATTTGAAGAAAGCGGCATCCGCGTTACGGCTCTGGTCCGGCTGACAGGTCAGACCGGCGCTGAAATGGAGGCGATGACCGCCGTTTCGGTAACGCTGCTCACCATATATGACATGGCCAAGGCGATCGATAAGGGCATGGTTATGTCGGGGATACAGCTTGTGTCGAAGACGGGTGGAAAATCCGGCGAATGGAGCCGGGCCGGATGCTAAATGTAGACGAGGCACAAGCCCGCTTATTGGCTTTGGCCGATCCACTACCCCCGATCAGCAGGCCGGTTGCCACCTGCGTCGGCCATTATCTTGCCGAACCGGTCATTGCACAACGGACGCAGCCAGCGGCGGATCTATCGGCGATGGATGGCTATGCATTTCGCTTTGCCGACCTGCCCGGCCCTTGGAAGGTTATTGGCGAAAGCGCGGCGGGGCGGCCCTTTTCCGGCGATGTAGGTCCGGGCGAAGCGATACGGATATTCACCGGCGCGCATCTACCAAAAGGTGCCGACAGCATTTTGATACAGGAAGAAGCAACGCGTGATGGCGGCGCACTCACCCTCACTGGCGACGGGCCACCCCACATCGGCGCGCATATCCGGCGCAAGGGCAGCGATTTTTCAAAAGGCGATGCACTTTTGGCAACAGGCGAAAGGTTGAACGCAGGGGGCATCGCGGCCGCGGTTATGGCCGGATTTGGCGCACTGAATGTCGGCGGACGTCCCAAAATCTCGATAATCGCCACGGGCGACGAATTGCGACCGGCGGGCGTCGCGTGCGATGATGCCCATATTCCTTCGTCCAACAGCGTCATGTTGGCGGCGATGCTGGCGTCCCTGCCCTGTGACGTTGATGACAGGGGCATTGTTGCCGACAGGCTGGATGATGTTGAGGCAATGCTGCGGGCGTGCAGCGGTTCCGACATCATAGTGACCAGCGGCGGCGCATCGGTGGGTGACCATGATCTGGTTCAACCCGCATTGCGTAATGTCGGTGCCGAGATCGATTTCTGGAAAGTCGCCATGCGGCCGGGTAAGCCGTTGATGGCGGGGCGGCTCGGGACATCGGTTGTGCTGGGGTTGCCGGGGAACCCTTCTTCAGCCTTTGTTACCGCTTTTCTGTTCCTGTTGCCCTTATTGCGACATCTGGCGGGGTGCAAAGCGCCGTTTCCAGAAGTTTTTACCTTGCTTGATGAATGCGAACTGCCACCGCCCGGCGCGCGCACGGAATATTTCCGCGCAAAGATACATAATGGTTATATATCAGATATTTATGGACGTGACAGCGGCCTGATAACACCGCTTTCCCAAGCCAATGCCCTGCTTATCAACCCCCAACAAAACCCGCTCCAAGCTTCAGCCGAGTCAACAAAATACTATCATCTGCTGGATTGAGTGTTGGGAAAGACGGGTATTTATTGTTCTTGACTTGATCCAATATGTTCCCTAATCGTTCCTGCCATGTTCAACACATCGGGAACACGATAATGCTCACCGCGAAACAACATGAATTGCTTCTTTTCATTAACCAGCGCCTGGAAGGCAGCGGTATTTCTCCTTCTTTTGAAGAGATGAAGGAAGCTCTCGACCTGAAGAGCAAGTCAGGTGTGCACCGATTGATCGGCGCGCTCGAAGAACGTGGCTTTATCCGGCGGCTTGCCAATCGTGCCCGCGCACTCGAAGTGATGAAAATGCCCGAAGGCGGGGGTAGCAGATCGGCAACGATTGCCAAGCTCACCCCTGCCATCGCTTCGAACAAAGCGCAGGTCAATTTGCCAGTGGCCGCCAATGACGTTCTTGAAATTCCGTTGCATGGCAAAATTGCCGCCGGTGTTCCGATTGAGGCGCTTGAGGGGCAGAGCTCGCTTTCGGTGCCAATGGCTTTGCTGGGCAGCGGAGAGCATTATGCCCTCGAAGTTTCCGGCGACTCCATGGTCGAGGCAGGCATCTTGGATGGCGACTATGCCCTGATCAAGAAAGCAAACACCGCGCGCGACGGCGAAATTGTGGTCGCACTGGTTCGTGGTGAAGAAGCAACGCTGAAATATCTACGCCGTGATGGCCAAAGGATACGGCTTGATCCGGCCAATCAGGCATATGAACCGCAATATTTCGAAGCACACGAAGTTGAGGTGCAGGGCAAGCTTGCGGGACTGTTGCGGCGCTATCATTAAGGGGCGTCTGCCAGCGCCTTTGCGGCGCGGGCGGCCTTTACCCAAGGATAATGGGCGTTGTTGTCATTAACGGTTACAAGCCTTTGTTGCGGTAAATAGAAGGCCAATCCGCCGGTTTCTGCCAACATCTTCCTATCGGCCTTGATCCATTTAGGTCGACATGAAGATGGCAGCCATCGGTCGCTGATGACAATATCAACCCGCTTACACGCCGCCGCCATTTCCATCGCCGGTATCGGGTAAGGTGTTCGGGTAGCAAGAATGAGCCAGCGCCGTTTGTCACGGAGAATCGATATGATACAGATATCGTCCGAACATCGCGCCCCGGGCCATCGTTCGATCGCGATAGGCTCGGCCGATGTTCCCACCTTCTCCAAAAGCATATCCCGCGCAAATTCCCCAACCCGCGACCGCAACAAGGATACATCACCATTGGCATCGGCAAGCGCCAGATGCTGGCCATCCCCTGTAACCAATATATCAGGTCGCGGTGCCAACACCATCGCGATAAATCCGGCTACCAGGGGTAAAAGCCCGAAGAAACGCAAACGGCTTTTCAACAATCCGGTAATCAGCGCGCCCCCTAGAATTGCCAGAAACGCCCAGAAAGGCATGGCAGGCAACATCGTGACAGCGCCCGGCAATGCGCTAAAATATCGCGCAATCATCAATATGGCTGCGACGCCCTGCCCCGCAACCCACCAAAATGGCGCTCCTAATCCTGCGATATCCGCAATCAAAGCCAACGCTTGCGCTGGCATTATAATGAAGGTGGTCAAAGGAATGGCGATAACATTCGCAAGCGCGCTATACATTCCGGTGCGATGGAAATGGAACAAGGCAATTGGTGCCAGTACCAGTTCTATGGCTATGCCGGTGACGACCAAAGTCACCAATCCGCGCGCCATACGGACGATGAAATTCTCCTCTTTTATTGCTGCCCATTGCATCATCCACGGCGTTTCATGCAAAAGCAAAATAGTTGTCACCGCTGCAAAACTTAGTTGGAAACTTGGCCCCGCCATAGATTCTGGCCAGATCAGCAATATCACGCAGGCTCCAAAGGCAACCAGACGAAGCGTCAACGCATCGCGACCCAAAGCCATTGCCAGCAGGATAAGAAGTGCCGCAATACACGACCTGATCGTTGGAACCTCTGCGCCTGCAAGCAACGTATATGCAACCGCGCCCAACGCAGCAAAGCTCGCAGATAATAATGGAACGGTAAGCCGAAGGGCGACAGAGGGGATTAACGATAGAGTTCTATTACTCAGAAGAAACAGGAAACCCACAACCGCGGTGACATGCAAGCCGCTGATGGATAACAAATGCGCCATGCCGCTGTCTCGCATGGCCTGGGCGTCGACCGGATCGATATTCCCTTGATCTCCGGTAATCAAAGCAGCCCCCATTTCGCCAGTGCCATTGGGCATTTGGCTTATAATATGTCGGGTCAACGTGGTTCGAATGTCACCGATAAATACACCATTTTCAGAGCTTTTATAAACCGAAACCGGGCCTATCGCGCTTCCTGTAGCGCCGATTTGTTGAAACCAGGCACGTCGTGCAAAGTCATATCCGCCGGGCAATGCCGGTCCAGCCGGCGGCATGAGACGGGCGCGCGTATGGACAATGGCTCCGACCCTGAAATTCTGCTTTTCATATTGCTCGGGCTTAAGGTTGATCCGGATTTTCCGCGGCAGATTTTGAAGGCTTCCAGTATCCAACTCAAGCCGGACAACGTCGCGTGCACCGAGTATTTCTACTTTTGCAATTCGTCCATACAGCGAACCAACCCAGATTTTTCCCAAAACTGGCGCCGCTACCTGTTCCGACTTTATCGCGATTGCGCCGTAGCCGACCGACAGAGCTATGCCGGCGACAAAAAGCGAATGGCCCAAGCGGCCGGCAAGTCCAAAATATATTCCAGCAACCGAAACCGACCAAAATATCAAAAAAAGCGGGGTAATTCTGTCCGTGCCTGTGAGTTGCCAAAGCCCAATCCCTATGCCGATAAGCACAGGCAGCCAAAGCGAAAGCCGATCGCGCTCGATATTAAGCCAACGCTCAACCCTATCGATTCTACGATTGGGATGGATGAGATTCCCGCGACGTTCGCTCAAATAATTACGGAAAAACCCAATCATGTCAGAAGCGTAGCATCTATGTCACAGATAACAAATATAGCAACGGTGATGCTAAATGCTTTGCCTTGACGACCGTGTAATTTCACACCATTGCCAACAAATAACAAAGCCCGTTTCGGCGATTGGAATAGTGGCATTTGAAAAGCCTAAAGCACATATATCTGGCGTTTTTGACGCCTATTGACGAAAATGGGAACTGGTTTGAAAAACAGATTGAACCAGTTGTATTAAATAGAGACACCGGGCGGACCGGGTGGGAAGTAATGGAGTTTGAAAATGTCTGAAAACAATGCAACGCTGACAATTGGGGATAACAGCTACGCACTGCCTATTATGAAGGGCAATGAGGGACCTGACGTTCTCGACATCCGAAAATTATATGGCGTTTCTGACCATTTTACTTTTGACCCGGGCTTTACTTCAACAGCAAGTTGCGAGTCTGCCATTACGTTTATCGATGGCGACAAAGGCATTTTGCTTCACCGCGGATATTCAATTGAGGAGCTTTCGGAGAAATCCAGCTTCATGGAAGTTTCCTACCTTTTGTTGAATGGTGAGTTGCCTAGCAAAACGCAGCTTAGCAATTTCAGCCACACTATTTCTCGGCATACGATGTTGCATGAACAACTTGCCACTTTCTATCGCGGTTTTCGCCGTGACGGCCATCCAATGGCGATCATGTGCGGTGTTGTCGGGGCTTTATCGGCATTTTACCATGACTCAACCGACATCAGCGATCCAACCCATCGCATGATTTCGAGCCACCGGTTGATCGCCAAGATGCCGACAATCGCAGCGATGGCTTATAAATATTCAATTGGTCAGCCATTTCTTTATCCAGACAATAGCTTGTCTTACACTGGCAATTTCCTTCGCATGACATTCGGGGTCCCTGCAGAACCTTATGTTGTAAATCCGGTCATTGAACGGGCTTTGGATCGCATATTCATTTTGCATGCAGATCATGAACAGAACGCTTCGACCTCCACCGTGCGTTTGGCTGGTTCTTCTGGCGCAAATCCTTTCGCATGCATTGCCGCCGGCATCGCTTGTCTCTGGGGACCAGCACATGGCGGGGCCAATGAGGCTGCCCTTAACATGCTTCGCGAAATAGGCACACCCGACAGAATTCCGCATTACATCGAACGCGCAAAGGACAAGAACGACCCTTTCCGCTTGATGGGCTTCGGGCATCGCGTCTATAAAAATTACGATCCTCGTGCGACGGTAATGCAGAAAACTGTTCGTGAGGTTTTGACTGAGTTGAAAGTTAGTGATCCAATTTTTGATGTGGCGCTTCAGCTTGAAGAAATGGCTCTGAATGATCCCTATTTCATCGAGAAAAAATTGTTCCCCAACGTCGATTTTTATTCGGGAATAATCTTGTCGGCCATCGGTTTCCCGACCGAAATGTTTACAGTATTGTTCGCCCTTTCGCGGACCGTCGGCTGGGTCGCGCAATGGAACGAGATGATTTCTGATCCAGGCCAGAAAATTGGACGTCCGCGCCAACTCTATACAGGTCCGCAAATGCGCCCTTACCCGTCATTTGACGATCGTTAATCAGTCAGGAATTTGGAAGGCGGAGGACGAATTTAGCTCCACCGCCTTCTGAATCTGTAACAAAAAGATCGCCGCCCATCGCGCACGCCAATCGACGGGAAATATAAAGACCAAGACCACTACCACCGTCTCCAGATCTTCCAAGTCTTTCAAATTTTTGAAAAACTTTTTCACGGTCAGCGCCGAATATACCTTTTCCCTGATCACTAACTGTCACTATCGCATATTTATCAGCCGTCTCGGTTTCGATAGTTATAGCTGTCCCGTCCGACGAATACCGTATAGCGTTGTTAACCAAATTTAACATAATTTGTAACGTCCGCCGGAACTCGGCGATTGCAACTACATTAGTATCATCGGCAGGTGTATTGATTTTAATACGATGATCCGCAGCTTTTAGCGCGAGCAATCCCGCAACTCGCCGCGCAACATCGCCCAATTCAATCGTGTCGCGGGCCGTTTGAAAGTCGATTCTTTCGACAGCTTCCAAATCACCGAGATCATCAACCAAAGCAGATAAATGCCGCGCTGCATTGGCTATATCCCTGGCGTAAAGTGCATAATTTTCTCGTATTGGTCCCTGCAATTCTCCGCCAATAGTTTCAGCATTGGCAATAATTCGTCCCAAAGGTTGCCTCAGTACCGGTGCCAAATTCTTACCAAAAAGATTGCCCGCAACATCGCCGTAGTTCGCCTCAACGATCGACAACGGTTTTTCGTAAAGTGGATCGAATCGAAGTCGAAATCCAAAAACAGCCTGCCGCTCGTCATCGATGATATCGCCGCTAACATCGAACGCTCTCCCGTCTGACTGCCGCTTTATTTGCATTGTCTTGATGCTAACTCCAGTGGACAGGGCGGATATAAGGTTTGCTAATGGAACTCCGTTCTCAAAGATATTGGTCAGCACTTCCACACCATTTTTACCAAAGTCGGAGGGCACCAAACCATGTGCAGCAATTCCTTTGGCGCTTATCAAGCGCCCATGGCGGTCAAATACCATCTGGTTTTCGATGCTGTCGGGCATCGATGTGAGTATCAAATTTCTTTTGTTTAAAACTGGCAATGCGCGCCAACTTAAAATCGAAACCTTCGCGAATTGCAGTGTGGGATGGACTTCAATCCAAAGTTCCAAATGGTCTTCATTGTCTGCAACACGCACGGCGCGAGAAAGCTTCATTTGCAAATTCAAGGATAGCTTCGCCAATTTGGCGATGGCGGGCACGGCGATCGCGCCACCCTCTACTCCGCCGGCCCTTTGATTCAATCGCAAAAAAGCTTCGTCAGCTCGCAGCAACTTTCCATCATTGTCAATTTCACCTGAAATAGGCTGGGTTAAATTCGGTCCACTCATATCGTCTTCCCGGACGCGAGATATTGCGACCTTTCTGACGCCCAGTAACTAATTTCTTCCAAAGCAGATTCGCGCGTAACTTCCGCGTAGCTAGCCTCAAAAATTCCAAAATCATGCGCCGAAGTACGATTGCCACTAAATAAGAGCATATTGCGAATGGCATGGTCTTTATCAACAGCGCACGCGGCAAGCATTAACGCGTAAGGAGCAGAGGATTGTGCATTTAATAAATGTAAGACATGGTCATAATCCAGCTCCAAATGGGCGGACAAAGCAGCCACATGCAAGCGAAGACCCGCAACTTCTGGGTGAAGAAATTCTTCAAGTTCAACACCACGGGTGAAATGCACAATTTTTCTTGCAGCATCCAGCGCTCGATCCGCTTCCGAATATTGCGATATGAGAAACTTTGTTGAAGCGATGATTTCTGGGTTCCTGCCGCCATTAACAATTTCCAGCGCTGCAACAACTCTCCAGCATAACTTGTGTAATAATTCAGGGGGTAACCCAAGGAAACTATTGCCCGATCCGAAACGATGCAAGCTTTCCGCTGCTAACAAAGTCTGCGCTGAATCTGCGATGTGACTCTCGGAATTATCCAGTAATTTCGTGGCAAAAGTCGCGATTGGAAATTCCAAACACGACTCGAGACGGTCTTCTGCGACCCGCGCCAATGTAAAGTCGATTAAGTCTGGCTCTCGCAAAAACCCTGAGGACGCCAATATTTCCCATGTGATTGACATGCGCGAGTGAGCATTTGGAATTAACTTTTTTTCCAGATCCGATACCAGCTGGATCAGCTTAGTCGACACCTTGCTAATGATTGCATCAGTTGGAGGATTTAGCGCTTTTGGAAAAATAATTGCCGCTACATCTGTGCACATGGCATGGATATCGCGAGCATGGCTTGCTGCGAGTTTAGATAACCCAAAATTTTCGTTAAAACCGTGATCCAACGGAATTTCCAAGCTGATTTCAGCGACAATGGTAACCGTTAAAGGTTAACGTCGTTTTAAGTCTAATCATTCTTTACATGTTTTCTTTCAGATAGATGCCGTCCTGCGATAAGGAGTAAAAGCTGCGCCAAAACTACGGCTTTTATCCCGATTGAAAATACAGACATCAAAGCTGCCAAAATCAAACAAATAACGATAAGCGAAGGCGAAAGAAGTAACGCTTTGACCCAATGAGGCAAAGTCAGACTTCGTGCCAGAATGGCCAACCCAATGACTACTGCCATAAACGAAATCGTGTCTGAACTATAGTAGCTGAGCGAATAAGAGACCACTAAACCAGACGTACACAATATTAGCCAGAATATACGATCAGGCCAAGTTCGATTTTTCAGATCAAAATCGTTCCCTTGAACAACAAAATCAAGATAATTACAAAATAGGCAACCAAGTGCCCCGAAAAGTGCCAAGATCGGTAAGTCGAAAAATGCCAATGCGAGGCACACTAATGAAAGTATGATACCCGAGAAACTAGAAAGCGACAAAAAATTGTCGTTTGACCAGATTCTAAGTGCCAACAATTTGGCAAAGGGTGCATAAAAGGTCCGTTCCACCCATCCGCTTGATACCTTTGATCGAAAATTGAGAATCAGGTTATTTAGCTCGTGTGCCTTGGCTTTGCTGTTTATTTTAGCGATGGCCCTATTTTGCAGGTGAACCTGCGGAACCATCAGGAATTCCAACTTCTCTTGGACTGCCTGGCGAAGCAATGAAGAAACTAAATTCCAATCATCGGGCAACTCTTTCATTTTGAAAATGACTTCTGCATTCATCGCAGCAAAGCCGGCCCAACGGGTATTGAGATCAATTCGTTCAAAGTCCGCATTTTCTTCGCGGCTGTCAATTGCCGCAAGAAATGCTGTTTTATGAGCCATGAGATCGGCGATGAGTTCATCAGAATAAAAATGATCCTCTGCCTGAATAATTAATCGCATCCCAGGCCGAACCAATTCCCGAAGATCATTTATATTTCGTGCAAACTCAAGAGACAGTCCTTCTCGCCGAAACCGATCAACCATTGCAAGAAGCGCACCCGACACATTGTCTACTTCAATTATGAAAAACGAACATCCTGCTCTTCTGAGCGCCATCAACTGAATTTCTAATAAGCAATTCCCGGCCACCCTGATAGGCTCAACCGTATTGTGCGTGGAAGATTGCTCTGCGGTGGCATCTGCTGCCGAAAGAAGGGCGACTAAATTATCTTGATGAAAAGTGACCGGCATTATCAAAACTGATATGGGCTACGGACCCGCATTGCCAACAATATTATTTACAGCGCCCTGAAAGCAAGACAACTGAGAATGTACTTACCAGCTACAATAGAATTTCGTGGGTCTCAATTTCGCTGATTGCCGCAACTATTTTACGTAAAACGACCGGATCTCCGGGTGCACCGTCCACCGCCTCGTCCGCCAATACCATTAGCCGGGTTGCCCCAAAACTTGCGGCAAGACCTTTTAGTCGCCAACTTGTATATTGCCAGTTTGCGTCACATCGCGACCGGGTGAGCAGGCTCAATTGCCACTTAGCGCTCTCCACAAAAGAAGCGCGAAGTTCAGCAATGAGATCATCATTTTCGCCGGCAGCAGCCTTTAATGCTGTGTCAAAAGAGCCATAATCCATAGACATTCAAAACTTATAACGAACATAGAGTTAACTTTGCGTTTCCCTGTGGATAAAATATGGTAAACAGGATTTTATGACTGCACGATCAAAAATTGTTGGCCTGACAAGGCCGATAGAAGCGACCGAACTGGCAACAGATTTGCCATACGCTGAAGGCATAGCGGACGGGTCCCCTTTCATTACGGACGCGGACCTCGAAGGTGGCGATCTCCAATCTGATTGGGACTATCCCAATTCAAGTGCAAGCAGCTGGAAGGAATATATAATTCCATTCATTATCCTTGCACTTTCAGTGTCCTGGACCGCCTTTTTTGCTTTTGTATATTATGCAGAAGTGTCAGGTGGACTTGCGATAGAACGCCTGGTTTATCTGGCCAGTATGTGGGCGACGCCTATGTTGTTTTTGGCGGTTGGCTGGTTACTTACCATGCGGCACAGCAGCGCTGAATCAGTCCGCTTTGGCAATGTCGCCCTTTCTTTGAGGCAGGAGAGCATGGCTCTTGAGCGCAGAATGCGGACCGTCAATGAAGAAATTTCCATGGCACGTCAATTTCTGGCGCAAAATGCGCTTGAATTGGAATCCGTTGGAAAAAGGTCATCCCAACATTTGATTGAAGCGGCCGGAATATTGGCCGAGGCCTTGGCCGACAGCGACGAAAAGGCCAAGACTTTGGAAACGGTCAGTAATGCCGCGACGACTAATTTAGAGCAGTTACGCAAACATTTGCCTGTCGTCACCAGCGCCGCCAAGGATGTGACAAACCAGATCGGTAGCGCAGGAAGCAATGCGCAGCTTCAAATCAAACTTTTAATTTCCGGCCTGGAGCGCATCAGCGAAGCCGGCATTTCGACGCGGGAATACATCGACCAGGTTGGTTCTCGTGCCGATGTTGTTTTCGAGAAACTCCACAAAATATCTCGTGAGAGTGCAGCAACCTTGGACCTTGCAAGTACCGAGAGCGAAAAACGGGCAGTTGTGTCAGCGGAACTTTTAAGCGGCGCCGCCGAAAATATGGTTCAAAAAGTTGGATCCACTCTAAATAATCTGGATCATTTCGTACAAGAAAGCGCGGAGAAAATCGGCAAAAATATATCTGAGGTCGAAAAGAGTCTCTCAGGACTTTCCCAACAATCGGAGGAAGAGAGAGGTCGGATTTTTGCTATTATTGGCGAAGTTGAAAAGCATTTAGGATTGAGCTCGGCTAGAATTACGGAAATTGACCAGGCCGCGACAGACCAGACGGCGAAGTTGGCGTTTGCCGTTTCCGCGCTAAGCGAAAGCTCACGGGCCGTAGGCGCTGATTTGAACAATAATCAGCATATAACGCAATCACTTATGGAGCTTTCAGGCCGGCTGTTAGCCGCCTTAAATGCAGTTAACGAGGAAATATCCAACAAAATCCCGGCATCAATTGCTATGATGGACACAAACTTTTCCGCGGCAGCAGAGCAACTTAGCGTCGCGTCAAATAGTGCGGGTGAACTTGATTCACTCAGCGAAGCACTGATCGACAAAACAAATATCCTTGGCAGCTTGATACATGACCAGCGCGAAAATGTTGAAAAAATTATGGCGGAAAGCGACGCACATTTTGTTGCTCGCCACGAACAAGTGGAAACACTTACTGCCGCACTTGCCGAAACGCGCACTGTACTTAACGCGGTTACGGAGGAAGCACAGTCCAAGTTGAACGACTCGCTTAACGGTTTGCGTGAAACTACAAAAAAGGCAGCTAGCGACAGCCGCGAGATCATAGATGCAGAGCTTGTTCATGTGGCAGACCGGTTGATTGAACAAAATCAACTGTCACTGGCCAAGGCCATCGACGGTCAAATCAAGTCAATGAATGATCTTGTTCAAACCGCCGTTGAACGAAATCTGTCCTTGTCTGAATCTTCGACTATCGCACTTACCTCGCAGATAAAGGAGCTAGACGAGCTCGCAAACAATCTCGAAAAGCGGGTTACCGAGAGCCGTAACAGCTTTGAAGGAATTGACGATGACAGCTTTTCTAGGCGGATGGTTTTGCTAACTGAATCATTGAATTCCACGTCTATTGACGTTGCCAAGATACTTTCCAACGAAGTTACAGATACCGCATGGGCCGCCTATCTAAAGGGTGACCGGGGCGTTTTCACTCGCCGAGCAGTTCGACTTCTGGACGCGGGTGAAACGCGAACTATTGCAACTCACTATGGACAGGACGCTGAATTTCGAGAGCATGTAAATCGCTACATTCATGATTTCGAAGCAATGATGCGGGTTTTACTTAGCACGCGTGATGGCAATGCAATTTGTGTGACACTGCTGTCATCTGATGTCGGCAAGCTATATGTCGCGTTAGCACAGGCGATAGAACGACTCCGCAATTGAATTAGGTATTAGGCGGTGAAATAAGAAAGTCAAAGCTATCGCGTGTTATCCAACCATAGTTATAGTTCGCATAATAAAGAGCAAAAAGCACGGCTGAAAGAATTGTTGTTCTTAGTATAATCACGCCGGGACGGAAATTTCCGGGCGCGCTATCTGCCTGACCGGGTATTGTTTCCAGACCCAATTCTTCATGTGTTTTTACGCCTATTGGCAATATTACAAAAGCGCTCATCACCCAAAAAAGCAGATAAATCGCAATGATCGATGTCAAGCTCATGCCGTTTCCAATATCATAACATCCACAATCGGTTTTTTGCCGGTCCAGCTGGTCGCAACGCGGCGGACTGCTAATCTTACAGATTCTCGCAATTTTTCAAAGTCGCCCTTGTTTTCGCGAACCGCTTTAACAACAGCGTCGGTTGCATCATCAATGAAATCGGCCAAATCTTCTTCGATAGGAATTCCATGCAATCGTATTTGAGGATTACCCAATAATCGATCGTTGCCATCCAATGCGAACGCGACAGATATCAATCCATACCAGGAAAGCTTCCGCCGTTCGTTGATAGTGGCACCATCGGCCGAGATAATAGTGTCACCGTCGAGTATCAATCGACCCGTCCGTTCTTTTCCTACAATTTCAGGTTTTCCGGGAGCAAGGCGCACTACGTCACCATTGGATTGGACCAGCGTAGTTTTTACACCATGTGCTTTAGCAAATCTGGCCTGTTCCGCCATATGACGACGTTCACCATGTACAGGAACCAATACTGACGGCCTAATCCAATCATAAAGCATTGCCAATTCAGGCTGCCCTGGGTGACCGGATACATGCACATGCGCCTGCTTTTCGGTTACGGTTAGAATGTTTCGCTCGGCAAGTTTGTTCATGATGACACCAATAGCGATTTCATTCCCGGGTATCTGTTTTGAAGAAAAGATAACGGTATCACCCTCTTCCAATTTAACCGGATGGTTGCCATCCGCAATCCGCGCCAGTGCAGCGCGCGCCTCACCCTGCCCGCCAGTTGCAACGACCATGACATCCTTAAGTGCCAGCCCGTTAACAGACTCCATATCGACCGTCTTTGGTAGGTCTTTCAGGTAGCCATTGGCTTGCGCGGCTTCGATAATGCGGTGCAAGGACCGGCCTGCGAAGCATAGGGTCCTGCCGGTTTCACGCGCGACTTCACCCATTGTCTGCAAACGCGCTGCGTTCGAGGCGAATGTCGTCAACAGCACACGTCCCTTTGCCGCCTTTACAGATTTCAAAAGATCCGCCTTCACACTGCCTTCGCTTCCGCTATTACCTGAATTAAACGCGTTGGTTGAATCGCATATCAGGGCCAATATACCGTCATTGCCGATCGCTGTGAGTTGTTCGGCGGTGGAAGGCATACCGATAACCGGTTGCTCGTCTAATTTCCAATCGCCGGAGTGAAAAACCTTACCATATGGGGTTGATATAACACAGGCACTCATTTCCAGTATTGAGTGCGCCAGCGTGACGAACTGAAATCCGAATGGACCCAGATCGAAACTGCCTTCCATCGGGACAACATTGAGTTCGACGCTGTCGGCGATACCTTCTTCTTCCAGCTTGCCGCGTATAAGTGTCGCAGTGAAGGGCGACGCGTATAGCGGCACGCCAAGATCAGCGGCGAAATAGGCAACAGCGCCAATATGATCTTCATGCCCGTGCGTGAGAACTATACCCAGAAGATCGTCTTTACGCTGCTCGATAAAATCCAGATCAGGCAGAATTAAATCGATGCCAGGATATTCTGAATTTGCAAATGTCAGGCCGAGGTCAACCATAACCCATTTGCCCTGACATCCATATAAATTGACGTTCATGCCTATCTCGTTCGACCCGCCCAGTGCGAGGAAAAGAAGTTCATTTTTCGGGGTAGTCATATTTTCTTTTCTCGATTCCTGTATAAATACGCCAGCCCCCGCAGCGTCAAATCCGGTTCTACCCGGTCAAATAAATGGCCATGTTGCTGAAAAAGAATGGCAAGACCACCGGTAGCGATGACCGTAACCGGATTGCCAATTTCAGCCTTCATCCGTGCGATCATCCCTTCGATCATCGCCACATAGCCCCAATAGATACCAATCTGCATTTGTCCAACAGTTGTCGTACCAATTACACTTTCATTCGGTGGCGGTTCGATTGCAATACGCGGCAACATAGCGGCAGCGGCATAAAGTGCATCCAGACTGAGATTAACTCCGGGGGCAATGCTGCCGCCGCGATACGATCCATCTGGGCCGATATAGTCAAATGTTGTTGCGGTACCAAAGCTGATAACCAACTTATCCCCTGTGGCAATAGCCTGGGCAGCGATTGCGTTTACGGCGCGGTCCGCACCAACGGACTTTGGTTCAGCTACCTGTAGCTCAATGCCCCATTCCATTGTGCCACGCCCCGCGACCAAAGCTTCACAACCAAAATAATTAACGGCCAATAATTGCAAATTGTGCAGCGCGCGTGGTACCACTGTGGCAATAATGACCGCGTTGACGTCACTTCTTTGGAAACCCGACATCTGGATCAATTGATCGAGCCAAACCGCATATTCGTCCGCGGTACGACGCGCGTCGGTGGCTATGCGCCAGCGCTTCACAAGCGCCCCGCTTTCGTCGACCAGCGCGAATTTAACGTTGGTGTTGCCGGTATCAATTGCGAGCAGCATAGTCAGTCCTCTGCTTAAACAAGAAAAACATCGGCAGCATGAATGGCATGGATCGTCCCATCCGCCAAGCGAAGCTGAAGCGCACCCTCTGCTGTTAGCCCGGCGTAAAGTCCTTCTTCACGCTCGCCATTGGGCAATTGCACCGAAAGCGCCGTTCCGACTGGATGGGCCGCCTTTTGCCAATGGGTCGTCAGCGTTTGAACACCATATTGACGCCACCGCCCCATCCAGATTGCCATGTTAGAGGCTAAAATCTCGGTGACGGCCTGCGGATGTGGCGGCAGGATGACGAGCGTCTTGAGATCGGTGGTAAGTCGCCCCGGAATCTCGGGTGACGAAGTCAGATTGATGCCAATGCCGACCACAACCGCGTCGCCTTTCCGTTCAAGCAATATGCCACACAGCTTTGCACCGTCGGCGGAGAGCAAATCATTGGGCCATTTGATCTGCACCGCGCATTCCGGCGCGATCAAGTGAAGTGTATCGTAAACCGCCAAGGCAGCGACAAAAGCCAATGTGGGAGCCTGTGGGTCGGAAGGTTGCAGACGAACTATCGTGCTGGCGAACACATTACCGGCAGGACTTTCCCAGTTGCGTCCCATACGCCCACGGCCGCCGTCCTGCGCATCGGCACGTAGCCAAAGACCCTCCGGCGCTCCTGCGGCCGCGCGTTGCAGCAGGTCGTCGTTGGTCGACCCGGTCAATGCAACTTCTTCAAAAATGGGATTCAGAACAGCGCCTTTGCAGCTTGCGCCGAGAGCGCCCCCAGAACCGGTATAGCCAGATAGCCGAGCGGCGAAACCGCCGCGGCCATTATGCCGCCAGTCCAGCTCAACACCACGTCGTCAGAAGGCGCAATCACATCGGCTGCGTCGTCAAAATACATTACTTTTACGACCTTCAGATAGTAGAAGGCCCCAATTACCGAAGCGGCAATACCGATAACCGCGAGCGGAAGCAGGTTGGCAGCCACAGCAGCCTGAAACACCACCAGCTTGCCCCAGAATCCAAATAGCGGCGGAATGCCAGCCAGACTGAACATGAAAATGGCAAAGACTGCGGCCAAAGCGGGACGGGTTTTCGACAAGCCAGCGATATCCCCGAATGTTTCCCGATAGGACCCGTCATGCGCCTTCAGCTGCATCAGCACGATAAAGCTGCCGAGCGTCATCGCGACATAGATTGCGAGGTAGACCAGCATACCGGCAACCCCCTGCTCGGTCCCTGCAGCAAGGCCGATAAGGATGAAGCCGATATTGTTGATGGAGCTATAGGCCAGCAGACGCTTCAAATTCTGCTGACCGATCGCGCCTACGGCACCAATGATGATCGACATCAAAGCCACAACGATAACAATCTGCTGCCAGACCATCACTTCGTTCCCGAATGCCTCAATAACCACCCGAATCAGCAATGCTGTGGCCGCAACCTTGGGGGCGCTGGCAAAAAAAGCGGTCACCGGGGTCGGTGCACCTTCGTACACATCAGGCGTCCACATATGGAATGGCGCAGCGCTGATCTTGAAAGCAAGGCCGGACAATACGAAAACTATGCCGAAAATCATCCCAAGGCTTATGTCGCCGTTCAGGGCCGTACCGATCGCGCTAAAGCTAGTCGAACCAGTAAAGCCGTAAAGCAGCGACATGCCGAACAGCAAAATGCCGCTCGCCAACGCGCCGAGTACGAAATATTTTAAACCTGCTTCAGCCGAGCGCCCGTCATATCGCGCAAAACTCGCAAGGACGTAAGCTGCCAAGCTGTTGAGTTCGAGCCCGATATAGAGCGTCACCAGATCCGTTGCGGAAACCATGATGCCCATGCCAATAGCCGCAAGCAGGATCAGGACAGGATATTCCGCCCGCATGGCGCCGACTTTTTCAAGGAAGCGCGGGGCAATCATCAACGAAATTGCCGCGGCGAAATAAATCAAAATCTTTGCAAAATTGCCGAACGCATCGTTGCCGATCAATCCGTCAAACGCCAAAGCATCGGTACCCGTCGCCATAAATTGCACGACATAAGCACCCGCCCCGACCAGCGCGGCAACTGCCAAAATGCTCGCCAACCGACCAGCCTCGCTCCGCCATGCGGCGAGGAGCAGCAAAACCAGTGCCGAAAAACTGAGAATGACCTCGGGGCGAACGAGGAAAAGCGAAGCGTTAAGGTCCATTAGTGGAGGCTCCCCTCAGCCTTGTTCTTTTCTTCATTATGGCTCCCGACCCGATATTTCGAAGTGGTAGGATCATTGGCCTTCAATTTACTGTCACCTAATGGTGCAGCACGTTCAATCCGTGCGACAATGGTCGCAACGTCGCTGCGTATCGGAGCAAGGAAGCTTTCGGGATAGACCCCCATCCACAGCACCACTGCTGCAATGGGTGCGAGAAGCCACATTTCTCGACCGTCAATGTCAGGCATCGCCGCCGCATCAGCATTTTTCTGCTCACCAAAGGCGATACGGCGATAGAGAAAGAGCATATAGCCTGCGCCCAAAATGATACCGGTTGTCGCAATCAAGGTCGCCCACGTCGATACCTTATACGCGCCCGCCAGAGACAGGAACTCACCCACAAAACCACTGGTTCCGGGTAGTCCCACACTCGCCATCGTAAAGAGCATAAACAGCAGCGCATATTTGGGCATGTTGATACTCAAACCGCCATAACGGCTGATTTCGCGCGTATGCAGCCGGTCGTAAATCACACCGACGCACAGGAATAGCGCGCCTGACACCAGCCCATGGCTAAGCATCACGATAATCGCACCCTCGATACCCTGCTGATTAAAAGTGAACAGGCCGACGGTCACAATCGCCATATGGGCGACGGACGAATAGGCGATCAGTTTCTTCATATCGTTTTGCACAAGCGCGACCAGAGATGTGTAAACCACCGCGACCATCGACAGGCCGAAAACCAGCGGAATGAAATCGGCGCTGGCCTCCGGGAACATCGGCAGCGAAAAACGCAGGAAGCCATAGCCACCCATTTTCAACAAAACGCCCGCCAGAATGACCGAACCGGCAGTTGGCGCCTGAACGTGGGCATCGGGCAACCATGTGTGCACCGGCCACATCGGCATTTTGACCGCGAAACTTGCGAAGAATGCCAGCCACAGCCATTTCTGCGCCTCAACCGGGAAATCGGAGTTGAGCAGCGTCGGAATATCGGCGGTTCCGGCGGTCTGGATCATCCACAACATGGCGATCAACATCACGACCGAGCCAAGCAGGGTGTAGAGGAAGAATTTATATGAAGCGTAAATCCGCTCTGCTCCGCCCCAGATGCCGATAATCAAATACATCGGGATCAATCCGGCTTCGAAGAAAATATAGAACAGCAGCAGATCCTGCGCCGCGAAAACGCCGATCATCAGCGTTTCCATAAGCAGGAACGCCGCCATATATTCACCGACACGGCTTTGAACCGCGCGCCAGCTTGCCCCGATACAGATCGGCATGAGGAATACCGACAGCATGATGAGCATCAGGGAAATACCGTCAATACCCAGCTTCCAGCCAACGGGGCCGAAAAATTGCTGGCTTTCAACGAATTGCCACTGCGCGCCTGCTGGATTGTAGCTGACCCACAGCCATACGCCCAATGCCAGATTGAGCAGCGTTGCTCCGAGCGCCAAGAGGCGGGCGGTTTCGGCGCGCGCAAACAGACAGGCGATTGCGGCTACCATTGGGATAGCCAGCATGATCGAGAGAATTGGCAGTGCTGAGGCGTTCATTATGCTTTCACCATCATCCAGCTCACCGCTGCTACAAGGCCCAAAAGCATGACCAGCGCATAGGTGTAAAGATATCCAGACTGCATCCGCACAGCCATCCGGCTGCTGAAGTTTACTAACGCGGCTGAACCATTGGGACCATATTTATCAATGATGCCAATGTCCCCTTGCTGCCAGAAAAGGCGGCCAAGCCAGAAGGCCGGACGGACGAAAATCAGGTTATAAAGCTCGTCAAAATACCATTTATTGAGGAAGAAACGGTATAGCGGGGCGAACATAGTTGCGACCTTGTGCGGCGCATCGTCGGAGCGCTGGTACATCAAATATGCAACGGTAAGGCCGGTCAGCATGGCGACGGTTGACGACAACTTTACCCACAGTGGCACTTCATGCATGGCGTGCATCAAATGTTCGTTGAAATAGAGGGTGCTGTTGGCCCAGAACTCTTTGCCGGTTTCCGCCTCGATAAATCCACCATGGAATAGAAAACCTGCGAATACAGCGCCAAGAGTCAATACGCCCAGCGGTATGAGCATGGACAGCGGGCTTTCATGCGGATGGTAACCGCCCGTTGAATCTTCGGCCGTTTCGGGCGTCTTGTGGACGCTGTGCTGGATATGCTCGCTCTGGATCCAGCGCGGCTTTCCGAAGAAGGTCAGGAACATCAAGCGCCAGCTGTAGAAGCTGGTCAGCAACGCGGCGATAACACCGATAGCAAAGCCGTACATATGATAGGTCGATCCGCTGGCGAAGGCAGCCTCGATAATTGCATCCTTGGAATAGAAACCCGCAAATCCGCCAACACCGACAATGCCGACGCCGGTAATGGCCAGCGTTCCCGCCATCATCGCCCAGAAGGTGACCGGTATATGTTTCCGCAAGCCACCATAATAACGCATATCCTGTTCATGGTGCATGGCATGGATCACCGATCCCGCGCCCAGGAACAGCAACGCCTTGAAGAAAGCGTGTGTGAACAGATGGAACATCGCCGCGCCATAGGCGCCTGTACCCGCGGCAAAGAACATATAGCCGAGTTGCGAACAGGTCGAATAGGCAATCACGCGCTTGATATCGGTCTGAACCAGACCGACAGTAGCCGCGAATATCGCCGTCGTCGCGCCGACAATCGTCACAACGTCGAGGGCAAACTGGCTCGTTTCGAACAAGGGCGACAGGCGGCAGACCATGAACACCCCGGCGGTTACCATGGTTGCCGCATGGATCAGCGCAGACACAGGTGTCGGCCCTTCCATCGCGTCGGGAAGCCATGTGTGCAGGCCCAACTGCGCCGATTTGCCCATTGCGCCGATGAACAACAGAACGCAGAGCAAGCTCATCGTATCGACGCGGTAGCCGAGGAAACCGATGCTCGAACCTACTTTATCCGGCGCAGCGGCCAAAATATCGGGGATCGAAACCGTTCCGAACAGCCAGAACACGCCGAAGATACCGAGCATGAAACCCAAGTCACCTACACGGTTGACGACAAACGCTTTGATCGCGGCGGCGTTGGCGCTGGGCTTTTTGTACCAGAAACCGATTAGCAGATAGGATGCAAGGCCCACGCCTTCCCAACCAAAGAACATTTGGACAAGATTGTTTGCGGTCACCAGCATGAGCATCGCGAAGGTAAAGAGCGACAAATAGGCAAAGAACCGCGGTTGGTCCGGGTCTTCTTCCATATAGCCCCAGCTATACAGATGTACGAGCGCGGATACCGTGGTGATAACCACAAGCATAACCGCGGTAAGTGCATCGACGCGCAGTTCCCAGTCAAAAGCAAGTGTGCCCGATTGCACCCAAGTCATAACAGGTTCAACGTAAGCCTTTTCGCCGCCGGTCAGAAAGCCGATGAAAATCGGCCAGCTGAGAAGGCAGGCGGTAAACAGACCGGCGGTCGTGATCGTCTTGGCCGCAACCGCACCGATGAAACGCTGGCCAAGGCCCGCGATCAGTGCTGCCAGAAGCGGCAGGAAAACGATAATATGTATCGAAGTCACTGGATGTTCACCCCTTCATCCGGTTGACATCGTCAACGGCAATTGTGCCGCGACCACGGAAATAGATAACCAATATTGCCAGACCAATCGCCGCCTCGCTTGCGGCGACGGTCAGAACGAACATCGCAAAAATCTGTCCGGTCAGGTCACCCAAGAAGGCGCTGAAGGCCACCAGGTTGATGTTCACGGCCAGTAAGATCAGCTCAATCGCCATCAAGATGATGATGACATTTTTGCGGTTCAGGAAGATGCCGAGCACGCCCATCACAAACAGGATGGAGCTGACCACCAGATAATGTTCGATGCCTATCACAGTTCGACCCCCTGCCCGACCGGCTGATTCACATTGCGCGTCGCATCTTGCGGACGGCGCATATTCTGGCTGTTGATATTCTGACCCTTTGTTCCGTGGCTTCGGCGGTGGGTCAGAACAATCGCACCCACCATGGCGACGAGCAGGATCAGACCGGCGCTTTCAAACAGGAAGATATATTTGCTGTAGAGCAGGTTCCCGATAGCCTCGATATTCGGCACGCTGTTGGAAACCGTCGCCGGTCCAGCTTCTGGTGTTCCAAGCTTGACCGCTCCTGCGCGATACGCACCGACGCCGAGAATGAGTTCGGCCACCAGTATGACCGCGAGCAACAGCCCGAGTGGTACGTTTTTGACAAATCCCGCGCGCAGTTCGGCAAAGTCGATGTCGAGCATCATGACAACAAATAGGAACAGCACCGCGACCGCGCCGACATATACGATCACGAGCAGCATCGCGATAAATTCCGCGCCAATCAGGACCATCAGTCCCGCCGCGTTGAAAAAGGCAACAATCAGCCACAACACGCTGTGCACCGGATTGCGCGCGAAGATCACCATCGCAGCAGACGCGATAAGGATACTGGCAAAGAGGTAAAATGAAATGACTTGAATCACAATCCGCGCCCCTTACCGATAGGCCGCATCGGCGGCAAGGTTCGCGGCGATGGCGCGTTCCCATTTGTCACCGTTGGAAAGTAGCTTGTCCTTGTCGTATAGCAATTCCTCACGTGTTTCGGTCGCATATTCGAAATTCGGCCCTTCGACGATGGCATCAACGGGACAGGCTTCCTGGCAGAAACCGCAATAGATACACTTCGTCATATCGATGTCGTAGCGCGTCGTCCGGCGGCTGCCGTCTTCGCGCGGCTCGGCCTCGATAGTGATTGCCTGCGCCGGACACACCGCCTCGCACAGCTTGCACGCAATGCAGCGTTCTTCGCCGTTGGGATAGCGTCGCAGCGCATGTTCACCCCGGAAACGCGGCGACAGCGGGTTTTTCTCGAACGGATAATTGATCGTCGCCTTCGGCTTGAAGAAATATTGCAAAGTCAGCCAGTGCGCCTTGACGAATTCCCACAAGGTGAAGGATTTGATGAGATGGGCGATGGTGGTCATGCAAAATGTCCCGTAAACATGAGATACCCGCTCACCAGAAACACCCAGAACAGCGAGATCGGCAGGAATATCTTCCAACCCAGACGCATCAACTGGTCATAGCGGTAACGCGGCACGGTGGCCTTTACCCAAGCGAAGATAAAGAACATCACGAGGATCTTGGCAAAAAACCAGATGATGCCTGGCACCATATACAGCGGCGCCCAATCGACCGGCGGCAGCCATCCGCCCCAGAAGAGGATCGCGTTCAGCGCGCACATCAGCAGCACGTTGGCATATTCGCCGAGCCAGAAGAGCGCGAAGGCCATTGACGAATATTCGGTCTGGTACCCGGCGACCAGTTCGCTTTCCGCCTCGGTCAAATCGAACGGTGCACGTGCGGTTTCGGCCATCGCGCTAATGAGGAACATCACCGCAATCGGAAACAGGAGCGGGTTCAGCGCATAAGCGTTGATAAAGCCCAGCACATGGCCTTTTTGCGCGGCAATTATACCGCCCATGTTGAAAGTACCTGCCCACAGGACGACGCAGATCAGGATGAAACCTATGGATACTTCATAGGAAATCATCTGCGCCGCGGCGCGCATCGCGGAATAAAAAGGATATTTGGAGTTGGATGCCCAGCCCGATATTACCACGCCGTAAACGCCGAGGCTGCTGATCGCGAGGATATAGAGCAGGCCGACATTGATATCGGCGAGCACCACGCCATCGGCAAAGGGTATGACCGCCCATGCCATCAACGCCACGGTAAAGGTGATGATCGGCGCAATCAGGAACAGGCCCCGGTTCGATGCCGAAGGGATAATCGTTTCCTGCAGAAAGACTTTCAAACCATCGGCAAAGGACTGAAGCACGCCGAATGGTCCGACAACATTTGGACCACGACGCAGCGCGAAGGCTGCCCACAATTTCCGCTCACCATAAATGACAAGCGCGACTGCCAGCATCAACGGGAATGCGATCAGCAAAATTCCGGCAATCGTAGCAGTGAACCACGCACCTTCATAGGACATGCCAAGCGATTGGAAGAATGAGGTCATTCCGCAGCCTCCAGAAACTGTTCGCCATGCACCAGTTCAGCCGAGCAGCGTTGCATCGTTTCCGACGCGCGGCAAATGGCGTTGGTGAGGTAGAAATCCTTGATGGGATAATCGGCGATCTTGCCGCTGACCGTGGCGGGCAGCTTTGGTTCGCCCCAGCCATAAGTGGCCAGACCTTCGACGCCGAGAGCCGGAACGACCTTGGCCATTTCAGCACGCAGCGCATCGAGGCTGTCGAACGGCAGACGCTTGCCCAAAACATCGGAAAGCGCGCGGAAAATCGCCCAATCCTCACGCGCATCCCCCGGCGGGAATACCGCACGTTCGCCGCGTTGGACGCGACCTTCGAGGTTCACGTAAGTGCCGGACTTCTCGCTATAGGCCGCACCGGGCAGGATGACATCGGCATGCCGCGCGCCCTGATCGCCATGATGGCCGACATAGACTTTGAACGTCTTGGCAAAGAGGCCGTAATCGACTTCATCTGCGCCGAGAAAGAAGGCCAGCTTCGGCGCTTTCTTCGCTAGCGCCTTGATGCCGCCATCAAAAGCGTAACCCAGCATCAGTCCACCCATGCGCGCTGCGGCGAAATGGAGGACGTTGAAGCCGTTCCAGCCCTCACGGGCCAGCTTGTATTTCTTGGCAAAAGCCAGCGCCGCGCCATGCACGCCTTCGTAACGAAGCGCGCCTCCGCCAACGATGATCGCGGGGCGCTCAGCCGCTTTCAAGGCATCCGCCAACGCCTTGGGCGCTTTTGTCAGGGCAGAAAGATCGTCGCCCAGCCATTCAACCCTATAGGTGAGGTCGGTTACCGGACCGATGGCAAAGACCTTCGCGCCCTTTTTGCGGACGGCCTTTTGCACCCTGGTGTTTACCAAAGCGGCTTCCCGGCGCAGGTCGCTGCCGACGAGCAGGATGACATCGGCATTTTCCATGCCGGCGATAGTGGTGTTGAAATTGACCGCACTCAGCGACGAGGTGTCATAGGCTAGGCCGGTCTGACGACCCTCTAGCATCACCGAACCCGCCAATTCGCGGGCTGCAAACATGGTTTCGCAATCGACCTGATCGCCAGAGAGCACGGCGGCTTCGCCCGACCAGTGCGCTTTTACAGCTTCAAAAGCCTCTGCCCAACTAACCGCAACAAGCTTACCGTCCTTGCGGACATAAGGCTTGTCGAGGCGCCGGTGGGTCAAGCCATCGACCGCATGGCGGGTTTTATCGGAGGCCCATTCTTCGTTCACATCATCGTTAATACGCGGCAAGGCGCGAAGCACAGCCCTGCCCCTGCTGTCGAGGCGGATGTTGGTGCCGACTGCGTCCATGACGTCGATGCTCGGCGTTTTCTTCAGCTCCCACGGCCGCGCTTCGAAAGCATAAGGCTTCGATGTCAGCGCGCCCACGGGGCACAGATCGACCACATTGCCGGATAGTTCGCTGGTCACCGCCCGCTCCAGATAGCTGGTGATCTGCATATTCTCACCGCGACCAATCGCGCCGATTTCCTCGATACCAGCCACTTCCTCGGCAAAGCGGACGCAGCGCGTGCACTGGATGCAGCGGGTCATCACCGTTTTGACGAGCGGCCCCATATATTTCTCGGTTACCGCACGCTTATTCTCGTCGTAGCGCGACGCACCACGACCATAAGCCACGCTCTGGTCCTGCATATCGCATTCACCACCCTGATCGCAAATCGGGCAATCGAGCGGGTGGTTGATCAGGAGAAATTCCATGACCCCTTCCCGCGCCTTCTTCACCATTGGGCTGTCGGTCTTGATAATCTGCCCTTCGGTCGCGGGCAACGCGCAGCTTGCCTGCGGCTTGGGCGGCCCGGGAGCAACCTCCACCAGACACATGCGGCAATTGCCCGCGATGGAGAGGCGTTCATGGTAGCAAAAACGCGGGATTTCCTTGCCCGCAAGCTCACAAGCCTGCAGCACGGTGGCACCAGCGGGGACTTCGATTTCGAGGCCGTCTACGGTTACTTTAGGCATTTGAGCCTCCCGAAATAACATTGGGCCAATATTCTCGCGCTAATTTCCAAAGGAAAAATACGTTTATAATTGGAACAAATAGCCAAAGTGCCCGCCACTTTTTGAGACCTAACCGCTCGAAAATTTTTAGCAGCGGAAACACCCCACCCACAATCGTTAGAAGTGAGAACACTGCAATCAGCGGAGTGAACATCAAAAAGAGCATGAGCGGATCAGAAGCAGCTTCAGACATAGTCATTCCGCCGCCTCTAACATCCCGCCGCGTTCGGCAATCCGGCGCTCCATCTCGGGGCGGAAATGTTTGATCAGGCCCTGAATCGGCCAAGCCGCTGCATCGCCGAGCGCACAGATTGTGTGGCCTTCGACCTGCTTGGTGACTTCATACAGCATGTCGATTTCTGACGCCGCAGCATCGCCGGTCCGCATACGCTCCATGACGCGCCACATCCAGCCTGTGCCTTCGCGGCATGGCGTGCATTGGCCGCAGCTTTCGTGCTTGTAGAAATACGACAACCGCGAAATGGCGCGGACGATATCGGTGGACTTGTCCATCACGATCACCGCTGCGGTGCCAAGGCCGCTGCCGACTTCCTTGCAGCCGTCGAAATCCATCGGTACGTCCATCATCATCGCAGCCGGAACCAACGGTACTGATGAACCACCGGGAATAACCGCAAGCAGATTGTCCCATCCGCCGCGCACGCCGCCACAATGCTTTTCGATCAGGTCGCGGAACGATATGCCCATTTCTTCTTCGACGACGCATGGCTTTTCGACATGGCCCGAAATCTGGAACAGCTTGGTGCCGTGGTTATTCTCGCGGCCAAAGCTTTTGAACCACGCCGCGCCGCGCCGCAATATAGTCGGCACCACTGCGATGCTCTCGACGTTGTTAACGGTCGTCGGGCAGCCATAAAGACCAGCACCTGCCGGGAATGGCGGTTTCAGCCGTGGCTGGCCCTTTTTCCCCTCAAGGCTTTCGATCATCGCGGTTTCTTCGCCGCAGATATACGCGCCAGCGCCGCGGTGGACAAAGACGTCGAAATCATAGCCCGACTTCGCCGCGTTTTTGCCAAGCAGCCCCGCTGAATAAGACTCGGCAACCGCCTTTTCGAGAGCCTTGGCCTCAAAAATATACTCGCCGCGAATGTAGATATAGGCGGCACGCGCACGCATCGCGAAACCGGCGAGCAATGCCCCTTCGATCAACTTGTGCGGATCATGGCGGATAATCTCGCGATCCTTGCAGCTACCAGGTTCAGATTCATCGGCATTGATGACGAGGAAATTGGGCCGCTCGGGCGTGGGAGCCTTGGGCATGAAGCTCCACTTCATACCTGTCGGGAACCCTGCCCCGCCGCGTCCGCGTAGACCGGAGGCCTTCACCTCTTCGATAATCGCATCCTGCCCGACCTTCATCAGGGCGGCAGTCTTGTCCCAATCCCCACGCTTCTGCGCCGCTTTCAGACCGAAATCCTGATAGCCATAGAGGTTTGTAAAAATACGGTCTTTATCCTGGAGCATCAACCCAATCCTCCTAGCATAAACCAGGCACCGCCCGCGATCAGCAAGCCGATCACCGCCAGTTTAATGATGCCCGTCAGCAATTTCCAAGCGACGAATGCGGCGACAAGGACACCAATGATGGGAAGCCACTCAACCAATTGTGTTCTCCCGAAGGGCTTCAAGATGTTCACGCAGAGGCGCAGAGGGCGCAGAGTTAGAACAAGTTTTATCC
>NZ_JBGSRI010000068.1:0-4275 GCF_041737645.1 Sphingorhabdus sp.
CCGCGCTCAGCCCCGCCTGATGCTCCTTCAGAACACCGATGATCTGCTCTTCCGTGAACCTGCTGCGCTTCATGTCCGTCTCCTTCGCTGGAGAACAGACTAACCTCAAAGTGCGGACGTTGCAGGGGAGCAGGTCAATCCAATCCGGGAACACTTCAAAGATGGGCTTTCGCACTATTTTTCTCCAATAAAGGGTGATCCGTTCGAATATGTATCACGGAAGATTGCTCTCTGTTTGCTCAATAAGCCTGCAACCGCAGCGCTCCAAGTGCTGACTCCACAGCGTTCTGCTTGCGCAACATCCAACGGTTCATTGGCGGAGCGGATTGATACGTTAGCGCTAATTCCTGAAAATATCATCAAGCAGAGGTTTGATTCAAACCAATGCCGCATTGAGAAACCCATTTATTTGTTCACGGTCGAAAGTCCGTCATATGGTAACCACTAGCAGTCCAGATCTAATCAAGTCCGTACGAATTTGTGAACGCTCATGCTCGTCTGGAATACGCCAAACCCAAGTTGCCTCTCCTTCCTTGTTCAGTGTGCCGCGATTACCGCTAATAATCCAATCTTCAAGAGTCATGCCATCAACGATTCCAGCAAGATGGCCTGCGCTTATATAATTTATTACCTCAACATCACGCAATTTCTCATTTAACCTACGTTTATTTTTGCGAAATTCGCTGCCAAACGCTGAGATACGTTCTCGGGTGTCAACATCCGCTTGCGAAAATATATTTTCGTGACTATAATATGTAGTCACATTTATGCCTCTTGCGTATTCCAATGGCCCGTCCAGGTACGATTGCATCGCTCCATAACCGTAAATCGGCTCGACTTTTTCTATAATGGTACGAGAGATTTGCTTCATTACACCTATAACGTCAACTACAGCCGCTTCATCGATATAGATCCCAAGACGTCGGAATGAACGAGTAGAAGCCACGCAGTATACCCTAATTCCACTTTTCGTTTCGATATTTCTAAACCAGTGATAAGCTATTAAATCCCATTCACGACGATTGATCACGTTATTCTTTTCAAAATATTTCCATTTGTAGCTTTTGTATTTTGCCTCAGACTCAGCAAGTTGTATACTATCCGGCGCTGTTCCTACCAGCTGAGAAATCCAATCAAATATGTGCTTGAAATCAATAATGCTTAATTCGTTGGCCCATTCGTATATAACGATTGAGCAAACAATATTTGTATCAAAGAAATCGTGATTCTCCATGTCGTTTCTGAAATGCGTCATGTTTTTTACCAAAGACCTCCACCGCCCGACTGACGCGCTCGGCTGACACCCGCCTGATCGAACGTTGCCATGCCGGAATGGCATTGCGGGAGCAGACCGTTTTTTCAGATTAATCGTAACCCGGGCTAATATTTTTTATATAACAGTGGTCATACGTCAATATTAAATTCCATCCCCCGTCAAAGATACATTTTTCTTTCTCTATCTGTAGAATGCCAGGTTTTTCTCGATCAATCAGATTCAGTCTCAAGCTATTAATATGTATAAAGCCAAACTCGATGATAATATGACAAAATTTTCCCCACTTAATTGGGCTTATTAGAGTATCACATTTTTTTTAGTGCAAATAGATAATGAATCTACGTCACCGTCAAAAAAAATATCCTTAATATAAACATCTCCAAGCGAAGGATCTTCCCCGAAAAGATTGACAAAAAAAGTGGACCTCTCAACCGTGGATGTGCGTATCATTCCTTTTTCAAGCTCCAACTATAATGACCAGGATCTCCCTCGGGTGTCCCATGGCGCCTCGCTTCTTTGCACGTAATGCTACGAAAACAACTATCGCGCCATGCCGGTCGGAACCTTGAACACGCTGTCCTCGCCGGTCGCGGCCAGTGCCTCTTTCAGTTCATTCGATATCACCACATGCGACAGCAGCTGCAGATCGCGCGCCATGTGGGAGCCTTGCAGGCAGTCGGGATGATGCACGATCCCCGATACTCCGAAGATCATGGTCAACCCGTCCTTGACGATCTTGCGACCGACCCGCGATTTTTCAACATCGATGCAAATCCGCCGATCGAAAGACGTTCTGCACTTCACAGATCGCGTGCTGCTCATCAATCGATTTAGAATGAGCCTTTATCGAAATTCAAGTGTGGATATGCTGTCCGGGTTCATGTATTTTCTAATCTCTGCGCTCGTCCAATACGCGGGGCCCATTACTGCTGTTATGCAGGCCTTGGTAATTGTCTCAACCAGAATAACAATGTCCCGACGTTCATCCATCTGTGCCATTAATTCGACTGCTCTAATTTTCAAAGTATCAACCATTAGCCGGGATCTTTCTTTGTATGCGAGCCTTGCATACGCCGATGAGGCGACGATGAAAGAGTCTGGGAACAAATCAAAATCCCATCTTAAAGTAATATCTTCAAGTTCATTTTCCAAATATTTTGCGTCATTCCAGTAAATACAAATCGCTGTTAAGCACGCTTTGATTAAATCATCTTCTTCAGCCTCCCTTAATGCAGGAATTGCGGCCTTGATGATCGACTCTACACCTTCATCCTTATCGAAAGCCAGTCCATTCAGCAAAATAGCATGATAGTCCCAATCTTCAATCGGAAGGTTAAGCGCATCCTTTACAGCGCGCAACTCAACGCCTGTTAAAGGGGTATCGTTTTTGCAACTAGAATATAGTTTTCTATAATTTGTCATTCTAATCCTTGCCGCTGACACCCGCCTGATCGAACGTTGCCATGTCGGAATGGCAGAGCGCCGCCGCCTTGACGATGCCCGCGGCCAGCGCCGCGCCTGTTCCTTCGCCGAGCCGCATACCGAGATCGAGCAGCGGCACCATGCCGAGACGTTCGACCGCCTTGCGATGGGCTGTTTCCGCCGAGACATGGCCGATCAGGCAGTGGTCCAGCGCATGCGGATTGGCCGCATGCAGGATCGCGGCAGCAGAAGTCGACACGAACCCGTCGACGATCACCGGAATGCGCTCGACCCGCGCGGCAAGGATGGCGCCCGCCATGGCGGCAATCTCGCGCCCGCCAAGCCGGCGCAGCACGTCGAGCGGATCGCCAAGATGGTCGCGGTGCAGCGCGATGGCTTCATCGACCACCGCTGCCTTGCGGGCGATCTGCTCGGCATCGGCACCGGTGCCCGGGCCGACCCAGTCGGCGCCCGTGCCGCCATAGAGCGCACAGAAGATCGCTGCGGCAACGGTGGTGTTGCCGATCCCCATTTCGCCGATGCACAGAAGATCGGTGCCGCCGGCAATCGCCTCCATGCCGAACGCCATGGTCGCGGCGCAGGTCCGCTCGTCCATGGCCGGTTCCGTTGTGAAATCGGCGGTCGGCAGATCGAGCGCGAGATCGAACACCTTCAGCCCGAGATTGTTGGCGATGCAGATCTGGTTGATCGCGGCGCCACCGGCGGCAAAATTGGCTACCATCTGCGCGGTGACCGACGCGGGAAACGGCGAAATGCCGCGCGCCGTGACGCCATGATTGCCGGCAAAGACGGCGACCACCGGCTTGTTGACGGCGGGCGCACGCCCGGTCCAAGCCGCAAGCCACTGGGCAATCTCTTCGAGCCGCCCCAAGGATCCGGCAGGCTTGGTCAGCTGCGCATCGCGCGCACGAACGCTGGCCACCGCTGAAAGGTCAGGCCCGGGCAGGGTTTCGAGGAGCAGGCGAAAATCTTCAAAGGGAAGTCCGGAGAGCACGCGATGGGTCCTTGCTTTTTGGAGGCAGCGCGGTGGAGAACCACGCGCAGTGTCGCCGCGCAATTGGCCCGCAACAGCCTCTGCTGTAAAGGTCTTGTTGGCGCGAGCCATACAGCTGTGGCACAGCGCCGCTTTCGAACACGGAACCCTGTCATGGCCTTTCCCCGCCAGCTTCACGGCCTCATGCGCGCCCTCGCCTTCCTGACGCGCGTTCCGATGCCGGATGAAGCGTTCGAGGGTGGCCTGCGCCAGACAGCCGAAGATGCGGCACTGTTTCCGCTGGCAGGGCTGGTGGCCGCCGTGCCGGGCGCCTTGGTGTTGTTGATCACAGTCTGGATGGATGGCGGGCCTCTGCTCGCCGCAGCGTTGGCGATCGTGGCGACCATCGTCATCACCGGCGCGCTGCACGAAGACGGGTTTGCCGATGTGGCGGACGGGTTCGGCGGCGGGCATACAAGCGAGCGCCGCCTCGCCATCATGAAGGACAGCGCCAACGGCACCTATGGAACGCTGGCGCTGGTGGTGTCGGTCGTGCTTCGGTTCGCGGCGCTGGCGGCGCTGG
>NZ_JBGSRI010000003.1:0-26447 GCF_041737645.1 Sphingorhabdus sp.
GCACAAATTACTATACATGGTATAGGACATATGTGCGGAACGACTAATTTTTAACCAAGCACCCGGGGCCTAAAAACCCCCGGACCTGGCGCCGTCGCCCACATGTCCCTTCATCTAAATATCACAATGTCAAAGAGCCAAACCGACAAAAAAGCGGACACCTATTGTTCCCTGATATTGCTACCAGGGGAGTAGGTGACCTATTTGTTGGCGACCGAACCGCGGAAACGCTTGCTTCCCGTCCGGTGAGAGGGCCTCTAAAGGCGTCCTCTGATTCCGTCAACATCCTTTTGCAATTTTATTTCAATTATTTTGCAATGCCGGAGAATTGCGAGGTTTTGGTAAACATTTGGCTCTATTGCGACGGTTATGGATATCGGGTCGCCACTTGGAAACGCCACCGCCGAAGATTTCGGTAAGCGCGTGAAATCCGCCGTTTTCTGGCGTTCCGGCACACAGATTCTGTCGCAGCTGGTCAGCTGGGGTGCGACTCTGGCAGTCATCCGAATCCTTGAACCCGGGGACTATGGGCTGTTTGCGATGACCTCTGTGGTCCTCGTTTTTTTGAATTTCTTGAATGGCTATGGCTTTGTTTCCGCACTGATTCAGTCGGAAACGGTGGAACCGATTCGGATTCGTCAGGCATTTGGCATGCTGATTCTGTTGAATGCGGGGCTGGCGGCCATCCAGTTCTTCGCGGTCGCTCCGCTGGCCGCTGCATATTATGGCGAGTCTGTGGTCGGCGAGATGCTTCGATGGCAGTCGCTTATATATCTCTCAACGCCGTTTCTGATTCTTCCGGAAGCCATGCTGACCCGGAATCTGGATTTCAAAAAGCCGGCAATCGTCAATTTGACGTCCGCCTTCGTCGGCGCAGCTGTTGCGCTGGGTATGGCATTTAACGGTTATGGCGTCTGGACGCTGGTATTTGCGCCGATCGCCATCTTCTGGACCCGCGCGATTGCTTTGATGATCGCGACCCGTTTTTGGGTCCGCCCCAGTTTCAATTTCAAAGGCGCAGGGTCGATTTTTAGTTTTGGGACGATGATGCTCGTAGCTCACGGCTTCTGGATTATCCAAAGTCAGTGCGATATTTTCATCGCCGGCCGGGCGTTCGACAATCATCATCTGGGTCTTTATGCCGAAGCCCTGTTCCTGACGCAGATATTTGCCGCCAAATTTGTACCGCCCTTAAACGAGGTTGCATTTCCCGCTTATGCGCGGCTTCAGAACGATCGCGCCGCTTTATCAGCGGGCTTTCTGAAAGCAGTGCGCCTGATCATGCTCATCTCCTGTCCGCTCTATCTCGGCATGGCGGTCACGGCGCAACCGCTGGTCGATGTGGTCATGGGGCCCAAATGGACCGAGGCTGCGCCGCTTGTTGCCATATTGGCGTTGGCAATGCCTGTGATGACCCTGCATATTCTGTTTGCTCCCGCCCTCAATGCCCTTGGGTTGCCGAGCGTTGTTGTCCGCAATTCCATATTCGGCGCGATTCTGATGCCGAGCGTCTATCTGTTTGCCGTTCAATATGGCGCGGACGGGCTAGCCTGGGGATGGCTGGTCGCTTTTCCGATTCTGCTCGCTTTCACAATCTATCAGGCAAGGCCGCATATCGGTTTCGACGTCAGTGGGCTGGTGACCGCGGTTCTGCCGGGACTGACGGCAGCAGGCGTGATGGCTGCTTTTGTATGGGCCGTCGACACAATGATACTCATGCCGATGTGGCCCGAGGTGCCGGCGTTCTTCCATCTCGCCGTTCTGGCGGCTACCGGAGGCCTCGCTTACACTGCCATGCTCTGGTTCGGGGCGAGGGCGACCTTCATGGAGGTCGTCAATCTTCTAGTTAAGCGGAAACCGCCGGAACCCGTCACGCTTTAAGAAGACCGATCTCGATCAACCGCTCTTTCAAATAATCGTCCGCCAGTATCGGTTCGGGATAACGATTCGGATTATCCGTGCTGATGCATTGCGGCAGTGTGCGTATCGGAAAGTCCGAACGGGCGTGCAGGAAATAGGGCATCGAATAGCGACTAAAACGTGATCGCTCCCCGACCGGGTTGACCACGCGATGTGTGGTCGAGGGTAGAATATGGTTGGTCAACCGTTGCAACATATCGCCCACATTGACGGCAAGGCCACCTTCAGGGGGTGACACATCCATCCAGCTACCATCAGGTCGCAGGATTTGCAGACCCGCCTCTTCCGCGCCCAAAAGCAGGGTGATAAGATTGATATCCTCATGCGCGCCGGCACGGATGCAGCCTTCGGCGTCGCTGATGATGGGCGGATAATGCAGCAGACGCAGAATCGAATTGCCATCCGCAATGGCCGAATCAAACCAGTTCGCCGGTAATTCCAGATAGCGGGCAATCGAGGACAGGATCCGCGCACCGACCTTGTCCAATTCGGCGTAGAGGGTTTCGAACGTCTCTTTGAATTCGGGGACAGGTGGCCAGACATTGGCCAGCATCGATGTTGCCAGCGGACTCGACGGGTCCATGGTCCGACCGACGTGCCAAAATTCTTTAAGGTCGTGAAATTCCGCGCCCTTGGCAATTTCCGTCTTGAACGGCGTATAGCCCCGTTGCCCCGCGAGAGCTTTGTCATAGCTGCGCATCTTTTCCGATTCCGGTAGCTCAAACAGCTCTTTGGTCAGGACCCAGGCCTTGGCAACCAGAGCGGGGTCCAGTCCGTGATCGACAACAGTCGCAAATCCGTAGGTCTTGAACGAATCACCAAGCTGCTGGCCAAGGGCATCCGCGTCGTCGTGACGCAGTGAAATAATAGGCATCTTATTCATATCCATGCAAATAGCCCTTGACCTAGAGCGTGGCCAGCGAAATTGACTTGGATCAAACAGGAGCGTCGAAATGACAAAGCAATATTGGCTGATGAAGTCGGAACCCGACGTCTACAGCTTTGATGATCTGGTAACCGAAGGCGAAGGAACTTGGGATGGGGTCCGCAATTACAGCGCCGCGATTCACCTGCGGACAATGAAGGTCGGTGACGAAGCCTTTTTCTATCACAGCAATATCGGGCTTGAGGTTGTGGGCATCATCACCATCAGTCACGAATATTTTATCGACCCCACCGACGAGAAGGCGCGCTTTGTCGCCGTCAAGGTAAAGCCGGTTCGCAAGATAGCCGCGCCAGTGACACTCAAAGCCATCAAGGCAAACCCAAAGCTGGCAGCGATGGAGCTGATTCGTCAATCGCGCCTTTCGGTCGCACCGGTTCGTCCGGCGGAATGGAAAGAGATACTGAAAATGGCTGGCGAATGACGATGCCTTGTCTCGCAATCCTGTGCCCGATCCCAGAATATGAAGAGGACTGGTCGTACATCAAGGCCGATTACGTCCGGCTTCTCGGCGAAGACACCGCCTTTGTGGACTGGACCGAAGCGTCAGATCTCAAAGGTTTCGATCTGGTCACGCCGCTTTTGGCATGGGGCTACCAACGCGACTGCCCCCATTGGTTCGCCCTGCTCGACCAGTTAGAAGCTGACGAAATCCCTGTGTGCAATCCGGTCAGAATACTGCGTTGGAACAGCGACAAATCTTATCTGGCCGAACTGGAGGCCGCAGGCATTGCGACGGTACCCACAAGGCAGAGCGAAGCCCTTGACGACATCGCACTTGCACAAGCCCGCGCCGCGTTCGGTTGCGACACATTGGTCGTCAAACCCCCAATATCCGGCGGAGCGGATGGCACATTCAAACTGGCACCTCATGATCCAGTCCCCGACTCTGTTGCGGGGCGCAGGATGATGATCCAGCCCTATCTGCCCAGCATCGCGGCGGAGGGCGAATATTCGCTGTTCTATTTTGCCGGCGAATTCAGCCATGCGATTATCAAACGGCCAGCGGTGGGCGACTTTCGGGTTCAGGATCAGTTTGGCGGCTATGAAGAGGGTGTCGACGCGCCTCCGCCAGCCCTGCTTTTGGCAGATTCCGCTCTGGCCGCCGCATCTGCCATCTCGAGGACTCAGACGCTCGCTTATGCAAGAGTCGACATGCTGCGTGGCGAAAATGGCGCCTTCATGCTGATGGAACTCGAACTCATCGAACCATCGCTCTTTCTTCGCTTCGCTGCCGATGGCGGTGCAGCTTTTGCCCGGGCCATGCGCGCGATGATACCCGTTTAAGGATAAACGGTGGAACCAAAAACCCGTTCGACGATTAAGTCCTTGTATCGGTCTGCACTTCCGCAAGGCCGGATCGCGCAGAAAGGATCACGTCATGGGCGAACTGAAAGACAAAGCAAAAGGCCTCGGCAACGAGGTTGCCGGAAACATCAAACAGGCCGCTGGCCGGGCGACCAATGATCCCCAGCTGGAAGGCGAAGGCATCGCACAGGAACGTAAAGGCGAAGGCCAGAACCTGAAAGGTAAGGTCAAAGGCGCGTTTGGCGACAAGGTCTGACCTGACCAATTTTACTGAAAGAGGTCGCCAGTTTGGCGGCCTTTTTCATGTCTGGCGATAATCCGCTATCAACTCACCACAGGCGCGCAATTCTTCTTCATGCCCCACTTCACGCCATGTTTCGGTCAGCGCATCCTTTTCCCATCCAAGCATCGGCGGCAACGTCAGCATGTGATTGACCCATTCCTGACCAGCCCGGCCGACATCAAGTCCATAAGTGCGAACACGAAATGCGACGGGCGCGAAAAACGCATCCGCAGCCGAAAATTTCTCACCTGCTAAAAATGGTCCTCCGAAACTGTCCAGTCCTTGCGTCCATAATTCAGCGATTCGCTGAACGTCGCGGTGGAGAGCATCGGACATTGGCTTGGGTTGAACGCGCACGCCGACATTCATCGTGCAATCATTGCGCAGCGCCGAAAAACCGCCATGCATTTCGCTCACCGCGCACATTGCCCAAGCCCGTGCAGCCTCTTCCTCGGGCCAGACCCCGTCATGCCGGTCGGCAAGATATAATGTGATCCCCAATGAATCATAAATCGTCCGCTCCCCGTGAAGCAGCACCGGCACCTGACCTGTGGGGGAAAACGTCCGAAATGCGTCATGATTGCTTACCGAGGCAAAAGGTTCCAGCCGGTCCTTGAATGGAATACCCAGCATCGTCATCAACGCCCACGGTCGGAGGCTCCAGCTCGAATAGTTCCGGTTCGCGGTAATGAGGGTGTAGGACATACAGACTTACCTTTTCACTCTATTAGGTTCGGGTCCTGTGCTGGCAGGGGTACATCGCCAAGATCGAGCCAGCGCGAATCCACGCGCTTATAGTAACTATCAATAACCGCGAACGGAATGCGAAAGGGCCTTCCCCAGTTGCTGTTCCACATCACCACGACCCCGGTCCGGGCTTCCGGTTCGAAAATCATCGAAGCGCGAAAGCCATCAACGGCGCCGGAATGGCCTACCAAGTGGTGGCCCGCATAAACAAAACTACGCCAGCCCAAGCCGTATTTCGCCTCGCTATTCGCCTGGCGCAGCTCGCCACCGTATAAATTTTGCGTAGCGACCCGTGGTGCTTGTGCCAGACTCAGAATAGCGGTCGGCAGAACATCCTCACGCTCCCCCATTGTCGCCTGCATCCATCGGGCAAAATCGACGATGTTACTGTTGACCCCTGCCGCCGCAGGGACACGCCAATACGTCTCGCGCAACGTTCGGACCTGGCGAACATCATGTGGTCGTGCCCACTCTTTTGACCCGGTCAGCCCTTCCATGCCATAGGTCGCGCTCGTCATGCCCAGCGGCAGAAAAAGACGTTCGCTTGCCACATCCGGAAAAGACCGACCCGCAGCTTGCGACAAAATCTCGCTCGCGGCGTCGAAGGCTACATTCTGATACGTATGACAGGTTCCGGGCTGGCACTGCAGCGGAGCGTTGACCAGCCGGCTTCGAATTATGCCGGGGCTTTGGCCTTCTTCAAGCTTTTCGTCATAAGCGTTTTTGGTCAGGCCCGTCTGCTGCGAGAGCAGTTGCCCAAGCGTTACCTGCGACTCCGCACCCTCAGGCAGCCGCAACGAAGTCTGCCAGTCTGCAACCGGCTGATCCAGGTCAGCGGCACCTTCGTTAGCCAAGGTCGCGGCGAGAGCGCCAGTGACCGTTTTGGAAACCGAAGCCCACCGAAAGACGGTCAGAGGTGTAACTGCTACGCCCGTCGACTTATCGACCACGCCATAAGTCCGGACAAAGCTGAGTTCGCCGTTTTCAACGACCGCCACGGCAAGTCCGGCCATTTCGGGTCGCGATGACATTTCGGCAAGCTGGCGGTCCAGTTCGTCATAGTCGATCTCCCCGCTCCATTCTTCAGGAGAGTCGGGAATGACATCGGCAGCCTTTCCCGTGATGGCCGCAATGATTGCCGAAGGTTTTTCTCCGGTGAAGGCTGGAAGCCCGAACCAAACCGCCACGCCCAGGGCAGCGGCCGCAATAAGTGCTTTAGCAATCTGCCGCATCAATCGGTTAAACCGTCACCTCATATTTCGCCGTTGTCTTTGCCGCCACTTCGTCTGCTGTCACACCCGGTGCCATTTCGATCAACCGGAACGCAGAGGCATGATCGGGCCTTTGAAATACGGCGAGGTCCGTAATAATCATATCGACAACATTCCTGCCGGTAAGCGGAAGCGTGCAGGCGGGTATAAATTTCGGGCTGCCGTCCTTGGCGTTGTGCTCCATCACCACGATGATCTTCTTGACGCCAGCGACCAGATCCATGGCACCGCCCATGCCCTTGATCATTTTTCCCGGAATCATCCAGTTGGCGATATCGCCATTTTCGGCAACTTCCATCGCGCCCAGAACGGTCAGGTCGATATGCCCGCCGCGTATCATCGCAAAACTGGCGGCGCTATCGAAATAGGCAGTTTGCGGAAGCTCGCTGATTGTCTGTTTCCCGGCATTTACAAGGTCCGCATCTTCCTCACCCGCAATCGGAAAAGGACCGATGCCGAGCATCCCGTTTTCCGATTGCAGCGTCACCTCCATGTCCGCAGGAACATGGTTGGCAACAAGAGTAGGAATTCCGATGCCTAGGTTGACATAATATCCGTCACGCAATTCCTTGGCTGCGCGGGCCGCCATTTGATCGCGCGACCAGCCATTGGCATTGCCATCATGCGTCGTCATCAGACCGTCTCCTCTTCACGCACAGTACGGAACTCGATCTTCTTGTCATAAGGCGAACCAACAATCATGCGCTGAACATAAACGCCTGGCAGGTGGATGCAGTCGGGGTCAAGCGACCCTACAGGGACCACTTCCTCGACCTCCACGACGCAGATTTTGCCGCAGGTCGCAGCAGGCAAATTGAAGTTGCGCGCCGTCTTGCGAAAGACAAGGTTGCCGCTTTCATCGGCCTTCCAGGCTTTTACCAGAGCGAGATCGGCAAAAATTCCGCGCTCAAGGATATATTCCTCGCCGCCGAATTCTTTGACCTCTTTGCCTTCAGCTACCAACGTGCCTACGCCCGTTTTGGTGTAAAATCCCGGGATGCCCGCACCGCCCGCACGCAACCTTTCGGCTAGTGTACCTTGCGGGCAGAATTCGACCTCAAGCTCGCCCGCCAGATATTGCCGTTCAAATTCCTTATTTTCCCCCACATAAGACGAGATCATTTTCTTGACCTGTCTGGTGCGGAGCAGCTTGCCGATGCCTTCATTGTCGATACCGGCATTGTTCGACACAAAGGTCAGGCCCGTCACACCACTATCCCGCACCGCATCGAGCAGCCGTTCGGGCAATCCGCAAAGGCCGAAGCCACCACTGGCAATCAAGAGGTCGTTTTTCAAAAGGCCGTCGAGCGCCGAAGCCGCGTCGGGGAAGAGTTTTTTTGCCATGAAATGCTCCAGAAATGTGGGAGAGGCGGAACGTTATATCGCCTAGCCGCCAACCGGACCAAAGGTCAACGCCAATAGCGCACCAAGTTCGTCCAACGCTTGATCGCCGCTCGTCACCTTGATGGCGGCCATACCCAGTTGAGCGGCGGGTTTGCAGTTGATCCCGAGGTCGTCGAGATAAATGCAGCGCGAAGGATTCACAGCCAGAGCCTCGCACATCATCTGGTAGATGCGGGGGTCGGGTTTCCGGACACCGGCCTTCGAGCTTTCGATCACATGGTCAAAACGGGCCATAATCGCTTCGACGGCCCGCGCCTTGTCGTCACTCGCCGCCATCCCGGCACCGTGACCTGCGCGTACATTATTGGTGATGCAGCCAAGACCAAATCCTTCGGCTTTCAACCGGTCGAGCGCGTCGACCATCTCGGAACGAATATCGCCAGCTAGACAGGCGATAACCGATGCCCCGTCGAGGGCATGGCCCAACGCCTGCGCCTCCTGCATGAAAAGAGCATCAAAGGCCGCCGCATCAATTTCCGCCCGCTCGAACTTGGCCCATGCATTATCGTCCGGATTGGTCGAATTGACCTTGCGGACAAAGTCGCTGGGCAGGCCACGCTCAACTTCCATCCGGTTGAACGCTTCAAAGGGCGACGAGGTGATCACCCCGCCGAAATCGAAAATAACCGTATTATATGCCATAGACCCTCTTACGCCAGGCTGGTGCCAAAGAGCGACCCGATAGCGGCTGTGGCCGCCATGGCAAAGGCACCCCAGAACGTTACGCGCAAAACCGCTTTGCCAATAGGCGCACCGCCTGCTTTCGCGCCAATCGCGCCCAACAGCGCTAAAAACAGCAAAGCCGCAATGGAAACCGACCAACTGAGGAAGGAGGCTGGGGATAAGGGCACCATGGCGAGGGGGAGCGAGGCACCGACCGCAAAGGCCCCGGCTGACGCCAGGGCGGCTTGCACCGGACGGGCGGCTGTGTGCGTGGCCATGCCCAGTTCATCGCGCAAATGGGTAGTAAGTGCGTCATGTTTCGTCAGCTTATCGGCAACCTGTTCGGCCAGAGCGCGATCAAGACCCCGCGCTTCGTAAATGCCGACCAATTCTTCCCGTTCCTTTTCCGGGATCGTTTCCAACTCCAGCTTTTCCCGGTCGCGGTCGGCATTTTCGGTATCGGCCTGCGAACTGACGGACACATATTCACCCGCCGCCATAGACATGGCCCCGGCGACCAGTCCCGCAATGCCGGTCAACAAGACATTGGCGGGACTCGCCTGCGCGGCGGCGACACCAACGATCAGGCTGGCTGTCGAGACAATTCCATCATTTGCGCCCAGCACCGATGCGCGGAGCCAACCAATGCGGTCGATCAAATGGGCTTCCTTGTGCCTCGGCATGGGACCCGTTCCTTTTCAATAGTTCAACTTCAATCCCGGCCTTGCCCAGCGTGTTTTGACCAGCCGCCCACTGCCCGAAAGGCAGATATAGGCATCCCGCATGTCGGCACCGCCAAAGGCAATATTTGTTGTGAAGATGTCGTCTGTAGCCACAAATTCGACGAGATCGCCTTCCGGTGAAATCACGCTGATCCCGCACTCCCCGATGGTGGCGACGCAGATATTGCCATTGGCTTCCATGCCAAGGCTATCAAAAAATTTATAACCCGCCGGGCGATAGACAGGAATGCCAGGTCCGCCCGGTCCTGCATCAGCTGCAACTTTGCCGGGGGCGGTTATGTTGAACTTCATCAGACGGCACGTATAGGTTTCGGCGGCGTAAAGTATTTTGCCGTCGGGCGAGAGTCCCACGCCATTGGGATTGTTGGAGGGGAAAATCACCTCTTCGAGATGGCTGCCGTCGGCCTTTGCATAGAAAATACCGACAATGTCGTGGCAGCGCTTCGCATAATCGACCTTGCCATGGTCGGTGAACCAGAATCCGCCATGTTCGTCGAAGACAATGTCGTTGGGACCTCGCAGGATGCACCCATGATCGCCGGACTTATAAAGCGTTTCAACCGCGCCGGTTTCGATATCAATCCGCTCTATCCGGCCGCCCGAATAATCTTGCGCGATACCATTAGGTACAAGAAAGCCGCCTGAATCGAGATAGTCAAAACCCCCATTGTTGCAGCAATACAGCTTCCCATCCGGCCCCAGCGCCAGCCCGTTGGGCCCGCCACCGGTTTTGGCGACGATGGATTTACTGCCGTCGGGGGCGATCCGGGTGATTTGACCCGATGCGATTTCAACCAAAATAATGCTGCCATCCGGCAAGATGACGGGTCCTTCAGGGAAGCGCAGCCCGTCCGCCACCAGTTCAAAATCCGCCATATTCTCTCTCCTCCATTACGAAGACTGCGCGCCTGTTTTTTCGTGTGGTCCTGCGCTGACATAGATCATGTAATATTGGAAGTTTTTTGACACATTTTGACGTCGATCAACGAAACCCCCGGAAAATGGATTAAGATGGTGTCGTGAAGCCGACTCACCCCCTTGTCGGTGTTGAAATAAGGTAATGGCAATGAAATCGATCATGGTACACGCAGGCAGCGACACCGGCTTCGAAGGCCGGTTACAGGTGGCGCTAGATCTCGCACGTCGATTCAATGGACATCTCTCTCTCATTTTGCCCCGACCCCCCCGGGATTATGTGGCGTTCGACATGTTCGGAGGCGCGCATTTCATCGCCGAAGCTTTTGATGCTGCAGAGAAAGAGCGCGCAAAAATGCAAGCTCATGTCGACGACAAGCTGAAAGTCGAGGGCTTACCATGGGACTGGCAGATTTTTGATGGAACAACGGTCGATGCGCTCGTTAATGCTGCCCGCTTGGGGGACATTCTGGTGATGTCGCTCGACGAATCGGCAACCCATGTTAGTGGACGGGGCCGTGCGCTGGTGAGTGACGTCGTCACCGCTTCGCGTACGCCGATACTCGCCGTTCCCCTAACGTGCAAAAGTCTCGCGTTCGACCGGGCTATGGTCGCCTATGATGGCGGCTTTGAGGCCGCTAACGCGGTGCGTGCGGCGCGGCCTTTTCTCGCCGCAGCCGGCATAGTGCGGATTGTGGAGGTCGAAGTCACTCCGGACGAATTTCCGGTTACCGACGTCGCGGCCTATCTGTCACGACATAGTGTAAACGCGGAAATTGCGGTGGCGACCAAAGGTGACGTCAGTGTCGAGGAACGCTTGTTGGCCGAGGCGAAGGACTGGCGTCCCGACTATCTGGTGATGGGTGCCTACGGCCATGGCCGCTGGCGTGAGGCGATCTTTGGCGGCGTAACGCGGTTTCTCCTGGCCGAAATCGGCGTACCGGTTCTGCTGGCGCATTGATAACAAAGATTGGCATTCGTTCCCCGGCGTGGCAGGTAAGCCGCATCGGGGGATAGGGTATGAATAACGACACAGCGGCGGCCAGTCGGCCCATGGGCTTTTGGATGGCCCTCGCCCTTGTCATGGGGAGCATGATCGGTTCGGGCGTGTTTCTGCTGCCCGCCAGCCTCGCGCCGCTGGGTTGGAATTCTGTTATCGGCTGGCTGATCACCGTGGCCGGGGCGTTGTGTGTCGCTGCGGTCTTTGGAAAACTAAGCCGAATCCTGCCTAAAGCAGGCGGGCCCTATGCCTATTCCCGTGCCGCCTTCGGCGATGGCGCAGGCTTCGCCATCGCTTGGGCCTATTGGATATCGATGTGGGTCGGCAACGCGGCCATCGCCACCGGTGCCGTCAGCTATCTCAGCCAGCTCTTCCCCGTTCTGGGTGAGCCGGGCATTTCGGCAGCCACCACCGTGGCTATCGTCTGGGCATTCACGCTGATCAATATCAGCGGCACAAAACTGGCCGGACAGGTTCAGCTGGTATGGACGATCATCAAAATCATACCGCTCATCGCGGTGATCGGGCTCGCCGCTTATGTCCTGACGCAGCAGGGTACGGCTGTCGTGCGGCCATTTGCGACACAGGACCTGTCCTTGTCGGCGATTTCCGCTGCCACAATCCTGACCCTTTGGGCAATGCTGGGGCTCGAGACGGCCACCGTTCCGGCGGACAAGGTGGAAAATGCGGAGCGCACCATCGGACGGGCCACGCTGCTCGGCACCGGAGGAGCGGGGCTTGTCTATATTTTGGTCTGCTCCGCCGTCGTCCTGATGCTACCCGCCGCATTGACGGCGGCATCGCCAGCGCCCTTTGCCCTGTTTGTTGAAACCTTTGCCGGCACGAACGCGGGTACGGCGATTGCCGCCTTCGGCGCAATCAGCGCACTCGGTGCCCTGAACGGCTGGGTCATGTGCCAGGGGGAATTACCGGCCGCGATGGCGCGCGATGGCATGTTCCCGGCCTTTTTGGGCAAGGCCGCGCCCAATGGCACACCGCGCAACGCCCATCTTTTCACGACGTGCCTTCTGACCATCGTGATCCTGATGAACAGCAGCCGGTCGCTGTCGGCGATGTTCGAATTTCTGATCATCCTCACAACGGCCATCGTTCTGGTCATGTATTTCGGCTGTGCCGCCGCTGCCGCACGCCTCATGATGCGCGGGCAAATACCGACGACCAAGGGTTTCACCGCGATCATCATTTTTGCCATGCTCTATTCGCTGTGGACCATTTACGGCGCAGGATGGGAGGCGCTGGGATGGGGCCTTGCCCTGCTACTTGCCGGACTGCCGACGTTTTGGTTGATGAAAATTTCCCTCGCACGGGGTTCCCATAGCGCGCCCTGAAGCCTACATGCCCCGCATAGAAAAATTTGCGGGATTTCCAAATGAACAGCACAAGCGAACTCGGTATCTACATCAACGGCAGTTGGCGGCGCGGCGAAGGTCGTGACGTCCACAATGTTGTCAATCCGGCCACGGGTGCCGTCATTGCGGAATTACCGCTCGCGACCGCAACCGATCTGGACGAAGCGCTGGACGCAACCGCCAAAGGATTTGCCCATTGGCGCACCGTCGACGTAAACGAGCGCGCGACCATTTTGCACAAGGTCGCTGGCCTGATCCGCGAACGCGCCGAAGATATTGCGGTGCTGCTCACCACCGAGCAGGGCAAGCCATTGGCCGAGGCCCGGACCGAAGTGCTGTCTTGTGCGTCGCAATTCGACTATTTCGCCGAAGAAGCCAAGCGCAGCTATGGCCGGGTGCTGGTGCGTCCCACAGGGCAGCGCTCACTTGTTCTGAAGCAGCCTGTTGGGCCTGTGGCCGCTTTTTCACCCTGGAACTTTCCGGTCAATCTCATGTGCAAGAAAATGGCCGCCGCGCTCGCAGCCGGATGCTCGATCATTGCCAAGCCACCCGAAGAAACGCCGTTCTGCACGAGCGCCATCATGCAGTGCGTCATCGACGGCGGCGTTCCCGGCAACGTAGCCCAGCTGGTTTACGGCGTTCCCGATATGGTCAGCCGTCACCTGATTGCCTCACCGGTCATTCGCAAGGTCAGCTTCACAGGATCGGTACCTGTCGGCAAACATCTTTTGAAGCTGGCAGCAGACGGCGTGAAGCGCACAACGATGGAGCTGGGCGGACATGCCCCTGTTCTGGTGTTTGACGATTGCGATCTGGAAAAAGCCATCAAGCTGTCGTCGACGCAGAAATTCCGCAATGCGGGACAGGTCTGCATTTCGCCGACACGATTTTATGTGCAGGAAGGCATTTACGACCGTTTCGTCGCGGGCTTTGCCGAAGCGACGAAGAAAGTGCAAATGGGCAACGGCCTCGACGCCAGCACCATCATGGGCCCGCTGGCCAACGACCGCCGCCCACCCGCCATTGAAAAGCTGGTGCGTGATGCCACCGACAAGGGGGCGAGATTGCTCGCAGGCGGCGAACGCGGAGATGGTGGCTATTTTTATCAGCCAACGGTGCTCGCGGACGTTCCCTTAAGCGCCAACATCATGACGGACGAGCCATTTGGTCCCGTTGCTTTGATCCGGCCTTTCAAGGATTTCGACGAAGCGATTGAACAAGCCAACCGCCTGCCCTTCGGTCTCGCTGCTTACGCGTTTACCGAAAATGCCCGTCAAGCCAATCTGGTCGCCGACGCACTGGATACCGGGATGGTCGGCTTAAACAGCTTTGTCATCTCCATGCCTGATGCGCCCTTTGGCGGCGTGAAGGAATCCGGTTTCGGAAGCGAAGGCGGACCCGAGGGTCTCGACAGCTATTATGTCACCAAGGCGGTGCACCAATATTGATCAAAAGGCGGCTTTATCTGGCGGCCGGTTTTACCTCGGTAGCACTCGGAACCTTGGGCACAGTCTTGCCCTTGTTACCCACGGTGCCGTTTATGATATTGGCCGCCTTTTGTTTCGCGCGCAGCAGCCCGGCGCTTGAGGCACGCTTGATGAACCATCCACATTTTGGGCATCATCTTGTCGCTTGGCGAGAAAAAGGCGTTGTGTCACGGCGCGCCAAATGGTCTGCGGCAACGGCCTTTGCTATCAGCATTGCTATAAGCCTTGCGACCCTGCCGCTGCCATGGTCGCTGCTGCCTGTTGGCGTCGCAGCCATTTCCCTGACATGGATTTGGCGGAAGCCTGAAGTCTAAGAGCTAGAGCGCAGCGTCGCGCACGACCGCGGTACCCGCTTCACGCTGGACCTTCAGTTCCGCTTTCAGCTTGGCCGGCTCGCGGGCGAAGACAAAGCCGAAACTGACGCCACCTTCTTTGCCGATTGTCGCATGATGCAGCTTGTGCGCCTGCACCAGCCGCTTGGCATAGCCGCTGCGCGGAACATATTTGAAATAGCGCTGATGCACGAGTCCATCGTGGATGACCGTATAGATGACGCCATAGAACATGATCCCCAGACCAACCCAGGTTCCCGGTTCCCATGCACTTTCGCCCAATACCAGTGGGCTGCCGATCGCGAACATCGAAATACTCATAACGGCACCGACGATGCCATATAAATCGTTTTTTTCCAGCGCATTATCATGCGGCTCATGATGGTCGCGATGCCACCCCCAGCCCCAGCCGTGCATGATGTATTTATGACTCGCCCACGCCACCCATTCCATCGCGAAGACGGTAGCAAAGACAATCAGAATGATGATCAGGATACTCATTCGGGAACGTCTAGCCCCTTTTTGATGGAGATTGAAGTGCACATCACGTCACCTCACTTGATTTCGCTGCAATCGCTTCTATGGCAACATTCATTATGCCAGCGCCCCAAACCCTATATGAAAAAATCTGGACCGCCCATGTTGTCGAACAGCGGGATGACGGCACCTGCCTGATTTTCATCGATCGCCATCTAGTCCATGAAGTCACCAGTCCGCAAGCTTTCGAAGGTCTGCGCGTCGCCGGCCGCAATGTGCGGCGCCCGGATCTGACTTTGGCGGTGCCTGACCATAATTTGCCGACGACCGCGCGGCGCGATGACGCGGGTAACCGCATTCCCATCGCCGACCCAGAAAGCGCGGCGCAGCTTGATGCGCTGGAACGCAATGCACCCGCCTTCGGTATTCGTTATATTACCGATACCGATCTGGAACAGGGCATTGTTCATGTCGTCGGCCCCGAACAGGGGTTTTCATTGCCCGGAACGACGATTGTCTGCGGCGATAGCCACACCGCCAGCCATGGCGGGCTTGGCGCACTGGCATTTGGCATCGGCACGTCGGAGGTCGAACATGTCCTCGCGACACAGACGCTCCAGCTCAAACAGTCCAAGTCGATGGAAGTCCGTGTCGAAGGTGAACTTGGCCCTTGTGTCACTGCAAAGGATGTCGTGCTGCATATCACCGGCGTCCTCGGCGCGTCGGGCGGAACGGGCTATGTTATCGAATATACCGGATCGGTTATCCGCACGCTCAGCATAGAAGGGCGGCTGACTGTTTCGAATATGGCGATCGAACATGGCGCACGCGCCGGTCTGGTTGCACCTGACGATGTTACATTTGCCTATCTGAAAGGCCGTCCCATGGCCCCCAAGGGTGCACAATGGGACGCGGCGGTTGCCTATTGGCGCAGCCTCGCCACCGATGCAGGCGCTGTTTACGACAAGGTCGTCGTTATCGACGCAGCCGAAATCGCGCCTAGCGTAACATGGGGCACCTCACCCGAAGATGTTTTGCCGATTACGGGATCCGTTCCCGACCCCGCCAGCTTTGCGGACCCCTCCAAGCAGATCGCCGCGCAAAAGTCGTTGGACTATATGGGTCTGTCGGCCGGAACGAAGCTCACGGAAATCGAAGTTCAGAATATCTTCATCGGCAGTTGCACCAACAGCCGTATTGAGGACCTGCGTGCAGCCGCTGCCGTTTTGAAAGGCCGCAAAAAGGCCGGCGCAGTCAAATGGGCGATCGTTGTTCCGGGATCCGGCCTGGTGAAAAGGCAAGCCGAAGAAGAAGGGCTGGACCGGATTTTTACCGACGCCGGTTTAGAATGGCGTGAACCGGGCTGTTCGGCGTGTCTCGGTATGAATCCCGACAAAGTTCCGCCGGGCGAACGCTGTGCATCGACAAGCAACCGCAATTTCGTGGGCCGACAAGGTCCAGGTGCGCGAACCCACCTTGTATCGCCAGCGATGGCGGCGGCGGCGGCGGTGACCGGGCGATTGACCGATGTGCGAACCTTGCTCGACTAAGTCCCTTTACGGTACAAACTTGCACCGCATATTGACTCATTGGGCAGGCTGCGGAATGTAACATGCTCTCGGGGAGAGCAGATGGCAAAGCAAGGTGCCAACAGCGGTAAGATAAATGATACGCCATCGGAACCGCCCGGTGTTGTTGTTGGCTGGACTCATCACGACCATGGGGCATCTATAGATTTGCGTATTCAAACTACCGTTTCGCAAGAGGCGCTCGATCAGAAGCGGATCGACAGCCATCATTTCCTGATGACATACAATCAGGCATTGTTGCTCGCGAAATTCCTGCTCGACACGACAGGGCAGAGCTTGCCATTACGGCAACGGCCTTCAATTTGGCGACGGATATATGCCCGATTCAACAAATAGACCAAAGCCCCTTTACTTGTCCCAATCGCCAAAGCTAAGGCTGCATTATAAGGGATAGATATATGACCGATAAAAAGAAAACAGCCGAAGACGATAAATGGTCGACGGGCGCCAAAGTTGGCGCTGCAGTAGGTTCCGCGGCTTTGGTTGCGGCTTTGTTATATGCAGGTCGGCGCAACCTGACTCAGAAAAAGGGCAAACTTGAGCCACTTTCACCCGAACCCGAGCTGGACGTGACGAATGAAGCCCAGCCAAAAACAGATACAGACTGACCTGCGATGCAGCCCGTTTCTCACGTCGAAGGTCGCGCATATCCGTTAGGTTTGAAAAATGTTGATACCGACATCATCATTCCTGCGGTCTGGCTTAAAACCATTAGCCGAACCGGCCTTGGGAAAGGCGCTTTCGAATCTTTACGCGCGGTGGAAGGCAATGTTTTTGACGATCCCGAGTATGCTGGCGCGTCCATATTGATTGCAGGCGATAATTTCGGGTGCGGATCAAGTCGCGAGCATGCGGCATGGGCAATGGCCGATCTTGGCATACAGGCCGTTATCGGGCCGAGTTTTTCAGACATATTTTCAGGCAATGCCTTCAAAAACGGGTTGCTGGCTATTGTCTTGCCGCAGCCCGCGATTGACCGGCTGTTGGAAGTGGCCAAAACGGATCCGATTCATGTCGATCTGGAATCGCAGACTGTAACCACGCCGTTTCAGGACCGGTTTGAATTTGAAATTGACCCCTTTCGCAAACATTGTCTGCTGAACGGAGTCGATGAGATCGGATTAACATTGAAAAGCAGCGATGCCATTTTGGCATATGAACGCAAATTGGCAACAGACAGGCCCTGGCTGGCTCCAGAAATGGCCTGAATCGATTGCGCTACGGAAAATTTGGGAAGAGAGAGACATATGCGCGCATTATTATCCATGGCAACCGGCGGGCCCGACACTTTGGTGATGGGTGAACTGCCCGAACCGACGGCTGCGGCAGGTACCGTCGTGGTTGCTGTAAAGGCGTGTTCGATGAATTATCCTGATACCCTGATGATCGTAGATCTTTACCAGTTCAAGCCCGCCAGACCCTTTGCCCCGGGCGGTGAAATTTCCGGCGTGGTTGAAGCGATTGGCGAAGGCGTGACCGGATTTTCTGTTGGTGATCGGGTTATCGGTCTGTGCGGTAATGGTGGCCTTACTGAAAAGGTCGCGGTGGCTGCTTTCAATTGCTTCAAAATGCCCGAAGCCATGTCTTTCGAAGATGGCGCATCATTGTTGATGACCTATGGCACTTCTATCCACGCGCTGAAAGACCGCGGGTCTATGAAGGCAGGCGACAATGTCCTCGTACTTGGCGGCGCCGGCGGGATTGGCATTTCAGCCATCGAATTGGCCAAGGCTTATGGTGGCCGGGTAATCGCCGGGGTGTCGAGCGAAGATAAAGCAGCCATCGCCCGTGAGGCAGGGGCGGACGATGTTGTTGTCTATCCCCATCAACCCTTTGACAAGGATAAATCCAAAGCCGTGGCGGAAATGTTCAAGGCAGCGGCGGGCAAGGATGGTTTCAACATCGTGTATGACACGGTCGGCGGCGATTACAGCGAACCAGCGGTGCGTTCCATCGCGTGGGAAGGAAAATTTCTGGTTGTTGGTTTCCCCGCTGGCATCGCGAAGCTTCCGCTCAATCTCACCTTGCTGAAAAGCTGCGATATCTGCGGCGTATTCTGGGGGGCCTTCGCCGCGCGCACGCCGCAAAAAAACCACGCCAACGTCGCCGAACTGTTCGATCTATACGCAGCCAGCAAGATCAAGCCACGCATATCGGAAACTTTCAGCCTTGAAAATGCGGGGCAAGCGATCGCCCGTCTTGGTGATCGGGCCGCAGTTGGAAAGCTTGTTGTCCAGATTTGATAGAAGTTACCTTGTCGATCCAAGAGAGAGACATTATCTTTGACACATGCACCTGAGGGAACCGCAATATGACGACCTTTGACAATCGCGAAAACGCTTTCGAAAACAAATTTGCCCATGATGCCGATTTGCAGTTCAAGATAACCGCACGCCGGAACAAGCTGCTCGGGCAATGGGCGGCGGAAAAAATGGGCCTGACGCCTGAAGAAACCACATCTTATGCGACATCGGTTGTGCAAGCCGATTTTGAAGAGGCTGGTGACGAAGATGTTGTTCGCAAGCTGCTGGGTGACCTTACCTCCGCCGGAGCAGAGGTCGATGACGCGATGATTCGCACCGCGCTGGAAGACAAGATGGTCGAAGCGCGTCGCCAGTTTATCGAGCAAGCCTGATGGCGATGGCCGCCCACGAGATTGAAGGCATGATCCGGGCCGCATTGCCCGATGCGTTGGTGGAAATCACCGATCTGGCTGGCGACGGCAACCATTATGCTGCGCGCGTGGTGAGTGAGAAATTTCGTGGGCTTTCCCGAGTGAAGCAACATAAGGCCGTATATGATGCATTGGACGGCAACATGGGCGGCGTTTTGCACGCTTTGCAACTGACAACCGCCACACCCTGAATTTGGAGTATTGAGCATGAGCGTGAATGAACGGATCGACGGGATCGTCAAAAATAACGATGTGGTGCTTTTTATGAAAGGCACCCCGTTGTTCCCGCAATGCGGATTTTCGAGCAAGGCGATTGCCATACTCGATCACTTGGGCGTTACATATGAAAGCGTGGATGTTTTGCAGGATATGGAAATCCGTGCAGGCATTAAAGATTATAGCGATTGGCCAACCATCCCCCAACTTTACGTCAAAGGCGAATTTCTTGGTGGCTCCGACATCATGATGGAAATGTACGAAGCAGGTGAATTGCAGGCAATGGTAGACGCCGAGGGTCTCGCAAAAGCCGAATAGCGGCGAACCTCAAAGCGAGGCTGCTCCGAATCTGTAATTATAACCTTATCCGGTGCTTAATCCTTGACTGCCTTCGGCGCGGCGGATGTTGGGCAGAAGCAGGTGCAGCCAGCCGAGGGCAAGCAGGTACGAGGCGGCAGCGAAGATAAACAGCGGTGTAAAGCCAAGCCCGGCCGCCAGTACGGCGCCGGTCACCAGCTGGATCAATGCTCCACCCATATTGCCCATGAAAGCCCCGAAGGCAGTCACGCGCCCCACCTTGGCCCGCGGAACAACATCGGTAATGATCGAGAAGATTGACAGCGAGAAGCCCTGATGTCCGGCCATCACGACACCCATCATTACCGCCACCGGCCAGAATGAATCGAGCGTAAGCACGAACGGCAACGGCACGACGATCGCTGCCGATCCGAACATAACCGTCTTGCGAACGCGGTTGACACTCCATCCGCTTTCGAGAAGGCGCGTCGATAACCAGCCTGCGAAAAGTGCGCCCGCGCCTGACCCGAAGAAAGCAATTGCGAGAGGCACGGCGAGCTCGCTCGTGGTGAGTCCGAACTCCTTGCGATAAAAGTCAGGCAGCCAGAAGTTGATCAGCCACCATGTTGCATCCGAGAGGGCTTTTGCTATCACGATTGCCCAGGTTCGCCGTTCCATCAGGATCGGCCCATAAGCCGCACCATCGTCAGAGAAATCGCGCTGTCCGTCTTCCGCCTTATCGTCGAACTTTACGCCGCGCGCGAACCACAGCCAAAGCGCCAGAGTAATAAAACCACCGATCCCGCCAAAAATCAGCGCGCCGCGCCATCCCCAGATTGCCGCAATGACCGGTATGAAAAATGGCATCATGATAGTCCCGAGCCCTGCAATCGCAGTGCCGACACCGAACGCAAATGAGCGTTTGTCGGGCGGAAACAGGGTAGCGACAGTCTTAATGGTCAGCGGGGTCTGCACCGCCTCAGTCGCGCCGAGGCCAATTCGCGCAGCCACGACGTGCCAGCCGGCGATTGCCCAGCCATGCGCCATCGCGGCAAGGCTCCAGGTCGTAACACCGAAGACCATCGAACGCAGCACGCCGATCTTGTCGACCAGCCAACCGGTGAACAGGAATGAAAGTGCCGCTGCGACCTGGGTTACAAATGCCAGATTGGCAAAGTCGGTGTCGCTCCATCCCAGATCAGCCGACATGTCGGGTTTGAGAATCGCGATGACCGGTCGATCCATCGCGTTGAAGATGCCGGCTACACAAAGCAGACCGAACAACGTCCAACGCAGCGCTGGCGTGATCGGCTTCATTTTGTTCCACCCCTGTGCATCATTATCCCCGCTTGGCCTGTCGCCAGTCCCGCTTTATGCTGGAACTCCTCGCACACTTGCCTATAGTAGGCCATATGACACGGCAAGACATAAACGCGAATTATATCGCTGACCTCTATGGCGAGACTTACCTTGCCGAAGATAATCCGGCGCCCCGCAAACGACTTGAGATTAGCGCGTTATTCCCCGGATTTGTGGTTGTCGCAATCGCTTCAGCCGCTGCAACCTGGTTTTCCGAACATTACGGGATGCCCGTGGTTTTAGCCGGTCTACTGATTGGCCTCGCCCTGAATTTTGTATCGTCAGAACCAAAGGTTCATGCGGGCCTCGATTTTTGCGGCACATCCTGCTTGCGTTGGGGTATCGTGTTGCTGGGTACGCAAGTGACAGCGATGCAGATCGGCAGTTTGGGCGCGCTCGCATTTTTAGGGCTTATTGGCATCATGGCCCTCGTCATTGGTTCGGGATTACTCGGTGCGCGCCTTGGCGGCCAAAGCCAGTTGGCCGGATGGCTGGCCGGCGGCGCGACCGCTATTTGCGGCGCATCTGCGGCACTGGCAATTTATGCCGTCATCGGACGGGAAAGGTTAAACCAAAACCAGTTTACGCTGACTTTGGTCGGTGTCGCTCTGGCAAGCGCCATTGCCATGTCTTTTTATCCATTGATTGCCGCCTATCTCGACTTTTCCGACCGGCAAGCAGGCTTTCTGATGGGTGCAGCAGTCCATGATGTCGCGCAAGCATTGGGCGGGGGATACAGTTTTTCCGAAAGCGCAGGCGAAGTTGCAACCATCGTGAAATTGTCGCGGGTCGCTTTATTGGCACCTGCGGTGGCCTTGATCGGTCTTGCCATCGGCAGCATCGGTAGCCAGCCTAAAAGTCTTTTGGTCAAATTGAAATTGCCTTGGTTCATTCTCGCATTTTTTGCGACAGTTGCGATAAATTCGGCTGTCAGTGCGCCCGTCTGGGTTACGGAATACGGGCTGATTGCATCCAAAGCGATGCTGTTATTTGCGGTCACCGCAACGGCAATGCGATCCCGACTTGACTTACTGCTCGGTCAAGGCTGGAAAGCACTGCTGCCGGTCATGTTGGCCACATTAACCGCGTTTGTCGCCTCGGCGGCCTTTGCTTGGGCATTTTTATGAGTGATACTATTTATGATCTTGCCGTAATCGGCGGCGGCGTAAACGGCGCAGGAATCGCGCGCGATGCGGCTGGTCGCGGTGCAAAAGTGATTCTGCTAGAACAAGGTGACCTGGCGCGTGGCACGTCGTCGGCGTCGACAAAACTGATCCACGGCGGATTGCGCTATCTGGAGCATTTTGAATTCGCACTGGTACGTGAATCGCTGATTGAGCGTGAACGTTTGTGGTCTATTGCCCCTCATATCATCTGGCCGCTACGTTTTGTCCTGCCCCACCAGAAGGGAATTCGTCCCGCATGGATGGTTCGGCTTGGTCTGTTTCTGTATGACCATATCGGTGGTCGCAAAAAATTGCCGGCAACCCGAACTCTCGACCTGCGGCGCGAACCTGCCGGCGCTCCATTAAAGCCGGAATTTATCAAAGCCTTTGAATATTCCGATTGCTGGGTCGATGATGCCCGGCTTGTGGTTCTGAATGCGATGGACGCGGCGGAACACGGCGCTGAAATTCGTACCCACGCTGAAGTCAAGCATCTGGAACGCAGGAATGGGCTGTGGCATATCGAGGTTGCAGGTCAATCGGCCGTCACAGCAAAGGCAGTCGCCAATGCCGCCGGTCCAGCCGTGCTTGATCTTCTAACCCGCACAACAGGGCGTCAACGCAACCCCGATCAACGGATCAGGCTTGTTCGTGGGTCGCATATTATAGTGCCAAAAATGTTTGAGACCGCGCAGGCCTATTTCTGCCAAAATCCGGATGGCCGGATATTTTTCGCAATTCCCTATGAAGATGATTTCACCCTGATCGGTACCACCGATGCGGATCACCAGGGGCCGCTCGACAACATCACCGCAACTGAAAAAGAAATTGAATATATCTGCGAGTCCGCTGCAGCCTATTTCAAGGCAAAAATTACGCCAGCAGAAGTGATATACAGCTATACCGGTGTCCGCCCATTGGTCGATGATGGAACGGGCAAGCCAGAAACAGCATCACGCGGTTACCATTTCGATATCGAGACCGATAACGAAGGGAACGCACCCATGCTTTCAATTTTTGGCGGGAAAATTACAACGTACCGCCATCTGGCCGAGAGCGCGATTGGCAAGCTTTCGCCCTATTTGCCGATGTTGGCAGGGCCAAGCTGGACGCTTGAAAGCGCCTTGCCCGGGGGCGACTTTCCGATGGAAGGTGCAAGCAAACTGGCCGAAGAATTTGCAACCGAATATCCGTTTTTGAACACTCCGGTTATCCGGCGGCTCGTCCGCAGTTATGGCACCCGCGCCAAAATCTGGTTGGACAAAAGCCAGTCAATCGCCGATTTGGGACAGGATTTCGATCATGGCCTATATGCGGCTGAAGTCGATTATCTGGTGGCACAGGAATGGGCCACGACGGCTGAAGATATATTGTGGCGCCGCACCAAATTGGGGCTTCGTTTCACCCAAGATCAAGTGGAAGCTTTGGAAATATATTTGGCGACACGCCAAAAGAAAGCTGCCGCTTCCTAAAGGGTTCCGCTTGCCGCCAGCGCTCTCCTCGCTTAGTCATAAAGTCCTGCGAGGCGAGATAGTTCTAGGGTCAGGTCTTAACCAATGCAAGAGAGCCAGTTTGCCGCACCAACCAAGAACAGCGCTTGCGATGACACCAACGAAATTGATTTTACATCACCAGACAAGATCGAAGTCACCCATTTTGCTCCTTCCGCCGAGCTTGCCCCTTACGTCACGCAAATCTATTTTTTCCGGTGCGAAGAACACATTATCCGCGACCGGCAGCCGGCGTCTTTGGGCCATTTGATATTCTTGCTAAGTGGCAAAGGCACTTTGCAATTTCAAAATGGCGATATTGCAAACGTCTCGGGTGCGGCACTTTTCGGGCCAGGGAAGGCCGCAGCCGAATTCACATTCGAAGGCCCGCTATATGATCTCGGCTTTGCTCTTTCACCTCTCGGGTTTGTTGCGCTGACTGGAAAGCCAGCCAATCTATATGCAGATCGGGCTGTACCAGCCTCCGAGCTATTCGGGCCCGATATCGACCGATTGGCGGAATCCTTCATTGCAGGGCACGCTAACGGGACAATGCGTGTCGCCGAAATGGTGGAAAAAGTCTCGGCGTTGCTCTTGTCGGCAGTCAGGCGCATTCCAGTATCCCATGTCGAAATGGTCCATGTCGTCATAAACTGGCTGTCACGTGACCTCGACCCCGACGTCGAAAATTTATATCCTAAGCTGGATATGTCGCGCAGCACCGCAGCGCGGTTAATCACCCGATATTTTGGATCGGCCCCTAAGCAATTGATGCGAAAATATCGCGCGGTCAGGGCGGCAAGTATGCTTGTCGATAGAAACTGCACCGACGAATTGAGATCCCAGATCGAGTCGCTATTTTATGACCAACCCCATATGATACGTGAAATCCGGCAATTTGCCGGTCGGACCCCTGGGGCATTGGATAGTGATAGCGCAAAAATCCTTCGAATATGGCTTTCAAAAGACAATTACCGCGATATCGAGACCTTTCCGGGTTGATTTTTGCACGCGAAAGGACCATCTGCTTCAAATCGGAATAAAATTGTCTGATTAAGGCTTGTGGCATGCGATTATCAAATATGGCAGATTATGCGGTTGTGGTGATGAGCGCGGCGTCGCGCCATTGTGGCGGCCTCCGGACATCAGCGACCGAACTCGCAAGCGAAACCGGAATCGCGCTTCCGACCGTTCAGAAGCTCGTGAGCATTTTGACCAAAGGCCGCCTTTTACGCTCCGCCCGGGGTGCAGGTGGTGGCATACAACTTGCCCGTCCTGCAGCAGCTATCACGCTCGCCGATATTATCGAAGCGGTTGAAGGGCCGATTGCCATGACTAACTGCATAAATGCGTCGACCTGCAGCTGCACGATTGCGCCCGATTGCGATATGAAACCGCATTGGGCTATTGTGAACAATGCGGTGCGCGGGGCGCTATCCGATGTTTCACTCAGCAGCCTGGCGATGGGACGCGCCGCATGACCGACGAGACCGCCATCAAGGATCAAGCTGCTTGGGACGCCGCCGACAAGGTTGCGGACTATGAACATGGTTGGTCTTCCGACATCGAAACCGATTTCGCGCCCAAGGGTCTGAACGAAGATACCGTCCGGTTCATTTCGGCCAAGAAGAACGAGCCGGAATGGATGCTCGAATGGCGGCTGAAGGCGTTTGCCATGTGGAAGACGATGACGCCGCCCGACTGGGCCAAGCTCAACGTGCCACCCATCGATTATCAGGACGCTTATTATTACGCTGCGCCTAAAGCCAAGCCAAAGCTAGGCAGTCTGGACGAGGTCGATCCCGAGATCCTGCGTATATACGAAAAGCTGGGCATTCCGATTGCGGAACAGAAGCTGCTCGCCGGTGTTGAAAGCGATCCGGGCGAAAGCGGCGATGGCGGCCTGCCTGCACGTCGCGTTGCGGTCGATGCCGTGTTTGACTCGGTGTCAGTCGCCACCACCTTTCGCGCCGAACTTGAACGCGCTGGCGTCATTTTCCGCAGCATCTCGGAGGCGATCAAGGAATATCCCGACCTCGTCCGCCAATGGCTCGGCAAGGTTGTTCCGATGCGCGACAATTATTTCGCGACGCTCAACTGCGCGGTCTTTTCCGACGGAACGTTTGTCTATATCCCTGAAGGCGTGCGATGCCCGATGGAGCTTTCCACCTATTTCCGCATCAACGCGGAAAATACCGGCCAGTTTGAGCGTACATTGATTGTGGCCGACAAGGGTTCGTATGTCTCCTATCTTGAGGGTTGCACTGCACCGATGCGGGACGAGAACCAGCTTCATGCCGCTGTGGTCGAACTGGTCGCGCTTGATGATGCCGAGATCAAATATTCAACCGTGCAAAACTGGTATCCCGGCGATGCCGAGGGCAAGGGCGGTATCTATAATTTCGTCACCAAGCGTGCCTTGTGTCAGGGCGCGCGGTCGAAAGTTTCCTGGACCCAAGTTGAGACCGGCAGCGCGGTGACATGGAAATATCCAAGCTGCGTCCTCAACGGCGAGAATTCAGTGGGCGAATTTTACTCGGTCGCGGTGACCAACAATTACCAGCAGGCCGATACCGGCACCAAGATGATTCATAACGGCAAGGGGTCGCGCTCGACCATCGTATCCAAGGGCATCAGCGCCGGACACAGCAATAACACCTATCGCGGCCTCGTCCGCGTCGCGCCCAATGCAGAAGGCGTGCGTAACTTCACCCAGTGCGATTCTTTATTGTTGGGCTCGCTCAGCGGCGCGCACACCGTCCCCTATATCGAAGTCCGCAACCCCAGCGCGCA
>NZ_JBGSRI010000065.1:0-99958 GCF_041737645.1 Sphingorhabdus sp.
GTTTGAAGCGTTTCTTCACACCGCTCTTGGTCTTGAGCTTGGGCATTTTGGTCTCCTTTGTTGAGTCCGTATCAAGCCGACATGGCAGCCCTATTGGCCAGCCTGCTTATTCGGAAGGCGCGCGCCTAGCGGGATTCGGGCGCGAATGCAAGCTAATGCTTGTCGGACAATCCCGGACCCTGCAATGCTTGCAGGGGATGGCCGACATGTTCCGCACGGGCCAGCGTCGCTGCGATACTGATCGGGCGGTGCATGGCGAGATACTGGCCAGGGGTCATGCCCATAAATTCCTGAAAATCGCGGTTGAAATGGGCCTGGTCGAAATATTGATGGTCCAGCGCCACCGACCATTTCAATTCAGGGTCCATGATGACGCTACCCAATGTGCGTAAAAAACGCTGTCGGCGCAACAGCCGCTTTGGCGGAAATCCGAATATCCGCCGCGACAGGCGTTCCAGTCGTTGTTGGCCTATGCCAGTCAGATCGGACAAATCTGCAACGCTGCTTATGTCGGGATTGGCCAATGCCTCATGGATGTTTTCAATCTCGATTTCCAACGGATCGGCAACCCTTATGGCTCGGGCAAGCATCTCGTCAAATAATTGTGCCAATTGCCGAGGATCTTCCAACCCGCGCATTTCCCGCCAGATATTTTCAAACAAGCGAAATTCGGAAACCCCTTCAATGGCCCCGACTTTATTGGCCCACCGATCTGCGGGGCACCCGACAAGGCGGTACCAACCCAGCGGCAAAAGGCCAATCCCGACCAGCTTGAGCTGCTCAAAAAAGATGCGGGCAGCTTTTCCGGTAGGGCCGGTCATGTTGTTGTCGGGGTTCGGCAAAGGCGGGTCGCCGATGATACTGCCCCTTGAAGAGCCGGTTATTGTATAATGCGCGCTGGCCCATTCAGGGTGCAACAAATCTTCCATCTCACCGGTTTCGCTGGTGAAATCGAAAAAATAATAGGTCGATACATATCGACGCAGCGCCAGTGCGGGCAATATGAAATGGACCGGATTGATCCGCTTTAATGTTCGCATATCAGGGCCTCCAGCACGTCGTCCAACCGTGCGGGATCGCCCACTGCGATAACATGTCCATCCGAGGCCGCGTGTAACGGCTCCCCTGACCAATCGCTTATCATGCCACCCGACCCCATTATTACAGGTATTAAAGCAGCAAAATCATGCAGCTTCAAGCCAGCTTCGACGACAATGTCGATATGACCGCTGGCAAGAAGTGCGTAGTTGTAACAGTCGCCACCAAATAGCATCTTTTTATGTGCCGTTTTGGTAGCGAGAGCCATGAAATGGTCGCCATCATGTTGCGAGAAATATTGCGGGCCGCTCGTTGCCAGCGTGGCTTCGGAAAGTGACCGGCAAATCCGACTGGTAACGGCCTTGTCGTTCAGGGTTGTCGGATAGCCCGTGACGCCCACCCAACGTTCGCGATTGATGCATTGGTCAATAATACCCAACACAGGCCAGCCGTCTTCAAGCAGAGCTATCAACGATCCAAATATCGGGCGACCCGCCATGAAACTTACCGTTCCATCAATTGGATCTATAATCCAGGTCCGGCCTGAACTTCCGGGTTTTTCGCCATATTCTTCACCGATGATGGCATCGCGGGGGCATTCGGCGTCTAATATCCGCCGAATTGCAGCCTCGGCGGCCCGATCAGCTTCGGTGACAGGGGACGCATCTGCCTTGGATTCATGGTCGAAAGCGGATCGGAAAAACGGCCGAATCGCTGTGCCTGCCGCGTCGGCTAGCCGGTTTGCAAGGATGATATCGGCCGGAGTCATCAGTCAAACAAAGAACTGACCGAGCTTTCATCGGCAATGCGCTTGATCGCTTCACCAAGCAGCGGCGCGATGGGCAGTTGCCTGATTTTCTCGCTGTTTTGCGTGGCCTGTGATGCGATGATCGAATCGGTGATAACAAGCTTGCGTAACGAAGATGCATTCACGCGGTTAACCGCTTCACCGGACAAAACGCCGTGGGTAATATAAGCGACAACGTCTGACGCACCTGCGGATTTCAATGCATCGGCGGCATTACACAGCGTTCCGGCGCTATCGGCGATATCGTCAATCAGGATGCAAAACCGGTCTTTAACATCGCCGATGATATTCATAACCTCGGAAACACCGGCCTTTTCGCGGCGTTTGTCGACAATCGCGAGCGGGGCATCATCAAGGCGCTTGGCCAACGCGCGCGCGCGCACCACGCCGCCGACATCTGGCGACACAACCGTTATATTCTTGTCCGCATGGCGCGACAAAATGTCGGCGCTCATCACCGGTGCACCGTAAAGATTGTCGGTCGGGATATCGAAAAAGCCCTGAATCTGACCGGCATGAAGGTCGACGGTCAGCACGCGGTCAGCGCCCGCCTCGGTAATAAGATTGGCCACCAGCTTGGCTGAAATCGGGGTTCGGGGTCCGGGTTTTCGATCTTGCCGCGCATAACCAAAATAAGGCAGCACCGCCGTAATCCGTTTTGCAGATGCTCGACGCAGTGCATCGATCATGATGAGCAGTTCCATGAGATTGTCGTTCGCGGGGTGGCTGGTGGACTGGATCACGAACATATCTTCGCCGCGCACATTTTCGTGGATTTCGACGAAAATTTCATTGTCGGCAAAGCGGCGCACGCTTGCGTCGGTGAGGGGCAAGCCCATATATTCGGCTATCCCTTTCGCCAAGGGCAGATTACTGTTCCCCGTCATCAATTTCATGTGCGCGTTCCCCGAAAATGTTCCCTTGCAGGTTTGCTGGTCGCTCTAGCGAGAGTGAACCAGCCTGACAATCGGCTTGCCCCCTTACGTTGTGGACAATAAGCAGGGGAAATGACAGATCAGCTTACAATCGCGATGGCGCAAATCAATCAACGGGTCGGCGACCTGTCGGGTAATGCAAAGGCGATGCTGGAATGGCGCGCCAAGGCGCCGGGCGCTGATCTGATCGTTTTTCCCGAACAACAACTTATTGGATATCCGGCCGAGGACCTTGTTCTAAAGCCGTTTTTCGCCACCAAAGCTGCGGCACAACTGGCCGAACTGGCGTTGGCAACCGCCGATGGCGGCCCTGCCATGCTCGTTGGTTCTATTTTTGCCGAGGCCGACGGGATATTCAATGGAATGGCATTGCTTGATAACGGTCGCATCGCAGCGGTGCGGTACAAGCATGAGTTACCAAATTACGGCACATTTGATGAAAAGCGGATTTTTACGCCGGGTCCCTTGCCCGACCCTGTGGAATTCCGGGGCGTCAAATTGGGTTTGCCAATTTGCGAAGATGGTTGGCTGCAACCGGTATCAACCCATCTTGCCAACCTCGGTGCGGAAATTCTCATTTCCGCCAACGGCAGCCCTTATGAAATCGACAAGGATGACCACCGGCTGGAACAGGTTTTTGCCGCACGCGTGACCGAAACCGGCCTTCCGCTGCTGTTCCTGAACCGTGTCGGTGGACAAGATGAACTTGTGTTCGACGGCAGTTCCTTCGTTCTTAACGCCGATGGCAGTGTCTCCCACCGCTTGTCCGACTGGGTCGAAGAGCTTCGGGTTACCCATTGGACACGCAAAGACGGCGGCTGGATCTGTGAAAGCGGAACTGTTGCCGTGTGGGAAGAGCATCCCGCCGATATCTACAGCGCGATGGTGACGGGCTTGCGCGATTATGTCGACACCAATCGCTTTCCCGGGGTTGTTCTGGGCCTGTCCGGTGGCATCGATAGCGCAATCTGTGCGGCAATTGCGGCCGATGCACTTGGCCCGGACCGCGTCTGGTGCGTGATGCTGCCGAGCCGATTTACCAGCCAGTCAAGTCTCGACGATGCAGCGGAATGTGCGCGGATGATCGGGTGCAAGCTGGATACTATCCCGATTTCCCCCGCCGTGGATGCATTTGACGTCATGCTGTCAGGCAGTTTTTCGGATCGTGAGGTCGATATAACCGAAGAAAATGTGCAGTCCCGTATTCGCGGTGTCACCTTGATGGCATTGTCCAACAAATTTGGCCATATGTTGATGACTACCGGCAATAAAAGCGAGATGAGCGTGGGCTATGCCACCATTTATGGTGATATGGCGGGTGGATATAATCCCATTAAAGACGCCTATAAAATGACGGTTTTTGCCATTTCCAAATGGAGGAACGCCAACAAACCACGGATCGGGTTGGGTTCCGATGGACCAGTTATGCCCGATTCCATTATCAGCAAACCACCCAGCGCCGAATTGCGTCCCGATCAAAAAGACAGCGATTCTTTGCCCGAATATCCGGTGCTCGATAAAATGCTCCACGCGCTGGTGGAGGAAGAATTGTCCGTCGATGAGGTCGTCGCCTTGGGTTTCGATCGTGAATCCGTGACACGGATCGAACGGCTGCTTTACGTCGCCGAATATAAGCGCAGGCAGGCACCTCCGGGCGTAAAGCTGGGTGCGCGCAATTTCGGTCGGGACCGGCGCTATCCTATCACCAATGCCTTCAGAAGCGGTTAGATGGTCCTGTTGTAAATCGGGCACTGGAAATAATGCGGCGCCCTGGTTAATGGGTAGATATGGCTTTCTTCAAAGATGTATCTTTCAAAAATGCGGGCGCTGACTTTATCGGTTTTATCCGCACACCGGGGCACCATAGCCCCTGGCTGTTTCTGGCGGCTTGCGTGCCGACCGCAATTATCATCTATACCTTCTATCTCGACGCAATGGAAAAAGCGACGCCGCCTCCGCGTGAAATCATTTACATTGAAAGCTGGCCTGCGTCGCGGTCCATTGAAGACTCCAAAGCCGCGATTACCGAGCGGCAAAAGATCAAAGACAAGATGATTGCGCGGGAAAAAGAAGCCTACAAAGCCTTTGGCCGGGCCGTCGGTATGGATGTCGACCGGATAGAGCGAGAAGCGCGGGCCGAACAGGCAGGAACAAAGGGAGCGGAGAAATAACCTCTCGCGCCGACGAACTTTATATGGCTGCTGCGCTTGCGCTGGCGGAGCGCGGCGTTGGATGTACGCATTCCAATCCGTCCGTTGGATGCATTATCGTGAAAGACAATATCGTGTTGGGCAGAGGATGGACCGGGCAGGGTGGAAGGCCCCATGCCGAGGCCAAAGCGCTTGCCCAAGCAGGTAGCCGGGCCGTCGGCGCAACTGTCTATGTCACCCTGGAACCTTGCGCGCATGTGTCGGAACGAGGCCCCGCCTGCACGCAGCTTTTAATCGACGCGCGGCCGGCAAGGGTGGTTGGCGCAATTGTCGACCCCGATCCACGCACCGGCACAAAAGGCTATGCCCGGCTCGAAGCGGCTGGAATAGCGGTCGAAACCGGCGTCTTGGCGTCAGCGGCACGAAAGCAATTGGCAGGATTTTTCAGCCGCTTGGAACGCCAGCGACCGTTTGTGACGTTAAAGCTCGCGACCTCGCTTGATGGGCAAATTGCGCTGGCCAACGGTCAAAGCCGATGGATTACCGGGGCATCCGCCCGCGCCCACGCCCATGTCGAACGCGCACGATGCGATGCCATATTGGTCGGCGCCGCAACCGTCAGGATCGATGCCCCCGCGCTTGATGTCCGTCTGCCCGGACTCGAACATCGAAGCCCGCGCAAGGTGATGCTCGGCAGTGGCGCCGCACCTGACGGGTGGGAAGCCCTGAGGTCGGTGGACGAAATTGCTTCACTGGACTGCAACAGTTTGCTGGTGGAGGGCGGGGCAATGACCGCATCGGCTTTTTTGCGCGCCGGGTTGGTTGATCGCCTGCTTCTATACCGCGCGTCCATATTGATTGGTGCCGGAACAGCATGCTTGCGCGATATCGGTTTGGAAGATTTGGCAGATGCCCATGGGCGTTGGCATAATTCTCTTTCACGCGGTCTTGGCAATGATCGCGTCGAAGTCTACGACAAACTTGTTTAACCCAAAGGCTTCTTTCTCATGTTTACCGGCATCATTACCGACATCGGCACGATCACCTCTGTTGATCAACGCGGTGACCTTCGCATCGTCATTTCCTGCCATTATAACATGGATGATGTCGCCATCGGGGCATCCATTGCGTGCTCGGGTGTTTGTCTGACGGTCGTGGATAAAGGTGAAGGCTATTTTGCGGTCGACGCGTCTGCCGAAACGATATCGCGCACTGCCAAGGGATTGTGGCAATCAGGCGCGCGGCTCAATCTTGAACGGGCGTTGAAAGTGGGCGACGAACTGGGCGGTCACATTGTAACCGGACATGTTGATGGCGTGGGCGAAATTGTCGAAAGCGATCCGGTCGGGGATAGCTGGAAAGTTGTTGTCGAAGCGCCCGCAACCCTTGCGCCCTATATCGCGGCGAAAGGTTCCATAACAGTAGACGGTATTTCGTTGACCGTTAACGACATCGCCGATCAATCCAGCGGAATGGCGCGATTCACGCTGAATATCATTCCCCATACGGCACAGATGACAACGCTCGATACCCTTGCAGTAGGGCGTCAGGTGAATCTCGAGATCGACGTCCTTGCGCGCTATCTGAAACGGATGGAAGATTTACGCGCTGCCGCGTGACCTTACGGCTTAAAACGGCAGCCAGTTCTGCTTTTTCGAAAATTTCATATAGCCGACATTGGCCCCCAGCCGAAGTCCTGCACCAACACGAATCGGGATCAGGACAACATCCCCACGGCGCAAGTAGCTGGCGTTGAAGCCGCCCACCAGATAGGCCACGCCCTCGCCAGATGGATAGCGCCGGTAAATATCTTCGGTGTCATAAAGATTGTAAACAAGCACAAAGGTGCTGCCCGCATTGGCTCCGGCATCGAAACCGATCGATGGGCCTGTCCAATAGACGGGTTTCTGGCCCTCAACCTTGTGATTTAAGGTGCCTGACCCGTATCGCAGCCCGACGACAAAGGCGCCGCCGCCTTCACGGCCCACAATATAGCCATTGGGGCGGCCTTGTTTTTTCAAGATATCTTCGATCAACTTGCCAAGGCCCTGGGCGCCCTTGCCAAAAACACCTTCGGCCGCGCCGATCAGGTCATCTTCCTGAAAGGTATTTTGATCGGACGGCGTAACGGTCACGCTGCCTGTGTCGGTTTGCGTGGGTAATGCACCTTCGGTCGGAATGCCGTCCTGCACCGTCACATTTTCTTCCGATGGGACGGGTGCGGGCGGTGTGCCAAGATCTGCATCGATTGCGACATTGGGATCAACGGTCGTGATCTGTGCGCTGGTAGGTGCGGCGGCAACGGCGGTTAAAGCCACCAGCAGCATAACACGCTTCATCATCGCTCCGAAACTTAGCTTGTTTGCTATCTGGTGCATCACGCACGCCTCCTGTCATTAAGGCGTAATCATATGAATCATGTTGATGAGCGCACAATGAACGGGCGACCACCCGAGTCCTATTTGCGCCAGAGCGAATCTGCATGGCGTATTTCGATTGGTGAACAGAGCGCCGGTATCAATAACCGTTGCAGGGCCCGAATTGCGACGCTATAGGCCCCCGATGCCAAGCGCGCAGGAGACGTGGGTGAGTGGCTGAAACCAACGGTTTGCTAAACCGTCGTACTGGTAAATCCGGTACCGAGGGTTCGAATCCCTCCGTCTCCGCCAGTTTGTGGCATGTTGATAAGGTCAATGCGCGCGATAGCTATGTCTAGAAAAAGAAAGGCCTCGCCGCGTTTTGCCGCCCTCAAGGCAAAGCCGCCCCTCTTTTGGGTCAAGCTGTTCGCAATCATGTCGGTGACAGGCTATCTTGCATGGCTCTCTTTCATCCATGCGGTCGCCAACATCACCTGGCAGCAGAATCCCGATATGGCGCTGCGATTTGTGCCCGATCACCCGCTTGCCTTATCTCGCAAGGCAGATGAACTGTTCGCTGCGAAGCAGGACAAGGCAACGCTTGCCAAGGTCGAGGCTATGGCGAAGCAGTCTTTGCGGGGTGGGGCCTTGAATCCCGTGGCCATTCGTTTGCTTGGCTATGTTGCCGATGTTCGGGGTGACCGAAAAAAGGCGCGCGAATTGATGCTTCTGTCCCAAAAGGTGTCGCGTCGCGATTTTGGCACGCAACTATGGCTGATTGAAGACGCGGTGGCGCGGAACGACAAGAAGCAGGCGCTTTTCCATTATGACATCGCGATGCGTACTACGCCCAGCAGCTTTCCTGTTCTTTTCCCGACATTAGCTGGCGCTTTGAGCGACCCTGAAGTTCGCGTCGGCCTCGTTCCTTATGTAAAAGTGGCACCCGAATGGCTGCTGTCATTTTTGCCGCACGCGATCGGGTCTATGGAAAATCCTGCGAATCTGGCCGATGTTCTGCTGATGGCCGGCCCGCTGCCGGATCGAGATGATTATCGCAGCCAATCCAATTATCTCCTCACACAACTCGCGGCCAAGGGCCAGTTTCCGGCGTTCCGCCAATATTATCTGAGCCTCCCTTCGGTTCGCGCAGCATCCCTTGAGGCCGTGTCGATGACCAAGTATAGCGTCAATCTTCGCTATCCGGTTGTGGGTTGGCAACTGGCTGAAAACCCTGCAATCGGTGGATCATTCTCGCAGCCCGATAAAAATGGTCGTTACAGCCTTTCCGCATTTGCAGGGTCAGGCGAGCGTGGTGAGTTGATGCGGAAGTATCTGTTCCTCAAGCCCGGAAATTACCGCTTTTCCGCCCGATATGAAGCGCAAGATATTGCGGCAGATTCCGACATTCGCTGGAATCTGTCATGCCTTTCAGCAAAGGGCAATGTCAGCAAGTGGTTCACAAACACAGCCGTTAAATCCGGCCGTAGCAGCAGCATCCAGAATTTCAGCCTGGGATCAGACTGCCCGCATCAAATGCTCCAGCTTCAGCTGGCTGGTGGCAGCGGGCAACTGGGTGCGGAATTTATCCTGCGCTCGGTGGATATCATCCGCGCCCCTTAATTCAGCGCCGAATCGTCCGATAAGCTAGCGGGGCCGATGCTCGGTTCCCGCGCCCGCCGTTATGAACAATGCCAGTGTCTCTTCGAAAACGTCTGCTGTGTGCCACGTTCCGGGTGGATTGACGGCATAATCATTAGGACCGAGTATTACGGTCGCTTCTGTCCCGTCGACATGCTCCTGATACAGGGTCATTCTGCCTGAAACGCATAACACCACCTCGTCACCGAGAGGGTGCATTTCCCAGCTATCCCAGCTTTCGGAAAAGCGGTGCATCGACACCAGTCGTCCTTCTGCGCCGTCATGGCCGTTGCGCTCTCCATAGCCCTGATACCAGTCCATGCCGGTAAAGAGTGGCTGCGCAATCGCAGTTGCCCCGAGGCCTAAATGCAGTGGATTTTCTAGTAGACTAGGCATGGCTAAACCCCCGGAAATCTTGGCAAGTTCATAGTGGGTTGCAAGAAATCAGCCCATCAAAAATGCGTTGAGCTTATTGCCATCCGGGTCGCGGAAATAGCCTGCATAAAATCCTTCGCCGCGCGATCCTGGAGCGCCTTCGCAGGTGCCGCCATTGGCTAGCGCAATGTCATACAGACGGTCGACCTGTTCCTTGTCCTTGGCCGCCAGCGCGACCATCACGCCATTGCCGACACTTGCCGCATTGCCGTCAAACGGTTTGGTCAAACCGATACCCGCCGCATCGCCGGGCTTACCCCACGCGATAAATCCGTCAAATTCCATCATGCGCGGCGTATCAAGTTCAGCGGCAATCGCGTCATAAAAGACAGTGGCGCGCGCAAGATCATTGGTACCCAAAGTTACATAACCGATCATCGAATCACTCCTCCAAATGAGAGTAGAACATTATAGGAACATCAGGAAATGTCAATCGGCAGAAGGCGCGAGCTTATCCTGTGTTTTCGTGTCGAAATCACTGGCGTCATGACGCTCGTGCAACTGGCTAGCCGGATCACCCATCACGCGATTGACCATACGCCCACGCTTTACCGCGGGCCGTTCTGCGATCTGGTCCGTCCAGCGAATGACGTTCTTATAGTCCTGCACAGACAGAAACTCGCCGGCTTCATAAATCAGACCTTTCACCAGTGCGCCATACCACGGCCAGATCGCGATATCGGCAATGCTATATTCGTCGCCCGCCATGTATTCGCGTTCCGAAAGATTGCGGTCGAGCACATCAAGCTGCCGCTTCACTTCCATCGCAAAGCGGTCGATCGCATATTCGATCTTGAACGGTGCATAAGCGTAAAAATGCCCAAAACCGCCGCCGAGATATGGCGCGCTGCCCATTTGCCACATCAGCCAATTGATGGTTTCGGTTCGCTTTTGATGCTCGGTCGGCAAAAACGCGCCGAACTTTTCGGCAAGGTAAATCAGTATCGATCCTGATTCGAAAACACGCGTCGGTTCGGGCGTTGAATGGTCGAACAAAGCGGGGATTTTCGAATTGGGATTGGCGTCGACAAAGCCGCTGGAAAACTGGTTGCCGTCGCGTATGTTCACCAGCCAGGCATCATATTCTGCGCCCTCATGGCCGAGCGCGAGCAGCTCCTCCAGCATCACCGTAGCCTTCACGCCATTGGGCGTGGCGAGCGAGTAGAGCTGCATCGGGTGGTTGCCGACCGGACGTTCTTTGTCGTGTGTCGCACCTGCGATTGGCCGGTTGATATTGGCGAATTGTCCACCGTTTTCGGTATTCCATTCCCAGACCTTTGCTGGCGTATATTCGGAAAATGTCTGGGTCATCATGCTCTCCTGATTCTATGTCGAACCCCAACATAGTAGCGAGTGACGGCTTCGCCACCGGAAATAGTAGTTGACGTTTACGTAAAGTACCGCTTTGATCCTATGATTAAGTCAAGGGAGAGCAAATATGTCCGCCACCGTCGAAATCACCAACGACATTGCCCTGATCCGCATGGACGACGGCAAGGCCAATGCAATCAACTTCGAGATGATCGCCGCGCTGAACGCGGCGCTCGACAAAGCAGAGGCCGAGGCGAAGGCAATTGTGCTAGCCGGTCGCGAGGGCCGCTTTTCGGGCGGGTTCGATCTGAACGCCTTTGCCAGCCTCGGCGCGGACGGCGTGTATAAATTGCTAGATGCGGGCGCGGAATTGCTATTGCGGCTTTATGGCGGACCACTGCCCGTGGTCGCCGCGTGCACCGGTCATGCGATTGCGATGGGGGTATTCATCCTCCATGCCTGCGACACGCGTGTTGGCAAGTCGGGCGAATATAAGATTGGCGCGAACGAGGCGATTACCGGTATGCAATTGCCGATATTCGCAATGGAACTTGCGCGAGACCGGTTGAGCCCTCCCCATCTTACGCGTGCCATGATCCAGGGCTTTATCTATAATCCGCAAGGCGCGTTAGAGGCTGGCTATTTTGATATGCTGGCGGAGTCGGACCAGGTGGAGGCAAAAGCTATGGCCGTCGCAGGTCAATTAGCGCAGCTCCCCGGCAAGGCCTATGCGTGGAACAGGAAGTCGATCCGAAAAGCGACGCTGGATCGGATACGGGCGAGCTTGGGGGCGCATCATAAATTGTAACTCTTTCTCCCATTGGGAGAGGATAAGAAGCCTTAGCCGACAGGCTTAGGCGCAGTTGGTGAGGGGCCGGGCGATGTCGAGAGGGCAGAACCTCTCACCAACTTCGCCTAATTCGCTTTGCTCATAAGGCTCCATATCCTCTCCCAAAGGAGAGGGGGTTTTTGCTTCTTGGTGGCTTTATCCCTTTGACAGGGGCGCACAAGCCTCTGTCACCCAAGCCAGCGCGTCACCTTCCAGCTGAGGCCCGACGACCTCAAGCACCTTGGCGTGATATTCATCCCACCAGCGCAGTTCGTCGCGGCCCAGCAGGCTCGTATCCACCAATGTCTTGTCGATCGGCGCGAAGGTCAATGTCTCGAACCCGAAATAGCGCCCCTCTGCACCTGCAATTTCACGTTCTTCGACCAACACCAGGTTTTCGATGCGGATGCCATATTCGCCTTGTTTGTAATAGCCGGGTTCGTTCGACAGGATCATGCCCGCCTGTAGCGGCTCGTCCGCGCCGGCTTGGCCGCCGGAGAATTTGGCGATGCGTTGCGGGCCTTCGTGGACGGCGAGGAAGCTGCCGACGCCGTGGCCGGTGCCGTGTGCGTAATCGACACCTGCTTGCCAAAGGGCTGCGCGGGCCAGCGTGTCGAGTTGAGCGCCTCTTGTACCTTCCGGGAAGACCGCGAGTGCCAGCGCGATATGGCCTTTCAGCACGCGGGTATTCCGGTCCTTCATCTCGGCAGTGGGCTCGCCCGGACCGACCCAGATCGTGCGGGTGACATCGGTGGTGCCGTCAAGATACTGCCCACCGCTGTCACACAGATAGACGCTGTTCGGTTCAATCCGCCGGTTCGATTTTTCATCGACCTTGTAATGTGGACTCGCGCCATTGGGACCGGCGGCGGAGATGGTGTCGAAGCTCAGGTCCTTAAGCATACCGGTGGCTTCGCGAAATTCGCGTAAGCGCGCGGCGGCAGACAGTTCGGTCAGCCCGCCCTTATGCGCCTCTTGCGACAGCCAGTGCAGGTAGCGGCTGAGCGCCGCGCCATCGCGGGCTTGCGCGGCGCGGTGGCCGGATTGTTCGATCGGATTCTTGACCGCTTTGGGCAGGATGGTGGGATCGCGTGCCTCGATTAAGGTCGCCCCGCCACTTTCTAGCGCACCAAAGATTGCCGCCACTGCACGGTCGGGGTCAACCGCGATCCGCTTGCCAGCCATCGTTTGCAAATGTGGGACAAATTCCTGCGGCGTGCGCAGGCGGACGGCGTTGCCCAGATGCCCGCGGACGTCATCGCCGACTTTCTCAGGCGCGACAAACAAGTCGGCTGTCCCATCGGCGTGGGCAAGCACGAAACTAAGTGCGACCGGCGTATTCGATACATCGGCCCCGCGCACATTGAGCAGCCACGCCACCGAATCGAGCGCCGAGATGACGGTGCTGTCGAGATTGTTTGCGGTCAGCCATTCGGCAACTTCGGCCCGCTTCTCAGCGCTGTTTTGCCCTGCATAGCGGTCGTCATGCACCATCAGCATCGCGTCGCTCTTGTCCGGCTGGTCGGCCCAGACCGCGTCGATCGGATTGCCTTTGACCGCGACGAGTTCCGCGCCCTTGGCCGCAAGCGCCTTGGTCGCGCATTCGACCCAGCCCTTGGTATGTAGCCATGCGTCATATCCGATGCGCGCGCCTTCGGGCGCATGTTCCTTCAGCCAGTCCGCTATGCTGGTTTGCGGCACACCGACATACTGCCAGTTCTGGCCATCAACCTGCTCGCGCACTTGAAGCGTGTAGCGGCCATCGGTGAAGATCGCAGCCTCCTCGCTCAGAACAACAGCCGAACCTGCAGAGCCGCCGAATCCGGTCAGCCAACCCAGCCGCTGTGCATAGTCGCCTACATATTCGGACATATGTTCATCACAGATCGGCACGACAAAACCGTCGAGCTGGTCTTTTTTCAATTGTGCGCGCAGGGCAGAGAGGCGGGCTTCATAAGTGGACATAGCGGACTTCCGTTCATATGGTTATAGCAACCATATAAGCGAGGAAGTCGTCTCATGAAAGCGTTGCTCCCCCTATTCGTCATGATCGGCGCAATTTCTTCGCCCGCATTTGCCCAGAAAGACACTATGACTGAAAAATCCGCTGCAGAAATCAAGCCCCCCGTTGCTGTCAAGCGCGCCCATAATGCAACCTTTCACGGCGTTACGCTTACTGATGAGTATCACTGGCTGAAGGACCAGAGCTATCCCAAGATCGACGACAAGGAGATCCTCGACCATCTGAAGCAGGAGAATGCCTATTTCGAAGCGCAAATGGCCCCGCAGGCGGCGTTGACCGAGACGATCTTTCAGGAAATGAAGGGCCGGATAAAGGAGGACGACAGTTCTGTCCCGCAAAAGGATGGTGACTATATATACTGGTCGAAATTCGAAGAAGGCGCCCAGTATCGCAAGCATTACCGCAAGCCTGTCGCAGGTGGAGCGGACCAGTTGATCCTCGATGAAAATGAGCTCGCCAAGGGCAAGGAATATTTCCGGCTAGGCGCTGCCGAAGTCAGCCCCGACGGGAAGCTGCTCGCTTATGCGTATGACGATAACGGGTCCGAACGGTTTGATCTGCACTTCCGCAATTTGGCAGGTGGCGAAGATCCTAAAGACGTGATCCCGGGAACCCTGTCGGGAATTGTCTGGTCATCGGACAGCAAGGGCGTGGTCTATGGCCTCGCCAATGATAACTGGCGTACTGACAATGCCTGGTACCACCGGTTGGGTGATGAACTGACCAGTGCCAAGCTGCTCTATAAGGAGCAGGATATCGGCTTTGGGGTCGGTGTCGGCTTGACGGCGCAGGAAGACTGGATTGTCATCGGAACCGGCGACAATGTCACCAGCGAAGTGCGGCTGGTACCAGCCAGTGACCCGACCGCGACGCCGATCATGGTAAGCCCAAGGAAGGTTGGCCGCGAGTACAGCGTCGATGTCCGCGACGGCACGCTCTACATCCACACCAATGATGACCATGTGAATTTCCGCATCGCTACTGCCAGCCTGAAAGCGCCGGGGGACTGGAAAACGCTGATCGCCGGGTCGAACAAGCACTATCTCACCGGTGTTGCGCTGTTCAGGAATTTCTATGTCACAGAGGGCAGGATCGACGGGCTCGATCAGGTTGAAATACGTGACTATGCCGACGCCAAAAAGGTCCAACCGATCAAATTTCCGGAATCGAGCTATGAAGCAGGGCTTGGCGACAACCCCGAATATGATGTGACCAAGCTGCGGCTCGGCTATGAATCGATGGTTACGCCCGGTACGGTGTTTGATTATGATCTGGCCGACAAAAAGCTCGAAACCCTGAAGGTTCAGGAAATCCCCAGCGGCTATGATCCGGCCCAATATGTGACCGAGCGGGTTATGATCACCGCTCGCGACGGAACGAAGGTACCGGTGTCGGTGCTGTACAAGAAGGGTTTCAGGAAAGACGGAAGCCAGCCGCTGCATCTCTATGCCTATGGCGCGTATGGTTATGCTATACCGCCGGGCTTCTCCGCCAACCGCCTTTCGATGGTTGATCGCGGCTTTGCTTACGCCATCGCGCACATCCGCGGCGGCGATGACCTGGGCTATCAATGGTATCTTGATGGCAAGCTGGCCAAGCGGACCAACACCTTCAACGATTTTGTCGACGCGGCAAAGGGCCTGATCGATTTGGGCTTCACCGCGAAGGGCAAGGTCACCGCGAGCGGCGGCAGCGCGGGTGGCGAGTTGATGGGCGCGGTGGTCAATCAGGCCCCCGAACTGTTTGGCGCTGTGGTCAGCCATGTGGCCTTTGTCGATGTGTTGAACACTATGCTCGACAAGGACCTGCCGCTGACACCGGGCGAATGGCCGGAATGGGGCAACCCGATCACCGACAACGCCGCCTTCGATACTATCCGCAGCTATTCGCCCTATGACAATGTTGCGGCCAAAGCCTATCCGCCGATGCTGTGGACCGCAGGCCTCAACGACCCGCGCGTGACCTATTGGGAACCGGCCAAGATGGTCGCCAAGCTGCGCGATATGAAAACCGACGACAATGTGCTGCTGCTCAAGACCAATATGGGCGCAGGGCATGGCGGCAAGTCGGGCCGCTTTGAACGGCTGCGCGAAAATGCGGAGGAAGCTGCGTTTATCCTTTGGCAGATGGGGATGGCTGAAACGGGAATATGAACCCCTTCACCCGAACTTTCACCGCTACACCTGCCGACATCGACGAGCTTGGCCATGTCAACAACGCGGTGTGGGTACGGTGGATTCAGGACATGGCGACTTCGCACTGGCAGGCGGTGGCGAACCCTGAACATATCGCGGCCTATTTCTGGGTCGTGACGCGGCACGAGATTGATTATCGCGGGAACATCGCGGCGGGTGAAAGTGTGACGGGCCGGACTTGGATAGAGAGCAAGCCCAAAGGGGCGCAGTTTGACCGTCGGGTTGATTTTGTCGATGCCGCCGGCAAGGTGATTGTGCGCGCGAACACGACCTGGGCGATGATCGACAGAGCCAGCGGGCGGCCGGCCCGCGTGCGACCGGAAATTTCCGGACCATTTCTCATTTAGCCGTAACTAATTCAGGCTTTTGTTCGAACATCTTTTGAACTAAACAAAATGGCATGAAAAGCGGCATGGCACATCGGCTGAGATTGATTTTAATAATGGCATTTGTCATCGCCCAGTTCGGAATGGTGAACGGGACGTCTGCTTATGCCTCGCCCATGGATATGATGGAAAATTGTCGTGCGTTGGCCGATGAATGCTGTGATCCGGTTGGGTTGGACCATTGCACCAGTTGTGCAACCTGTGTTGGATACATCAGTGGGCCAGGTCGCTCGCTGGAGCGAACCAATGCTCAATTCTACGGAGTGATCGCGCCGGTAATTCTGTCTCCGATTGTCTGGAGCATCGATCCACCTCCTCCACGATATTAAGCGTGAATTCCGCATCAAGCGGTGAATTTCTTACCCAATTATATGGAGTTAAACTATGATTCGTATAGCAAAAATGGCCATACTAGGCCTGTCTTTTACCGCAACATCCGCTTACGCGGCTGCTCCCGCTACGTTTGCAGCCGCTTGCTGCGCTATCGGTGCGTGCTGTGGCCTGGGCATGGATTGCTGCCCCTAAAAAAGACATAAGTTAAAGGAGGCGCGCTCGGGCTTTTGCTTGAGCGCGCCTTTTTTATTCGTCCAGCGGATATTCCGGTAATGAGTGGAAGGCATCTCGCAATGCCTGGCTCCAGCCTTCTGAAATACTGTCGAAATAGCGGTCGTCGGCGGTGATGCGGCGTTCGTGGAACGGTGCGAACTCGTCGTTGCGGTACAACATCAAATCAAGCGGTAGGCCCACCGACAAGTTCGCCTTCAATGTCGAATCAAACGACACCATCAGCAACTTGGTGATGTCGGCAAAGGACATGTGCGATTCAAATCCGCGCACCAATATCGGCCGACCATATTTGGTTTCGCCGATCTGGAAAAACGGTGTTTCGGGGCTGGCTTCGATGAAGTTTCCTTCAGGATAAATCAGGTAAAGCCGTGGTTCCATGCCCTTGATTTGACCCCCGACAATCACACTTGCGTTGAAATTTGGCGCGGGACTTGCTGCTACCGGCCCAGTCAGCGCCCGTGCCGTGATTGTATCGCGCAAGGTGGTGCCGATGACATTCGCCACCTGAAACATGGTTGGTGCTTCCAAAATCGACGGCTTGCGCTCGCTCGGCGCCTTGCTGCGTTCCTCCAGCTGGCTTATCAGCGCCTGAGTGGTCGCCAGATTGCCTGCGGTCATGATCGTAATGAACCGCTCACCGGGCACCGACCAGCTGAACATTTTGCGAAAGGTCGAGATATTGTCGACGCCCGAATTGGTACGCGTGTCGGACATGAATGCCATGCCCTTTTCCAACAACATCCCAACGCAATATGTCATTACCCGAAAAGTCCCCCGACCCTTGATCCTGTTTCGCTTACTGTTCCACCCGCAAGCTGACAACCATGCTTTTGTCCCGCGCACCAAAAGACATGCCGGATATCGGCGCCGCGTCGCGATAATCATAGCCTGTTGCCACACGGACATAGCGACCATCGGGGCTGATCCCGTTGGAGATGTCAAACCCGACCCAGCCGATGGCGTCCACATGCGCCTCGGCCCATGCATGGCTGGCGGACTGTTCGACCTGACCATCCATCATTAAATAGCCGGAAACATAGCGCGCTGGCATCCCCATCGAACGGCAGGCGGCGATAAAGATATGGGCGTGGTCCTGACATACGCCTGCGCCCGCAGTAATAGCGTGCTCGGCGCTGCTCTCGACACTGGTTGCACCGCCCTGATAAGCGACAGATTCGAGAATATGGGCGGACAGCTCGTGTAACAGCGCTAGCTTGTCTGGCTGATCGCGGTCAATGCCGGTTACCAGTTTCAGCACGCCCCGCCCCGCCGTCGTCAGCCGTGTCGGCCGCCCATATGCCCATAAAGGCACATGGCTGCGGTGGCGGCCCAATATGCCGTGATTATCTGTGGTTTCCACTTGTCCGTGACAGCTGATCGTTATTGCGGTGCGACCTTCTTCGATAGAAATCAGCGTGACATGATTGTTATGCGGATCATCATGCTCGGCCTCCACCTTGCCGCCGTCAACGTTGAGATGCCAATCCAGGATGCTTTGTCCCGCACCATCCTTCGGACGCAATTTCAGCCGCTGCAATGCATAATGCACCGGCTGGTCAAACTGATATTCGGTGATGTGGTGGATCGAAAGAAGCATCAGGAGTTGAACCTATATTCCTGCTCAACCATGGCCGCCAGCCTGCGATTCTGGGTCAGGAAATCGACAAGAAATTCATGAAGACCATCTTCGAGGATTGATGCGGCTGTCATTGATGCGAAGCCTGCATAAATCCGCTCTGCCTCGCTTAGGCTGTCCGACTGCACCCCATAAGACTTGGCAAGATGGCGAAGATTATCGGTCAGTTTTCCGTAGCAAAAGGCCAGACTGCGCGGGAACCGGCGATCAAGGATCAGGAAGTCGGCGATGCCCAGCGCACTCGCCCGTCCCGGATATAGCCAGCGATAGGCACTATAAGCGGACGTCGAGCGAAGGATTGTCTCCCACTGGATATTGTCGAGCGAAGAACCCACGAAGGACACCGAGGGCAGCAACACATAATATTTGACGTCAAGAAGCCGGGCCATGCTGTCGGCACGCTCGATAAAATTGCCGACGCGGCTAAAGTTATAGCCGTCGTTACGCAGCATGGTGTTTTCCAGCGCACCACGGACCTGCGCCGTCTGACGTTCGATTAGATCGATGGTGGCGGGCAGGTCAGCTTCACGCACCTGCCTTTTCAACGCGTCATTGACGCAGATCCAGCATTCATTGACCGCCTCCCACAATTCGCGGGTTATGGCGGTTCTCGTCGTCCGCGCATTCTGCCGGGCATTGTCGATCAGATTGCGTAAGTTGCCGGGGTTTGATTTGTCGCGCAGCAGATAGTCGACAACCTGTGCGGCATTATATTCCTCATGCGTTGCGCGATAGGTGGCGTCCATTCCGAGCGCCGAAAGAATGGATCGCCATTCATCCTGTCGCCCGCGATTGCGTGTCAGGGTAAACCGATGTCCCGTCTCGATCAGGCGCGCAATATTCTCCGCGCGTTCCAGATAACGGAACATCCAGAAGATACCGGAAGCGGTCTTGCCTAGCATGGCTCAATCATCCTCGATGACCCAGCTGTCCTTTGTGCCACCGCCCTGGCTAGAATTGACGACCAAAGATCCTTTGCGCAACGCCACGCGGGTCAGGCCGCCGGGGGTGATGTCGATTTTTTCGGGCGAAACCAGAACAAAGGGCCGCAGATCGACATGACGTGGGGCGAGGCCGCTGTTCGCAAAAATAGGGATGGTCGAAAGCGCCAAGGTCGGCTGTGCAATATAGTTGGCAGGCTTGGCTTTCAGTTTCGCGGTAAACGCTGCCAGTTCCTTCCTGCTGGCGGCAGGACCAATCAACATTCCATAGCCGCCCGACCCATGAACCTCTTTGACCACAAGTTCCGAAAGATGGTCGAGAACATAGGCCAGCGAGTCCGGTTCCGAACACCGCCATGTATCGACATTTTTCAGGATCGGTTTTTCGCCGGTATAAAATTCGACGATGTCCGGCATATAGCTATAAATGGCCTTGTCGTCGGCGATGCCTGTTCCGGGTGCATTGGCAATTGTAATCTTGCCTGCACGGTAGAGGTCAAAAATGCCGGGGATACCAAGCACCGAGTCCGGCTTGAATATCAGCGGGTCGAGATACTCGTCGTCGAGCCGCCGGTACAGCACATCAATCGGCTGATAGCCCCTCGTCGTCCGCATGGCGACGCGGCCATTGACGATCCGGATATCATGTCCTTCGACCAGTTCGGCGCCCATCTGGTCTGCCAGAAAGGCATGTTCGAAATAGGCGCTGTTGTGAATTCCGGGCGTAAGAACCGCAACGACCGGATCGCCTTTACATGCTGGCGGCGCGACGCGGCTAAGCGATGCGCGAAGGTTTTTGGGATAGTCGCTGACATTGCGAACCCGGATCGTGCTGAACAGTTCGGGGAACATGTTCATCATCGTTTCCCGGTTTTCAAGCATATAGGATACGCCCGACGGGGTACGGGCATTGTCTTCCAGAACCAGAAAATCATCGGGGCCTGTGCGTACAAGGTCAATACCGACGATATGGGTGTAGACCCCTCCTGGCGGCGTGAAACCGATCATCTGCGATACGAAAGCTTCGTTTTTTACAAGCAGTTCGACAGGCAGGCGACCTGCGCGGACAATTTCCTGGCGGTGATAAATATCCTGCAAAAACGCATTGATGGCGCGCACCCGCTGTTCAATGCCGCGGGACAATTTGGTCCACTGTCGTGCAGTGACGATCCGCGGTATGATGTCGAAGGGGATCAGCCGTTCTTCAGCCTCATCGTCGCCGTAGACGGCAAAGGTGATGCCCGTTCGCCGGAAAAACTCCTCGGCGTCCCGCGCCTTCTGTTTCAGATGGGTGCTATCCTGATCGGTGAACCATTTATGATAGGCTGCATAAGCCGCGCGCGGCGTGCCGTCCTCATTTAGCATTTCATCAAAGCAGGGCGGTTTTGTTGCCATTGAACCAAGTTTGCACAAAAATAATGCAGAGAACAAGTAACTTCGCACATGCACAAATTTTGGGCAAATCTACGCCCTTTGTTGACAATCAAAAGTCGATGGCAACACCTTTCAGTTCCCAGTCGCCATAGCGGACAGGGTCCGGTCTTTCGGGGTCCGGCTCCGGTTCGCGGCCAACCGCCTTCGGGGTTGGCACAGGCGGACTTTTGGAGAGATAGTCGGGCGCTTTTACGTGGGGAGGGCGCTGGCCCATAACATATGCTCCTCAAGGAAAATTTCGCTTCTCTTCATATCGGTCGTTGATGGCATATTTGCAAGATGGGTGACTTTGGTGACGGACTTGCCTAAGTGGTCGGACCATGTCCAATGATGAAGAAATTTCGGGCTTCCCGACCCGCCGCGCTGCTTTGCGGCTTCTTGATGCCGTTATGCGAATGGGCACGCCTATGGATCAGGCGACCGCTAATGCGACGAAGGGTCTATCGCCCCCCGATCGCGCGTTGGCGATTGCGATAGCGCAGGAAAGCCTGCGCTGGTCGGTTGACCTTGATGTACTGATCGACAGCAAAACCAAGCAAGCGCTGCCCGATGACAGCAAGGCGCGAATGGTATTGCGATTGGCGCTGGCGCAGATTTTGCGGCTGGGTACCCCGCCCCACGCGGTAATTGCAACAGCTCTGCCCTTGCTTGAAAAAGGTCCGCGCCGGTTGGTGCACGGCGTGCTTGGCACCTTATTGCGTGCCGGGGTTGAATTGCCTGTATTGCCCTCCCTGCCAGATGCCGTGATGATGCGTTGGCATCCCGCATGGGGCGACGATATGGTTGCCGGCGCGCAAAAAGCTTTATCAGAACCCCCGCCGCTCGATCTGGCGTTGCGGGATCCTGCTTCGACCTCGCATTGGGCCGACATATTGGGCGGCGAAAGCCTGATGCCAGGCCATGTCCGTTTGCCGCGCGGTACAGCGGTAGAAGAATTGCAAGGCTATGACGAAGGCGCATGGTGGGTGCAGGACCTTGCCGCCAGTCTGCCCGCGCGACTTTTGGGCGACGGAACGGGTAAGCGCGCGCTTGATCTGTGTGCTGCGCCGGGTGGCAAGACGATGCAGCTTTCGGCTGCGGGATTTGCGGTCACGGCACTGGACAATAGCGCGCGGCGTATGGACCGGTTGATGACCAATCTGGAACGCACGCAGCTCAATGCCGAACGGGTCAACGCCGACGTGATGGAATGGGAGCCATCCGGCCAATATGATGCCATTCTTCTGGACGCGCCGTGCAGTGCGACCGGCACGATGCGCCGCCATCCCGACGTGTTGCAACGAATCGACATCAAGCAGATCAACAATCTTGCCGCGCTCCAATGCGCCATGCTCGACCGCGCTGCATCTTGGGTGAAACCTGGCGGCATACTGGTCTATGCCACATGTTCGCTGGAGCCGCAGGAGGGCGAGGCGCAGGCGGAGCTGTTTCTGTCCAAGCATCCAGATTTTAGCACACGCGGCGTAGAACCGGACGAATTACCGCAAGCTGTGCCAGCCAACGCGTTCGGTCATGTTCGCACGATGCCACCAATGCTCGCGGATAAAGGCGGATTGGACGGTTTTTTTGTAGCCCGATTTGAAAAAAATTTATGATAGCCCCGACGATCAATACCGAACGCCTTTCAATACAGCCCATGTCGCTGGCCCATTGGGAAAAATATGCGACCGCCTGGGCAGATCCGCGCATGACTGAATTTATTGGCGGTGAACCGCGGAGCCGGAACGTCAGCTGGGGTAAGTTTCTGGCGGGTGCCGGGCTTTGGCCAGTGTTGGGCTATGGTTATTGGTCGTTCATCGAACGCGCAAGTGGCGCTATGGTTGGCACTGGCGGTCTGGCAAAGTTCGAGCGCGGGATGCCGGAGCTGGAAGTGTTCCCGGAAGCGGGCTGGGCTTTTGTGCCGGAGGCGTGGGGCAAGGGATATGCGACAGAGGCGATGGCAGCGATATTGGCGTGGGCAGATAATGAAGCGGGCTTGACCGAGGTGCGCTGCATTATCGATAGAGAAAATGCCGCGTCACATAATGTTGCGCGCAAGCTGGGATTCGAGAAATTTGCCGAATCGCAGGATAATATCGGCGACCTGTTCATTTACCGCCGCGAACCGAGTCCGACGCAGCGATAAGCTGTGCATAACGCACTGGCTCACCTTGCCGCTGGCGTTTTCGGCGGCTAAGCGCCTAGTATGACCCGCGCCATCCGCATCGCGCCTTCTATCCTTTCAGCCGATTTTGCCCGGCTGGGTGACGAAGTGCGCGCGATTGACGAAGCTGGCTGCGACTGGATCCATGTTGATGTCATGGATGGCCATTTTGTTCCGAATATCACGATTGGACCGGCCGTTGTAAAGGCGCTTCGGCCGCATAGCAGCAAGCCGTTCGACGTACATCTGATGATTTCGCCGGTCGACCAATATGTGAAAGATTTTGCCGACGCTGGTGCGGACATCATTTCCTTCCATCCCGAAGCAGGCCCGCATCCGCACCGCACCGTGCAGCTGATAAAATCACTCGGCAAGCAGGCCGGGATTGTGCTGAATCCGGCGACGCCGGCGAAAATGCTCGACTATTTGATTGACGAAATCGATCTGGTATTGGTGATGAGCGTCAACCCCGGCTTTGGTGGGCAAAGCTTTATTTCAAGCCAGTTGCGAAAGATCGAAGCGATCCGCAAGATGATCGAGAAGACTGGCCGCGATATCCGGTTGGAGGTCGATGGCGGTATCACTGTCGAGACTGCGCCTCTGGCGATTTCAGCTGGGGCCGATACGTTGGTTGCAGGAACCGCCACTTTCCGGGGTGGACCAGAACATTATGCCTCCAACGTCCTCGCGTTGAGGGGTGGATGACGGACCATGAGGCACGCGGCGAAGGGGTAAGACAGGCGGCATTGATCGTCCGGCCGACGGGTGTGGGCCAGAATATTTTCGAACGTCTTTCGCTACAATTCTATAAATTGACCTGGCGAACACCACTGCATAGCGGGCGATTGGTGGGGAAGGTGCCCTTGCGCCTGATTACCATTCCGCAGGATGTGCTGAAAGGCGATGTCGCCCGGGGACAGGCCCTTCGCATGGGCAAATTTCATTATCAAGGCGCTGAACAGGCGTTGAGCGGTCTCGACTATCAAAAGCTGGCGCTGCCGCCGACGATGACCGATTATATACACCGTTTTGGCTGGCTGCGTGATCTGGCGGCGGCTACGAACAGGGGAGAAGGTGCGCCGATTGCGGCGTCGATTGCCGATGAATGGTTGATTGCTAACGGCATGAAGACCCGCGAACCGGCGTGGCGCGTCGACAATTGTGCATGGCGCTTGCTAAACATGGCGGCGGGATCGCCCTTGTTGTTAAGCAGTGCCGATCCGGTCTACAGGTCACGCGTCATCAACCATTTCGCCCGGGTTGCACGCCATCTCGACCAATCTGCTCCACGCGCGCAAAGCCATTTTGCTAAAAGCTTGGGATGGGCAGGAGTAGTCGCCGCCTCCTTGTTATTGCCCGAAGGAAAAGCCAGGCGAGCCGTTGGTGAAGACGGTTTGGCGGCGGCTTTGCAAGTCGCCATTTTTCCTGACGGTGGCGTCGTGTCCCGTTCACCGGTTCAGCTTATCGAATTGATCGGGCTGCTCAGCTTGCTGAAACAATGCTACAATGCGCGTAACGAAATGGTGCCAGCATTTTTGTCTGACGCAATTGGACGTGCCGTGCCCGCCTTATTGGGTCTGACCCACTCGGACGGTGGTCTTGGGGCGTGGCAGGGTTCGGCCCATATGAGCGCTAAAAGCATCGAGGCCCTTGTTTTGGCCAGTGAGGTCCGTGCCCGACCGCACCGTCAGGCGCTCGATTGGGGCTATCAAAGGGTTTCGGCCGGGAAATCGGTCTTGCTGCTCGATGCAGGACCGCCGCCTTTGGCTCGGCAATCAGCTTCCGGCTGCGCGTCAACATTGGCGTTTGAATTGTCCCACGGCAGTCAGCGGATGTTCGTAAATTGCGGCGGCGCGGCTTTGGTCGGCGCCACTATTCCCGTGGCCTTGGCGCGGGGGTTGCGGACCACCGCGGCCCATTCGACGTTGTGCATCAATGACACCAATTCGACTGCAATTTTGCAGGGCGGCCAATTGGGCAAAGGCGTAACAGAAGTCGGCCTGGAACGTCGAGATGTCGATCAGGCCACACGGATCGAAGCCAGCCATGACGGTTATGTGCGTGGCTTTGGATATGTTCATTCACGCTTGTTAATCATGCGTTCGGATGGGCTTGAACTGCGGGGTGAAGATACGCTGCTGCCAAAGGGTAAACCGAAGGACGGTACGCCGGTGCATGTGCGTTTTCACTTGGGCCCGGATATCGAGATTATGCCAACCGACAATGTGCAAACTACGTTGCTTCGCATGGCCGATGGCAGCAACTGGGCCTTTGCGGTTGCGGGTGGTACATTATCCGTCGATGAAAGCCTTTGGGTTGACGAAGAAGGGCGCCCGCATCCTACCCGTCAGCTCGTCATCGAAGCACCGACCGGTAAAGGCGGTCTCACCTTTAGCTGGCAATTGCGCCATATAGGATAAGTTCATGGAAGACGTTGGTATTAAACGGGCCCTCTTGTCGGTTTCCGACAAAACCGGCCTTGTCGAATTGGGGCATGCTTTGGCGGCGCGGCATGTCGAACTGGTATCGACCGGGGGAACCGCAAAGACCCTTCGGGATGCCGGTTTGCGGGTGAAGGATATCAGCGATCTGACGGGCTTTCCCGAAATGATGGACGGGCGGGTAAAGACATTGCACCCCAAGGTGCATGGCGGCCTGCTCGCGGTGCGCGACAATGCGGAACATGTCGCGGCGATGAAAGCGCACGACATTGGTGCAATAGATTTGGTGGTGGTCAATCTTTATCCCTTTGCCCAAACCGTCGCAAAAGGCGCAACGCGCGATGAAATAATCGAAAATATCGATATCGGCGGCCCATCGATGGTCCGCAGCGCAGCAAAGAACCATGCCTTTGTCACAATCGTCACAGACCCGGCCGACTATGACATTCTGGTGGCTGAGCTCGAAGAAAGCAACGGCAAGACCAGTTATGATTTCCGCCGGAAATGTGCGGCCAAGGCCTATTCGGCGACCGCTGCTTATGACAGCATGATCAGCCAATGGTTCGCCTTTGCCGACCAGCAGCAGTTTTTTCCCGATATGTTGGCGATCAATGGCAACCGCATCGAAGAATTGCGCTATGGCGAAAATCCGCATCAGCGCGCAGCTTTATATGTGCCGGTCGGCCCACATGGTTCCGGCATAGCGCAGGCCGAACAGGTGCAGGGCAAGGAGCTGTCCTATAACAATTATAACGACGCCGATGCCGCGCTCGAACTCGTCAGTGAATTTCGCGATGGTCCACCCACGGTGGTTATCGTCAAGCACGCCAACCCCTGTGGCGTCGCCAGTGGCGACACATTGATCGACGCCTATCGCGCCGCGCTGGAATGCGATAGCGTGTCGGCCTTTGGCGGGATCGTGGCGGTCAATCGTCCGTTGGATGGCGCGACAGCCGAGGCCATAACCGAAATTTTCACCGAAGTGGTTGCCGCCCCTGCCGCCGACGATGCGGCCAAGGCGGTCTTTGCGAAGAAAAAGAATTTGCGCCTGCTGCTGACCGGCGATTTGCTCGATCCCAGGCGCGGCGGACTTGCGATCAAGCCGATTACCGGTGGATTACTGGTGCAGTCGCGGGACAATGGCCATGTCGCGGATAGCGAATTCAAGGTGGTGACCAAGCGCACGCCCACCGCGCAGGAATTGGCGGATTGCCGCTTTGCCTGGACGGTTGCCAAGCACGTCAAATCCAATGCGATTGTTTATGCCAAGGATGGTGCAACCGCGGGTATCGGCGCAGGCCAGATGAATCGCCGCGACAGCGCACGTATTGCCGCAATCAAGGCGACAGAAGCTGCTGAAACTTACGGCTGGGTTGTTCCACGCACGGTGGGTTCTGCAGTCGCTTCCGACGCATTTTTTCCCTTTGCTGACGGACTTCTCGCCGCCGCCGAAGCGGGGGCAACCGCAGTCATCCAACCCGGTGGTTCGATGCGCGACGATGAAGTCATTGCCGCCGCCGATGAAGCTGGTCTTGCCATGGTTTTCACCGGCATGCGGCATTTTCGGCATTGAGAAAACCCTCTCCCGTTGGGAGAGGGTTGCGAAAGCTTGGCGACTTGTCGCCTAGCGTTAGCTGGGTGAGGGGCTCCGCCGTATCGACAGGGCGCAGCCCCTCACCAACTCCGCCTAAGCGCAGGCGCTAAGGCTTCATATCCTCTCCCAATGGGAGAGGGGATAGTTACCCAGCCCGTTTGACCGTACCGCGATAGTTCCCATTACCGCCCTTTTTGGGGCCGTAGTTGCGCGCAGGTGCGCCCGGGTCACGGCGGTTCTCGCTACGCGCGGCAAAGGCGCGGTCAGCGGTCGGGCGACGATCGCCGCTTGGTGCATTTTCATTGCGTGGACGTGCTTCTGCGCCGCCGTCGCGTGGGCCGATGGCAGGCTGCCACCCGCCTTGCGGAGCGAATGTGCGCTGACGGGTCTCGCCATTGCGCCCGGTTCCGCCATTATTACCGCCTAGCTTCTTGCCGGCATAATTCGTGCGGCCTCCACCGGGTTGACCACCACCGCGACCGCCACGGGCCTGCTGCGGCTTTTTGTCGGCAACTGGGGGCGGCAGCGCTGCAACTGCGGCACGGAAGCCCTCGGGAAGACCAAGCGTCATCGCACGGACGCCGGTAAGCCGTTCGATATCCTTCATATAGCCGCGCTCGTCACCGGCAACAAAGCTCATCGCCACGCCTTCACGGCCCGCACGCGCGGTCCGACCAATGCGGTGGACATATTGTTCGGGAACATTGGGCAGTTCGAAGTTGAACACATGGCTGACGCCGGGAACGTCGATACCGCGTGCAGCGATGTCGGTGGCTACCAGGATATTGATCTTGCCGTCACGAAACGCCTGAAGCGCTGCGGTGCGCTGGCCTTGGCTTTTGTTGCCGTGGATCGCGGCGGACTGGATGCCGGCCCCCGCAAGCCCACGCACAACGCGGTCGGCGCCATGCTTGGTGCGGGTGAAGACCAATGCGCGGTCGATCTCTTCGCTTTGCAGCTTGAGCGTGAGCAAGGTCTGCTTTTCACGTTGCTCGACAAAGGTAACAAACTGCTCGACGCGCTCTGCGGTTGTGGCCGCAGGTGCAACCGAAACGCGGACAGGGTTGTTGAGGAAGCGGTTGCCGAGTTCGGCAATCGCCTTTGGCATCGTCGCCGAGAAGAACAACGTCTGGCGCTGTTTTGGCAGCAACTGGTCAATCCGCTTCAAAGCGTGAATGAAACCAAGATCCATCATCTGGTCGGCTTCATCAAGAACGAAGATTTCGACATCTTTCAGGGTAACGGCGCGCTGCTCGATCAGGTCAATCAAACGGCCTGGAGTAGCAACCAGAATATCGACACCGCCCGCGAGACGCTTTTTCTGGCTGAAAATCGGCATTCCGCCAAATACGCAATCGACCTTAAGGCCGAGAAACTTGCCATAAGTTCGGAAGCTGTCGGCAATCTGCGCGGCAAGTTCGCGGGTTGGCGAAAGCACCAGCATGCGGCAGCTATATTGCTGGCGCGCCTTGGGCTTGGTGGCAAAGTGATGGAGCGACGGCAACGCGAATGCGGCAGTCTTGCCCGTTCCGGTTTGCGCGATACCGCACAGGTCGCGGCCCTGAAGCAAAGACGGGATCGCCTGTTGCTGGATCGGGGTAGGGGTGTCATATCCTGCGGCTTCGAGCGCCTTAAGAATGGGTTGGGCAAGGCCCAGGTCTTGGAAAAAAGACATAATTATACTTTCAAAATAGTCGTTGCCGCCTTGGGCGCGTGTCCTTCAATCAGGACCGCACAGGCGCAACAGCAGGTGTTCGGGAGCAGCTTGTGCCGACCCGTTGGAAACAACCCTGCGTGATATGGGAAGCCTCTAAGCTTACGCATCTTGTTCGATTGGCGGAGCCTGATATTCAAGGCCCTCACGCTGCCAATACTGCGGCGGTCTTGTCCGCTCGCCTCATGCGCTTGGCGCTGCAGTTAGGCGTTAAGTTCGAAAAAAGCAATATAATATTACGCAGCCGCAACTTTCGCCAAATTTGGCCGTTGATGTAACCCCCCGTTAACCATCTATTAGGGCATTTCCTTCACAGATTTCAGGGATAGATTTCTACGGGGGATTACAAGTGATTGCTCAGGGCCAAAATTCAGTTGACGTTGCGATTATCGGTGCAGGCCCGGCGGGCTTGACCGCGGCTTATCTGCTTACCAAAAAGGGATATAGCGTCACCGTCATCGAGAAGGATGAGCGTTATGTCGGTGGCATCAGCCGCACCGTCGAAGTCGATGGCTATCGTTTCGATATTGGCGGACACCGGTTTTTTTCAAAGTCGAAAGAAGTCGTCGATCTTTGGAATGAAATTCTGCCGAACGACTTCATCCAGCGCCCGCGGATGAGCCGCATTTATTATGAAGGCAAGTTCTACAGCTATCCGTTGCGTGCTTTCGAGGCCTTGTTCAATCTGGGCATTATCCGTTCGACCCAATGCATGATCAGCTATGCCAAAGCCAAATTATACCCGATCTCAAACGTACGCAGTTTTCAGGACTGGACGATAAACCAGTTCGGCGAAAAGCTTTTCTCGATCTTTTTCAAAACCTACACCGAAAAAGTTTGGGGCATGCCATGCGACGAAATGTCGGCGGATTGGGCGGCACAGCGGATCAAGGGGCTCAGCCTAGGGGCGGCAGTGCTTGATGGTCTGAAGCGGTCCTTCGGCTTCAACAAAAAGCCCAATGACGGCATGGAAACCAAAACATTGCTGGAAACCTTCCGCTATCCACGGCTTGGGCCAGGGATGATGTGGGATGCAGCGCGCGACTTCGTGGTCGCCAATGGCAACCATGTCCTGATGGGCCATCGGTTCAAGCAACTGGCCCAGGACACCAGCGGCGACTGGCGGATGTCGGCCACGGCGTCGGACGGTAACGAAACCGTGATCACCGCCAAGCATGTCATCAGCAGCGCCCCGATGCGCGAATTGTCTGCACGCATTCACCCCTTGCCGCAATGTTCCATGACAGCAATGAACCTGCGTTACCGGGACTTCCTCACCGTTGCCCTGATGATCAAGTCGGATGACCTGTTCCCCGACAACTGGATATATATTCACGACAGCAAGGTGCAGGTCGGCCGCGTGCAGAATTTCCGTAGCTGGTCACCCGAAATGGTTCCGGACCCCTCGATTGCCTGCGTTGGTCTTGAATATTTCTGCTTCGAAAATGACGGCCTGTGGTCATCGAGCGATGCCGACCTCATTGAGCTGGCCAAAAAGGAAATGGCCATACTCGGTCTTTGCAAGGCCGAAGATGTTGTCGGCGGTGCTGTGGTTCGGCAGGAAAAGGCTTATCCTGTTTATGACGACGATTATGCTGCCAATGTCGAAGTGATGCGCGCGGAACTGGAAACGGTCTATCCGACGCTGCATATGGTGGGCCGGAACGGGATGCACCGCTATAACAATCAGGATCACGCCATGATGACGGCGATGCTGACCGTCGAGAACATTGCCGCCGGTTCGCGCGTCTTCAACATATGGAATGTAAACGAGGATGCCGAATATCACGAGGCTGGCGACGAAGGTTCGCAAAAGGTTATCGTTGCAAAGGTCAATGAAGACCAGGCCGCTGCGCTTGAGTCTGAAAGAGATGTCCCGCGCCGGATCGCCAAGGATGGCGACTCCGATGACCAAGGCCGCAAGATTGGCCAGGCTGCCTAAGTTAAATGGACCGCGCCATCGCCTCCGCGCTGGTGCTTTGGCACCGGTTTACGATCACTCGCTATCTGGCGGCCAGCATTATAGCTTTGCTGTTTGATGTAACCCTGTTTTCGACACTTGTCGCAATGGCAACGGATCCGACCATTGCCTCGGCTGCCGGATATTGCGTTGGCATCGTCATCCACTGGCTCGTCAGTGCCAACATTGTTTTCCCCGGCAAGACGCGTGGCGGTGCGGCATTGCATGTGCAGCGTGCGCTGTTTGCAGGCTCTGCCCTGTTGGGACTTGGAATCACGGTTACCACTGTCGAGACATTAGGCCGGTTCGGTATTGACCCGATCGGTTCGAAAGCCGTGGCCATAGGCATCAGCTTTGTTGCGGTCTATGCCATGCGCAAATGGGGCGTATTCCGGTGACAGCCCTGACAGCAAATTTCGGACAGCTGGCCGTTTGGCGGCTGGATGATGAAGCGAAGAAGTTCGCAAACTGGCTGCTGATCTGGGTCGTTCTGGCGAATATCGGCTTTGTCGCCATGTGGTTTTCGGGCGCCCCGCCACGGCATATGGATATTATATATGCCGGGCTTCTCGGCCTTGTCGTCAAGCGCATGCCTTTCCTTGTCCGCTATTTCGCTTTTGCCGGTATTCTGACATTTTCGACGCTGAAGTTCGTTGGCGGGCTGTTCAATCTCGACATGTCGTCGCTGCTCTATTCCCTGCAGTTCTTTGCCGAGATCAAACCTGGGAATTCCATCGACTATATTGCAGGTGCTTTCGCGATATTGATCGTTTTGGTGGTGGCTTGGAAACTGTTGCGTCGTGACAGCAACTTTGCGCGTCCGTTGCTCATCATTGGCGCAGCGGCTGCCGTGGTGTCGCTCGCCGCTGTCGACCTGTGGATGGGTAAAGACATGCGCGGGCACTATTTTCGCGCGGCACCCGCTGGCGCGCTCTTCGGATCGGCTACCGGCGACAGCGGTTTTGCCGCCCGCGCAGATGGCAAGCGGCATCTGGTATTGATCGTCGTCGAAGCGATGGGGGTTCCCCGGAACAACCCGGAAATGTCGAAGCTTCTGTTTGCGCCGCTGGTCGACAATAGTGCAGTAAAGGCCCGTTATGATTTCAGGCGCGGCACCGCTCCCTATTATAACAGCACCACCGCCGGAGAGATTCGTGAGCTTTGTGGCCGCTGGGGGGATTATTACGATCTGCTGAAACGCAAGGACCCTTCTTGCCTGCCCGCTGTGTTGGGCAAAAAGGGGTATGATAGCTTGGCCATGCACAGCTTTACAGCATCCTTTTTCAAACGTGAGGACTGGTATCCCAACATAGGCTTTGCAAAACGCGAATTCGGTACTGACATGATGAAGGCAGGCGCGGAGAAATGCGGGGGAGTCTTTCCCGGCGCTTGTGACAGGCAGATACCCAAGCAGATCGCGGCCAAGTTGAAGGCTGCAGACAAACCGACATTTCTGTACTGGCTGACACTGAATGCACATTTGCCGGTGCCATCGGGTCTGAACCTGAACGTCGACAATTGTGAACGCGTCTCGGCGTTGCTGAAAGCCGAGTTCCCCCAGATCTGTCGCCAGTTTGCCATCTACCATGATATCCAGGTGGCGCTTGCCGATGAAATTACCGCAGCTGATTTTCCCGATGCGGATATCCTTTTGGTGGGCGACCATATGCCGCCCTATTTCGACCGGCATCACCGTACGCAGTTTGACCCCGGACAGGTGCCGTGGCTTTATCTTCGCCGTAAAGATCAGGCAGACAAAGACATCATGCCACGCTAGATCAATTGAGCGGGGGGCATGGAATGATTTATGGGGCGCAAAAAGGTCGTGAGGCGGTGCCGTTAAGGCTACTTGCCGCGTTATGGCTATTCGTCAGCGCGGCGCTTATCTGGTCGGGCTGGTCTCATGTCGGGACATTAGCGGGCTGGGATCCCGATGATGCGTTACGACTGGTGCAACTGCGTGATTTCCTGAACGGACAAAGCTGGTTCGACACCACGCAATATCGCATGAACCCGCCCGATGGCGCTCCAATGCATTGGTCGCGCCTGATTGAATTGCCGCTTGCCATCATCATTATTTTGCTACGTCCGCTGTTTGGACAGGAATCGGCAGAGATTATCGCTGGAACGGCGGTACCGCTGCTATTGCTGGGCTGGATAACCTACATGCTGTCCCGCGTAGCCACGCAGATTTCGTCGCGTGAAGCCGGGGTTGCAGCCGCTTTGATCACCCTTTCTTCCGGTGCCCTGCTTTTGCAATTGCGACCGATGCGGATCGATCATCATGGCTGGCAGCTGGCAATGGCGGTGCTTGCCTTATCAACAATTTTCTGGACAGAACTTCGAAAAGCCGGAATCATTCTGGGGCTGGCGCTTGCGATATGGCTTCATATCTCGCTTGAAGGCGCACCTATGACAGCCGCCTTTTTCCTCTTATTGGGCGTCCGCTGGATTGGCGATGTGCGCGAGGGGGCCCGGCTTTTCTGGACGATCCTCAGCTTCGCCCTGTTTACTGCCCTGCTGTTTCTGGGAACCCAGGCGGATGGATTCTACGCGGCCACTTTTTGCGACACCGTGTCGCCACCACATTTGGCGGCCATTGCCTGCGCAGCCCTCATTATGTTGCCCGCTGTCCATTTGCAGCCCGACAGTTTGAAAATTCGTCTGCTCGCCGCCGCTCTCTCGGGTGGCGGAGCATTGGCCATTCTCTTTTTGTGGGCACCGCAATGTGCAGGAGGCGCATTTGGACAGCTGGATCCGCTTGTTCGCGAATATTGGTATAGCAAGGTCACCGAGGGCCTTCCCATATGGCATCAGCCGTGGCGCGCCATCGTCACTCTGGCTGCGGGGTTGCTGGCCGGGGCCATCAGCTGGGCGATATTGAATGCAAGACTTGGGGGATCAAAGCGTCACCAGCTTGGTACAATTGGTTACTTTCTGCTTTTCGGCGTTCTCCTTTCGATACTTGTTGTCCGCACAATTTCGGTCGCGACTGCTTTTGCCATACCCGTAACCGCGACTCTCGTCGCCCTTCTCTTCCGACAGTATCGCCAATCCAAAACAGCACGGCACCGCATAGGGCTGGTGGTGGTCATACTCCTGTTGCTGGTACCCGGGGCTGCCGTATCATCTCTGATCCGGGCCATCCCTGAAGGCACCAGGTCGGGCAATCAGAATGCAAAGGCGGCCGATGAATCGTGTCAGTCTGCGGCATCGGTTCGTGCGTTAGCCGCGCTTCCCAAAGGTACGATATTTACGACATTCGACATCGGCCCGAGTATATTGGCGCAAACGCCCCATCGCATTCTGGCAAGCAGCCACCATCGCAACGAACAGGCGATGCGCGACCATATCCAGATTTTCCGTTCTGCCCCCGACGCCGCGCATCGTTTGATGAAAGCCCGGGGCATTAGTTATATGGCAATATGTCCTGCGGAAACGGAGCTTGCATTTTATGCGCGAAAAGATCCCCAAGGACTTTGGGCGCAGATGGCCAAGGGCAAAATGCCGCCATGGCTGGAACCGGTCGGGGTGTTGGGGCAAGGTATAAAGGTCTGGCGTGTGCGCGAGTAGCGTCAGCGATAGATTCAGAAGGAAAGCGACCAAAGCAAAAATGGTTCAACGCTCTCCATTCTATTCCGCGTCAGAGATGCATGAAGTCCCGTTCAAAACTTTTCAGATGGGCACCGCCGTCGACGAATATGGTCTGGCCTGTTACATCCCCCGCACCTGCAAGATATAACACTGCCTCGGCGACGGCCTTGGGGGATGGCAATGCGCCAAGTGGCATCATTTCGGCAAGTCGGGCTTCCAAAGCCGCATCATAATCATCGGTTGAAATCACCAGACCGGGAGCGACGGCATTAACACGGGCAGTTGCGCCGAAAGCCGCCGCCATTGATCGAACAGATGCGCCGAGCGCTTGTTTGGACAAGGTGTAGCTGAGTTGGTCGCGATGCGGATTGGTTATCCGCTGATCAAGAATGTTGATTATGGCGGGTCGAAGCAATCCGTCGCTCGCCTGCACCAGCGCCTTAGCCAAAAGAAGAGGCGTAAACAGATTCAGCCGAAAATGGGCTTCTAACGTATCGATATCCATTGCTTGCCAGTCATCCTGACCAAATATCGCTGCATTGTTTATCAGGACATCTGCAGGCCGATCAAAACGCGTCGTTACCTCGCCGATGAGGCTTTGCGCATTTTCAGGATCACTCAGATCAGTTGTAAACGCGTGCCACTGGCATTTTTGTTCGTCGAGTATTTGGATCAGACCGGCATCCGGATCTTTGTCGACATGACTGACCAATGCCAAAGCATATCCCGCTTTTGCCAATGTCTTCGCAATTTCGGCACCCAAGCGGCGCTTGCCACCCGTCACAATTGCCAATTGTGCCTGTGCCGTCATTTGCGGTCCCTTGCCATTGTGATTCCGATTGCCTCCCCATCCTCAGCGATCGCCAGCTTGATGATTTTCACAGTTATGCTGCTGATACGTGCGTCATCAGCGAACAATGTTTCCATGATATGATCCGCCACGGCTTCGATCAGCGTAAAGTGCACGCCTTCGGGCAAATGGGTGGCCGCTTCCTTCAGTGTCATGTAGTTTTTTGATGCATCGAGCGGTGTATCGGGCGTGTAACGATCCACCATATCCAACGTTACGCTGATCGAGATTTTCAGCGGCTGTGGTAAATGGGTCTCCTGACTGTAAATGCCGGTCAGGACATTAACGACGAGATCGTGAACTTCAAGAACGAGGGTGTCTGCCATAATATTCCTTATTGTGACCAGCGCGCGAAGATAGCGGTTGGCAAAAGCAGGCCGCGTGTCTCTTCACGCACCGCCAGTTCACCGAACTCGACTTTACCGCCCAGATCGGAAAAATGAGATTCCAGCAACCCGCCAAGGGCCAGAGCAGACATACGCACGGCATAGACGGTAAGGAAAAGAAAGCGGGAATCCTTATCCAGAAGCTTGCGGCAGTTTGCGATTAGTTCCGGCAGATCTTCTTCAAGCCGCCAGACTTCGCCTTCCGGCCCACGGCCATATTTGGGAGGATCCAGCAAAATACCATCATAGCGCTTCTCGCGCCGCACTTCCCGCGCAACGAACTTTGCGGCGTCATCAACGATCCAGCGGATTGGCCTGTCACTCATCCCCGACATTTCTGCGTTGGCGCGCGCTTGCGCGACTGATTTCTTTGATGCGTCGATATGGACCATTTGCGCGCCAGCAGCAGATAATGCGAGGGTACCGACGCCGGTATAGCCAAACAGGTTCATCGCCACCGGTTCCGGCACTTTCGCAATCTGTTCTCGCATCCAGCGCCAGACAGGGTCCATGTCGGGGAAAAATCCGAGATGACGAAAGGGTGTGCATTGTGCGTTGAACGTTATTTCGTCATTCCAGACAAGCGGCCATCCATCCATCGGAACGGGTCGGTTATTGTACCAGCGCCCGCCGCCCTCTTCGTCCGATCCCGGAACGAATTCGGCATCGGCATCCCAGTCTTCCTGTGCCGGCATCCACATGGCTTGCGGTTCGGGACGAATGAAGCGCCGCCCGCCATAGCTCTCATATTTGCGTCCACTACCACTGTCGATCAACGTATAATCGTTGCGCGGTTCGCTGACGAGCGTGACAAAATTCGGTTCCATGGGCGTCGATGAATCGTTCTGGCTGCAGATTATCTGACGGCTTTAGCAAGAACATAGTCGCGAACGGCGCCATAGTCGCCCGGCAGAATGTCAAACCGTTCGTCGCGTTCAAACAAATTGGCGAGGCGTTGCGGTAAAGTGGGCCGGATGCCGGTGGCGCGCTCGACCGCATTTCGGAATTTTGCGGGATGCGCGGTAGCAAGCGTGACGACCGGAACCTCGGCGGCGATGCCTTGCGTGCGTGCGGCGTGCAACGCAATGCCCGTGTGCGGATCAATGACCTCACCACAATGTTCATAGGCCCAGCGCATTGCGAGTGCCATATCGTCGGCATCCGCACGCGTGCTGGTGAAAATACTCGCCTCTCCAAGCATCTCGGCGTTGATCTGCATTCGTCCGCTTTCTTCAAAGCTCTTCATGCGCGCCAATGTTGCGGAGCCGTCGCGACCTTCCAGATCAAAGAGCAGGCGTTCGAAATTACTCGAGACCTGAATATCCATCGATGGGGCAGAGGTAGGGGTGACACCCGCGACCGAGTAATCCCCCGAAGTCAACGCCCGGTGCAATATGTCATTCACATTGGTGGCAACGATCAGCCGTTCAACCGGAAGCCCCATCTGCGCGGCGACATAGCCTGCAAATACATCGCCAAAATTACCGGTCGGGACCGAAAAGGCGACACTGCGGTCAGGCGATCCAAGGCGTAGGGCGGCCGCGAAATAGTACACCACTTGCGCCATCAACCGCGCCCAGTTGATCGAATTGACCGCCGAAAGCGTCAGCGGCCCGTTAACATCCCGGTCACTGAACATCCGTTTCACCATGGCTTGAGCGTCGTCAAAGCTGCCCTCTATGGCGATATTATGGATATTGGGGGCAAGGATGGTGGTCATTTGGCGACGCTGCACATCTGACACCCTTTCATGAGGGTGCAGCATGAAAATCTCGATCTGGTCCCGTCCGGCAACCGCATCAATCGCCGCGGAACCGGTATCGCCAGAGGTTGCGCCAACTATTGTCAGCTTCTTGTCCGTGCCGTCCAGGAACCGCGCAAACAACTGCCCCAGCAATTGCAGCGCGACATCTTTGAACGCCAAAGTGGGCCCATGAAAAAGTTCGAGCAGGAAATGCTGGCTGTCCAGCTGTTTCAGCGGGACAATCGCGCTGTGGGCGAAGCTACCATAAGCGGCCTTGCACAGAGCCTGCAACTCGTCTTCGCTTAAGACGCCTTGGGTGAACGGGGCCATGACACGCGCGGCCAGCGCAACATAATCCAGCCCGCGCATGGCGGTAATCTGCTCGGGCGTAAAGCGCGGCCAGTGGCGCGGCACATAAAGCCCGCCATCGCCCGCAAGACCAGTGAGAGTGACGCCTGCGAAATCAAGGATGTCCGCATTTCCGCGCGTGCTGAAATATTCTGTGCTGTTGTTGCCCATAACGCGCCCGCCGTTAGCCGTGCAGGTTACTTTCCGCAAGATTATTGCAAATCGGCACGGATAAATTCGGCGGCGCGTTCTCCGATCATGATGCTGGGCGCATTGGTATTGCCCGAAACCAGACGCGGCATGATGCTTGCGTCGGCGACGTACAGACCGTCAAGCCCTTGATATTTCAGACGCGGGCTAACCACAGCGTCGGCATCAGCACCCATACGGCAGGTGCCAACGGGATGATAAACTGTGTCGGCGCGGCTGCGGATCAGGGTATCCAGCTCGGCGTCATTTTCGATGTTGACCGGGTGCCGGTCCTGGCCGCCATAAGCGGCAAGTGCAGGCGCGCTGAAAATGCGGTGCATCTCGCGAACGCCTCGGCGCAGTGTCGCCATGTCTCGCTCGTCGCTCAGGAAAGCGGGGTCGATCAGGGGAGCTTTGCGCGCATCGGGTGAGGCAAGACGCACGGTGCCGCGACTCTCGGGGCGCAGGACACAGGCGTGGCAACTAAAGCCATGGCCCTTTATTTTGGTGCGCCCGTGATCTTCCAGCATGGCGGGAACAAAATGATATTGGATGTCGGGTGCCGGTGCGTCAGGGGTCGACCGCCAGAAACCGCCCGCTTCGGCAAAGCATGTGGTCAAAATGCCGGTCCGCTTGCGGCGGTGTTCGAAAAAGGCTTTTGCCATGCGGACGGTGCCGCTCAGCGAATCGCCGAAGAAATCGGTTTTGGACGTGGTTTCGAAACTGGAGACGTAATCGATATGGTCCTGCAAATCCGCGCCTACTGCGGGTTTGTCATCGACAACGTCAATTCCCACGCTTTGCAGATGGGCGGCCGAGCCGATGCCGGACAGTTGCAGTATCTGCGGGCTGCCAAAGGCACCGGCGCAAAGCACCACCGCGCCCCGCGCCCGAATTGTCCGTTTACGGCCCCAGCCTTGCGAAATGACGACTCCGGTGGCGCGGCCATTTTCGACCAGTATCTTCTCCGTGAGGGCGCCGGTGATGATTTCCATCCGGTCGCGCGCCGGTTCCACATAAGCGCGTGAGGCAGTCCAGCGTTCGCCGCCCTTTTGCGTGACCTGATAAAGCCCGAATCCATCCTGGCTCGCGCCATTGAAATCGGAGTTGCGGGGCAGTTGGAGCTCGGCTGCTGCATCGACGAAAGCAAGGCTTCCCGCCTGTGGCCAAAGCTGGTCCATGACCGACAACGGTCCGCCCGCGCCATGAAACGGATCTGCACCACGGGCATTGTCCTCGCACCGCTTAAAGACGGGTAAGACATCGTCATAGGACCAGCCGTCGCAACCCAACGTGGCCCAGTTGTCATAATCCCATTTGTGCCCGCGAATATAGACCATCGCGTTTATGGCGCTGGACCCGCCAAGTCCCCGCCCCCGCGGTTGGTAGCCTGTCCGTCCGTTCAGGCCCTTTTGCGGGACGGTTTCATATTTCCAGTTTGATGCGCCACGAATGAAGGGCATGAATCCGGGTGTTTTGACCAGCATGTTATTGTTGCTGCCCCCCGCTTCGATCAGGCAGACCGTATATCGCCCGCCTTCGGACAGGCGGCCGGCCGCCGCGCTACCTGCCGAGCCACCGCCAACCACGATGATGTCAAATTCGTCCATAGCATTTCCTCTTCGCGAGAGGGTTTAATCGGACGATTAACTACTGGCAAGAGTGTAAATAGGGCTATTCCGCGGGCTGTTCGTGTTGTCGGTCGAGCCAGCGCTGGCGAATCATATCGGAGGTATCGCGGCTACCATCATGACTCCAGCCGGGAGGGCGCCACGCATAAGACAATTTATGCTTCCACGGTGCAGACCAGATGTCACGGGCGATACCAGCCCATTCGTGGAACACCGACCACAAAAGGTTGAATGTGCCTAGCTGCCGGACAATGCCGTACCGGATTTTTTCGTCCTCTATTTCTTCTGTAAAGGTCCCGAACATCCGGTCCCAGATTATGAATACACCCGCATAATTCCGGTCCAGATAGCGTGGGTTGGTGGCATGATGGACGCGGTGATGGCTGGGGGTGTTCATGATATATTCGAACCAGCGCGGGAATTTGTTAATCGCCTCGGTGTGGATCCAGAATTGGTAGATCAGGTTGATCGCTCCTACGAAAAGAATCATTGCAGGATCGAATCCGATGAAAACCAAAGGCAGGCGGAACAGGAATGTGAAGGCGAAAAAGCCGGTCCATGTCTGCCGCAGCGCGGTCGACAGATTATAATGCTGGCTGCTGTGATGGTTTACGTGCGCGGCCCAGAACCAACGGACACGATGCGCGGACCGGTGAAACACATAATAGAAAAAGTCATCCAGAACAAAGCAGGCGATCCATGCCCACCAGGTCCACGGGATGGTTGTGATTCGATAGTCATAGCCCCACATGGCGATAGCGAGCATAGTGCCGCCAAATAGGGCGCCTGCCACCGTGCTACCCGTGCCCAGAGCGAGCGACGTCAGCGTATCGCGGGGTTCATATTTTTCGGGGGCATAATGACGCACCCACAGCATTTCCAAAATGATCAACAGGATGAATGCCGGCACCGCATAATCGACGGGGTTGAAAAGTGTTTCGCTCATGTATTCAGATGCCTTAAGCCCGATGCCCAATATTGCGCTTCTTTACCTAAGTTCAAGGTAACCCGGCCAAAAGTCCGCTCGCCGGTTCCAACGGTCAGGAAATTCTGGTCCAGCCTTGTTTCACTGTGGTTATCGAGCAAGCGACCGGCAAAATGTGCGCCATGGCGGCGGATAAGCAGGTGGCGGCCTTGGGCATCACGCATCAACGCACCCATTCCGGCCCTATCGATGGCGATGCCGACCGGATCAAATCCACTGATAATTTCATCGGCGATTGCGCGTGCCTGTTCGTCGCTGCGGATACGAACATCGCCGCCCAGCCCAAGCGAGCGGGCGAGCCATGCCAGAAACAGGATCGCCAAAATGGAACCGCCAAGTTTTAGAAGGGTAATGACCAAAGGCGTCATGATGCGCGACCGCGAACCATGTCCATCATTGCGGCAATAGGCGCCAGGTCATAGCCTGCGTCGGCCGCCTGCTCCGTCAAAACCGCGGGATGGTCGCCGCGCGATGCCCGTGCCAGAGCCCATAATAATGTCGACCGTGTTCCCGACCGGCAATAGGCAAGTACCTTGCCCTCGGCGGCATCGAGCGCATCGGCCATGGCCGTGACCTGCCATTCGGCAAAACCGGCATGAGTCACGGGGATCGCAACATAAGCAAGCCCCGCCGCCGCAGCAGCGGCTTCAATCTCGGCCCCCGAAGTCTGGTCGGCAGATTCATCCTCTGGCCGGTTGTTAATGATCAGGGTAACGCCCTGCGCGGCTGCTTCTTCGACAGCGGCGCAGTCAATTTGCGGTGCGACATAGATTTTATCATTCAATTTTCTGAACATCGTTCGATCCATATTTTAATCGCGCATTTAGCACAAGTGGCCTGCTTTACGCGACACTCTGGAACTGGCGCACAACATCCAGAAAGGCATCGCCATAGGCATCGAGCTTGCGCGCGCCCACGCCGTTAACCAGCGCCATATCGGACCGGTTTTGTGGTTTTAGCATGGCGATATCACGTAGGGTAGAGTCGTGGAAAATGACATAGGGCGGGACGCCTGCCGCATCGGCGAGCTCGCGCCGCTTTGCACGAAGGGCATCGAACAACGGGTCACCAAGCGGGTTGTCGCCGCCGCGTTCGCGTCGCTTGCGACCGGTTGGTACCAGCGCAATCTCGACCTTTTTTTCGCCGCGCATGATCAAACGTGCATCGCCCGCCAGTTTGAGCCCACCATGTTCATTGGCGACAAGGCTACCGCGCGCCTGCAACGCCCGCGCCAGTGTCTTAAGCGCGCTCGCTTCCTGCTCGTCGACAATGCCGAACACCGACAGTTGGTCATGCGAAAACTTCAGCACGCGCTCATCGCTTTTTCCGGTCAACACCTTTTCCAGATGGCCCACGCCAAACATCTGGCCGGTACGAAATACGGCAGAAAGAAGCTTTTGTGCCAGTTCGGTCGCATCTTTTACTGCGGGTGCCTCCAGACAATTATCGCAATTGCCGCATGTCTCGGGCGGATCTTCGCCAAAATGCCGCAGCAAAAGCGCGCGTCGGCACCCGTGCGTTTCGACCAGCCGTGAAAGCGCATCAATACGTACCCGCTCGGCATCACGCCGTTCTTCGGGCAGTTCGGTCAAGCGTTCGCGCGCGCGGGTAAAGTCCCCGGCCGACCAGAGCATATGCGCCACGGCGGGGTCACCATCACGTCCGGCTCGACCGCTTTCCTGATAATAGGATTCGATGGATTTCGGTAGACCGGCATGGACGACAAAGCGCACGTCGGGCTTGTCGATTCCCATGCCAAAAGCAACCGTGGCGACCATGACCATATCTTCCGATGCCACGAAATCCGACTGCGCCTTGGCACGCAGGCGCGGTTCCATCCCCGCATGGTAGAAACGCGCAGTCCGCCCGGTTGCTGCAATCTGCGCTGCGATCTTTTCGGTCCGGTCGCGCGTCTGTGCGTAGACTATACCCGCGCCGTTCAGGGAGCGAACCAGTGACGCGATCCCGCCTTTACCGCCGCCATTCATGGCATAGCGAATATTGGGCCGGTCAAAGCCGGAGACGATTATGCCCTCCGGTGCAATACCAAGCTGTTCGGCGATGTCTGCGCGCGTATGGGCATCGGCGGTGGCGGTGAGGGCAAGGCGGGGAACCTGAGGAAAATCATCCATCAAGGGCCGCAAAAGCCGATAGTCGGGACGGAAATCATGCCCCCATTCAGATACGCAATGCGCCTCATCAATGGCGAAAAGCGCGATTTTACTTTCACGCAGCAAGCCCCGAAATTCAAAACTATTCGCGCGTTCTGGCGCAACATAGAGCAGGTCTAACTGGCCACCGCGAAAGCGCTCCATTGTCTCGGCACGGTTGTCATCGGCCGACGTCAGTGTCGCAGCCCGGATACCAACTGCATCGGCGGCCCGCATCTGGTCATGCATCAAAGCGATAAGAGGAGAAATGACGACCGTGGTGCCGTTCATCATCACAGCAGGCAGCTGGTAACAAAGCGACTTTCCCGCGCCGGTTGGCATCACCGCCAGGCTGTTCCGTCCCGCTAGTACCCGATTGACGACATCTTCCTGCACCCCACGAAATGCAGGGAAGCCGAATACGCGGTGCAATATGCCGGCGGTGTCGATTGGTTCAGGGGCAGTGGCCATCGCGCCATGCCCTAACCCCGATATCTCTTCCAAGATAGACCGTGCTTCAACCATGCGCGACTCCGCTGTGGATAGGTGGGTCGCTTGAGAACAAATAAGGAATAGATTGCTCTTGTAAACTATTGAGTGCGAGCTTCGGTATCCAAGCTGCGGCTGGCCCTAGCTCGCTGCTACCGTTTCCTCTTCAACCTCGTTCTGCTGCCGCGCCCACATTTCGGCATAGAGTCCACCTTTGGCCAATAGCTCGAAATGGGTACCCTGTTCGGCGACTTGGCCTGCTTCCAATACCAGAATGCGGTCTGCATCGACGATGGTGGAAAGCCTGTGGGCGATGATGATAGTAGTCCGACGCTCGGATATCCGGTCTAACGTCGCCTGAATCTCGGCCTCTGTCCTGCTGTCCAAGGCGCTGGTTGCTTCGTCGAGGATCAGGATCGGCGGATTTTTCAGCAGCGTTCGGGCAATAGCCACCCGTTGCTTTTCGCCACCGGACAATTTCAGCCCGCGCTCGCCAACCTTGGCGTCATAGCCTTCAGGCAGGGAGGTAATGAAGTTGTGGATCGCGGCTCCGCGGGCGGCTTCCTCGATTGCAGATTGGTCTGCACCTTCGTGGCCATAACCGATATTATAGCCAATGCTATCGTTGAACAGCACGGTGTCCTGCGGAACGATTCCGATCTGGGAACGCAGTGAACTTTGCGCGACCTGTCGAATGTCCTGACCGTCAATGGTGATGCGGCCTCCTGTAACATCATAAAATCGATAAATCAGCCGAGCGATGGTCGATTTACCCGCGCCCGATGGTCCAACAACCGCAAGACGGCCACCCGGCGGTATTTCAAAACTGACGCCTTTCAGGATCGAGCGATTTGTTTCATAACCGAACTGCACATTTTCAAAGGCAAGGGCACCACCCTTGATCATAAGCGATGGCGCACCCGGTACGTCGACAATTTCAGGTGTGGTGTCGATCAGGTCGAACATCGCAGCCATGTCGGTCAAGCCCTGCCGGATGGTGCGATAGACCATGCCCAGCATGTCCAATGGACGGAACAGTTGCGCCAATAAGGTATTGACCGTCACGACATGACCGGTGGTAAACTGCCCCTGTGACCAGCCCCAGACGACATAGCCCATCGCGCCTGCCATCATCAGGTTGGTAATCAGCGATTGCCCGACATTGAGAATAGCCAGCGAATTTTCAGATTTGACGGCTGCGTCGGACCATTGGCTGACCACCTTGTTGTAACGGGCGGCTTCGCGTTTTTCGGCGTTGAAATATTTGACCGTTTCGTAGTTGAGAAGGCTGTCGACCGACTTGGCGACCGTTTGGGTATCCAGTTCGTTCATCTCCTCGCGCAATTTGTTGCGCCAATTGGTGATGATGGTGGTAAATCCTATATAGGCAACAACCATGACCCATGTCGCAGCGACGATCCCCCAGCCGAACTCGATCTGGAAATAAGCCGACACCAGAACCAGTTCGAGGAGTGTCGGCGCGATATTGAAAAGCAGGAAATAGAGCATGATATCGATGCTCTTGGTGCCGCGTTCGATTACTTTGGTCACCGCGCCTGTGCGCCGGTTCATGTGGAACCGCATCGAAAGATTGTGCAGATGGCCAAAGACATTTTCCGCAAGACGGCGGGTTGCATCCTGTCCCACCCGTTCGAACACGACATTGCGAAGATTGTCGAACAAGACACCGCCAAAGCGTGCCCCCGCATAAGCGGCGACGAGTGCAATGGCGATGGTCACGCCGTCTTCCATGCCCGGAACCATCCGGTCCACCGCCTGTCCATAGAGCCATGCCATGCTCAGCTGGATCAGCTTCGATAGCACCACAAGCAGGAGCGCGCAGACTATACGGACCCGAAGACCAAATTGGTCCTTTGGCCACAGATAAGGCAAAAAGCGCCGCATGACGGCGAAATCGGGCTTGGTGTCAGTCGGGGTTTCTAAAGGCGGCACCCGCGCCATATAGGCAGGCGGCGCATAATAACAAAGGGTGTTTAAGTCTTACCGGTCAGCAACATCCACGTGGCGATGGCATTCATGCCGGTATAAGCCAGATAGAATAAGCTGACCAACATCGAACCTTCGTTGGCCAACCACAACGCACCGGTCAATAAGGCCAGTTCGATCGCATAGCTGCCATAAGGCCCGAGATATCGACCGAAATAGCGCTTGGTATCTTCAACAAAAGGGTGCCGCGATTCTATCACGGCTTTGTGCATCGTGAAATTTGCCACACCCAAAAGAAAGCACATGATAAGCAACATCATCGATGCTTCATGGTCCCGGGCGGCCGGATCGCGCTTCGTTGCGTTCCGATTGACGCTCCAGCGCGACTTTTATCATTGCGATAATAGGATCCGCGAGCGCCAGGCCCAGTATTCCAAACAACGCCCCGAACAGGATTTGTGCTCCGAGGACCAGCGCTGGTGCCAGATCGACGGCACGTTTCGCGACCATAGGAACGATCAGATAACCGTCGACCATCTGCACCACAAAATATACAAAAACAGCATAGAGCCCGACATCGACCCCGGCAGAAAATCCCACGAGGATGATGAGCGCACCAGATACAATCGCGCCAATATTGGGCAGGAATGCAAGTAAGCCGGTTAGTACACCCAGCAAAGCGGCCATCGGCACCCCGCCGAGGCTCAGAAGAATCCATGTGCCAAAGCCCTCCACGGCCATGCCGAGCAGTCGGCCAGCCATAAGACGGCGGAGCACATGTCCGATTTTTTCCGCAGTGCCATAAAAATGGGTTCGTTCGGCCAAGGGCAGCATCCATGCAACGCCGCGTTCGTACATCCGCGGTTCGGCGGCGATAAAAATAGCCAGAACGAGCATCATCGCCATGTTTGTGACGGTACCTACGACTGAAGAAACGGCTGCCGTAACGCGCCCGACCGAATTCAGGATCTGCGTACCGAAGCCTTTGACATCATCGGCAGAGATGTTGAAACCGGAGGCTGCGACCTGGTTGCCGAGTGTTTCAACCTGCGCTTCGATAATCGCCTGTAAGCTGGCGGCCTGCGCGGCGAGCTCAGACCCTGTGAAAACAAAGGTCCAGTAAATAAAACCAAACACCGCCAGCACCACAATCGTCAACCGAAAGCCACGCGGAATGGGAAGGACTCTTCCCAAAAGGCGGGCACCGCCGTCGAACATGGCGGCCAACACAAGTCCTCCGATAATGAGCAATATCGGTTGAGCCAGCCAGATCAGCGCCACCACAAATGACGCCATACCGATCCAGACCGCGGCTTTTTTTAGTTCGCTGCGGACGAGGGGGTCGTAAAACTCGGTTGGCCCCACTTCTTCGCGGAACGTATCCGTTACCGGCTCGGCCTGCTTTCGAGGCGCGCGCGCCTTACGGGGCTTGGCGGCTGCGGCATCATTCATTCGCTCTTACCTCTTGGCGGTATTACCTTCTGAGGTCGCAGGCTTGTTCCGGCGCGATCACCACGCAGCGAATTGAACCAAGTTGCAGGGTTTAACCCCGTGCTACCGTCGACCGAAAAGGTGATGATCTCTGCCCTGCCGCCTAGCCTGTCCCATGATACCGGACCGCCCAACCCGCCTAGTTCAGATGCGACCCGACTGTCCGAGCTATTGTCGCGATTGTCGCCCATCAGGAATACATGCCCAGCGGGAATTTTGACCGGTTCCATGTCATCGGTGTCACGCCGGCGCGCATCGATGGTGTCATATTGCACGCCGTTGGGCAGGGTTTCGCGGATGATGGGCAGATTGCATGTCATCTTGCCATTCGCGTCGCGGTCCAATGCACCGGGGAAATCATAGTCATTGCACGGGCTGTTCGCGTCAACGGCAAGTACCAGATTTGGCTGCGTTTCTTGCTTAACCGGCTTGCCGTTCAGAAATATCTGCCCCTCGCGCAGCTCAATAACATCACCCGGCAAGCCGATAACCCGTTTGATCCAGTCCTGATATTTACCTTTTGGCGTCAGGATAACGATGTCACCGCGCGCAGGCATTTTTCCCCAAACACGAGTTTCGCTCTCGGGTAGCGGCACGGCAAGGGCCTCGACTTCTTCGCGAAGCACCAACCAGCGATAAATTGCCACCGGATTGGGGATGGTGGGTGAAACATGGCTCCAGCCATAAGGATATTTCGATACAAATAATCTGTCACCAACGAGCAACGTTGGCATCATCGAGATCGATGGAATGTAAAAAGGCTTGGCGATAAAGCTATGGAAAGCGAGCACCGCCAGCAAAAGCCAGAACCTGCCCTTGATTTCTGCCCAAGCGGATGCCGCCCATCCCCGCTTTTCCGGCGTGGATGCGGGCGGGGTGGCGGGATTGCTATCTTCGGTGGTCAAACTGCTCATACCTTTTGTGCTGGAAGCGCCTCAATAATGACAAATGCCTGCGCCCATGGATGGTCATCGGTGAGCGTCAGATGAATATGCGCTTCATAGCCGCTCGGTATCATCGCGTCGAGACGCGCTTTTGCGCCACCGCTAAGGGCCAGGGTCGGCGCACCCGAGGGCGCGTTTATGACCCCGATATCCTTCATGAATACGCCGCGCTTAAATCCGGTGCCCACCGCTTTTGAAAAAGCCTCTTTGGCGGCAAAGCGTTTGGCATAGGTGCCGGCTTTGGTAAACGGACGTTTGGCGGCCTTTGCGCGCTCCACGTCTGTAAAAACTCTTGTCTCGAACCGGTCGCCAAACCGTTCCAAAGAACGGGAGATCCGTTCGATATTGCACAAGTCAGAACCAAGGCCGATGATCAACGCGCCATATCCATCAACATCCGCATTTTCCGAACGCTCTGTTCAAGCCCGATAAATATTGCCTCACCGATCAGATAATGGCCGATGTTGAGTTCGGCAATTTGCGGGATCGCGGCTATTGGCTGGACATTTTCGAAGGTCAGACCATGCCCGGCGTGCGATTCAATGCCATTTTTGGCGGCGAGCGCCACCGCCTCGGTGATGCGACGCAGTTCCGCCTCGCGGTCTGCGCCTTCGCTATGTGCATATTTGCCAGTGTGAAATTCAACAACTGGCGCACGCAATCGAATCGCTGCATCAATCTGGCGCGCATCGGGTTCAATGAACAGGCTAACCCGGATGCCCGCATCGGCTAATCGCGTGACCATCGGTGCCAGATGGTTGTGCTGCCCCGCGGCATCCAGACCGCCCTCAGTCGTTCGTTCCTCACGACGTTCGGGGACAATACAGGCGGCGTGCGGTTTGTGGCGTAACGCGATCTGCAGCATTTCCTCGGTGGCGGCCATCTCCAGATTAACCGGCAAGCGAATTTCGCGCATGATCGAATCAAGGTCTGTGTCGCGAATGTGGCGACGATCTTCGCGTAAATGGACGGTGATGCCATCGCCACCGGCAGCCTCTACGACGTGGGCGGCGCGCATCGGGTCGGGATGCTCCCCGCCGCGCGCGTTGCGGATGGTGGCGACATGGTCGATATTGACGCCAAGGCGGAGGGGAAGGGTCAAGTCGCTAAGTCCTTGCACAAGGCCGCGCGCATCACATCATGCGTGATGCCCGTCTGCTGCCAGATTTCGCCAAAAGCAGCTTCGGCCTCGGCGCGGTTCGATGTCATGATGATCACCATGTCCAGATCGGGCAATATGATATTGCGCAGCACTACGCCACCAATGAAGCCACGCCGCTCAATTATGCGCACAGGCGTATCCCCGCAATTTTTGAGGGACGTGCTAAACGACCATTGCCCGAAAGCGGCAAAGCCATATTTGGGATTGCCTGCCCACATTATGCTGCGCGCTGTATCGGGCAGCAGCTTGCCGGTCATCAGCGCGCGATCAAAGGCAAATAGATCACGGGTCGTGCCATAAAGCGCGCCTGCGCCGCCAAAATTCTCCAACCGGAACGCTGATGACTCCGGTTTGCCGTCGGCATAGCCAGCCACGGTGCGCTCCGTTCGCGGGAACAGGCCAACGCTGGTGAGGCCTAGCGGTTGTGCGATGCGCTCGACGATCAGCGTTTCGTAGGACTTGCCACTGGTTGCCTCGATTATTGCGGCCATCATGATGAAATCGCAGTCACCGTAACGAAAACCGGACAGCGGCTCGCGGGTAGTTGGCCCTTCGCAATATGCCCGGCCGGTCTCAGGGCTGTCGCGTTCGACCATGTAGAACTTTGACCAACCGTCCGAACCGATGGGGCCTTCTTCAGTGCGCGGTAGCCCTGATATGTGCTGCATAAGCATGCGCGAGGTGATGCGGTTTGCAAAAGGCGCCTTGCTGTCGGGCAGGTAACGGGTGATGGGCGCGTCGAGATCGAGCCTACCGGCTACGACCTCTTGCATCGCTATCGTGGCCGTGATCTGCTTGGTTACCGATGCCCAGCGCCAGGTCTGGCCCAATTGATGCTCGACATTGCTTGACGGATCGATCGCACCGAATGCGCGTTCATAGATGATATCGTCCCCACGCGCGATCAGGATAGTGCCCGGCGCTTTGACTGGGTCGAGCGCTGCCGAGACGGCATTCGCATCAAGGGCAGGGGGTGCTGCTGCTGCGCCAAGCATCAACGAAGCGAGCGAAATGATGAGCGCACGTATCATGCCGTAGTGGGCCCGTTCCTGCTGCCGGGCTTCATTACCGGTATCGCTGCGAGTGATTCCGGCACCTCGTCAGCAGCATAGGTAGGAAAATTCAATTCAATCAGCGGGAAGAACGGCACACCCAGTTCGACACTGCCGCCAGAACGGTCGACAACCGAAGCCGCAGCAATCACCTCACCGCCTTCGGCCTCGATGGCCTTGATGGCTTCACGCGACGACAGGCCGGTGGTGACAACGTCCTCGACCAGCAAGATTTTCGTGCCTTCTTCTATGGCAAAGCCCCGGCGCAACCCGAAAACGCCCTCGGGTCGTTCGACGAACATTGCATCCACACCGATAGCTCTACCCATTTCATGGCCAATTATCAGGCCGCCCATTGCCGGCGAAATTACCGCCTGGATGTCGTTGCGGACCTCCCGTGGGATTTTCTGAGCAATGGCGAGCGCAATACGCCCTGCCCGTTCCGGGTTCATCAGCAATCGCGCGCATTGCAGATAATGTGCACTATGCCGCCCGGACGACAGCAGGAAATGCCCTTCAAGCAATGCATCGACGTTACGGAATTCTGATAAAATTTCATCTTGGGTCATACTGAGAAAAACTGTCCTCGCGAAATTATGTTATTATTTGCAACTTACGTCTAGTGAATTGCAACGCAAATAGGTGGAAATACGCGGCAAATAAATGCTAAAAATCTTTAATCGACCGCTTGAGGCTTCTGACAAGCGCGCCTATAGGTCGCGCGAGTCCGGCAGGCTAAGGCTAAGTCGGAACTGCGCAATGTTCCTGCGCCGCACCAAGAATACGGGGCCAAGTTGATGAATATGTTGAAGAAATTCCTGATTGTCCTTGCCGCAATGACGATTCCGTCATTGGTTATGGCGCAGGCGGCGAATCCTGCTCCTGCACCACTGACCAAGGAAATTGCGGCACCGGTTGTGGCAAATCCCGCCGCAGCCGCGCCCGCAGCCGCCGCGCCGGCCGCTGCTGTGCCGAAATCCATGGATGGTTCGTTACCCGGATACACCCCGATGAAGCCAACCGAGGGGATCGGGATGCCGAAACCCAGGGAAATCGATTTTCAGGAACAATTCAGCGATAATGGCCAATATGCAAAGTGGATAAACAACGCCATTTTGTTGCCGATCATCACAATCATATCGCTTTTCGTTCTCGGGCTGCTGCTCTGGGTGATCGTCCGGTTTAACCGCCGTTCCAACCCGGTGCCGTCGAAGACGACCCACAATACTTTTATCGAGATTGTCTGGACGCTGATTCCGGTTCTCATCCTGCTGGGTATTGCCTATCCGTCGCTGGATCTGCTAGCAAAGCAGTTCAAGCCTGCACCTGCAGACGCGGTGACCGTCAAGGTTACCGGATACCAATGGTATTGGGGTTACACTTATCCCGACCATGGCGGTTTTGAAGTCGTTTCCAACATGCTGAAAAACAAAGAAGACGTCGCACCTGGCGAACGTTTCCGCACCGAAAATGACGGGCCTGCGCAGTTGGCAGTCGACAATCGTATGGTCGTACCGGCGGGCGTACCTCTCCGTATTCAGACGACTGCGGCCGATGTAATTCACGCGTTTGCGGTACCATCGCTGTGGTTCAAGCTGGACGCCGTTCCCGGTCGTTTGAATGAAAAATCGCTTACGATCACCAAGCCGGGTGTCTATTTTGGACAATGTTCGGAACTTTGCGGTGCACGCCACGGGTTTATGCCGATCTCGGTAGAAGCTCTACCGCCTGAAAAATTTGCAGCATGGGTCAAGGCGCAAGGCGGGCAAATGCCCGGTGAAGTCGCCGCAGCTGCCGCACCCGCTGCGGCACCTGCACCTGCCGCCGCCGTACCATCTCCCAGCGCTGCGCCTGCCGCAGCCGTAACCAAGTAAAAGGCCAGACTGATGACAACCATTGCTGCTACGGGCGCCGACCTTCACGCACATGACCATCATGATGCGGATCACAAGCCGGGCTTTTTTGCCCGCTGGTTCATGTCCACAAACCATAAGGATATCGGGACACTCTATCTGATCTTCGCAATTTTTGCGGGGATTGTTGGAGGCGCAATTTCGGGCCTGATGCGTCTGGAACTTGCCGAACCCGGCATCCAATATCTTCAAAGCTGGGCCTCGATGATGGCCGGCAAGGACGCCTCGATGGACGAGGCCTATCATATGTGGAACGTGCTGATTACCGCGCACGGCCTGATCATGGTTTTCTTCATGGTTATGCCTGCGCTCATTGGCGGTTTCGGCAACTGGTTTGTGCCTCTGATGATCGGCGCGCCGGATATGGCGTTTCCGCGTATGAACAATATCAGCTTCTGGTTGACGGTTGTTGCTTTCATCATGCTTTTGGGATCAAGCTTCGTTCCTGGCGGTACGGGACTTGGTGCCGGAACTGGCTGGACAGTATATGCACCGTTGTCGACTTCAGGTTCGGTTGGTCCGGCTGTCGATATGGCGATCTTTTCGCTACACTTGGCAGGCGCGGCTTCAATTCTAGGCGCGATCAACTTCATTACCACCATCTTCAACATGCGTGCGCCGGGGATGACCCTGCATAAAATGCCGCTGTTCGTATGGTCGGTACTGGTGACTGCATTCCTGCTTTTGCTGGCTTTGCCGGTGCTGGCGGCGGCGATCACCATGTTGTTGGTCGACCGTAACTTTGGCGGTGCATTTTTTGATGCAGCGGCCGGTGGTGATCCGGTTCTGTATCAGCATCTGTTCTGGTTCTTCGGACATCCCGAAGTGTATATCATGATCTTGCCAGGCTTCGGCATCATCAGCCAGATTGTGGCGACTTTTAGCCGCAAGCCGGTCTTTGGCTATCTTGGTATGGCTTATGCAATGGTGGCCATCGGTGTTGTCGGCTTCGTTGTCTGGGCGCACCACATGTTCACCACGGGCATGAGCGTAGACATGAAAATGTACTTCACCGCAGCGACGATGGTGATCGCGGTGCCAACCGGCATCAAGATTTTCAGCTGGATTGCTACCATGTGGGGTGGATCCGTCAGTTTCAAGACACCAATGGTCTGGGCCATGGGCTTTATCTTCATGTTCACGGTAGGCGGCGTGACCGGCGTTGTGCTTGCCAATGGCGGCTTGGACGATAACCTGCATGACACCTATTATGTCGTCGCCCACTTCCACTATGTGCTTTCGCTGGGCGCTGTATTCTCGCTGTTTGCCGGTTTCTACTACTGGTTTGGCAAGATATCCGGACGCCAACTGAATGAATTGCTGGGTCACCTGCACTTCTGGATTTTCTTCATTGGCGTGAACGTGTTGTTCTTCCCGATGCACTTCCTTGGAAATTCGGGAATGCCGCGTCGTTATCCCGATTATCCGGAGGCATTTGCCTACTGGAATGGCGTGGCGTCGACGGGCTATGCCATCATGGGTGTTGGCGTCATTATTTTCTTCATCAACGTCATCTGGTCGCTGGCCGCCGGTCGTCGTGCCGAGGAAAATTACTGGGGTGAAGGTGCTACAACGCTCGAATGGACGTTGACCAGTCCTCCACCTTATCACCAGTTCGAAACCCTTCCGGTCATTAAGTAACGGCCAAAATCCTCGTTTCCCCCTTTCCTGAAATTCAGGGGAGGGGGCAGGAAGCGCATCATGACAACAGCAACGCGTAACATAACCCTGCCAGCGGAATGGCGTGATTTCTGGGCGCTTACCAAGCCCCGGGTGATGTCGCTTGTTGTTTTTACCGCGCTGTGCGGGCTTTTGGCTGCGCCCGGGCATATCCACCCTGTGATTGGCTTTACGGCCATACTCTGTATCGCCTTGGGCGCAGGTGCATGTGGTGCGTTGAACCAATGGTATGAAGTCGATGTCGATGCCAAAATGGCACGAACATCCAAGCGTCCACTGCCCGCAGGCCGTATGGACCCAGAGGCCGCCTTGCATTTCGGTATCGGGCTTGCGGCGTTTTCGGTCGGAATCATGGGCGTTGCTGTGAACTGGATTTCGGCCGCTTTGCTGGCGTTTTCCATATTTTTCTATGCGGTTGTCTACACGATCTGGCTAAAGCCAAATACGCCCCAAAATATTGTAATCGGCGGTGCCGCTGGTGCTTTTCCTCCAGTGATCGGCTGGGCCGCTGTAACGGGTGATGTGACCCTGCTTCCAGTTTTGCTGTTTTCCATTATTTTTCTTTGGACGCCGCCGCATTTCTGGGCCTTGGCGCTGTTTATGAAGACAGATTACGGGGCTGCGGGAATCCCGATGTTGCCTAATGTTTCTGGTCAGCGCGTTACCCGCAACCAGATATTTGCTTACAGTTTCCCGATGGCCGCTGTGGCGATTGCACCTTTCCTGTTAGGGGAAAGTGGTTGGCTGTACGGAGTTACGTCGGCATTACTCAACCTCGTGTTTCTGGCGCTCGCGTTTAACGTTTGGCGCAACGAAGCGAATGAGGCCAAAGACATGAAGCCGGAAAAGCAGCTTTTTGCTTTTTCCATCCTTTATCTATTCCTTCTCTTTGCCCTTTTTGCCTTTGATCGGATTTTGTTCGCATGACACAACCTGAGCGAACTGGGTTTACCGCAGAAGAAACCCGCATCATTCGTCAGCGACAGGCAGCACGGTCACGTATAATGGGCGTCGTTTTGGTCGCATTATGCGTTCTCTTTTTCATGATAACGGTCGCCAAAATCGGGGTATGGGGCTGATGGCCATTTCGAACCTGCGTGTTGGCATGATGGCCGGAGCGATGGCTGTATCGATGGTGGGCGTTGGCTTTGCGGCGGTCCCATTGTACCGGATTTTCTGTGAGGTTACGGGTTTTGGTGGCACCACGATGCGGGTCGATGCCGCGCAGGCGGCCACTGTTGTGGCGACCAACAAGACTATCGTGATCCGGTTTGATGCCAATCAACGCAACGGCCTGCCTTGGGAATTTAAGCCCGAACGCCCAACCGACACCATTTCCATTGGTGCCAAGGACATGTCTATTTTCATTGCCAAAAATCTGTCCGACGTTCCAGTGACCGGAACGGCAACTTTTAACGTATCGCCAGCGCTTGCCGGACAGTATTTCAACAAGATCCAATGCTTCTGCTTTACCGAGCAGACGCTTCAGCCGGGTCAACAGGTTCGCATGCCGGTGCTCTATTATGTGGACCCGAAGATCATGACGGATCCGGAAACCAAAGACATTGAAGAAATTACTCTCAGCTATACTTTCTATCCCGTGGAGAACCCAAAGACGGTAGACCCGGCGGGCGAGGGCAGCTAAGAGCAATCGAAACGCGTTAGACTACAGGGAATTGACAATGGCCGGTGCCAAGAACCACGATTATCATATTTTGCCGCCGAGCATTACGCCTATTCTCGGCTCCTTTTCTGCGCTGACCATGTTTTTTGGCTTGGTGATGTGGATGCATCCCGAGCAATTTGGCTATGGCAGTTTGGTCTTCGGCCTTGGGTTCGTGGGCGTTTTGTATACGTTCTTTGCCTGGTGGTCTGATGTGATAAATGAAGCACATGCGGGTGATCACACACCCGTGGTGCAGTTACACCTTCGTTACGGGATGATCATGTTCATCGCATCAGAGGTAATGTTCTTCGTTGGCTGGTTCTGGGCGTGGTTCGATTTCTCTCTGTTTCCGGTGCCACTTGAGATCGCCATAGATGCTGAAACCCATGCATTTACGGTTACGAACCTGATCGGACAAGAAGGTGCTGCAGCTTTGATGCAGTGGCCGCCAAAGGGACTTGAAGTTCTTGACGCAATGAAATTGCCGCTGCTCAACACCTTGATACTACTCTGCTCCGGAACAACCGTGACGTGGGCACACCATTCCTTGATCCATGGTGATCGTGAAGGATTGAAAAAGGGTCTTTGGCTGACCATCATTCTTGGGTTGGTGTTTAGCGCCATTCAGGCTTACGAATATTCTGTTGCACCTTTCCCGTTTGGCGGACTAAATTATGGTACAGCCTTCTATATGGCGACAGGTTTTCATGGTTTCCATGTTATCGTTGGGACTATCTTTTTGGCAGTTTGCCTAGTGCGGACCTACAAAGGCCACTTCACGCCCCAGCAGCATTTTGGTTTTGAAGCGGCTGCTTGGTATTGGCATTTTGTCGACGTTGTTTGGCTTTTCCTTTTCATCGCTATTTACATCTGGGGAGGATGGGGGGCGCCCATCCACGCATAAAGGCATATTGGTGCCTGACTTGAAAAATCCAGAAGGGCAGCCGGGCATCGCCAAGGCTGCCCTTTTTGGTCTCTGCCCTCAATGTGGTGCAAAAACGCTGTTTTCAGGACCGGCCCGTTTTTCTGACCGCTGTTCCGCCTGTGGCCTGGACTATTCGAGCTTCAACGTAGGTGACGGCCCTGCAGCCCTATTAACATTAGTGATCGGGGCGCTGATAATAATATTTGCACTCATTCTGGAATCGACCGCGCATCCACCTTTTTGGGTTCATGTTTTGATTTGGGTTCCCATCACCATTGTGATGACGGTCTACTCGTTGCGTGTGTCCAAGGGTGCACTGTTGGCTTCAGAGCATCATAACAGAGCACACGAAGCCGGTCGGGATGATATCGTATGAAGTGGCCGGTGTTCCCCACAATAATCGTTTCCTTAGCCGTGGCCACCATGATCGGATTGGGGGTTTGGCAATTGCAACGCAAAGAGCAGAAGGAGCTTCTCCTTGCAAGATTTGAGACGGCAGCCAATTTGGTGCCCGTCACATGGCCCGCCGTGCCTGATAAGGAAAATCTGCCTCTTTTTCGAAAATCTGGGCTGATGTGCATCAAGGTCATGCGGATTGAATCAGTGTCCGGAAGCAACCGCGAGGGAAAAGCCGGTTTTGCGCATATAGCGTCCTGTTCTACCGGCGGAGCGGAGGGGCCTGGCGCCAAAGTGGCCATCGGTTGGTCGGAACGACCCGTGTCACCACAGTGGGCGGGGGGGCTGGTAAATGGTATTATCGCGCCCGATAATGTTCAACTTATCAAACTGGTCGCCACAGATAAGGTTGAAGGCCTACAGCAGCTTTCCTTGCCTTCGCCTCAGCAAATCCCGAATAGCCATCTGCTTTACGCAATCCAATGGTTCATTTTTGCGACCGCTGCTGCGATCATTTATGTGCTGGCGCTGCGTAAGCGCACGCAATCGGCTTGAGCCTTCCAGCGGACGTTACTTTCTACCTCGTCGCCTCCGCCGCAGTCATCTTGGTGGGTCTGGCGAAAGGTGGATTTGCCGGCTTGGGTGCCGCAGCTATTCCTTTGCTTGCTCTTGTCATGGATCCGGTATCGGCAGCAGGAATGTTGCTGCCCATATTGATGGCGCAAGACATTGTCAGCGTCTGGGCCTTTCGGCGCAGCTTCGACAGCCGCACATTGAAACTCACCTTGCCAGGGGCAGTCTGCGGGATTTTTCTAGGCTGGTGGTTTGCTGCGGTCGTCAATGAGGATGCCGTCCGGGGATTGGTCGGTATCATCGCGCTCGCCTTCGGGGCTTACAGATTATCTCCGCAGATTAGCCAGATGGTGCAAATGAAGGGCCCTGCACCGGAATGGGTCGGTACGCTTATGGGAGGGGTGTCTGGATTCACGAGCCAGATAGCGCATGCGGGCGGGCCACCGTTTCAGATATGGGCATTATCCCGCAACTTCCCCCATTTTGTGTTTGTCGGGACATCTTCGATATTCTTTGCGATTATCAATTGGATAAAAGTTCCGGCATATGCTGCATTGGGGCAATTCAATAGTCAGAATATGACGTTAACGGCCGTGTTCATGCCGCTGGCGCTGGCAAGTACATTTGCCGGGGTCTGGTTGGTGAAAAGAGTGTCGCCCGCCCGGTTCAATGCGATCATCAACTTATTGATGATCGGCGTTGGACTAGAACTGATCCGGCAAGCCATCTGGTGATGGCGCCATCGCCTATTTAGGAGATAACACCATCAGCATCTGGCGGCCTTCCATCCTGGGATGGGCCTCGATCTTTGCAGTATCAGCGGTATCGGCCTGCACACGTTGCAGTAATTGCATACCCAGTTGCTGGTGCGCCAGTTCGCGTCCACGGAACCGCAAGGTGATCTTTACCTTGTCGCCTTCCTCGATGAATTCGGCGACCTTTTTCATCTTCACCATATAGTCATGGTCGTCGATGTTTGGACGCATCTTGATCTCTTTGATTTCCTGGGTCTTCTGGCTCTTGCGTGCAAGATTGGCCTTTTTCTGGGCCTCATATTTGAACTTGCCGATGTCGAGGAACTTACACACTGGCGGATCAGCGTTAGGAGATACTTCAACCAGATCGAGGCCGACTTCAGCGGCCTGTGCTATCGCTTCACGGGTATATAGCACCCCCAGATTTTCGCCGTCATCATCGATGACGCGCACTTTTTCGGCGGTGATTAAATTGTTGTAGCGCGGTCCACTTTTTACAGGTGGGGTCATGGCGCGCCGGGTAGGCGGGGTTGCGATAATGGATACTCCTAAGGTTGATATGCGGGGCCAATACAGGCATTTGCCGCGCAAATAAAGTGCTTACACAATGGCAGTGCACAATTGTCGCATATAGTTGCCCGCTCGCAACGGACAAGTCGTCGAATCGAAGCCGTTATTTCGATGGTAATGAACGATTCGAATTTATACTGTCAGCAAAGCGATGCTGGTCAATGTTCGCATACGAATGCGATAGCTTTGCGGATATATTTTTCGATTGTGCTTTCAGGGCGATACCAGAAACCGGATCCATTTTGGCGCTCGTTCACTTTACGTGCAGGTAAATTGATGTATGTGAAAAAAAGAAAAGAACATGTTTGGATTTTAATATATCCATTTAAAGTAATAAAATAACATTCGATTGGAATAATAATGAGTTTCTCCTCCACTGGCTCACTTTCAAGTGTGCCAAACGGGCGGATCATCGACTTTGAAATTGCAGAATTGCGAACACTGTCCTTCGAGGACAGTAAGTATCTCTGGGTGAGGGGCACGCTTCCGGGGAACAGTTTTGAAGCCAGACTTGCCCCCCGTATCTATCAGAACCGCCCGGATTACTGGGGCATCGAGATTGCAGCGGTGCAAGCCCATGTCCCGCATCGTTTTGCCCCCGTCGGTGGCGAGCCGACGACATTCGAGCAGTCGATCCCATTGACCGGGATTACGGGTGTCCGCGGTATCACCGTGATCGGCGCCAATCAGGTCAAGAGGATCGATGTCACCGGTGAGTCCTGAAAGGGTCGCAACTTGCCGATGAGGTCGGGGACAGGCGGTATCTACGTCTGTCCCCGTACCGCCTGCGATGCGGATCATTTCGCCAGTTCCGTGAGCGTATCGACGGTCAGCACTTGCGGTAGCACCCGAGGTTCACCGCCGACCGGGTAAAAGAGATAGAGCGGCACTCCGGACCGGCCCTGACGGGCAAGGAAACGGGTAATGGCCGGATCACGTCTGGTATAATCCCCCACCATCGTCGCTATTCCGGCTTTTTCGAATGCCTGTGTGGTTTCCTCCCGATCTATTGCGGCGGCTTCATTGACTTTGCAGGTGAGGCACCAGTCCGCAGTGAAATACAGAAATACCGGGCGCTTTTCAGCGAGGAGTTGCGCGAGCCTCTGTTCCGAAAATGCCTCGCCATCGAGCTTGTTCGTGACCGAAGTCGCTGCGTCGGGTTCCGGCAGGCGATCGAGTGCGAAATAGCCCAAGGCAAAGATCACCGAAGCAATCCCCAGCGCCCAAATCATCGATGCACCTTGCCGAACGATAATCATGATCCCTGCCAGCAGAGACGCTGAGGCAATGCCGCCAATGATCCAGCCGTTAATACCTACCAGCTGACCCAGCAGCCACAGTAACGCCAGCGCTGTGAGCGCCATGGGTATCGCCATCCATTGGCGAAATCTGACCATCCACAAACCCGGTTTTGGCATTCGGGAACGGAGAGGCGGGATGTAGGCAATGGCAAGAAACGGCAGCGCAAGGCCAAAGCCTAATCCGGCAAAAATCAGGAGCGCCTGCGGTACTGGAAGCAATAATGCAGCGCCCATTGCTGCTGCCATGAAAGGCCCGGTGCAGGGCGTTGCAACTACCGCCGCCAGTACTCCCGTCCAGAACGACCCTGCCATCCCGCTTTTGCGGGTGAGGCTGTCACCGGCACCAATTCCGCCAATTTCAAAAAGCCCGGCAAGATTGGCGGTGATCGCCACCATCAATAACAGAAGCAGGAAAACGATAACCGGGTCCTGAAGTTGAAAGGCCCAGCCGATTTCCTGTCCTGCCGAGCGCAGTCCCAGCATCACGCCGCCCAGGATGAGGCAACTCAGCATGATCCCTGCGGTGTAGGCGAGGGCATCACGGCGAGCCTGACCTTCATCACCCCCTGATTTGGCAATCGCTATGGCCTTGAGCCCGAGGATCGGAAAAACGCAGGGCATGAGGTTGAGAAGCAACCCCCCGAGAACGGAAAGCCCCAGAATCAACGCCAGGTTCACACTGGATTTGGCCTCACCGGACAAAGCACCTTCGCCGAGAACCGTGACCGCATCACCACCCGACGGCACAGATCCGGGCAATGCGCGAACCTCTATTCCCTGCGCATCCCCGAAACGGAGCAGGCCGTCGATCTGTCCATTGAACGGCTTATCCATCGCGCCTTTGACGACGAGCCAGTTGCCTGTGCGCCGTGCCGACTGCGATGCGGCGTAGCGAAAGATATTCTCGGTGCGAGGGAAGAACCAGACTTTGTCTGCAGGAGCGCCTGCCGGATAAGGAATGGCTATCGAGATGGTCTTGCCGTTGACGGCATATACCGCCTGCCGGTCCAGCGGAACAGGCAAAGCGGCGCGCCAGATGTCGAAGCGGCTGCGCGTGTCTTTATCAATCCTGCCATCACCGATGGTCAGGGGAATAGCGAACGAACCGCTTTCGGGAACGCAGATCATATCGGAGCATGCCGACCAGCGGGCATCGACCTTTATTGTGATCTTTTGACGTGGCTGAAGCTTCAGCGGCAGTTTCAGGTCGACGAGGAAGGCGTGCTTTTGCTTGTAGATATGGTTCATGAAGCCACTGACGATCAGCGTTTCCGGGACTGGTGCGCGGATCGGGCCCGCCGTTACTCCGGGGGGCAGTTTCCATTCGAGTTCGAGCGGTGTGCCCGCGTCACCGGGGTTGAGCCAATAATCATGCCAGCCCGGTTTCGGGTCCATCATAATGGCAACCGTCACGGTGTCGCCGGGGGCGGGGGTATCGGTTTCAACCGCGATCGAGGCACGTACATTTTGCGGTGCGCCGGGAAGCTGTGCATGGGCTGCCGGAATCAGGAACAGGCCAATCAGAAGCAGGATAATCGCGCGCACATTCATGGCGTTGCCCTTACCGGAATTGGGGGTGGGTAGGACAGCGGTATTTTCCAATCGGCGGCCCACTTCCCAACGGGGGCGAACGTCTACCCCAGCCGTGCCAATGCCGCCGTCAGCCGCTCCGCCTCCGCGGCTTTTTCCGCATGGTCGGCGCGGGCCTTTTCGACCGCTTCGGGCTTGGCCTTTTCGACAAAGGACGCGTTGGACAGGCGACCGGAGAGCGAGGCCGCTTCCTTGGTCGCCGCTTCGATGGCTTTGGTGATGCGTGCCCGTTCGGCGTCCAGATCGATCACGCCCGCAAGCGGCAGGACAAAAGTCGCCTCGTCGACGACCAGCTGTATGGAGCCGCCTTCAGGGGCATTTCCGGCGCCGATATTTTCCAGTCGGGCAAGACGTGCGATAACGGCTTTCTGATTGGCCATCCGTTCCAGCGTCGCAGGCGAAGCGTCGCGGACAAAGGCGTCCATCTTGGCACCGGGTGCAATGCCCAGTTCATTCTTCGCGGTACGGACTTCGCCGACCAGCCGGATCAGCCAGTCGATTTCTGCGGTTGCCGAAGCATCAACGTCTGCCTTTGGTTCAGGCCATTTCGCATGAATAAGGTCATAGCGACGTGGCTGTTCAGGGTCGGCCAGCGCGTGCCATAATTCTTCGGTGACGAACGGCATGAAGGGATGCAGCATCACCAGCATCTGGTCGAGCACCCAGCCCGCCACGACCCGGGATTCTTCGTCCATATCCTGCTTCTCGCCATCGATGAAGGCAGGCTTGATCAGTTCCAGATACCAGTCGCAGAACTGGTCCCAGACGAAGTGATAAATAGCGTCGGCCATGCCGTCGAAGCGGAATTCGGCGAAGGCCTTGTTCAGTTTTTCGACTGTCTCGACAACTTCGCCGATGATCCAGCGGTTGACCGCAAGCTCGGCTTTGGGGGCCGAGATCGAATGCGATCCGCCGATACCGTTCGACTGCGCGAAACGCGCCGCGTTCCACAACTTGGTCGCGAAGTTGCGGTAACCGGCAACGCGGCTTTCATCCATCTTGATGTCGCGGCCCTGGCTCTCCATCGCCGCCATGAAAAAGCGCAACGCATCGGCACCATATTGGTCGATCAGGCCGAGCGGGTCGATGGTGTTACCCTTCGACTTCGACATCTTGCTGCCATCGGCAGCGCGAACGAGGCCGTGGAGATAGAGCGTCTTCCACGGCACTTCCTTCATGAAGTGAATCCCCTGCATCGCCATCCGCGCGTCCCAGAAGAACAGGATGTCGAAACCGGAAACGAGGACGTCATTAGGGTAATGGCGCTGGAGGGTGTTCCCCAAATCCTCCCCGGTACGGGGAGGGGGACCAGCCGCAGGCTGGTGGAGGGGGTTGTCCGCATCAGGCGACGCGTTTGGCTGCGCCCCCCCTCCGTCAGCCGGTACGGCTGCCACCTCCCCGGAACGGGGAGGATTTTCTTAGGGCCAACCCAAAGTCCCGCATGGCCCGAGCGCAGACGAAAACCAGGTGTCGAGTACGTCAGGATCGCGGATCAGTTCGACGCTTTCGTCGGCCAAAGCCTGCGCACCTGCTTCGTCTTCGGCGACATAGCATTTGCCGTCGGCGTCAAACCACGCCGGTATCTGGTGCCCCCACCATAACTGGCGCGATACGCACCAGGGCTGGATATTCTCCATCCAGTTGAAATAGGTTTTCTCCCACGACTTGGGCACGATATCGAAGCCGCCATTGGCCTTGCCATTGCGCGCGGCCTCAATCGCTGGCTTGGCGAGCGTTGCCGCATCGACGTACCATTGGTCGGTCAGCATCGGCTCGATGACAACGCCGGAGCGGTCGCCAAAAGGTTGCTGGATCGTTTTGTTTTCGACGGCAATCATCAGGCCATCGCCATCGATGTCGGCGACCACGCGTTTGCGTGCTTCGTAGCGATCAAGTCCTCGATAGGCTTCGGGGACGAGGTTGAGTGCGTCGACTTCAGCAGATGTTGCGGCTTCGCCAGCGGCTATCGCTTTGGCGCGCTCGGAGGTCTCGCTATATGGCGCGCCGTCGGTGCGCATCGCTGCTACTTCGTCCATCAGGCGGTACATCGGGATGCCGTTGCGCTGCGCTACGCCATAATCGTTCTGGTCATGCGCGCCAGTTATCTTGACCGCGCCCGAACCGAAATCTGGGTCGGGATATTCGTCGGTGATGATCGGGATCAGGCGGCGATGCGCCTTGGGGCCGACAGGGATTTCGCAAAGCTTGCCGACGATGGGTTTGTAGCGTTCGTCCGACGGATGCACAGCAACCGCGCCGTCGCCAAGCATCGTTTCGGGGCGAGTGGTGGCAATGGCAATATAGTCGCGTTCCTCTTCGACAGTAACATTGCCGTCTGCGTCGCGCTCGATGTAGGTGTAGGTTTCGCCATCTGCGAGCGGGTATTTGAAGTGCCACATATGGCCGTTCACTTCGCGGGTTTCGACCTCGAGATCACTAATCGCAGTTTTGAAATGCGGGTCCCAGTTGACGAGCCGTTTGTCGCGGTAAAGCAGGCCCTGGTTGTAAAGGTCGACGAACACCTTGATGACGGCCTTTGAAAAGCCGGGGTCCATGGTGAAACGCTCATTCTCCCAATCCATCGAGCAGCCGAGACGGCGCAGCTGGCCAGTGATGGCACCGCCGCTTTCTTCCTTCCACTCCCACACTTTGGTGACAAATTCTTCGCGGGTGAAATCGGTGCGCTTCTGTTGCCGTTCGGCCATCTGCCGTTCGACCACCATCTGTGTTGCGATGCCGGCATGGTCCATGCCGACGACCCACAAGGCATCCTTGCCCTGCATGCGGGCATGGCGGATGAGGATATCCTGCAAGGTGTTGTCGAGCGCGTGGCCGATGTGCAGGCTGCCCGTGACATTGGGCGGCGGGTTGACGATCGTATAGGGCTCGGCTTCGGGGCGATCGGGACGGAACGCGCCGGTGCTTTCCCAATGGGCATACCATTTCGCCTCAATCGCGGCGGGATCAAAAGTCTTGTCGATAGTCATGCGGATGGCTCTTAACGGGCCTTTTCCCAAAGGGAAAGTGCGGTTCGCACCGTTATTTCCCAGCTACGGCGCTGGGCCATTAAGGAAACGCCGTGGTACAGCCGCAAAGGCCACCGGCGTTTCCTTTATCGCCTTATTTGGAAAGCAGGGTGGTCCCAAAAATGTGGGAACCAAAATACACCAGCAAAAAGCCCCATCCCGCCATGCCAAACGCACTGAACGCCATATTTGTGGGGTCACTGTGCATGGCATCCGGTTTGAAATAGAGCATCGCGTTTGTCAGCATTCCCACGGCGCACAACAGTATTACGGTGTTAAGCCAAAGGCCCGGTTTCGCAGGCGCACGGTAAAACAAAGTCACGAGCAACAGAAAGGCGAAAACCGCGGCGATCATCAATGGTTGAAACGGTTGCCGGACAAAAACCGGCGATGCGCTTCGCATGGCATAGATTCCGGCCAGGATGACAAGGGTGGCCTTACTTAAAACAAGAAACATAAATCTCTCCTTCAGGAACAGAATATTTTTCTGGAGTTCAAACTGAAAAGGGATGGCAATGGCTTGAAAGCCAATTGCCATCCCTCAAGGTGTTACCTGTGTGTCAGGTAGAAAAATTCCCGCCTGACATCGTCCGCCCGAAAACTAATGGGGAGCCTTGCGGGAGGAAATGCAGCCGGTGACGTGGCTAAAAAGCTGAAGCAACATCACCGGCCTGGTCACAGTTAGAATTCGCCAGCGATACCCGCACGGATGGCAGTATTCTTGCCACCGCTTTGCGAAATACCGGCGGTCAGCGCGAACGGACTGTCGACATCAAGGCGATGCATCAACGACGCGCTGAACGCGACTTCACCGCGAAAAAGCCCGGTGTTCGCTGCATAGCTGGTCTTGCCCGGCGCCGAAGGGAATGGCGCATCGGCCATCGCAACGGCTGCGGCGATCCCGCGACGCGATTCGGTCTGGTTGATTTTGGCAAGGTCGAACAATGCTGCCTGACCTGCTTCCAATGTTGTCAGGCGACCATCGAATTGACCGATGGACGCGTTCAGCGCGGCGATTGCCGGGCGGATCGTTGCGTCACGTCCAACGGTGCCGGTGGCATCAACGGTCATGACGTCCGTCGGGCCAACCTGCGCCAATGTGCTGGCCGCGATGTCACCAACGGTAACCGATGTGCCTGCGCCGCCCAGAACAACCTGATTGGCGCGGGTTGTCGTGGCCGTGTTGCCAAGTGCTGTCGAACCGTCAAAGTTTGCAACCGCACTTTTGCCGACCGCTGTTGCGCGAACACCCGATGCGAGCGCCTGATGCCCGACAACCAGAGACAGGGTTCCGGTGGCTTTTGATTGCCAGCCAAAGGCCTGCGCCCCGCGTGCGTCGGCTTCGGCTTCTCCGCCGATTGCCGTGCCGTGAAAGCCAGCGCTTGATTTGTCGCCGATAACGGTCGCATCTTCGTCAAAGGCTTCTGCCCCGCTTCCGATGGCAACCGTCGTTTGTGCCGTTGCCTTTGCGGCGCGGCCAATCGCTATGTTCGAATCTGCAAACGGATCGGGGTTAACGGTCGTCGGCGTGATCAGTTCGGCCTGCGCCGCATCGCCCAGCGCAACGGCGGAAAACCCTACAGCAACCGCCTTGTTACCTTGTGCAAATGCACTACCACCCGAAGCAACGCTTTCCGAACCCAAGGCAACTGCCGCGGTTCCGTTGGCGATGTTGGTGAAGCCCAGTCCGACTGCGCCCTGACCACTAACCTGGTTCGGATCACCAATCGCGACCGCACCGTTACCGGTGGCAGTGTTACCAAAGCCGATCGAGACAGAAGCCCCGCCGTCAGCCGTTGCACCGTTGCCGATAGCCACTGCATTGTCGGTTGCGGCAAAGGACGCCTCCTCCTAGATCATTACCGCCAAAAGACACCGTGTTGATTTCGTTGACTCCAGTCGCGATCGAATTAATGCCGATCGCTACGCTGCCTGCTGACAAGGCTTGACTGCCGGCGCCAAGGGCTATGCCGCCACTTGCTCCGAATCCCACTTCGGAACCCACGCCAATAGCAATGCCGCCATCTGCGCTGCCCGCCACGTCAGCCGAAAATCCAACAGCCACCGAATTTAACCCAATGGCATCTGCAAAAGCTCCTACAGCAGTGCTGAACCCAGACGCGTCAGAGCTCGCTCCAACGGCAGTGCCGCTATTACCAGTAACTTCAGCGTCCGCACCAATCGCAGTAGCGTTGGTCGCCGTTGTACCGGTGGTCGAAAGTGTGCCGCACTCCGTAGTATTAGTCCCAGCACCATTGACGCATTCCGGATTTGGCCCCGCCCAAACTGGCGTAACCAGTCCTAGAGCGGCAATGCTTGCGCCTGCGGCCAATGCCGCACGCGTTACTGTTGATTTTCTCATCATTAAATTCCCTTTGGTTATCTTGTTCGTCACCGCTCGATCGCTCCAGAATGGCGCCATCTGTGGTGACTGTTCGATTTTTGAGACCCGTCCCATTTGCTCCAGCGGGCTATTTCCCGCGAGGCAGGGTTGAATACATAGTGTTGCTATGATATAGCACCCCCCAAATGGATAGTCCAATTGGGGGTGCGGTCGGCCTGGAGTCCCGCTGGACCAACGGAGCCGCGTTCTTTCTGGAACTGGACGTCGCCTGAAAACAATGAATGACGCGATGAGCGTCTGGAAGGATCGATTATATGCAATCCTGTCTGATCTGTGATGACCATCCGATGATGCGCGAGGCCTTGTCCGGAAGGGTCAGGCTGGCGTGGCCCAACACACATGTTATGGAAGTTGCCGCCTTTCCGGATGCATGGAAGCACGCAAAAACGGAAGGCCTTGATCTCATCCTTTGCGATCTGGATATGCCCGGCGCAACGCCGATTGTCGGCATTGCAAGAATACTCAGAACCGTGCCGGACGTGCCATTGCTTGTCATTACCGCAATGGAAGATGATGCGACGCTGCTGGCATTATTCGATCTGGGCATAGTCGCCGTCAGTTCGATCCTGTGTGATCGCGCTGACGGTGCATCCGGCACATTTAAGTGGTCCTGACCCTAACGTTCAACGGCCATGCGCGCAGGGTTGAATAGCCGTGTCCAAGTCCGGAGCCCGCGCAATCCGTCAAATCGTGACTACGCGACTTGCTCTACCAAAAATGCACCAGAATTCCTGGAGGCCCGAGCCGGAATCGAACCGGCGTGCAAGGATTTGCAGTCCTCTGCGTCACCACTCCGCCATCGGGCCTCTGGAAAGCAAAATGCTTGATACAGCATAGCTGCATGTGGTGGAGGCGCGCGTCTAGCGGGTTGGACCGCGCAAATCAACCGGCAATCTGTGCCCTGATCGCCACAACGTCCGGAAAAAATGCCATTTGCATGGACAGGTTGGGCGTTTGTCTGAATCCGGCTTGGCGATTGGCTGCGCGCTGGCTAGAACGATTTTCAGCGGCTGTATTGTATTTGCAACACAGCTATGCCACACGACCCGGAAAGTAATGGAAAAATCCCGATGGAATCTGTGAGTTTTGAAGATATGCGGCGGGCAATGGTTGATTCCCAGCTGCGCACCAACGGCGTGACGCAGGCGTGGGTCCTTGCCGCCCTGGGTGGATGTGCGCGGGAACAGTATGTGCCGGCTAAGTATCACACTGTCTGCTATACGGATCGTGCAATCCCCCTTGGGGACGGCACCGTCCTGAACCCGCCGCTGGCGACTGCCCTGTTGCTGCAAGCGGCGGATATCGAGGCATCGGACCGGGTTTTGTTGCTGGGCGCGCCTGACGGATATGTTGCGGACCTGTTGAAAAGCCGGGTTGGTGCGGCAACGTGCGTCGCCCCTGCCGATTTTGATAGCGCCGTAAAATCTGCACCTTTTGACGTTATCATTATCGACGGCGCGATCGAACAGCTTCCCGATGGTTTACTGCACATGGCTGCGGACGGCGCACGGCTGGTAACCGGCCTGGTCGAAGGGCCGGTCACACGGCTGGCCAAGGGCTATGTTCATCAGGGGCAGGTTGCATTGAAACCCTTTATCGACAGCGAAATCGCGCCGTTGGCCGCGTTCGCCCGCAAACCGGAATTTACATTTTGACCCCGCGTATGATCGTGATGGCGTCGCTGCTTTGCTCGGCCTTTGCCAGCGCGCCTGCCGCTGCGGATACCCTGCGCGATGCGTTGGTGTCGGCCTATGAAACCAACCCCAGCCTGACCGCCGCGCGCGAAGGGCAGAAGGCAACCAATGAGGGCGTGCCGCTGGCCAAGGCCAATGGCCGCCCTGATGTCAGCATACAGTCAACCTATTTCGAAAACATCATGCAGGACGGCGGTTCTTCAGTCACGCAAGCGCGCGGGGCAAGCGCGAATGGCACGATATCCGCGCCTGTCTATGCAGGTGGCGGCATCCGCAATGCGGTGCGCGCCGCTGAAAACCGAGTAGAGGCAGGCTTTGCAGGCTTGCGCGGCACCGAAAGTGCGATTTTTTCAGCGGTGGTTGCGGCCTATATGGATGTGATCCGTGATGAATCGATTGTCGAGCTGAACCGCGCACAGGTCGGTGTTTTGTCTGTCAATCTGGACGCGACGCGCGACCGGTTTGAAATTGGCGACCTGACCCGTACCGATGTGGCGCAATCCGAAGCACGGCAGGCGCTGGCGACCAGCAACCTTGAAACTGCGCGGGCAAACCTGATTCGGTCGAAAGAAATCTATATCCAGCTTGTCGGGCGTGAACCGGGGCAGTTGTCCGCGCCGCCGCCATTGCCGAATTTGCCGGATACGCCCGATAATGCCGTAAATGTGGCGCTGGAAAATAACCCGGACCTTATCGCCGCGCGGGAAGCGAAGGAAGCCGCCGGGTTTGACCGACGCGCCGCCAATGCATCGCGCCTGCCCACCGTGAGCGTTTTTACATCGCCTTCCTATAGCAACGCGCTGAACTCGGTTTCATCCAATATCCCCGGGTTTCAGGCGGATAACAGCTCGTTCACGGCGCAGGCCGGTATCCGCGCAACCCTGCCCCTGTATCAAGGCGGGCAACCTGCGGCCCAAATCCGTCAGGCGCAGGCCCGTCTAGGGCAGGCGCAGGAACAGGAAATCGCCGCTGAACGCGAAGTCATTGCCCAGACCCGCGCTTCTTATGCAAGCTGGAGAGCGGCCAACGACGTCATCATTGCGTCCCAACGCGCGGTTTCGGCCAACGAGTTGTCGCTTGAAGGAACGCGCGCGGAAAACAGCGTGGGCAACCGCACAATATTGGACATATTGAACGCCGAGCAGGAATTGCTGGGCAGCAAGGTGCAATTGGTGACGGCACGGCGCAACGCCTATGTCGCAGGCTTCACCCTGCTCGCCGCAATGGGCCGTGCCGAAGCACGTGATCTGGGTCTTGAAGGTGGGGTCCTCTACGATCCCGTTGCCGAATATGAAAAGGTCGACAATGCGTGGAATGACTGGTCGTCGCAACCCGATCCGACGACGAAATCGACACGCACCGTTGACACGCCTGCACAAAAAGCAGAAATAGAGCCGCTTCCCGACCCGACGCGGAAGTAATCAACCAAGGCTTTGGAGAGCTTTCAATATGGCAGAGGGCCGGAACGAACCGTCTATGGATGAGATTCTATCTTCGATTAAACGCATCATTGCAGATGATGACCGTGCGCGCCCAGCTTCGGCAAAGCGCGCCCCCAAGGACGCACCCTTGCCTGCGGACGATGAAATACTTGAGCTGACCGAAGCCGCTGACGCTGATACCGATTCGGACGCAAGCGATGAAATATTGCTCGACGACCAGAAGGCCCGCAGCTTGCGCCATAGCTTTTCCGCCCTGCAAACCCTATCCGAACCTGGCGCAACGCCGCAGATCGTGCGTTCCGGCGAAACTTCGCTTGAGGGTTTGGCCCGGGATCTACTGCGCCCGATGCTGAAGGACTGGCTCGACACCAACCTGCCCCCTATTGTCGAGGCGATGGTTGAACGCGAGATCAACCGGATCACCAAAAAGGGCTGATGCGCGCCTTACCAATTCTGGTATTTGGGCTGGCTTTTACATCCGCCCCGCTTTTTGCCCAAAATCTGTATATCGAAACCGGGCAACTGGTCGATGTCGTGGGCGGCACCGTTCGCACCGGCCAATGCATCCATATTGTGCAGGACCGGATTGATTCGGTTGCCCCCTGCGGCGCGACGCCCAAGGGGGCCCGCCGAATCGATTGGTCCGACCTTACCGTGCTTCCCGGCCTGATCGACCTGCATACCCATCTCGCCGATGCAGGGCAAAGCGCAGACCTTGCCCTGCCGCTCAACACCTCGCCTGCTGAAACAGCGCTGATCGGCGCGCACAATGCTAGGGTCACGCTGGAAGCGGGCTTTACCACCGTGCGCGACGTCGGCACTTATCGCGGCCTGACCGATGTCGCGCTGAAAAATGCAATCAACGCAGGTCATGTGCCGGGGCCACGGATGTTCGTGGCCGGGGCGTATATCACCATCCCCAAGGGCGGGGGCGAACTGAACGGTGTTATCCCCAATGAACAATTGCCCGCCGATATGCGGCTCGGCGTTGCCGGCACGCCCGAAGAGGCGAAGGCAAAGACCGAGTTTTTGATTTCAAAGGGCGCGGACTTCATCAAGACAATCGCCACCGGCGCGGTACTCGCAATGGGCACTGAACCCGGCGAACCGGAATTGACCGAAGCTCAGCTTCGCAGCGTAGTGGACGCTGCAAAAGCCAAAGGGGTGTTTGTGACCGCCCACGCCCACGGCGCCATCGGTATCAAAAACGCGATTCGCGCAGGCGTGCGGTCAATCGAACATGCCAGCCTGATCGACGACGAAGCGCTTGCCATGGCAAAACAGGCAGGGACCTGGCTCGTCATGGATATCTACAATGGCGATTATATTGACGACATCGGCACCAAAGAAGGCTGGCCCGAGGAATATCTGCGTAAGAATCGCGAAACCACCGATATCCAGCGAATTGGCTTTACCAAGGCGGTGAAAATGGGCGTCAAGATTGCCTATGGCACCGACAGCGGGGTCTATCCGCACGGTCAAAACGCGCGGCAATTTGCCTATATGGTGCGCTATGGCATGACCCCGATGCAGGCGATCCAGTCCGCCACCATCCGCGCCGCCGAATTGCTGGGCAAACAGACGGAATTAGGCACGATAGCGCCGGGATATTATGCCGACCTTATCGCCATAAAGGGCGACCCGCGAACCGACATTCGCCTGTTGGAAAATGTCGCGCATGTGATCAAGGGCGGCACGCTGGTAACCCCAGCCCAATAAAGCCGTAAAATTCGGGCATCGACAAAACGCGCGAGGCGCCCGCGTTTAGGGCGAAACCTTCGCAACCGTGCAATCACGCCTCACCTACGAAAACCGAAAATTCGTAATTATAAATAGTGTTACAATGATAACTTGACATAGCGCCGCAATGTTTGGCAGAACTTACTCGAAATCGGTTCTTTTCTCGAATCCTTCGGCGAAGATCCGGTTACCAACCTTGCAGCAGGTACAGCTGCCACGGATGCTGTGAACAAGGGCCAGCTTGATGGCCTTGATGTTGCGGTGGACGGGCGTCTTGATGTTGTCGAACTTGATATTGTCGATATCACCGGGGACATCACTAATATTACAGGAGACGTCAACGCCCTTGAAGACAAGACGAAGTTCCTTGCGGTGGGCAGCCTTGCTACATCGGCTGGGGCTTCGGCAGGCGGACTGGATGCGGTTGCTTTGGGTATGCTTCGTTCACCGCCACCGACATTACCAATCTGCAATCGTCCGTAGCGGATTTGACGAGCGGGTTTACAAACATCAACGCGGACATTGATGGTTTGACGCGGAGGGCCCGTCAGGCCGATGGCGGTATCGCGGCGGCGATGGCGCTCGGTGGAACGTTATTGATACCGGATAAGGCACTTTCAGTGACATTCAACCTTGCGACCTATCGTGGTGAACAAGGCTTCTCCGGCGCGTTGGTCGCGCAAGTGAAAGAAAATATCTGGATCAGTGGCGGTGTCGCAGGTTCTACCGTCAAACGGTCAACCGGTGGCCGCGTCGGTATCAGCTTTGGTTGGTAACACCAAAGCCGGATAGGTTTCGGAAATTAAAAGGGAGCATGGCGATACTAACCGCCATGCTCCTTTATTCCTTTTCACAAAAAACGCTCGTCATACCTGACAGGGATCAGCGACCGTTTCTTGTGACGCCAGACGCTAAATCGCGATCCCGCAATTGGGTGCCGGGACACTGCCAGTGCCCGTTCCGACGCGGTTGATGATATTGCCATAGCTGTCCTGGTCGCCGGCCAATTCGTTCAAAAACTCTTCCAAATTGGTATAGCCATCGCCATCGGCATCGGCTGTCGCATTAGAGACCTTGTTTCGTACTTCCCAAGTGTCGTCCATGCCATCGCGATCGTTGTCGATGTACGCGGCGCTGGATTGCAGGACAGGCCAACCGCCGACTTCGCTCGGGCTGTTGATAATCCGGCCGCTGCATCCAAGAAACGTCTGCAGCACCCGACGGTCAGACGCATCGCGGGGGAAAGCCCCTGCAAATGCAGCGACATCCCTTACCGCTTGTTCAGGGGAGCTGAACAATTGAACGCTCAGATCGCCGATGGGTTGGGTCTTCACATATTTCCAGTCCAAGGGGTCCATGAACATCCTGTTGTCGACATTGTGCGAACGACGGCGACCGTCGATGTTCTGGTATAAATAGAATTCGGCATTGCCCGGATTAGTGGAATATTGTTCGTCATAATTGCCGCCAAAAATTGCGGTGCCGCGCAGCGAGCTTGGTCCCATGGAGACCCAGTTACCAACGATATTCGCCTGCCGCTTCAGTCCGCTGGCCAGCTGGCTCTCTTTCTGTTTCATGGAGAAATATTGATGGGCCTTTTCGCGCATATTGTACGAAATCAGGTTTACAAAATCGGCACGCGTGCCGACACCCGCGTTCGGCATGCGATCGGTTGCATGGGCCATGAAGACATGGTGCGCCGTGATATTATTGCCTTCAAGGAACATACCCTTGGAATGTTCGCCAGATTTATGCGTCGATTTGCTCAATCCTTCATACACCATCGACCATTGGATCGTGATGTTGGATGCTGCCTTGGTTGTGTTGAACGGCTCGTCGGTTGCCCATGACAGGGAGACATGGTCCAATATCGTATAAACTGCGCGGCTGTCGACCGTTATGCCATCGGTGGTATCCTGCTTGGTTCCGTTGGTTGGTCCGGGCCGCACCCGGATATGCCGGATTATATTATGCGGCGCGTTGAAAAAGAGCGGTGATCCAGTGAGGTTATTGGGATGGTTCTTGATTGCGATGCCATCCCCGGGGGCAGTTTGGCCCGCGACCGTCAAATAGCCAGAGGTTGGCTTGATCTGGCTCATCAATTCAATGGTTCCGCTTACCCGGAATACGCAAGTCCGAGGCCCTGTATCCATCATGCAGGCCCGTAACGAACCAACGCCGGAATCGGCAAGTGTAGTGACCTGGATAACACGTCCGCCACGACCGCCCAAAGACGCTGCGCCAAAACCTTCGGCCGTCGGGAAAGATCTTTGTTGTCCGGCAGGCAATTTCGATGGGCTATACGTCGACGAATAATTTGCATGATTGACCGAAGGCAGTGCAATCAACGTTCCAGTCGCCAATAATGCTCCAAGAATTTTCTTCATCAAAACCTCCGCTGCATTTCCAAATCAAAACACAAAAAAATTGTGTGAAATGCGAAATGAACGGAGCAGGTAAAAATTTAACAGAGCAAACGCGGTTAAGTCAAAAACCGGGTAACCATTCCGATAATGGCATGTTGTTTTGCCGAATCAGCGATTTATATAGTTAAAATAGGCTTTCCCATATTTGTACGTGACAGGAAATACTTTGAATATCGGATAATATTTTCGGCGTTGTGACCCTAAGCGGTGCGGATTTTTTGATAGAGTGCAAGGTGATTGGCGCACGTTGCTTCGATGGAAAATGACTTTGATCGCTCAATTGCTGCCGCCGAACAATGGCTGTAAAGGTCAGCATCATCGATCAGGTTCGAGATAGCTCCTGCAAGATCTTCTGCGTCATCCAAAGGACAGAGCAGGCCATTATCCCGATGCCCCACAAGCTCGGTATTGCCTGCGACTTTTGTGGCCACAATAGGAAGGCCGCTCGCCATTGCTTCGAGCAATGCCACCGGCATGCCTTCATAACGCGAAGTGTTGAGGTACAGATCGGATGATTGCATCAATTGCGCTATGTCTGACCGCTCGCCCAGAAAATGCACATGGTCTGCAACACCGCGGTCCTGTGCCATCACCCGCATATTTTCCAGATCGGCGCCGTTACCGGCGATCATGAATTTTGGCATTGCGCCAACGCCAATCCGGTTTTTCAACGCGACTGCCGCTTCGACCAGAAGATCATAATGCTTTTGCGCCGAAATCGTCCCGACACTCAGAATTTGCGGATTGGCGCTCGCGCGTATGCGCGGTGCAGATGCAGAAAAACTCTTGCTCGCGGCATTGGGAATGTAGGCGATGGGTCGCTTTACATTTTGTGTAAAGATCTGCTCGGTCTCTTTGCTGATCGCGACATAGGCATCGGCAATCTGGTCAAACAGCCGAAACATGGCGGTGGGGAAACTCAGCTTGCTGTTATGGTGGGTCAAAACCACCGGCGCTTTGCCGGGATGCGCGAGCAACATGAGCAAGGCGCGCGCCGTATGCGCGTGGACGACGTCAGGCTTTAGTCTCCGCACCAGTGCCCGCATCTGCCTCCACCCCCGCAACGGGTTGCGCGATGTGCCCAGTTGCAGGGATATATGGTCACCCCCTTCATCGAGGATACGCTGTCTTAACGTGGCTTCCATCGCACAAGAGTTTCCGACGCTGTCGGCATCGGCCAATGTAACGACCGTGCTGCGATGTCCGGCTGCGACAAATTCCTTGTTCAAATTGACGACAAGCATTTCGGCACCGCCCGATGTCAGGCTGGTCAGGATGGAAACAATGTGCATATCGGTTCCGCCTGATTTCAATCGAGCGCGATACCGCTGCGCTGCATCAGGGATTTAGCCTGGGGCACCATAGTGTCTCGGCAAATCTGAATGATGCGATCCGCTTCGATCTCGCTGAGCGTATCGGAATAGCCACCGACCTTGCCTTTGCGGACGCGCAGGCTGTCTTCGTCCGACCGGTCATAGTCATGGCCGGGGATTCCGGTTTTCTTTTCAGTTTTTTGCATTTTGCTGAATCGCGCCAGTTCAATCGCCTTGGCCAGCGCGGCTTCGTCGACAGGCTGGCCCAAAAATTCGAGGATTTGGCGAATGGTTGCGTCCGTGTGGCTGCTCATATCTTCGTAGCTGATGACCAGCGAGCGGCTGCCTTCAATTCCCGTGGCCCAGCCATTATGATAGCGGACGATGGCCGGCACGCCATATGTGTCGTCTTCAATAAATTCGGATATGCTGCCGGTAAAACGGTGCTTATGTTTGGTTTCGTGAAAATAGGCCGAAACACATACGTCGCGGGGATCGCGGACCAATATGATGACCGGACGCCCGGCAAACAGCTGTCCTGTAAACTGGCGGTGGCTGACCGCGATTAATGGCACGGATACCGCGTCCGAACGGCCCACAAACACCGGCAGGCCGCGTTCAGCGTCACGATCAAAATTAGGCAGGACACGGAAAGTCGTGCGCAGATCGGGTTCGAAATCCAGATGTGCCACTTGTGCGAAATAGCAGGACAAAAGGTACCGTAACCAGGTCCGACCACTTTTCGGGTAGGACACCAAAAAGGCATCGACCGATGGAGCCGCCCTTTCCAGCAGCATCAGGTTCCGCATCCGCCGCACACGGCGATAAATGTTTTTTACAAATTCCGGCGCCATTTGCATTTTTCCTGAATCCTTCATTGTCCGCGCGCGGTCGCAAGTGCGCCACGGATTGTATTTTCCCAAAGGTCACCAATGGCAGCGGGCGCGAACCGGTCGGCCGCCGATTCCGCTGCAGTGCCAAGACGGCTGCGTAAAACGGCATCGCCCATCAATTGCGACAGGGCGCGCGCCATGGCGTCGACATTGCCTTCTTCGATCAGCAACCCGTCATGGTCGTGGGTAATCATGTCGGCGGGACCAAAGGGACAATCGAATGATATGCATGGCAATCCTGCCGCCATCGCCTCACCCAGCACCAGCCCCCAGCCCTCGAAACGGGAACTGAGTACAAAGGCATCGGCTTCTTCGATCCAGCGTCCGGGGGCCGAACTGACACCGGGCATCTGCACGCTGTCTGCAACTCCATGCTCTACGGCCAATGCCTCCAGCATAGCTCGGTCTGGGCCTTCACCCCAGATACGCAGGCACCAGTCGTTATGTTGGCCTGCTATTTTGGCCCATGCCTGTATAAGTAAATCAAAGCCCTTTTGGTCGACCAGGCGGCCAACGGCGGTCATCACCTTGCGTTCGTTCGTGAATTTGGGTTTGAAATCCTGATAATCGGCCATGTTTGGGATGACCCAGCTGCGTGGTCGCATTACCTGCGGAAAGCATTCCAGCGCGCCGCGTGTCATCGTAATCAAGCCAAAGGCGCGGGCATAAGCGTAGCGGCGCAAAATCTGCCAGACGATCCCCGGTTTTTGGCGAAGCGGATTATTGCGCTCTGAAACGATGACGGGAATGTCGAGACCGGTGGCGGCCAATACAGCAATCACATTGGACCGCGTGAGCAGGCTGACCACCATATCGGGACGCTGTTCCTTGAATATGGCGCGCAGCCGCTGCACGCGTCGCACGATGTCCGAAAGAACGCCCAGGGGCCCGCGTTTGCCGATCGGAACATCGAGATAGTCGATCCGGATCCGATCGTCGGTTTTGTAATAAGGCGTGCTTCCGCTCATTTCGAACGACAGGATGCTGACATCAAAGCCCGATTGCGCCAACCGGTTGGCAACGAAGCTGACCACATGCTCGGAACCGCCAGCCGACAGGCCGGGCAGAATGAATTTGATTCGTGCCGGACGGGGCGTGTTGATCGTCATTCTTTCGACTCTTTCACGGTCTGTCCAATTTGGCGCCACATTGCGATGTCCATGGCAATGGCGGTCAAGGCGGCAAAGGCAATATGGGAAAAGTTGGCGCCCAGCGCGCCATAGGTGGGCATGGTGATCCAGGCCGTGACGAAGAATAGAATAGTTGACGCGATCGCCACCCAAAGCACGAAACCCGGCCGGTTCATTGCCAGCAATGCAGACCGCGACGGTGCTGCGTGCATGATAAGGACGACAGCGAGCAATTGTGCAACGAGCAGCGGATAGGCTTGCGCGAATTCCGGCCCGAATACGACCTTCATCATCCAGTCACCCAATAGCCAGAATGCCACCAGAAATGCGACGCCTACCCCGCCTAGAACAAGCTGCACCCGTTTTACCGTCGACTTAAATGCAGTGAAATCCTTTTGCGCCCACATACGCGCCATGTCGGGATAAACGACGGCTTGCATCATTGATCCGACCTGTTGTGCCACTTTGGCGATCCGTTTTGCGATATGATAAAAACCGGCCCAGGCGGTGCCTGCAAACGCGCTCACCAACAATGTATCGGCTTCTTGCGTCATCGTTCGCAAGGTACCCGAAATATTCGTGGACCAGGCAAAGGACATGAAACCCGGAAACTTTTGTTTCAAACCAAATGGATTGGCGCGAAAGGGGCTGGGGATCCCCTGCTTGCGGATGACACGCAGGCCAAGCCAAAGGAACAGGAGGGAATCCAGCGCCTGACATACGGTCCAGACAATCACAAATTCAAGAAGTGAAAAACCAAGGAACAGCCCCGCACCGGCCAGCGCCAGCCGAAGCACCGATGACGTCATCTGGACATAAGCAAGCGTCTTGAATTTTCCGTCAAAGCGCAATGCCGCCGTGGGAACGCCCCGGATATTCATGGCTATCGCGACTGCATATATTGCCAATAACGGCATATGTTCAGGCTTTAGACCTATAACCGTCATCAACGCATAGCCGACAATCATCGTCAGGACCGCCGCCAGTAATGCCGTGCCGATGTCAAGGAACAGGCCATAAAGGTAAAGTTCGGACATTTTTTTCTTGTCACCGGCAATGTCTTCGGATGCCGCAAAGCGGATCAGCGGTTGCCATGATTCAAAGCGCAAAAGCCGCTCGCTTAACCGGCCGACGGTCAGCACCAACGCCAACACGCCATAAGCCGCAGGGCCAAGCGTCCTTGCCGCGATTGTGGTGCTTATCAGCATCAATATTGCGTTGCCTGAACTTCCCGAAACAAGATGGAGGATGTTTTTTAACCAGCCTTTTTCAAAGCCCTTTTTCCGCCATGCAGGCGTGGCGTCGGCTTTCAAATTATCGGCGGCCGAATTGGGAACTGTCATGGCTGTTGCCCTCTTAATGCAAGTGCGGTTGGCGTTCCGTCGACTTCAAACACATCGTCATATTCCCCGACAATTTCGGGCGTGAAATAGATTTGTATATTGCGCGCGAAACTTGCGGCCAACGCCAACATCAACGGTGTGATCCACAGCCTGTTGTACATGTGCGGGATCGAAGTTGAAAAAATCAGCAAAATGACCAGAATGGCAAGCGCCATCGCCCCGTCTTCGCGATGCATGTTAAAGGCGCGAATTCCCATCATACCGAGTATTCCGAACATCAGAACCAATCCGGTAAAGGACAGAATGCCACCTTCGGTCAGCAAGAGCATCCAGAATTGGTGCACCGGCATACCGTGGATGCTTTCCACCCTGAAACGATCAACGCCCAGGCCGACAAACAGCGTATCCTTGCTCATCTCCCACGCCTCGGCGATCAATGCGGACCGGTGGGTGAACGTACCGGCCTGTGATAAATCACCGCTTAGAACAGCGCCAAGCACGCGTTCGCTGAACGCTTCGGGCAAGGGCAAGCCAAGGGCAATATAAGCCACCGCGCACACGATCAACGGGATGCCGACTTTCATAAAGCGGCCAAGGTTGGACCACACGAAATAGATGCATGTCGCAATGCCGGTTGACGCAAACGCGGTAAAGCTGGCGGTTGACAGCAAAGCCCATAACAGCACCGCACCGACACAAATAGCAAAAAAGTTGCGGATTAACCCGTGGTGGTGGGCATTGAACAAGGCGATAATCGAAAAAGCGATAACCGCACCATTCAGGTTTGCGTCGGACACAAGTCCACCGATGCGGCCATTGCCTGCAACCACGCTTGGCCCGAGCAATTCCTTAGACTGTTCAAAGCTGAAAAAGCTGGCCATCGACAAGGCAACAATTTGTGATGCCGCGACGCCCAGAACGAAATAGAGCAGGCACTTGCGGATCCACATCCGGTCCTCACTCATCAACACCATCGGCAAAAGCAGGAATCCGAAAATATACTGGCTGGCGATATTTGCCCAACGCAGCGGGTCGCCATTAAAGACAGACCCTATCAACAATCCGCCAAGCATCATCGCAAGCGCCGCGCACCAATGCGCGGTCATGACATTCAGCGCCAACATATTCAGGCGGTTCCGAACCAGAAATAATCCGAAACAGACGAGGAACAGGAAATCCGATGCGGTGAAATTGAAATCACCGACCCTCAAGACATGCCAAGAAAGCAGAAAACAGGCCGCACCGAGACATAACTGCCGGAAACGTTCGATACGTTCGAGCGGTGGCGCGTATCCCACGACGTTCTGGTCATATGGATATGCCATGCTTGCGTCTTGCGTCATCGCTTTTGCTCCGGGCAAAAAAGTTCGGGTCTGGGCGTCATCTGTCGATTTGCCGGATCAACATAAACGCCTCGGCGGCTTTCAAATACATGGACGCACCGCGCATAGTCGCGAGCGCCCGGATCGCTTCGATTGACCGTTCATCGGGGAATATTTTCACCTGGCTTTCAAAGCATCGAAAGGCATCGATCTTCAATTCGAGCGTTTCGGTTATGTCGATGAACACATTAGGCACAAATGCAGGCGTAACACCCGGCGCATACCAATTGGTTTCCGACAAGGTTTCATAGGCATAGATGCGTTTTGGCGCATGTTCGTCCCGTGGACGCGCCGCGACCATTGCCGCCAGGAACGTTAATTGATGGTCGGTATGGATATCACCGACAAAGGGCACAAATAAAGTGTCCGGGCGCACGTCCTGAACGAGCTTTGCTAAAGTGCCATTGAGTTTTGTCGCCGGAACCGTTTCCAGCGCGGCGGCGGGCAGGTCGAGATAGACCGTTTCTGTGACACCAACCATCGCGTGCGAAGTCTTCGCCTCGGCGCGGATATTTGCCACAAATTCATCGGAAAATTGCGGAGCCATGCCCCGCGTGACAATCGCAACAACGACTTCGGCCCCCGACTTTGCCAGCCGTGCCATCGTGCCGCCGCAGCCCAAAATCTCGTCGTCGGGATGCGGTGCAATGACGAGCACCTTTCCCATATAATTCAGGTCACCCATGATCGCTTCCCCATATGCCGTGCATAGCAGGACGCCCTTCGCCTTCCCATGACCAATCGGTAATTCTTATCTGGCCCGCACCCGTTTGCACCAGCAAGCCTTGGGCATCATCGACCAACAACTGTCCCGGTGATGCATGAAATGGCAATGCCGGTTCTAGTGGCGTTGATGCCCAAACCGTCAAGCGTGCGCCTTTGACGGTTGTGAATGCCCCGGGATACGGCTTACCCGAAGCCCGCACCAGCCGGTCAATCTGCGTCGCTGACTGGTACCAATCGATCAGGCCATCCGCCGGTGTCCGGCGCACTGCATATGTGGCGCAGTCTTCGTCCTGCACCCGAAATTCCGTGTCACCCCGCGCCAGTCGTGCGAGAGCGCTTTTGGCCATTTTATCGAGTGCAACCATATGCTTATCATACAATGTCTGCGCGGTTTCACGGGGCGCGATATGGAAATAGCTTTGTTCCAACAAGGGCCCGTCGTCGACCCCGTCAGCCATTTGAAACAACGATCCGGCGCTGATTTTTTCATCCAGCACGATCGTCCACGCAATCGCGGCCCGACCCCGCAGCCGGGGCAAGGCTGCCGGGTGATAGCCAATGACCTGTCCTGGTGTAATCGCCAGAAACTCCGGCCCGCAAATCTGTGACCAGCCAACGACGAAAATATAATCGGGTTTTGCGGCACGAACCGCTGCGATCGTGTCCGGGTGGTTGGTTTGGGTGGTACGAAACAGGCGTGCACCGACCTTTTCGGCATCGGTTTGCAAGTCGACATAGTCCGAATGCCGTGCGGATTTCTCTGGCGGCAATGTCACAACCAGCGACAAATCCCAGCCCGAACCGTCAAATGCCCGAATTGCAACGGCCGTGCTTTCGACTGCTCCAACGATGACAGCGCGCAACGTCATGCTTGCTTGGCCACTAGCTGTGCGGCCGAGGAAGTGTTGGCATTCGATATATGTTGCAGGCCCATATGGCCGGTCAAAATGTCGTTGACCTTGGCAACGTCATAAACTGCTTCGGCGATGGCACGCGATTTATCGCCCATTTCTTGCGCTTGCTCCGGGTTTTCAAGGAATGATTGCATCGCCGATGCCAACGCGTCTGCATTTTGGGGTGGAACGATCAGTCCGTTGACCCCGGCTTCGATCGGGTCGCGGCATCCCGGCATATCGGTGGTGATGACGGCACGGCCGGTCGCCAGAGCTTCTAATATCGTACGCGGCAACCCTTCGCGATAATAAGATGGCAGGACGAATACCGAAGATTGCGCCAGATAGGGGCGAACATCGGTTGTCTCTTCCAAAAAGGTAACGGGATATTCGGACTGCAAACGGGGAATGTCGTCTTTGCTGATACCGGTCGGATTGAAAACCTCGGCGCGGCCAAGGATACTGAACCGCGCGTCGGGAAATTCCTGTTTTAGTTTCCGGGCGGCTTCCAAAAATTCGTACACACCCTTGTCGCGCATCAACCGTCCAACCATCAGGAAATGCGTCGGGCCTGCGGGCAGCGGTTGCTGGACAAAATGCGTGGTGTCGACCCCTGAACCTGGCACCTGAATGACAGTCTGGTCCCGGTCGACAATGCCCGCCGCGATCATGTCTTCATGGTCGTCGCGGTTGAATACGAAAATCTTTTTCGTCCGGCGGACACCCTCGCGATAGAGTCGTAAGAAAATAGATCTTTTCAGCCCGGGCTTTGAGCCGTCGGGACTGAACAAATAGCCGAGGCCGGACATCAACGCGTAAAACGGGATATTACCCGTCAGCCGGGCTGCAATACCGCCATAGATGATCGGCTTTTGGGTGTAAGCCAAAATCAGACCGGGACGCTCTTTCAAAATCAGACTGACATACCCCAAAAGGGTACGGATATCCTCTAGCGGTTTCATGCCGGTCCGGTTCATGGACACGATTCTGAATTCAATATTCCGTTCGCTCAGCCATGCGGAAACGGCGGGATCATGATCGGGTGCGACAGCCACTACATCATGTCCGGCGTCTTTCATGCGGCACAACAACGCGCCGCGAAAATTCACAAGCGAATAGGCAAGGCTCGAAAAAACAAGGATTTTCATGCTTGCGCTACCTCCAAAAAATTCGTTTGCGCCGGATTGGCATCTTCGGTTTGCGCCTTAAATCTAAATCGTATCAGTCGCGTTAATACAGGGTCCAGATGGGCCATCGAAGGGCATTAGGCAATTTAGCAATAGGTATTCATCCTTTTGGCCCGACAAAGGGGGCGCGCGCCCACCCCGCGCGTTGCGATTTAGTAGACCCCTATCCCCCATTAGGGCCGAGTTCTCTCTCGTAGGCAGAATTTTGACCCTTTCGTCTAATGTCAGCAAGAGAATGCGACGTGTTAACGTTCCTGTCGTAGATAGACGGTGAAATGACGAAATCAGTTTTCATCACAGGCCACGTCAAATGTGGGATCGCCGTCAAGCAGCGCGCTTGCCGGGCGTGCCTTCGACTTGTGATGTTCGAAAATGGGAGCAAGCAATGATCCAGGGCTTGGCGCAAAACATAGACCGGTTCATCCACAATCGCGGAAACCAGCGGGACTTAAGTTCATTGTGGCGGTTTCCGTATTGGAAACGCGTGGTCCGGACGGCTGCTGTATGGACGTTGGATACGCTGGCGATCTTTGCATCCTTTGTGGTGCTGTTGGCGCTTACCCGGGGATGGGCTGAATCGGCGACATTGCTGTCACTATATGACGGCGCAATTATCGCGGGCGTTGCTTCGACCTTTTTGTTCTTAACTGGCATGTACAAGCGCAGTTGGCGTTTTGTTTCGTTCGCCGACAGTATTTCCATGCTGATTACCAGCTTCATTGGCCTCGCCATCGGCTGGGCTTCGATTGCCTATTTCTCTCCGTTGTCGTCCTATCTGTTCAACTTCGCGACTTTTGCATTTTTACACTACAGCCTGGCCAGTATGGCGATGCAGTTGATGCGCGCCGCTCGACGTGCGGCACGCTCCTATTTGCGCCGGAAGCAAAATGCGGCTTCGACATATTCGAATGACAATGTCGCGAAAACGGCGTTACTGATCGGCGATCCGGAATGGGCGTTGTCAGTGCTTGATATGTTCGGACCGCGCAACTCATCAGCAATCAATGTTATAGGTTTGTTGCTGCCATCCGATGATCGCACCATTTCCCAATTGGCGAATGTGCCTGTGCTGGGTGGTCTCGATTCCTTTAACCAGACCGTGGCGTTCCTGACCGAACAGGGGGAAAAGCCAAATTTGGCAATTGTGTGCGATGATGGGTTTAACATCAGCGTGCGCGACCTTTCTGCCCTGAACAAATCGGCAAAGCAGCACAATATCGAAGTGCTGAAATTGAGCGATCCCGCCAGCCAGCTGCTGAACCGTCAGCCAACCCGCGACCCCAGCAACTTTCCATTGTCGGAACTGCTGGGCCGCACCGAACGCACCATCGAGCGCAGCATCATCCAGCGCCAGGTTGCAGGGCAATGCGTTCTTGTAACAGGTGCAGGTGGAACCATCGGCGGCGAGTTGGTCATGCAGCTCGCGAGCTATGGCCCATCACGGATCGTGCTTCTCGATCATGCCGAATTTCAACTTTATAACATTGAGATGCGGTTGAGCGAAGGCTATCCGGATCTTGAAATCTTCCCTGAGCTTTGCAATATTCGTGATGAAGATGAAGTGCGGCGCGTTTTCGCGAAGCATTTGCCTTCGGTGGTTTATCACGCAGCAGCGCTGAAACATGTACCGATGGTTGAGGCCAATCCGCTGGGCGGCATTCACACCAATATCATTGGCACCCGCAACGTCGCCAACGCCGTGACCGAATATGCGGTGCGCGCCATGGTTCAGGTATCGACCGACAAGGCGGTTAATCCCGTGGGCATGATGGGCGCAACCAAGCGCGTTGGCGAATTATATTGCCAGTCGCTCGATCTGTGCGGCGTCGATGACACATCTGCGCCTCGTTTCATGACCGTCAGGTTTGGCAATGTGCTGGGTTCCAGCGGCTCGATTGTGCCATTGTTCAAGCGGCAGTTGCTTGAAGGTCGTCCTTTGACGGTTACCCATCCGGATATCGAACGGTTCTTCATGACGGTCGGCGAAGCGGTCCAGTTGATTCTGGAAAGCAGCGCCCGCTCGCTTGAGGATAATTCCACCCGCGGCAATATCTTCGTTCTCGATATGGGTGACCCTGTAAAGATCGTCGATCTTGCCAAGCGGATGGCCAAAATGCACGGGTTGGAACCCGATGTCGATGTGCCAATCCAGTTTGTCGGACTGCGTCCGGGTGAAAAACTTTTTGAAGAATTGTTCGATACCTGTGAACGCCGCGTGGATTCGAAAATCCCCAATCTGTTCGAAGCTTGCTCACGCCCCATTCCGTTACCATTGATTGGCCGCGCGATAGACGAGCTTGATCTGGCGGTGAAGCAAGGTAAGCAGGAAGAAGCGTGCCGTTTGACTCATTCGCTGGTCAAACTTCCAAGCAGCGACATCGATCTTTCGACCATGTTCGTTAATAATTCTCTGCCAAAGCGTGGCCACCATCTGCAGCTGGTGCAGGGTCTGTAAAAGAAAAGAAAGTTGGCAAATCATGAACAAGCAAACAACGCCGACCTCCGCCGAGATCCGTGATTATCCGGTGCCGATCGCCTCTTCCTGGCCGACCCATGGCCGCGATGAAATCCTGGCTGTCACACAAGTTCTGCAAAGTGGCCGCGTCAATGCGCTGGTCCATGGCGAACAAAACCGCGCCTTTGAAAAAGAGTTTGCCGCCTATATTGGAATGCCGCACGCCATCGCCGTCAGCAACGGAACCGTTTCGATTGAAATGGCATTGCGCGCCTTTGGCATTGGTGCAGGCGATGAAGTCATCATTCCCGCCCGCAGCTTTTTTGCCACAGCAAGCGCCGTAGTATCGGTTGGGGCCAGCCCGGTCTTTGCCGATATTCTGGTTGAATCACAAAATATCGACCCAGCTTCGGTGGCGCGCATGATTTCGGAGAAAACAAAGGCAGTCATTTGCGTCCACCTTGCCGGACTTCCATGCGACATGCGTGCTTTGACCCAGCTGTGCGAAGACCACAGCCTTTTTCTGATTGAAGATTGCGCGCAGGCACATGGCGCAGTGTATGATGGAAAAATGGTCGGTTCGTTTGGCGATGCGGCCTCCTTTTCCTTTTGTACAGACAAAATCATGTCGACAGGCGGCGAAGGGGGTATGATCCTGTTCGCCGATAAATCGGCTTGGTCCAAAGCGTGGGCGATAAAAGACCACGGTAAGGTGCCACCCGAAGAAATGCCGAAGAACATCGCCCCCGCTGGTGAATTTCGATATGTGCACCAAAGCTTTGGCACCAATTTCCGTATGACGGAAATGCAGGCCGCAATCGGCAGGGTGCAGCTTAAAAAATTGCCCAAATGGCTGGCGCAGCGTCGTGCCAACGCAAATTGCCTGAGCGAAGCTGTCGCTGAAATTCTTGGAATTATAGTTGATGAGCCTGACGCGCACATTTTGTCAGCGCGATACAAATATCTCGTCCGGATTGATGAAAGCAAATTGCCGGGAAACAAGACCCGGTCCGATATTATCGCCGGTTTGCTGGCACTCGGAATCCAGTGCGGTAGTGGTTCCTGCCCCGACATGAGCAGGGAAATCGCGTTTCAGGGTCGCGAACCGCGACGCGATGGAACTCTCGAAAATGCCCACAAGCTGGGTGCCAGCACGATTATGTTTCCCGTAGACCATCTGTTCAGCGAAGATGATATGCTGGTTATCGCCGGTGCCCTGAAAAAAGTAGTGATGACATGACACAGGCTCACGCCGGACAGGCCGACTGGCATCCGTCTTTCATCATCATAGGGGCGGTAAAGGCTGCGACGACTTGGGCGCTGGAACAGTTACAGGTCAATCCCGCGCTCTATATGCCCGATCCTGAACCGCATTATTTCAGCAGTGAATTTGAACAGGGCGAAGATTATTATCGCGCCTTTTTTGAAGCCCAAGCGGGTTCGGAGCGTATGTTGGGCGAGAAATCGGCTGACTATCTTGCCCACCCGCAAGCCGCGCAACGGATTGCTGCGATGTTGCCCCATGCGCGGCTGGTGGTGCAGTTCCGCAATCCGATCGAGCGTGCTTATTCCGACTATAAAATGCTCTATCGCCGCGGGACGGTGAAAGAAGGGCCCGAGGCCTATCTGACATCGCTCGACAATCCGCAGCCGCGATTCTTGAATGACGGCCTGTATGCGCTGCACATGCGCCGCTGGCTTGACCATTTCCCTGCCGAACAGATTTACTCTTTTCTGTACGATGACGTAAAAGCGCAGCCAAAGGCGACCATTGAGGCGATTTCCACGCATATTGGTGTCGATCCGGTCTTCGACATCGACCAGTCACGCAAGAAAGCGAACAATGCGTCGGAACGTTTTCTGCCCTTGCCGGTCCGTAAGGTATTGGCCCCGCTCAAAAGCTCGATTGCGCCATTGCGCGGGACAGCATTGTTCGAATCAACGCGGAGCATGTTCGCGCGTGAAATTGCTTATCCCCCATTGTCGTCAGATTTAAGGTTGCGGTTGCGTGATTTTTATGCCGATGATGTTTCGGAACTTGGTCGGATGCTCGGAAGAGATTTGTCGGATTGGCTGGACGTCACGCAATCCGGTGCCAAACAAGGTGAAGGTCGGGAAAAACACAAAAAAGTCGCCTGATCGGATGAACTGGTTAACTAGGATGCACCGGATTATTCCGGAAGCAAATTAAAATGGGGAGACAGCGAAATGCTGAAAATGCTCAAATGTCTGCTAACCGCCGCGGTTCTTGCAGGATCGTCAATGGTTGCTGGATGCGCGTCTGGGACCAGCGGACTTTCCGCAATACCAGCAACAGATACGGCAGAGTTCCGGCTTGAACCGGGCGACAAGATCAAGGTGCAGATTCCTGACCTTGTGGGCGCAGATGGCGAATATTCAGTGGATCAGAGCGGCATTATCTCGCTGCCATTGGTCGAGGAAGTGAAAATTTCCGGCCTGACTTTGCGCGAAGCCGAACGTGCCGTTGAAAAGTCACTGCTCGACAAACGCATTTTGGTGCGCCCGAATGTCACTATTCAGGCGGCTTCCTTGCGGCCTATCTATATTCTGGGCGAAGTCGGTAAGCCTGGCCAGTATGAATATAGGGAGGGCCTCACGGTTTTCTCGATCATTTCGCTGGCCGGCGGCTACACCTATCGCGCCGACACCATGTCGATGGTCATTACCCGGACCGTAAATGGGCGCAAGGTGACCGGTAAGGCATCGGAAAATACCATCGTGATGCCCGGCGACCAAATCCGGATTGTAGAGAAGTGGTTCTGATCCTGATGCGCCATTATCTATTCGCGGCCTGCACGGTTGCTGGCTTGCTTGTATCACCTTCAGCGCAGGCGGAATCGGTCAGTAAAACCGCGCCGCTTGTGTCTGACCAGTTGCCGGATTTCGAACCCAAAGGGTTTGATCTTGGCGGCTTTCGTTTGTTACCGGATTTTGAGTATATTCTCTATGCCGATGACAATGTCTATGCCGTGCCGGACGGATCGTTTCCGAACGGAACCCAAGCGGATGCCGCGTTCATCATTGTCGGCGGCGTTGAAGCCAAGGGGCGAATTGGCAATATTGATCTCGCCGCCAACGCAAGAACCCGGATCCGGCGTTATGACAAGCTGACCACCGAAAATTCTGAAGGGGCCGAGGCGGGGGTTACGTTGGGTTGGCAGCCGCGCGAGGGCCAGAAATTTGGTCTGGCAGGTGGATGGCGCAGGGTTGTCGAAGAACGCGGCGATCCTGAAGCTCTGCTATTGACATCAACGGGTCCAAGGCTGGCCAATATTTTCGAAACCGAAGCGAAATTCAGCCAGGAAGGCGGAAAAATGCTGGTCGCCACAGATGTTGTGGTCCGGAAATTTGACTTTCTGGGCGCGGTAAATGACCGACGCGATTTTTCGTCGCAATTTGTTTCGCTGACATTGGGCCGCAGCATCGGCGGCAGATTATATGGCACCGCCACAGCCTTTGTGACCAACCGCGACTTTCGACTGCCGCTGACTACTGGCGCCATTCAGGACGAAACCACCGTTGGTGGCCGTATCGGTGTGGCTACCAAGGACCGTGGCTTGATTGAGGGCCGCGCGTCAATTGGGATGTTCCGGCTCAATCCAGCCGAACCTGGTCAAAAAGGCCGCAGCGGTATTTCCGCCGATGTCGCGCTCACTATTCGGCCGCAGCGGCGCACCGCCATATCGTTGAATGTATTTTCCGGCGATGTCGCCACATTCCGTTTGGGCGCAATTGCGCGTTCGGACACGACCGCTTCGTTAAATATCCAGCAGGAAATCAGGCACAATCTTTATGCAACGGCAGGCGTGTCCTATCTTCGTGCAGAATTTGTCGGCTCTGGCGATTTGGAAAAGGCAATCAGCCCCCGCATGGAAGTGGAATGGCTAGCAACTAAACGCCTCTCTATTGCGGGTTACGTAAGCTACACGGATCGTACCAGTAACATTGCCGAAGAAGTTTTCGATCGTGCGCGGGGCGGGATTGCGTTAAGATTGCGGTTCTGACCCCAAGGGTCAGGACCTTTACGCGGATAGATTGCGATAAATTTGCAAAATTTTCGCAACGTGCGTTGCTTCGGAAAAGCGTGCTCTAGCGCTTTCCCGCGCGCGCGCGGTCATGGCGGCTGTAGAGCTGCTCTCACTTAATGTTTCAAGCGCGGCTGCGGCCATCGCGTTTGCGTTGTCTGGAACCACAAGCTTGCCCAATCCGTCAAGAATAGCTTCGGGATTGCCGCCTGAATCGGTTGCGATGACGGGGGTTTCGACAAGCATGGCTTCAACGAGAGTCCTGCCCAACGGTTCGCTGACGGCGGTTACAAGCAGCAGGTCGACCGCAGCTATCCAGTCAACGCCGGGTGACCTGTAACCCATCATGTGCACTGAACCCGCGACATCGGGATCGGTCATCCGGGCGCGCATTGCGGCTTCCAGTTCGGGATAAGTCGTTTCGCCGAACATCACCCCGAGAACAGGCCGGTCCTGCATTTTCCGCATTTCAGCAATCGCGTTGATGAATTCCAGAGGCCGCTTGCGATCAATAAAGCTGCCGAAATAGCCACAGATTATGGTGTTTTGTGCAGCCCCCAGTTCGGCCAACAATCGTTGACGCATGGCATTGCGGTCGGAACGAACCTCGATATCGAAGGGGCTGAAAACAACTTGGGCACTTGTTGCTACCTTGCCGGGGCGCATACCGGACAGGGAAAACCGCGACACCGCCACCACCTGGTCGGCGACCCACGGCGCCAGATATCTTAACCCCTTGGCATAAGGGTCTGCGCGGTGGTGCCAAAGCAATTTGCAGCCCGCGCGTTTGGCCGCAAACGCCCATGTCGCATGAGTCCGGCCATCATTGCTGTGAACGATCCGGGAGTCCATTTGCCGCAACAGTGCCGCCCGACGGCCCATGCCGGAAAAGGTTGATGCAAAGTGGGAAAGACTAAAGTCGCGCCCGACGGCAAAGCTTTCTTGCGGTGGTGCGGGGTCCGCGCATTGTTCGAACGCCGCAAAATGTTCCGCCAGCCGACCTGACGGATTTTCCAATATGATAACGGGCTTGTACCGCGCGGGGTCAAGGCCTTCGAGCAACCCCCTAAGCGAATGATGGCTGCCGCCCAGGCTATCGCCTGCCATCGGATAGGCGATTGTTACAGGACCATTATTCATAAAAATATTCAGGCTGATACCGTTCAACGCAGCAGTGCTTGATGAAGCGCGTCAAGAAAAGCGTCCAAATTGGTTATGCCGTCCTTGTTTGAATCCGCCCAAGGGTCCGATACCCCGACTTTGGCTCCATGCTTGGCCTCCCATCGGTCATCCATGCCATCACGGTCGCTATCGGGATAAGGTGTTCCGGCCAATATGGCTGGAATTGAACCGGGTAAATCTACAATCCGGCCCGTTCCATTTGCAACATCGGCCACAACTTCAATATCAATGGCATCGCGAGGCCACGCTCCGGATTTGGCCAATACAGACGAATATGCGTTGGCGGCTGATAAAGGAGTTATCGTTAGCGGGCATGACGGATTGTTCCGTTGCGCGACGGCGACTGACGCATCAATGTGCGTGAAATTGCCGAAAAACTGGTTGTCATGGATATAGATGGCCGATTTTCCGGTGCTGCCGACGGTTTGGCGAATAATGCCGACTGCGCCGTCGGTTGTGTCCGCGCCGGACTTGAAGCTGTTACCCACCAGAGAAACCGGCGTCCCGCCATAGGTTTCCCAAATCTCGGCAAATTCCGAAACGGCATTATAAAAGACGTTGTTCACAACCTCGACACAAGAGGCCTGCTTGAAGTTTATATCGGGGTTCCGGTCGCCATTATGCGCGCAGATATTGCCGACAAAGCTGAACTTTTGCGGCTTCTTTGGGTCGCTGCCCAACAAAGCGCATTTGTCGTGGCGCGGTATTCCATAGGAAAAAATGGAATTGCTGATGGTGATGAAATCATTGCTGCCATAGCCGTTGATAATCTCGTCCCGGGCCCAGCTTGCGCTCACCTGGTCGATGACGACATATTTGCTGTTCTCGATTGTTATCGAATCTTCCGATTCCTTTTCCCCGCCGATCCGGTCGTTGCGGACGCGGACGTGGCGGACAATCACATCATTGGTGTTTTTGATAAGCAATGGCGTGCGCGATTCCGCGCTGCCATCATGCGCGATAGTGACACCGCCGCCCGGCGCGGTTTGACCCGCTATTGTCAGGAATGGATTGCGGATAACCGGAGGCGCGCCGCTGAAACGAAACACACCGCCAACACGGAACACGCACGTGCGTGGGCCGATGGCTTCAACACAGGCCCGCAACGATCCCGCCACTCTATCCGTAACGGTTGTAACTTGAACGACCTTGCCTTGAAAGCCGCCCAATGTTGCCGCGCCATGACCGATAGCTCCGGGAAAAGCTTTGGAACGCGCCGATGGCTGCGTCGTGCCTTTTGTCTGACCGTCCACAGGCGAGCAGGACGAAAAAGCAATGCTTGTGGAAACCAATAGGCCCAACCCAGTAAAAAGCCCGTTACGCGAAAAGGGAGACATCGGCATATCCTCGTAGATTCTCTTAAAACCATATTGCACGCATTGGGTTCAGAATTGAATAGGGCAAAGGGCTTACCCCTAATGTCCAAAAGAAATAAATCAGTGCCTTATCGCGATAATGCCGGTCGATTTGCGGCTATGATACTTGCCAATTTTGTGGAAAGTCTTATGCCGCGCATAATGATTTTGTGTAGAGCCAACTATCTATATCTCCTTAAATTCCTGTTGTTTACAGGTTTTACTTTGGCTGTGCCTAATAGTTTGTTAGCCCAAGTGTATGAAATTGGTACACATAGTAATACTATGTTAAAGCCAACTTTAACCCAGCCGATAACTGGCAATGAACACTCCCGAATCGAAGGCAAAGGCGATGCGATCTATTCACCTTTGGTGACGCGAAAAATAATGCCGACTAACTGGAAAATAATTGTCACGACCATTTCCGAACAGCACGCCATTGATCCTGTGTTGTTTGAAGCACTGATCTGGCAGGAAAGCCGCTGGAACCCCTCGGCCCGGTCGCCCAAGGGGGCGATTGGTCTGACCCAATTGATGCCGGGCACAGCCCAGCAGCTGGGGGTCAACCCTTTTGATATCGTCGCCAATCTTGACGGTGGTGCGCGATATCTGAAATCCATGCTGACAAAGTTTAATGGCGACACCCGCCTGGCTTTGGCAGCTTATAATTCCGGACCCGCCCGTGTCGTCCAATATCAAGGCGTGCCGCCTTTTGCGGAAACCCGCCGATATGTGGATGCGATACATCAGCGCGTGGCCTGGGGTGGCGCTTTGGAGGAATGATGATATGAAAAACCTGCTTAAACGGATAGCAATATTGTGGCCAATGGCGTTGCTGTCGTCACCTGCATTCGCGCAACAAGACCCTGCCGGAAGCGGCCCGATTGTAAGGGCTGCCCAATGGTTGCAAGGAACCTTGCTCGGTAATGTGGCTACGGCCGCTGCAGTCGTCGCCGTTGCCGCCGTCGGCTTTTTGATGCTGACCGGACGGATGAACTGGCGCTACGGAATGACCGTTGTGCTGGGCTGCTTCATCCTGTTCGGCGCGGTTGCCATTGTTTCGGGCATTCAATCCGCTGCGGGCGCGGGTTGAGTGGTGGCACTTAGCAAGGCCCCTATTTTTACGTCGCTAACGCGTCCGCATATGTTTGCGGGCGTCACCTATAGTTTTTTTGTTATCAACGGCGTGATTTCGACCGAGGCATTTTTGATTACCCGCAGTTTTTGGGCGCTCGGAGTCGCGTTGATTGTGCATGTTATCGGTTATCTGGCGTGTCTTCGGGAGCCCCGGTTTTTTGATCTATGGATTACAAAAGTATCGCGAACACCGCGCGTTAGAAATTGGAAACGCTGGGGTTGCAACAGTTACGCACCGTGAAATGGAATAGATGATGGCTTGGCGGGGACCCGCAGCATGGGGAAAATATGAACAACGTGCCGGGGAACGTTTGCCCTATCGCCGGCATGTTGATGACGTGACGCTACAACTGCGTGACGGCAGCCTGATGCGTGTCCTGCACTTGAACGGGCTTCCATTTGAAACAGAAGATGCCGACCATCTGAACCATACCCAGGCTGTGCGCGAAACGATTTTACGCAGCACGCTCGATGCCCGCTTCATCGTCTATCACCATGTTATCCGGCGGCGGGTGTCGGCTGAAATGCCCTCGCATTTTTCGGGTGCATTTGCCGCGCATTTGCAGGAAAAATGGACCTATCGGCTGGCCAAAAGAACCTTGTTCGCCAACGAACTTTTCCTAACAGTATTGCGCCGTCCGCCAAGGGGTAAGGTGGGCCTGCTCGAACGTCTGCGTCGCCGGTTCAATCGCAATCATTATGATGCTATTTTCCAGGAAGAATTAAGGGACCTCGATAGCGCGGTAATCGGCTTAAGCGCGGCGTTGCAACAATATGGCGTGCGCGATCTGGGTTGTTATGAAGGCGAAGGCGGAACCTGTTCCGAACCGCTGGAATTTCTGGCGGCGCTTTATAATGGTGAAATGCGGTCGGTGTTGAAACCCGATGACGATGTCGATCTGGGAAATCACATTCCTTATAAGCGGGTGAGTTTCGGGCTCGACACCATTGAATATCGCGGTGCTGGCGGTTCTGAATTTGCCGCGATGATCTCGGTCAAGGATTATCCCGGCGAAACGCGGGTTGGCATATTGGACGATGTGTTGCGCCTTCCGCATGAATTCGCCCTGACAGAGAGTTTTGCCCCGGTTGACCGGCAAGTCGCCAAGGAGCGTATCGATTTGTCTTTACGGCGGTTAAAGGCAACCGACGAAGATGTCGCTGGTGAACGCAGGGAAATGCTGGCGGCCAAAGATCAGTTGATCGGCGGACAAATTGGTTTCGGTATGCATCATTTGTCGTTGTCGGTCCGCGCCGATGACATTCCCTCACTTGACAAAGCCGCTGCGAAAGCTGTCGCCGCGCTTGCCGATTTCGGATCGATCGGCGTGCGCGAGGATGTCAATCTGGAACCTGCCTTTTGGGCACAGTTTCCGGGGAATGAAATGTACATCGCACGCGGTGCGATGATTTCGACCAGCAACGCGGCAAGTTTTATCTCGATGCATGGTTTTCCGATGGGCCAACCCAAAGGTAATCACTGGGGTGATGCCATCACCATATTCGAAACCACCAGTGCGACGCCCTATTTCTTCAATTTCCATGAAGGCGATTTGGGCCATTTCAGCCTCATTGGGCCTTCGGGGTCGGGTAAAACGGTGGTGATGAATTTCCTCACCGCACAGGCGCAAAAGCTTGAGCCGCGCACAATCCTGTTCGACAAGGATCGCGGCGCGGAGATTTTCCTGCGCTCGCTGGGTGGAAATTATGTGGAATTGCGACCCGGCGTGGCGACCGGGTTCAACCCCTTGCTCTTGCCCGACAGTCCGCTGAACAGGGCGTTTCTGCGTGACTGGCTCGCGTGTTTGCTCGCACCCGAACGCGGCGGACTTTCGCCAGCCGATGAAACGGTAATTGCCGCCGCTGTCGATGCAAATTTTGAACAAGGGCTGCATCTTCGGACCTTGCGCCATTTGGGCGATCTGTTGGGCGGGACCAAGCGCCCCGAAGAAGGCGATTTGCAATCGCGCCTTCGGCCATGGCTCGATCATAGTGATCGTGGCTGGGTGTTCGATAACAGCGATGACGGGCTGGATCTTTCAAACAGGATCATCGGGTTCGATATGACTGCGCTGCTCGATCAGCCTGCCATTCGCACAGCGGTTATGATGTATCTCTTCCATCGGGTTGATGAGCGGCTCGATGGCAGCCCGGCGATGATCATGATCGACGAAGGCTGGAAAGTGCTGGACGATCCCCTCTTTGCCGCCCGCCTTCGCGACTGGCTCAAAACCTTGCGTAAGCGCAACGCGATCGTCGGTTTTGGCACGCAAAGCGCCCGTGATGCACTCGACAGCAAGGTGTCTTCGGCCATAGTCGAGCAAACCGCGACGCAGATTTTCATGCCCAATAGCCGAGCAAAGGCCGAAGATTATTGCGGTGGTTTCGGGCTTAGCGACCATGAACTATCGCTCATCCGCACTTTGCCTGTTCACAGCCGTTGCTTTTTGATCCGGAAGCCCAATCACAGCGTCGTGGTCCGGCTGGATCTGGGTCAAATGCCGGACATATTGACGATATTGTCCGGCCGGGAATCAAGCGTGCGCGCGCTCGACAGTCTGCGCCTCAGCTATGGCGACAATCCGGAAAACTGGTACGAACATCTTACCAAGACGCCGTGGCCGGGCGACCCGAACATCTTGCTTGATCTGACGGAATTTGCCCAATGAGCCAATTCTGCCAAGCAACCGGCCTGAAGGAAAAAGGCATTACCGCAGGGTTGCAGTATATCGACTGCAACAGCGAACGGATCATCGAATATGCGTTCAACCGCTTCTTCGGACCCGGCGGTGCTTTAGGTTGGGCGCTGACGATCATTTTGACGATCTACGTCGCGCTTATCGCCTTTCGGCTGCTCAGCGGCCGTGGCCGTCTGTCGGCGCTTCCTCCAAGGATTTTGGGCCTTGGATTGATACTGACTTTTGCGACCAGCTGGATCGGCTATCAAAGCTTCGTTCTCAACATCGCTTTGGGCGCGCCGGAAGAGCTTGCCAAGATACTGTTGAACACAAAAGGCAGCGCGACATACATGTTCTCGCGGCAACTCGATGTCATGTTTCAGGCAATTGCCCAAGTGGCGTTGCAGTCCCGCGGTGCGGGGGCGGGGCCAGAGGCTGCGACAGGTGTAATGTCCGCAGAAGGCGATTTGTTATGGCTCGGCGCGTTGATGTTGCTGCTTGGTACCGTCGGGGTGCTTATCGTGTCCCGCATGGCACTTGCTTTGATGCTGGCCTTGGGACCGATTTTTATCATTCTTGCGCTGTTTTCGGGAACACGCGGCCTGTTTGTCGGTTGGATGAAATCGGTGGTGATGCTGGCCGTGACGCCCTTGTTCGCGGTGCTGTTGGGGGGTGGCACCCTTACGCTTATTCGGCCTCTGGTGGTCGAATTGGCCAAGCTGGATGGGCAAATTGATATGCGGATTGCCGTAAACATCTTTTTGGCCGCCTCGGTTCATGTTGCCCTCATGTTGATGGCGATAAAGCTCTCTACGACTTTGGTGTCGGGATGGCGGTTGCCGTGGGCAGAGGCTGACGGCAATGGTTCGGCGGTCGACAACAGCAATGCGGCTGCAAATGCTGCGGCATTGACCGCTTCGGCATCCGCACTGGTTGCGGCAAGTGCGCCACAGTCTGCTGCAGAATCGGGGCCTGACCAGAGGACCCAGTCAATTTTGCGCGCGGTGGAACAAGGCGCGACGGCATCGGCTTCCCCGGATTCTGCCGAACGTTCGGGCTTTACCAGAAGCTTTGCCGTGAATAGCGGTGACAATATCGGGAATGCAGGAAATGCGAGACGTGAAACCAATGATGTTACGCAAGCGCTGGGTCGTAAATATCGCCCCGCCACCATTGGCGCAGTGCGGTTGAAGCGCGAGGGGGCCGAGTGAAAAAGATGCGTTGCTCTCCTGTCATTCTGGCGCTGGCTTTCCTGTTCGCAAGCCAGCCATCAGCCGCTCAGCAAGCGAATGATAGCCGCGTTGTCGAGCGGCATTACTCTGCGGCAACGGTATATCGGATAGCCGGTGTCATGGGCATCCAGACGGCTGTGCTGTTTGGGGAGGAAGAGCGGATCGAAAATATCGCGATCGGGGATGGCTCGAACTGGCAGGTCACACCGAACAAGCGGTCGAATATCCTTTTCATCAAACCGATTGCTACCAGGAAAGTTACCAATCTGACGATCGTGACGGATCGCCGGACCTATCTTTTCGAACTGAATTCGGTCGATCAAAAGGCGGTGCCGATATACACTTTGCGGTTCATTTATCCGCCTGATCCGGTGGAGCCCGAGTTTCCTGACCTGACCGCTATCCCGCCAGAGGCGATAAGTGACACCCCGGCTGTTGCGCCGTCGAACCTCAAAGTCAGCTGGTCAAAAAGCGGTAAAGCCAATTTGTGGCCAAGCGAGATTTTTGACGATGGCACTTTAACATATTTGCGCTGGCCCAAAACAGTGTCACCGCCGGCGATATATTCAATTGGCGTCGATGGCACGGAAGGCTTGGTCAACCAGCTTTCCCAAAATGATTATTTCGTGATCGATTTCGTGCCGAGCGCGATCATGCTAAGGCTTGGCAAAGCAAAAGCCAGGTTGGACAGAATAACGCTGCCCGACGCTGATATGTCTAAACTGGAGTCCGGGAATTGAAGACGATCACGAAAGGCATCCATGATGAGCGTGATCCCAGGACCATGCTTGATGGCGACAGTCTTGAAGAGGCTTCGACCAACCGATTCCCCGTCGTTGCGAGCCAAAAGCGCGGGAAAGACGGCTTTGCGATTTGGGGCGGAATGTTCGGTGCCGTCGCGTTGGGCGCACTGACCTTATATTTGATGACCGATGCACGGCAAACCGCGAGTCCGCAGCCAAAGCAGGAAGAGGAAATGCCTGCCATCGCCGATTTGCAGCCACCATCGGTCCCGCAAAATGCTGTTACGCTAGTCGATCCCTTGGGCAATTCGGTAATGGGCGTGCAAGCAGGAACTGGGACGGCTGGTCAAGGGATGCCGCCTATGACACCGCCGCCGGTTTCGGTGGTGCAAGCGCCATCGGCATTGACTTCGAACTTTGAGCCCCGAACCACCGATCCGCGTTCGCCTGCGCTTATTCTGGATGAATATGCAGACCGGCTGCAACGCCGTAACGCGAGCCGTCAGGGGGCATCGGGCGATATTCCCACAACCCCCGTCGGTCTGAATAACGACGAACTCTTTGGCTTGAGGGCGGGCGAAGAGGGAAGCAGCAGCGCCACGCCAATGGCGAACCCTGCGGCCACTATTGTGGCGGGCACGCTGATTCCGGCAGTGCTTGAAACCGCGATCAATTCCGACTTGCCGGGCTATACCCGGGCCTTTGTGAGCCAGGACGTTCGCAGTTTTGACAATAAGACCGTGCTTTTGCCGCGCGGATCGCGCCTGATCGGCCAGTATAAAAGCGGCGTCGCTGCGGGACAGACTCGGGCCTATGTCATATGGACGCGTGCGATCCGGCCCGATGGTGTCTCGATTGACCTTGGTTCGCCCGGAACTGACGGTGCCGGTGAAACCGGCCTTCCGGGCAAAGTGAACAGCCATTTCTTCCAGCGTTTTGGCGCCGCGATTTTATTGTCCGTTGTCGGCGCATTGGGTTCGCGATCAAACGACGGGGTCGTTATTGCATCGGGCACCAGTGCCGCATCAGTGGCCGCGCAGAGCAACGCCAACATTCCCCCGACAATCCGGGTTACGCAAGGACAGGCGGTCAAGATTTTCGTCGCGCGCGATCTTGATTTTTCGACCGCCCTGGATGCCAGTCTTTGACGATGAAGCCTGAACACACATTTGGCCGCGCTCCCGACAAAGTCGCCGAATCTTATCTCGAGGCTTATTTTGCGCCGCTCCAGCCTTGGCTTAACCAGGATGATGTTACCGAGGTTTTGATAAACCGGCCGGGCGAAATATGGATCGAGCGCGCCGGCCCTGGCAAGATGGAGCGATTTCTGGTGCCGCAGATTGACAGCCGGTTGATCGAACGTCTGGCGACCCAAATTGCGCGGGTGAATAATCAGGGCGTCAACAGGGAAAACCCTTTATTGTCGGCGGTGCTGGAAGACGGCGCCCGTGTTCAGGTCATTGCGCCGTCGGCAACGCGAGGCGACTGGATAATTGCGATTAGGCGGCACAAGATCAAGGCAATGCCGCTTTCGGCATTTTCCAACCAATTGGCGCCCGCCAGCGAACCAACGATTACGTTGGCCAAAAGCGACCCGATCGCTTTTTTGCAGCAAGCGATTCATGCGCGTAAAACCATTTTGATTAGTGGCGGGACTTCGACCGGTAAAACCAGTTTTCTGAACGCGCTGCTTGCCGAAGTGCCCATGTCCGAACGTATTGTACTTGTTGAGGATACGCCTGAAATCCGGTTGTCGCATCCCAATTCGGTCGGGCTTGTGGCCATGAAAGGCGACATGGGCGTTGCCCGCATCAACACGAACGACCTGTTGCAAGCAGCGTTGCGGCTTCGGCCAGACCGCATTGTACTGGGGGAATTGCGCGGGTCTGAATCGGTAAGCTTCTTGCGCGCCATCAATACCGGACATCCGGGCAGCTTTTCGACCATCCACGCCAATTCACCAAGGGGTGCGATTGAACAGCTTGCGCTTATGGTCATGCAATCCGGAATTGGATTAAGCCGTCAGGACGTTATAGAATATGCACGTTTCGTGATTGATATTGTAGTACAACTGGAACGCCAGGAAGGTAAAAGGGGCATCAGTTCAATAGTTGTGACCCGTGACCTTGAATTGTAACAATTGGTGGATCTTTAGCCTTGGTAGCCCTAACCAATTGAATGATATTAGCTAAACGATATTCTTGGAAAAATCCGCCAAAACCCTCGTTAATCTGCGGTTCATAGGCATTTTCGGCTGACCGATAAAATACAACGTGTGGCCGAAGCACAGTTTCATTAGCGATATGTTAACCATAGTTGCGTACACCTAATTAGGTAACTTCGAATACCCGATGCTTAGAAATAAAAAACGGCACGGGTTTCAATCAATATGATCAGAGGTCGCAATTCGATGCAAAAACGCGGACGCATTGTCGTCGGTTCCACTACACTTGTCTTTGCCTTGGCCCTGTCGGGTTGTGGCGGCGGCGGTTCAGGCGGCAGCACAGGCGGGACTCCTCCGTCGAGCTCGCCACCTCCGCCTCCTGTTGTTGTAGTGCCACCTCCGCCATCACCACCGCCGGTTGTAACTCCTCCGCCATCACCTCCACCTACGACGACGCCTCCCCCGTCGCCGCCGCGCCCGCCTGCGCCGCCGCCGCCACCG
>NZ_JBGSRI010000032.1:0-24369 GCF_041737645.1 Sphingorhabdus sp.
GGTCGCCTTCGCCTTCGGGTGACCAAAAGACGCCGAGCCCGTCGTCCACGCCAATCGCGATCTTGCGCCGCAGACGGTATATGGACAGCCGCCGCGCCAATGCCTCTGCCTCGCGCGCCTCGCAATCGATCAGGATATCCGCGCCCCCGTCCCACAGGATGAAATCGAACAAGGCCTTGCCCTGCGGGGTGAGCAGGCCGGACCACGCGGGCAGGGGGCCTTTGCTGTCCTGCGTCACCAGACCTTGCAGAAATCCGCGCACATCTTCGCCTTCCTCGGTGGGTGAGAGGCGGAGGACAGAGCGATCGAACAGGCGGGGGTTGGACATGGGTGACAGATAGGGTCCGCTTCGCCTAAAGGGAAGAGATGACTGACAGCTTGACGATCCGCCGCCCCGACGACTGGCACCTCCATTTCCGCGATGACGCCGTGATGAAGGGCGTTGTCCCTTACACCGCCCGCCAATTTGCCCGCGCCATCGTGATGCCGAACCTGTCGCCGCCGGTGACCAGCGTCGAAGACTGCGCCGCCTATCGCGACCGGATTCTGGCGGCGGTGCCCGATGGCGTGGATTTTACGCCACTGATGACCGCCTATCTGACCGACGATGTGCAAGGCGACGAACTCGCGCAGGGCTTTGCATCCGGCGTGTTTACCGCGGCCAAGCTCTACCCCGCCCACGCCACCACAGGCAGCGCGCATGGCGTGACCGACATCGCGCGCATCATGCCCGCGCTGGAAAAGATGGCGACAATTGGTATGCCCTTGCTGATCCACGGCGAAGTTACCGACAGCCATGTCGATATTTTTGACCGTGAGGCGGTGTTTATCGAGCGCACTTTATCAGGTCTGGTCCGCGACCTGCCCGAACTGAAGATCGTGTTCGAACATATCACCACCGCCGATGCCGCCGCCTTTGTCGACGCATGCGGCCCGAATGTCGCCGCGACAATTACGCCGCAGCATCTGCATATCAACCGCAACGCGATGTTCGCAGGCGGCATGCGGCCGCACGCTTACTGCCTGCCCGTTGCCAAGCGCGAAGCGCACCGGCTGGCCCTCCGCAAGGCGGCGACATCGGGCAGCGTCAAATATTTCCTCGGCACCGACAGCGCGCCGCACGCCAAATCGGCAAAGGAAAGCGACTGTGGGTGCGCGGGCATTTTCAACGCACCTTATGCGCTGGAAAGCTATGTTACCGTCTTTGACGAAGAAGGTGCGCTCGACCGGTTCGAGGCCTTTGCTTGCGAGAACGGTCCGCGCTTTTACGGCCTGCCCTTGAACGAGGGCACAATCACGCTGACCCGCGGGGAGAGCGCTGTGCCGGATACCGTCGACGCCAATGGCACCAATATCGTTCCCTTCCATGCAGGCGAAACGCTCGGGTGGGTATATCGGGGCTGACGCTTTCCCCTAAGCCTTGCCCGCGCGGTAGGTTCGCAAGGCGTCGATACAGAAGATGGCGATGCCGATCCAGATCAGGATGAAGCAGGCGAGTTTGGTCGAACTGAGCGGTTCGTTGTACACGAACACCCCGAGCAGAAATCCGATGGTCGGCGAAAGAAATTGGACGAAACCGAGGCTGGCGTAGCTCATCCGCCGCGCTGCCGTCGCGAACAGCAATAAGGGGATGGCGGTCACTGCGCCTGATAATATCAAAAGCCCTGTTGTTGCCCCGTCATCGCCAAAGCCGCCGGTGCCATTGGTCGCAAACCATATAACCGCTACGAGCGACAATGGGGCCAGCAAAGTCGTTTCCACGGCCAGTCCGGGGACCGAGCCCACCGGTGTTATCTTGCGGATCAGGCCATATATTCCAAAACTGCACGCCAGCGACACTGATACCCAAAATGTATCGAGCGCATCGCCGATCAATATCGCAACCCCTAATGCGGCGACTGCGACCGCCACCAGTTGCATGGGCAGCAAGCGTTCACCCAGAAACATCCGGCCTAGCAGGACATTGACCAGCGGGGTCAAATAATAGCCTAGGCTCGCCGCCAATATATGGTCGGTCGACACCGCCCATATAAAAATCAGCCAGTTGAGCGCGATCAGAATTGCCGATGCGATGAGATTGCGTAAATGGGCGCGGTGTCGGAAAATGGCCGCATATTCGCCCAGTTGCGTCCGAAAATACATGATGACCAGCAAGAGCGGGATTGACCATAAAATCCGTTGCGCGACAATTTCGGCAGGCGGAACATGGCCAAGCAATTTGAAATAAACGGGGACAAATCCCCATATCAGATAGGCGGCCAGGGCAAAGGGCAGGCCGTTGGGCGGCGGGGTTTCGCTTTTATCGGTCATGCTGTCCCCGTTCTAGCGGGCACGCGGCTTAAATAATGCCGCCGCCGATCCACAGGCGCAGCGCGCAAATGGCCATCACCACGAGGCAGAAGTTGCGGCCTGCGTTTTTTTCCGAAACAAAACCGAATATAGCGCCGACGCCAGCGATCAATATAATCAACCAGTTCAGCCAGCCGAGCAGCGGAATGAAACCGATGACAGCAAGAATGAGAGCGATAAGTCCGAACAGAAATGCGATGATGTTAGCCATGGATTGTCTGTGCGACCTTTTTGCCCGGCAGGCAAGTGTCGCATAGAACATTTTCGGCGAACTTCCGTAGAGGGCCGATGAACATCTCTCAACGCAAGTACCGCCCATTTCATCCTTTTCTGAACAGGTCGTGCAACAAAGGTTCAGCCTGAGTTGTTAAGAGTCGGTTCGCCGTATAAAATGAAAAAGGGTATATAATGAAAAAAATTGTTCTTCTGGCCGCAATTTTGGCTGTCGCCACGCCTGCCACCAGCGCACTTGCGCTGAAAAAAGACCGTCAGGCCGAACGTATCGACGAAGGTGACCGCATCTGGAAAGGTCGCAACGGTACATATTATTGCAAGCGCAACGATGGTACGACCGGGTTGATTATCGGGGCCGCTGGCGGTGGTTTGCTGGGCCGCGCAATTGCGGGAAGCGGTGACAAGACAGTTGGCACCATATTGGGTGCGGCTGGCGGAGCTTTATTGGGCCGCCATATCGAGCGGAAAAATTACCGCTGCAAATGAGTGCAGTCTGGATTCATTCTTTCCAGCCCCAAAACAAATGGCATGGCGGGACGTTTCTTAATGCATAGCCTTTGTCGATGTTGCGGAAATAAGGTGCCATGAAAGCACGGGCGCGGGCGCGGTACTGGTACACCAGAAACGCCCCGCCCGGCCGCAATGCCTTGGCCGTATTTTCTGCAATGACCGGCCCCAGATTGTCCGGCAAAGTCGAAAAAGGTAGCCCCGAAAGAATGTAATCGGCGTGTTTGAATCCGAACTGCGCGATAATATCGTTCACGCAGGCCGCAGACCCGTGGACCGCAATGAAGCGGCTGTCGCGGATATTCTTGCGGAGATAATCGATAAAATCGGCATTGAGATCGATCACCAGCAAGGTCGCATCGGGCCGCAGACGATCGAGCACCGGCTGGCAAAATGTCCCGATGCCGGGGCCATATTCGACAAACAATTTGGTATTGCCCCAATCCACCGGCGCCAGCATTTTGGCAACCGTGTGGTGCGAAGACGGAATGATCGCCCCAACCATCACCGGATGCTTCAAAAAGCCTTTCATAAACACCCCCCACGGACCCAAAAAGCGGTTCAGGCGCGCCTTTGCACGGTCGAGCAGCGGCTTTTTCGCAAAGGTGGACAGGGGCATTTAACAGTTCCATTACAGTTCCGCGACCTCGCAAATCGCGACGGCGATTGCAACTGCAATCGGTCAAAATAAGTTTTCGACGGGTTGCAACGCCTGATAAATAGGTTCTATGCCCTGCGCATGGGCAAGCTTCCTTTAGGTACGATATCCGTGATTTTCATCGCACAGCGGACCGGTAATGACGACGAGGGCTATGCCGCCGCCGCAACCGCGATGGATGCCTCGGCGGCGCAGCAGCCGGGCTATATGGGTATGGAATCTGTGCGCGGTCATGACGGCCTTGGGATTACGGTCAGCTATTGGCGCAGCGATGCCGATGCCAAGGCGTGGCGCGATCACCCCGAACACGCCGCCATTCGCGATGCAGGGCGCGACCGTTGGTACACCAGTTATACCCTGCACGTCGCGCAAGTCACCCGCAGTTATGACTGGGAAAAATCATGAGCGCCGTCCCCGCCATTTCCAACAGCCGCGTCGTCGTCCTGTTCCTTGTCATGCTGGTCGCTGCCGCCGGTAACACGGCGATGCAGTCGGCACTGCCTGCCATAGCCAGCGAACTGCAAATGCCCGATGTGTGGGTCAGCCTGGCGTTTAGCTGGTCGGCCTTGCTGTGGGTGATTACCGCGCCAAAATGGGCAAGAATGTCCGACCGTCGCGGCCGCAAGCAGTTGATGAGCGTTGGCGTGATCGGTTTCATTGCATCTATGGGGCTGTGCGGGGCGGTGTTGTGGATTGGGCTTGCGGGCTGGATCGGACCCGTGACGACTTTTGTCCTCTTCGCCTTGTTCCGCAGCCTGTATGGCGGCTTCGGGTCCGCTGCGCCGCCCGCGGTTCAGGCCTATGTCGCTGCCCGGACAGAGCGGGAGGAGAGGACCAAGGCGCTGTCGATGCTGGCATCTTCTTTTGGCGTTGGCACTGTCATTGGCCCGGCGGTGGCGCATTATCTGTTGTTCCCGCCGTTCGGCCTTGCCGGCCCGCTGATCATGTTTGCCGCTTTCGGGGTTGCCGTGCTGGTGGCGTTACACGTGAAGTTGCCCAATGATACGCCCAGATTTGCGGCGCGCGGTGCGGTTGCGGCTTATCCCAATTCGGCATCGATGAATTCGCCCGAACCTGAACAGGCCGATGGTCAGGCGCTCGATTCGGTTCTGCCCGACACAGAAGTGCGCCTGCCGTGGCGCGATGAACGGATGTTGCCCTGGTTGATTGCCGGGCTGATTGGCGGCCATGCACAAGCGATATTGCTGGGCGTTGTCGGATTTCTGGTGCGCGACCGGCTCGGCCTTCATGATCGTCCTTGGGAAGCGGTGCAGGCCGGTGGATCAGTGATGCTGATCGGTGCGATGGCGACGCTGCTGGCCCAATGGGGCTTGATTCCGATTCTGTCACTGGCTCCGCGCAGTTCGGTTTTGCTGGGGTCTGTACTCGCCCTGATCGGGGTCGGTCTAACCGGTGTCAGTCAGGATTTTTACGGCATCAGCACCGGCTTTGCGATTGCATCTTTGGGGTTCGGCCTGTTTCGGCCAGGATTCACGGCGGGCGCGTCGCTCGCCGTACGACGGCACGAACAAGGCGATGTCGCGGGCAAAATCGCTTCGATCAGCGGTGCGGCTTATATTGTTGCACCTGCGATAGGAGTGGCGTTGCTTGACCTTTGGGAACCTGCAACCTTCATCCTGACCGGAGCCGCGTTGCTGTTCCTGATTCTGTGGGGACGGCGGGCGTTGGTGGTACAATCATCTGAAAAACCATAAAAAAAGGGTCGACCGGAGCCGACCCTGAATAAGTTTTTAGGAGAGGATGCCTATAAGGCATGTTCGATATGCCATCGTTTCAATTATTGTGCAAGTGCGAACAATGCAATTTAGGTTGCGTAAAGTGCAACTGCATAATAGGGATTTCTGAACGAAAAATCGCGTGCTTTGGGCCAATGCGATGAAAAACCTGTATTTGTTGCGCCGCGACAATTCTCTAGGAGGTTGTGATGCGTCGTTTACCCCCCTTGCGCTCTCTCGAAGCATTTTTGCGTGTTGCAAAACTCGGCTCGGCCAAAGCCGCCGCCAGTGAGCTTTCGTTATCCCCGCCCGCGCTAAGCCGACGCATAAAGGGCCTTGAGGATTTCATCGGAAAGCCGTTGTTTGACCGGCGCGCGCAAGCAATGGTCATCAATGCTGATGGCGAGGCTTTGCTGGCGGCGGTGGAACCCGCGATGGATGCAATGGCCGAAGCGGTCGAGGAACTGGCCGGGCGCGGCGGTGAATATCGGCTGCGACTCGGCGTCCTGCCCTTGTTCGGGACCCATCGGCTGGTTCCCAAGCTGCCTGCATTGCGTAAAGCATTTCCCAAACTGCACATCGATGTCGATACATCCGGCCACGCCGAAAACCTATTGGGCGATGTCGTCGATGCCGCCATCATCATCGCGGCGGACGTAGACCCCAAATTATACAGCGTGCGGCTTGACCGGAATGTGGTGTTCGCGATTGCGTCCGAAGAATGGGCCAGGGAACAAGACATCAAAACCCCGGCAGACCTGAGTAAACATACCGTCATGGTGCATAGTGATATGCCGATGATTTTTGACGCATGGCGTGAAGCAGTCGGCCAGCCGCGGCTGAAACCGCTGGCCATCGACACCATCGACAGTGGCCAGTTGATGCTGGAGGCGGCGGCGAACGGGCTGGGCGTTGCAATCATGCACGGCAGCCATTTTTCCGACGCCCGCGACCCGCGCCTGACGCGGCTGTTCAATATCGAGGTCGAAAGCCCTTATAGCTATTGGTTCGTGTGTCGCCCGCGCGCGCTCAAGCAACGGGCGGTCAAGATTTTCCACGACTGGCTGTTAAAATCCGGAGTGTGATGGCGGCCGCCGAGCCCCTCTCCAACTGCGCCTAGGCCTGTCGGCCAGGCTTCGTATCCTCTCCCCTGAAGGGGAGAGGTAAAGCGGTATTCCCCTCTCTCCTTTAGGGGAGAGGTACGCAGTCTTATGGCTTTAGCCATTAGACGAAGTGGAGAGGGGGAGGTCGCGCGCGAACCTCACCGTCGCTGCCCCTCCCCTTATTTCCTAAATATCGCCGTCGCCAAATTGGACGAAGTCGACCTCGCCATTGGTGGCGCCGCAGGTGAATTCATCATCATTATCGTTGCCGCCTGACACGCGCCCTTCGACGCGCCAGCCTGCTCCGTCGCGGGTGACATTGCGGATTTCGTCTACGCGCGCGCCGTCCCTTTGCGCTGCGCTTGTGCAAGCCTCGACCGCGCTCGCAACATCGTTCGAGCGCCCGGCGTCTTGCCTCGTTTCGCGATCATTATCCGGTTCAATCTCATATGAGCGGTCCTGGGTTGGATAGCGATTATCATCCTGCCCGTTCTTGCTGCTTTTGCTCGCGGCATCGGCGACGATCGCGATACCGGCCAATATGGCTATGCCCGCCAAAATGTCACCGCCATCGACACGGTCGCGGTGTCGATAGCGGTGACGTCGGCCCCAGCCATCATATTCGCCGGCGGATTTCAGAACGGAGTGCCCCCGATCCAATGAAACCGCCGCCATGGCTGGAGTGACCGATGTTGCCAAAATCGCGGCTGTGCCAATGGCCAGCGCGCTTTTGTGAAAATGTCCCATTTTTATGCCTCCTGTTATTTTGATTGAATAATGGGAACAGCCGCCCTCGTTACCGAAAGCGGCTGTCGCCCCAAATTAACGCCAGCGATCAAGCCCGCTATAGTCGATGTCGACAACCCGTCCGCGTTCGACATAGCAGGTAAACCGGCCCTTGTCGTAGCCACGGTTATAGCCGCCCTGATATCCTCCGCCATAGCGGCGGCCGTCGCGGTCGTCACGGTTGTAGCCATCATAACCCCGGTTATTCCCGCGCCAGCCATCCTTCACGACTACATTACCCTTGACGCGATAGCCGTAACGGGTGCGTTCAATGTCACGGATCTGGGTAACGTCGGAACGGCTATACCGGTTGGCCCAGTTTTCAACGCCATTCACGCACAGGTTCACCGCAGACCGGCCACCGCCATAGCGGTTGTTGTAGCCAAAGCCCGCACGGTTATAGTCATAATTGTTCCCACGGTCATAACGACGGTCATATCCGCGGTCATTTTCCGATGCGGCAATAACAGCGGCCAAACCGCCCAGAACAACCGCACCGGCAATCACTTCACCGGCACTGATATTGTCACGGTCATACCGGTCGCGCGCCTGTGCAGGTGCGGATACACTTACCAAAGCTGCAGCAGCAGCTCCGGCGCTTAGCAAGCTTTTGGTCAGAATATTCATCGTCATTCTCCTTTGCCGGTACGGGGGATTTCCCGCCTGACAGGGACTGAATAAGTGATTCGTCGTTGCACGATCCTGAATTGACTTGTCAGCTTTCGTTCAGAAAACTCCCATGTTTTATGAACAGAAATACCAAGTGAGGGTAAACCCGGCTTGCATTGGTCCGTTTATATGGCCAGTCTGCATTCGGACACAAAAGTGGGTGGGGCGATGTCTTTACGTATAAGTGCTGCAATTGAGCGCTGGCCGGTGGCCGGGCAGTTCATCATCGCGCGCGGCGCGAAAACTTTTGTGGATGTTCTGGTTGTCGCGGTGAGTGACGGCAACCATGTTGGATTGGGCGAAGGTACCGCAATCTATTATCGCGGGGAAACGGCGGAAAATTGCCTGGCACAGGTCGAAGCTGTGCTGCCTGCGCTTGAGCCGCTTGACGCAGATGAGGCCCGTAAGCAGGTTCAGCATCTTCTTCCCGCAGGCGCGGCGCGTAACGCTCTCGATTGTGCGCTTTGGGATTTGGTGGCCAAAGCGGCATGCCAGCCACTGTGGCAATTTGCGGGGCTGAAGCATCCGCCCCGGCCACTCCTGACGGCCTTTACGATATCGCTGGGCGAAGCTGCCTTGATGGAGAGAGATGCGGCTAATGCGGCGGCGAAAGGTTTCGGGCTGCTGAAGCTGAAGCTGACCGGCGAGGACGATTACGCCCGCGTCGCTGCTGTCAAATCGGGTGCGCCCGAGGCTCGGCTCATCGTGGATGCCAATGAAAGCTGGGGACATCTCGATATCGCTGCCGAAGCAGCGGCACTTGCGGATCTGGGGGTTGAGATGATCGAGCAGCCGGTGCCTGCGGGACAGGACGCGTTGTTGGCTGGCGTCCGGGCACCTTTGCCTTTGATTGCGGATGAAAGCTGCCACAGCGCAGCCGATGTTGCCCGTCTGGCACCTTATTACGACGGAGTGAACATCAAACTCGACAAGGCAGGCGGGCTGACGGAGGCGTTGAAGATTTCGGCGGCAGCGAAGGCCGCCGGCATGAAGACTATGGTTGGATGCATGCTGTCGACCAGCCTTGGCATCGCGCCTGCTTTTCTGGTTGGACAGGACGCCGACTGGGTCGACCTTGATGGTCCTGCGCTGCTCGCCGAGGACCGGGACGCAGGCTTTATATTTGCGGGCGGGAAGATATCCCCGCCCGCAGATAATTTATAAGCTCACTTCTGCGACCTTGTTCTTGTAATCCTCTTTCGGATCGATCCCGAGCAGCATCTTGATGCCTGCAACGACGCTTGAAGCATCGATCCAGATTTCGGCATTTTCAGGGTCGAGACGGATCAAAGCGATCTTGGGATCGTCCTTGCCATCATACCAGGCCGCGACAAAACGGTTCCACAGCCGATCGATAATCGCCCGGTCGCGCGTCGTCGTCAGCGTTCCGTGTACCGTCGCCCACACGTCATGCCCTTTCGAGGTAAAGTGCGCCATGGCGCGGGCTTCCTGTGTGATTTTCTGATACAGTCCGCTTTCCGTTGAAGTGAAAAACCAGATCGGACCGCTGTAAAGATTGCCTTCCAGCCCTTCATCATCGAGTTGCGCGGTCATTGGCCGTGCATGGCCATCCTCGCCTTCGGCAAGGTCAAGGAACATGGTCCTGTCGGATTTGAGGGCCTTCCAGAATTTTTCCTTGATCTCGAGTTCATTCGTCATTGCTTGTCTCCTTTGGATAAAAGGAAACAAGCAATTCACGAAGCTGTTCCCGACTAGTCGGGTATTTCTCAAAAACTTACTGCTAAAACGCGTCGAGATACTCGATAACGGGGGCGGCCGCCAAACAGGGTGCCAGTTTAAGACCCGCAGCTTTAAAATATTCGGTTTTGCCGTGCGTATCCAACGCAGCCTGATCAACATAGCGTTCCAACACCTTGTAGATCTGGGCATCCGTTTTGGACCGGGTCAGCGAATAGAATTCGTTGCCTGGTTCATTCGCACGTACGGCCGCGGCCAACTCGGCAAACACGGCTTCAAATTCGCTGTTCTTTCCTTCGGCGACGGTCAGCGTCGCGATCACCCCTATGGCAGACATATTGTTTTCCTTTCAGGAAATCAGAAAATTTCGAACAGCCCTGCCGCGCCCATGCCACCGCCGACGCACATTGTGACGACGCCATATTTGGCACCGCGGCGCTTGCCTTCGATCAGGGCGTGGCCGGTGCAACGTGCGCCGGTCATGCCATAAGGGTGGCCGATCGAGATCGAGCCGCCATTGACGTTCAGCAGTTCACCCGGAATGCCGAGCTTGTCGCGGCAATAAAGCACCTGCACAGCAAAGGCTTCGTTCAGTTCCCAGATGCCGATATCGTCCATCTTCAGGCCAAAACGCTGCAGCAGTTTCGGAATGGCGAAGACAGGGCCGATACCCATTTCATCGGGCTCGGTGCCGGCGACGGCCATGCCGACATAACGGCCGAGCGGATTGAGGCCCTTCTTTTCAGCGACTTTGGCTTCCATCAGCACGCTGGCCGACGAACCGTCGGACAACTGGCTGGCGTTGCCGGCGGTGATGGTCATGTCGGGGCCAAGCACCGGCTGAAGCGCCTGTAGTCCTGCCAATTGGGTGTCGGCGCGGTTGCCTTCGTCCTTGGCAATGGTGACTTCTTTCTGGCTGACTTCGCCGGTTTCCTTGTTGGTCACATTCATGGTGGTGGTGACAGGCACGATTTCGGCGTCGAAATAGCCGGCGGCCTGAGCAGCAGCGGTACGTTGTTGCGACTGGAGGGCATATTCGTCCATCGCATCGCGACCGATGCCATAACGCTTGGCAACCACTTCGGCGGTTTGCAGCATTGGCATATAGACATTCTGGTGCATCGCGATCAGGTCGCGGTCGGGGGCAACCCGCATTTCCTTGGTCTGCACAAGGCTGATCGATTCCTGGCCACCGGCGGCCATGATGTCGACATTGTCGACGATAATCTGCTTGGCTGCCGTCGCGATCGACATCAGGCCCGATGAGCATTGGCGATCCATGGTCATGCCGGATACCGTGATCGGCAATCCAGCGCGCAGAACGACCTGACGGGCGAGGTTGCCCGCCTGCGTGCCCTGTTGCAGCGCGGAGCCCCAAAGGACGTCGTCGATTTCGCCGCCTTCGATACCGGCGCGCTCGACCGCGGCTGCCAAAGAATAGCTGCCCAGTGTCGGGCCGGATGTGGCGTTAAATCCGCCGCGATAGGCTTTGCCAATGGCGGTACGGGCGGTGGAGACGATTACTGCATCACGCATGGGGGTGGTTCCTTGAAATTAAGACTATACGAAAAACTGGCTGATCCATTCGGCCTGAAGGGCAGGTTTGTCCTCGCCTTCAATCTCGACGGTGAATTCAAGCGTCTGCTGCCATTGGCCGGGGCGCTTTTCGACAAGCTCAAGCAGCTTGAAGTGGCCGCGCACGCGCTTGCCGGAACGGACGGGCGCGAGAAAACGGGTTTTATTGCCGCCATAGTTGACGCCCATCTTCACGCCCTCGATACGGGGGCTGTCTGATTTCGCGGACATCACAGGGAACAGCGATAATGTCAGAAAGCCATGCGCGATCGTGCCGCCGAATGGCGTCATCTTTGCCATCTCTTCGTTGACGTGAATAAACTGGTGATCGCCGGTGGCGTCGGCAAATTTGTTGATCATTTCCTGATCGACCAGAATCCATTCGGATGTCCCGATTTTTTCGCCGACTTTGGTCGCGAGTTCGGCTGGGGTGATGGTGGTCATAAGCAATCCTTCTCCAATATATTTTGCAGCATCGTGGCCCGATTAAACCGGCATTACAAGCCTCAAGCTTTTGCCGTTACGGCATGCTTGGCTTGCAAACCCGCATAGAGGTGCTTCAGCTTTTCGGGACGGCACCGGCGGGTGAGCGTCCTGACGATTTTGCGGGTCGCTTTACTGTAAGTGATTCAGGGATGGCAGCGTATGGCATAATCATCGTACCATCTGGCGCAGCAGTGAAAGTTGTTTGCGTTGGATAAGCAAATTCAATGTTTTCGGCGGCAAACCGCCGGATGATTTCCAATCCAATAACGTGCCTTTTTGCATAGGCCACGTCGACATCGTCGCTCATCACGTCGAAAAGTAGTTCGAAGTCAAGCGAGCTTGCTCCGAAATTCACAAAGCTCCCGCGAATGAAAACCGAATCATTTGCTTCGACGATTTCCCTCAATATGACTGGTACTCGATCTGCCGTGTCGGTCGTTGTCTGATAGACCACGCCCAAATGGAATGTGATCCGTCGGTACACTGTGAGAGTGTTATTCGTAATTTCCTTCTCTAAAAGCTTGCCGTTGGCAATAATTTTTTCTTCCCCGGTAAGTGCGCGTAGGCGCGTGCTTTTCATACCGATCTTTTCGACCCTTGCCGTTGTTGTGTCGTAAGAAATAACGTCACCGCGCCTGAACGGCTTGTCGAAGATAATCGAAATAGCCGCGAACAGGTCGGAAAATATCCCCTGCGCGGCAAGGCCGATGGCGATACCACCGACGCCAAGTCCGGCCACCAGACCGGTTACATTGACGCCCAGATTGTCGAGAATGACGATGGTGGCGATTGCGAAGAGTGCAAAGCTGACTGACAGACGGATCAGAACCATCGCGCTCGCCAGCGTATCGCGTTCATGCTGGCCTTCGCTCACGCGCCGTTCGATCAGGCCGAGAATGATCTCGCGCAGCCACACCGCGATCTGGATAGTGACCGCGATAGTGAACAAAACATCCACAAAGCGGGTCAATGCCTCGGGCGCATTGGCGGATCGGTTGACGACCTCGACCGCGACCATCACACGGAAAAATTTGCTGGTCCGTGCCAACGTGCGGGCGATGATCGATTTCAGTTCGGCGCGCTGTTCGCTTTCACGCGCGATCTTGGCCGCGACGCGCTTGAGCCAGCTAAGCAGGAGGAACACGACCACGGCGGCGATCACGGCGAGCCCAAGTTCCACGGCATTGCCCTGCACCCAAGCCACAAGCGCGGTCCAATAGGATTCAAGGCGGGGGATTAAGGTATCGGGGTCAAAGCGTGGGGGTGGCGTAGGGGGCGGTGTAGACATGTGCTGGCTTTACGGAGGTTCGTCGACCTGCACAATGCAAGTTGTCGGGCTTTGCTCTTTTGCGTGTGGGTTTTGGGACAGTCCCCAAACCCCTTATCCCTGCGCCAGTTTGCTCCGGCCGGTCAAAGGCAGCCACGCAGCTTCCTTGCGGCGCCGTGCCAGATAGGTGTCAAAACCGATCTGCAGGGCGATAAGCATGTAGAAAAATGTCTGGAACGCGATGCCCACAAACAGCGAGCCGACCAGATAGACGATCTGGCTGTTCTGCAAGGCGGTGGCGAGCGGCGCGACCCAGGCTTCGTCGGGGCGGTTCCGTTTGCGGTAAAGGCGGCTTATGACTTCCATCCGCCAGACGCCGCCGAAATGGATGATGAGCCACATGAGAAGCCCGGGAAAGCCCTGTTCCCCCAGCATTTCGAAATAGCTCGAATGGAAGGCGCGGCCCTCGTCGACCACTTCACGCACCGCTGGCAGATCGGCAGGCAATGGCGCGTCGGGATTGGCACGTTGTTCCATATCGTAACGGATGCGGTTCTGGCGATAGACATCAAAGCCGCCGCCCAGCGGATGTTCCTTCACATATTCCCATGTCCACGCCCAGACGGCGAGGCGGGTGGAGGCGGATTCGTCGGCTTTGTAATTTTTGATGGTGTCAGCGCGGTTCGTGAAGCTGGACGGCAGGAACGGCACCGCCGCCAGCCCGACCAGCGCGACCGCGCCGAGATAGAGCATCCGGTGCCGGACATAGCGGAGCAATAATATGCCCAGCACCGCAATGCACACAATGCCCGTGCGTGCCTGCGTGCCTACAGGGATCAGCAGGCAGGCGAAGATCAGGCATGCGGCATAGACGCGCACTTTCCACTCGGGTTTGAAAATCGTCCCATGCTTGGCGAGCCAGAGGATCAGCGGGATGATCGTGATGGCGACGCACGATATGATGCTGCCTTCGAACAGGCCGCTATTGTCGTCGACCAGGATCACCAGCGACCCATAGCCGCCGCCACCCGCCGCTGTTTTGATGCCGCCGGTTACGATCAATGTTGAAACACACAGCACCAACGTCAACACCGTGGCTTCGATCCGCAGCCGTGTGTGCAGTGTCAGCGGCAGGAATGATGCAAATACCAGGGCTTTCCACACCCAATTCCATTTATCGAGCGCCGCAACCGGTTCGACCGCGACCGTAGTGGTGTACCCGCAATACCCCAGAAGCAGGATCAGCAGGAGCCAGCGTGGTGATATGCGTACATTTTTTTTATCGTCACCAAGGACGAAACCCAGAAAGGCCAGCGCGAATAGAATCAGCGACAAGGGCACCGAGTTCAACAGGAAATAGCTGAGCCGCTGCGGCGAGACTATGTCCACATAGGCATAGACAAGCGTGAACAGGAACGGCCGCTTCAACGCCAGCAACATGATAAGCACGATGTAAGCGACAAAGATCAGGTCACGCATCAGGCACTGCTTTTCGGGTAGCTGAAACCGGACGATTGCGCTGTCCAAATCCGGTGGGCTTTTCATCCTGGACTGGCGGATCTTCGTGATCGAGATCGGGTCTGTTCATCAGGCGCCACAAAGCGATGGCGAGCAGGACGTGACTCAGTAATATCGAAAAATTGTCGATCATCGGGGTTCCATCCCCATCGCCCCGAATTCGCACATCATTGCGGCGTTATATCCGCAGCGGGTTGACGCCACGTTAATCCTTTTATGGCAGGGATTTGGCCCATGTCGCGCATTCTTCATGTTCTCGATCACAGCCTGCCGCTGCACAGCGGATACACGTTTCGCACCCGCGCCATTATGAAGGCGCAGGTCGTTGCCGGTTGGGAAGTGGCCGGAATTACCGGCGTTCGCCAATATCAGCATGGCCAGATACCCGATAGTCTGGATGAAACCGTCGAAGGCCTGAAATTCCACCGCACTTTGGCGGCTGTTTCCGGGCCATCGCCGCTGCGTGAATGGCGTGAGATCGCGGTGCTGGCCGACGCCATCGTCGCGCTTCATGCAAAATGGCCTTTTGATATTCTGCACGCCCATTCCCCCGCACTGAACGGGTTGGCCGCAGCGCGTGCCGCGCATCGTTTAGGATTGCCACTGGTCTATGAAATACGCGCCTTTTGGGAAGATGCCGCCGTCGGGAATGGCACCGGAAGCGAAGGGTCGGCGAAATACCGGCTGACCCGTGCACTCGAAAATTATGTGATAAGCCAGGCCGATGCCGTGGCGGTCATTTGCGAAGGATTGAAGAACGATCTCGTCACCCGCGGTGTAGCGCCTCAGAAAATCACGATCTCGCCCAATGGTGTTGATCTGGAACTGTTCGGATCGCCAACGCCCGCCGATGCGGAACTGGCCGCCAACCTTGGCCTGACCGGTAAGGATGTGATCGGATATATCGGCAGTTTTTACGATTATGAAGGGCTCGACGACCTGATCGCAGCGATGCCGCTGATGAAGAATGAGGCGCATTTGCTGTTGGTTGGTGGCGGCCCGATGGAAGAAGCGTTGCGAGCGCAATCCAAGGCGTCGCCGTGCGCCGACCGGATCCATTTTGCCGGTCGCGTATCGCATGAACAGGTCGAGCGTTATTACAGCCTGGTCGATATACTGGCCTATCCTCGCAAACGCATGCGGCTCACCGATCTGGTCACGCCGCTGAAACCTTTGGAGGCAATGGCGCAGGGGCGGCTGGTCGCAGCGTCCGATGTGGGTGGCCATAAGGAATTGATCGAGCACAATAAAACCGGCACCTTATTTGCCGCCGATGATCCGCTTGATCTGGCAAAATCGATCAACAGGCTTTTCGACAATCGCGCCAATTGGGATGACATCAAGGCAACCGCTCGACAGTTCGTGAACGAAGAACGCAGTTGGCATAAGAATATTTATCGTTACGATCCTGTTTACCATTTGCTGATAGGGGATAAGGCAATTGCTCGCGCTGCGTAACAGCACGGGCGACTCAACAGGATGAATAGATGTCAAAAGCAGTCTCAAATAGCCAGATAAGAGCCATAATGCTTGCGATGGCCGGGGCGATAATTGTGTCTGTAACCATCATGTTCCTGCCCGTTCGATTGTTGGAAATTGCCACAGGATCAACCGGCCTTTCGGAGATGATTCCCGCGGCACGCGCACCTTTGGGTGACACCGCGCGCGCGCTTTTTGCTTTTGGGGCAGGTGCGTTTACGTTGGCGGTGCTGGTCTATGCACTTCTGCATTTCGGCACTGCATCGGTAAAGCGTATCGAGGTTGAAGAACCAATACCCGATTGGGCGAATGAGCCAGAAGACGCGAAAGTAGCGTCGCGTTTGGCGCGCTTGAAAATGCCCAGCCTGTCCATTCCTAAAATGCCATGGGTGCATGATGACAGCGACATAACCGAGCTTTCGGATCTACCCAAATTGCGGAACGGTGACACCCATCCGGACGCACCTCCGCGCCGTCCGTTGTTCGCCAACCAGGATTTGCCGGTTATCGATCTTGCTGAAATTGCAACGGAAATGACGCCAGACCCACAGTCTGAAATAGTTGTGGACGAAGCCGCAGCAGTTTCTTCAGATCCGGTCATGGTATCGCCATTGTCGGTCAAACAGGATATCGAGCCGACATTGGCCGAGATGGTGGCCCAGCTTGAGGCTGCAGTGGCCGATCGGCAAAAGCAACTTACCGAACTGGAAATCGTGGCGACGCAACTCGCGTCGCGAACAGTCGTGCAGCCCGTGCATGATGATATTGCCGATATTGAAGAAATCGCGGAAGTGGATGTGACGTTCGAACCCACACGCGATGGCCGACCTTCGTTGGAGATCGTGCCCGATTTCGTGGTCAAGGATGATGATATGGATTCCGCCCTTGCCGCCGCGCTCGCAACCCTGAACCGGATGAACGGGACGGCGCGGTAATAGATTCCTTCTGACGAAAAACCGTCCCGCGCTAAACATCCAACACCAACATCGCGATCACCAAGGCACCAGCCCCCGCCACTTCCGCCTCCACGGCGATATCGGCGACAATCTGGCTATGCAGGCTGAATGCGTGATCCTCCAGAATCCGGGCAACCTCCTCCGTCTTGCACGGCGCATCGGGCGTGTAAGCCAGTGACATTTGCACGCCGGAAAAGGTCAGGCTGAACCATGGCCGTTCCTGCGCCAAACGCCATTGCCCATGCGGTAACAGCCGCTCCAGTTCGCGCAGCAACTTTGGCAGACTCTTGCCGCGACTCATGCGGCTTTGTTCCGGACTATTTGATCGGTGGAAGGATATGCCGCGATGTACTGGCGCAATTTTAACTCCATTTCGGGTCTAACTTCCCGGCCCATCCGCATATCGAGTACAAGTCGCGGGTCATGCGCCGCCAACCGGCCAAATTTTGTGGGGGGCAGGTTCTTTTCACGTAAAAAACGCTCAACCAGATGTTTTATGTGCATGACTTCTCCTCCGAGTGCGACCGGGTTTTGCTTGCCCGAATCATTTGGAACAAATAAAGAACAAATGTGATAGGAGAAATCCTACAAGTCTAGGAAATTTCCTTCCGGTTTGGAGCAAATATGATGGATGACGACCCGCGTGCATTTCTGGATCGGCTAATCGTTCAAAGCGGTGACGATTATGCGGGACTTTCCAAATTGGTCGGTCGCAATGCGGCCTATATCCAGCAATATATCAAGCGGGGCACGCCCAAGCGCCTGCCGGAAATCGAACGCGGCATATTGGCACGCTATTTCGGGGTGGACGAACGCTTGTTGGGCGGCGTTGCGCCCTTGTCGGCCAAACCGGAGATGCGGCTTATCCCCAAACTCGCCGTGGGTGCGTCGGCTGGGCCGGGGGCCATGAACGATGTCGAAACACTGGCCGGAAAGATCGGCTTTGACGAAAAATGGCTACGCAAACAGGGGCTTGATCCTGCGAACCTCTCGCTGATCCGTGTCGATGGCGAATCGATGGCACCGACCCTGCATCACGGGGACGATATCATGGTCGACCGTAGCATTACCGCTGCCGGATTTCGCGATGGTATATTTGTTATCCGGCTGGATGACGTTTTGATGGTAAAACGGCTGGCGAAAGGTCCGGCGGGCCGCTTGTCCGTGCTGTCGGACAATCCTTCTTATCCCGACTGGTCCGACATCGCCGGTGCGTCAGTTTCTATCGTAGGAAGGGTGGTTTGGACCGGGCGGCGGCTGTGAAGGCCTGTCTCGTAAAGGGTTGCAAGCGGTGCACCGCTTCGCCACATAGGGTTTCATGGCAAACGTAACTTCCTCCGGTAGCAGACAACCCCCGCTAAAAGCCGTGATTATTCCGGTCACCCCGTTGCAGCAGAACTGCACGCTTTTCTGGTGTACTGAAACGAACAAGGCCGCTCTGGTTGACCCCGGTGGCGATCTCGACAAGTTGAAGGCGGCGGTGGCGCAAACCGGCGTGGAACTGGAAAAGCTTTTGGTGACGCACGGGCATTTGGACCATTGCGGACAGACCGGAATGCTGGCCAAGGAACTGGGCCTGCCGATCGAAGGCCCGCAGGAGGAAGACCGCTTCTGGATCGCCCAACTGGACGAAGATGGGCCCCGTTGGGGGATGGAGGCGCACACGTTCGAGCCCGACCGGTGGCTGAACGATGGCGATACGGTCACCGTCGGCAATCTGACGCTGGATGTCATCCATTGCCCAGGCCACACGCCGGGCCATGTCATATTCTACCACGCGCCAAGCCGTCTGGCGATTGTCGGCGATGTATTGTTCCAAGGGTCGATAGGCCGCACCGATTTCCCGCGCGGCAACCACGCAGATCTCATCAACGCTATCACCCAAAAGCTATGGCCCTTGGGTGATGACGTGACTTTCATTCCGGGCCACGGCGCGACCAGCCAGTTCGGTTATGAACGCAAAAATAATATGTTCGTCGCCGATGACGTTTTGGCCGCGCGCTAACCTATTACAGGACGGTCGCGTAGACCGCCCACAGGGCCCAGCCGGCAAGGCCGAGCAGGGTCAGCATAGTAATCAGCGTGCCGACCATACGGCCTTTGCCAAAGGCACCGCCGTCCATGCCAAGGCCATGCGCCAGACGCCCGACGATGTAGAGGATACCCACACCCCATAGCCAGTTACTCGTTCCTGCGGTCGCTTCCAATGCGGCGAGCAGGATCAGCACAAAGGGTGCGCTTTCTACGAAATTTGCATGGGCGCGCATCCGCCGGATGACAAATTCATTGCCGCCATCGCCGACCGAAACGCTTTCCTTGGTGCGGGCCTGACCACAGCGGATCATCAGCCAAAGGTTTACGAGCGCGGCGCCCGCTGCGATGGTCAGTGTTACGGGTAAACTCAACATATATACTCTCCCTGTTCGATGCGTGGGCTTAACTGCTATCTCTCGGCTTGCAAAGCACAGAAAAAGCGGTATAGCGCGCCGCTCACACGGACATGTGCGGTGAACTAAGGCTGATTCTGGCGATTGCTTGCTTCGACCAGCCTTTTGACCTATCATGTACCAGAACTTATTGATTTTGAAATGGAACAGGTGCCGAGATGGCTGTCCCCAAAAGAAAAACATCCCCTTCAAAGCGCGGCATGCGTCGCAGCCACGATTCGCTTAAAGTTGCCGCATTCCAGGAATGTGCAAATTGCGGCGAATTGAAACGCCCGCATCATATGTGTGACGCATGTGGCCACTATAACGGCCGCGAAGTGATGGCGGTCGCTTAATCCTTAATCGGGAGAATTGCTGGTGTCATTGAAACCGCGTATCGCAATTGACGCGATGGGCGGCGATGAAGGCGTTCCCGTGATGTTGGCAGGTGCAGCATTGGCGCGGCACCGGCACGACAGCTTCGAATTTCTGCTGGTCGGCGATGAAACCCGAATCAAGTCTGCACTTGATAAGCACCCCAATTTGCGCGCGGCGTCGGAAATATTGCACGCCGACGTTGTCGTCACCGGCGATGAAAAGGTCAGTCAAGCGTTACGCAAGGCGAAAACCAGTTCGATGGGGCTGGCTATCAACGCTGTCAAAGAAGGCCATGCCAGCGCTGCGGTCAGCGCCGGGAACACCGGCGCGCTGATGGGAATGGCGAAACTGGCGCTCCGCACGATGCCCGGCATCGACCGCCCCGCGCTTGCCGCGCTGTTACCGACATTGAAAGATACCGATGTGGTGGTGCTCGATCTGGGCGCCAACACCGAATGCGATGCCCGCAATCTGGCCCAATTTGCGGTGATGGGTGCGGCCTATTCGCGCATCATCTTCGGATTTGAACGACCCAAGGTGCGCTTGCTGAATATTGGCACCGAAGAAATGAAGGGCACGGATGAACTGCGCGACGCCGCCCAATATCTGCGCGACGCCAGCGGCCTGCACATGGATTTCCAGGGCTTTATTGAGGCCGACAAGATCAACCGTGGCGAATGCGATGTCGTCGTATGTGACGGATTCACAGGCAACATCGCGCTAAAGGCGATTGAGGGGTCTGCGCGATTCGTCACCGACCTGTTGCGCCGCGCCTTTACCAGCTCGCTGCGTTCGAAATTCGGCTTTCTGGTGTCCCGCCCCGCGACTGAGCTGCTCCGGCATCATCTTGACCCCAACAACCATAATGGCGCGGTGTTCATGGGTTTGAACGGGGTCGTCGTCAAAAGCCACGGCAGCGCGACAAGTAACGGCGTTGCAAATGCGGTCCAGGTTGCGGCGCGGCTCGTCGAAGAAGACATCACCGCGCGGATCGCCCAGGATCTTGCGCGGGTGCAAATAGGATGACCGCAACCGCGCTTCGCGCCGTAATCAAAGGCACAGGTTCGGCACTGCCCAGAACCCGTGTTTCCAACGCCGATCTGGCGGCGCGGGTCGATACATCCGATGAATGGATTACCGAGCGCACGGGCATCAAGTTCCGCCATATTGCCGAGCCTGACGAAACCACCGCGACACTGGCCACTGCCGCATCGCGCAAGGCGCTTGAAGCCGCGGGAATGACTGCGGCGCAGATTGACCTGATTATCGTGGCGACCGCAACGCCGGACCAGACCTTTCCGGCATCGGCGACGATCGTGCAGCATGCACTGGGTTGTAACGGCTGCGTGGCGTTTGATGTGGCAGCGGTGTGCTCGGGCTTTCTCTATGCCTTCTCGGTTGCCGAAAGCATGATCCGCGCAGGTTCGGCAAAAAATGCACTGGTCATAGGTGCCGAAACATTCAGCCGCATTCTGGATTGGGACGACCGCACAACCTGCGTTCTTTTCGGCGACGGCGCTGGCGCGGTGGTCTTAAGCGGTGAAGTCGGGGTGCGCGGGGCGCTTGCCACACGGTTGCACGCCGACGGACAGCATAACGAGCTGCTTTATGTCGATGGCGGCCCTTCGACGACCGGCACAGTCGGCAAGCTGCGTATGAAAGGCCGCGAGGTTTTTCGCCATGCCGTGACCAATCTGGCGAGCGTGATGCACGAAACGCTTGATGCGGCCGAATTGACACCAGACGAAGTCGATTGGGTCGTCCCGCATCAGGCCAATGCCCGCATCATTGATGCTACCGCCAAAAAATTGGGGCTTGATCCTGCCAAGGTAGTGCTGACCGTTGATCAACACGCCAATACATCAGCCGCCTCTGTTCCACTGGCCCTTGATGTCGCTATTCGCGATGGCCGGATTAAATCCGGCGATATTGTGGTGCTGGAGGCGATGGGCGGCGGATTTACATGGGGCGCTTCTGTTGTCCGGATGTAGGACAAATTTTTGTTTATCGCCATTTTACAACGCAATATTTTTGTTTTAAGGTCGTTACTTCTCACAGGCGGGTCGCACGTCGGGAGACGCAATTATGGCAGAAGCAGGTACTTTGACGCGCGCAGATTTGGCAGAAATGCTCAATAGGCAGGTAGGCTTATCGCGGGCGGACGCCGCCGGTATGATAGAATCGATTCTGGAACATATGACGACGGCTTTGCTTGACGGCGAAAATGTCAAAATTTCGGGATTTGGTACATTCGTCCTGCGCGACAAAAGCGAACGTATCGGCCGCAATCCAAAAACCGGTATCGAAGTTCCCATCACCCCGCGCCGCGTGCTAACTTTCCGCGCCAGCCAGGGTATGCGGCAAAAAGTGAAATAATAGCCAATGACGGGAAAGTCCGCCGACGCCTTACGCAATATTGGTGAAATGGCCGAAGTGCTTGGCGTACGCACCCATATATTGCGCTATTGGGAAGAACAGTTCCCGATGCTGAAACCCTTGACGCGCGCCGGCGGACGGCGGCTTTACCGGCCAGAGGATGTGGCGTTGCTGCACACGATCCACCGACTGCTGCACAGTGAAGGCTATACGATTAAAGGTGCACGGAAATTTCTGGTGTCGGGCGATGCCAAAGATGCGCCGGTAGCGGCTCATGAACCCGCCGCTGCACGTGCGGTAGACATGACCGCCCTACGCGCCGTCCGCGACCGTTTGAGCGCAGCCCTCGCGGCGGCCTGAGGGGGCCTCTCTCCAACTGCGCCTAGGCCTGTCGGCCAAGGCTTCGTATCCTCTCCCCTGAAGGGGAGAGGCCAAGCGCTATTTCCCTCTCTCCTTCAGGGGAGAGGTACGCAGTCTTATGGCTTTAGCCATTAGACGAAGTGGAGAGGGGGAGTTCGCGCGCAAGCTCCCCCCCAACCTCATTCCGTCAGGGACTTTGCATACACCCTGTCCTGAAACACCACATCACCGACCATGAACACGGTCTCGCCAATATGGATGAACCCAGCCCGTTCGTAAAACGCCAAGGCGCGGGCATTGCTTTCGTACACCGCGAGCAACAGGCGCTTTGCCCCGCGATCGCGCGCGACCTGGACGGCTTGTGCCATCAGGTCCCGGCCATTGCCCCCGCCTTGCCAAGGACCGAGCAGGTAAAAACGTTTCAGCTCCCAGTCGCCGTCCTGCTGGAATTGCGGATGGGTCGGCGGAACCAGCATGGCGTAACCCACAGGCGCGCCAAGCGGCGTTTCGCCCAGCACGATATCGACGTCCGCCTGCGCTAGCTTCGCTGCATAATAATCCGCGCTGTGCTCTGCATCGAGATGCTCGATGAGTGGTTTGCCCGGATGGTCGAAGGCGAAGGTCGAAAGGAAGGTCGCTGCGCCCAGATAGGCGAGGGCCGCGGCATCGTCGGGTCCGGCCTTGCGCCAGATTACCGGCGTCATTCGTCCTCGGGCCCCAATTCGGTATCAAGGTCACGCGGGCGGATGAAGTGGGTCAGACGTCCGCATTTGCGTTCGATATCGGCCCAGCTGTCGATGTCCAGTTCCATCCGCGCAATCGCGGCGGTGGGGTATTTTTCCCACACCAGATCGCGCAAGGGCGAGCTGCCGTCGTCAGGGACAATGTCGAACACCAGATCTTCCATCCCCGGATTATGTCCGACCATCATGACGTCCTTGAATTCGTTCGACCGGTCGCGCAGCACGTCCATCAGCGTGGCGGAGGAGGCAAGGTAAATTCGCCGGTCCCACGTCGCGTCAATGCGTTCGCCCGTGCCTTTGACGAACTGGTCGATGGTATCGATAACGCGAACGGCGGGGCTGGCAACGACATGGTCGAATGTCAGGCCGTTTTCCTTGACCCACTTGCCCATGGTCACCGCCGCCTTTTCACCGCGCTTGTTCAGGGGGCGGTCGAAATCGCGAGGGATTGTGTTGTCCCAACTTGATTTGGCATGGCGAAACAGGGTCAGGGTCAGCGTCAAATGGGGTTACCTTCTTGCAGGGTTTCCGGAACTTCCTGCCGCATATTTGTTACGGGGGAAAGACCTGATTTTATTGCCGCGACCGCCTGTTCCAATGTGACCCGCCGGACCGAGGTTCCGGCCGGGAAGGCGGTGAGCAGGCGCGAGGGAACGGCCGATGACAGCAGCACAAAATGCCCCTTGTCACCGGCGCTGCGGATTAGGTGGCCAAAGGCCTGTGCCAGCTTCGCGCGGATAATGCGGTCGTCATAATCGGTGCCGCCATAAGACAGCCGCCGCGCGCGGTGTAAAATGTCGGGGCGGGGCCAGGGCACTTGCTCCATCACCACAAGGCGCAATGACGCGCCGGGCACATCCACCCCGTCGCGCAAGGCATCGGTGCCGAGCAGGCTGGCATGGGGATCGTCGCGGAAAATATCGACGAGGGTTCCGGTATCGATGGGGTCGATATGCTGCGCGTAAAGCGGCAGGCCATCGCGCGCCAGACGGTCGGCGATCCGCGCATAGGTCGACCGTAACCGCCGGATCGCGGTGAACAGGCCCAGCGCACCGCCGCCTGACG
>NZ_JBGSRI010000051.1:0-65309 GCF_041737645.1 Sphingorhabdus sp.
GTCGCAGCGGGGTCCGGCGCAGGCCGAGCTCGCGGCGGCGCTTGGTCGGCTGGTGACGTTAACCGCGCGAGATGGAGCGTCGGTGGGTGCTGCATTCGCCAGACCAACTGAAGGCCGCCCGACGGTTTTGCCCTCGGTAGGGCTGCCGTCGGTATTGCTTCGGCAACGGCCCGATATCGTCGCTGCTGAATTTCGGTTGGGCGCTGCCAACTCAGAAATTGCAGCTGCGGCGGCCAACCGGTTCCCGCAAATCAGCATCAATGCCGCGCTCGGCGTCGCGGCCCTGGCGTTAGGCGATTTGTTCAGCGCGGATTCGCTGACCGCATCATTGGGCGGCTCGCTCGCTGGCCCACTGCTCGATTTCGGACGGGTGGAAGCTCAGATCGACGCGCGTCAGGCGGATGCTCAAGAGGCGTTTGCGCTTTACCGCCGCGCGGTTTTCTCCGGCATCGGCGATGCTGAAACGGCGCTTGGCACATTGCAGGCTAACCGGGCCCGGCTGTCTGCGCTCGACGCGCAAATCTCCATCGAACAGGATTCGGTTGCGCTTTCCACGGCGCGATACCGGATGGGGCTGAGCGATTTTCTCGGCGTGATCGATGCGCAGCGGCAGTTGAATGCCGCGCGGCAGGCATTGGCCGAGGCAAAGGGCAATGTGGCGCGCGCAGAGGTCGGTGTTTATCGCAGTTTCGGCGGATAATGTATCGATCATCGCTTTCCCGTCATTTTTGATAATAATCGAGATCGGCTGCATGAGTAAGAGATAGGGAGTTGGAACCTGTTCGGTGTAAGCTGAATACGGCATGCATTGCTGGCGCAATCGCCTTAAATGAGCTTTTGATTTTCAGCATCACGCTTACCGCTTCTCGCGTCTGCAAAGATTTCCCACACCGCCATAAAAAGCGCTGCGATGACTGGACCGACCACAAAGCCATTGAAGCCCATCAGTTCGAATCCGCCTAATGTAGCGATCAGCACCACATAATCGGGCATGCGCGCATCGTGCCCGACAAGGATCGGACGCACGATATTGTCGACGCTGCTGATAATAAAGAACCCACATAAAAATAGCGCAAAGCCCTGCCAGATGTCACCGGTTGCAAGCAGAAAAATTGTCACTGGCACCCAGATCAGGCCGGTTCCGATAGCAGGAAACAAAGAGAATATTGCCATGGCGACGCCCCACAAAAGCGCGCCACCGATCCCCAGCGCCCAGAATACAAGGCCACCGATTATCCCTTGCAAAATGGCGACAATCACGCTGCCTTTGATCGTCGCGCGGACGACCGCGACGAACCGGGCGACGATAAGATGGCGCTGCTCGACCGGAAGTGGCAGACAACGCTGAATCGTGGTGACCAGCGCTGTTCCATCCCGAAGCAAGAAGAAGGAAAGATAGAGCATGACGCCAAGCGAGAGAAAAAAGCCGAGCGCACTCTGGCCGGCATTGAATGCCTCGCTTGCCAGGGTTCTGAAGCTTGTGGCGATGCTTTGACTGATCTTAGTTTGTAAGGCCGCGAAATCGGATAAGCCAAATTCGGCCAGCCAATTCCGAACCATGTCTGGTAAATGCCGTTCGGCCTCAAGAAATGCCCGGCTGAGATCAATCTCGCCTGACTGTATGCGATCATAGATGGAAGTTGTCTGATTGAGCAAGGCAGCGGTGAGCAGCATCGCGGGGACCACAGCGACCGCAACGATCACGCACAACGTCACAACCGCCGAGAGGTTGCGGCGGTTCGGCATCGCCTGCAACAGGCGGGCGTTCAAAGGCGCAAACAATATTGCAGCGATTACACTCCACAGGATAGCGCCGATAAAGGGACCGATCAGCCAGCCAAAGGCGAGTGTTGTGACAATAATGAGCAGAAGCAGGAAGCCATCTTCGGTAATCTTCTGGGCGCTTCGTTTATCAGTCATGACGATATCCGGTATGCGGCGTTTTTTGGCAATTTTGAGTGAGTGAAACCGCGACGTACCAGTGGCTTGCAGCCCTCCAGCACAACCAGCAGAATCACTCCAAGACCGAGCGCCAACGCCATGTCGCTCCACGTAATCGACCCGAATTGCAAGAGTTCTTGTGCACTGGGCCAAAGCAATATCACTCCGGTAATCGTGACAATGGCGCCGACAACGTAGCGTAAAGCCATATTGTGTCGTTTGAGCGCCTCGCCAATCGACGCAGCCGACGAACGATTTACAAGGATAAGAGCCAGAATTTCGACGATCAATGCGAAAAAGATTAAAGCGCGGAGTTCGGTCGCGGGCATACCGCTCCGGTTCTCCACGAAGTATACCACGGCCAGGATGGCAAAGGCGACTACACCCTGAAAAACGCTCCAGGTGACCATGAAGAGCGAGAAAAGCGGCTCGGCTGGGTTGCGCGGCGGGCGCTCCATGATCTTGACCTCATCCTGTTCCGCCTCGAAAACCAACGCGCAAACGGGATCGATAATCATCTCGAGCAGGGCAATGTGGATTGGTCCGAACAGGATGGGCAATCCGAATAGCAGCGGCAATAGCGCGAGTCCGGCAATCGGCACATGCACCGCAAAAATGAACGCCATTGCCTTGCGAATGTTATCATAAATGCGGCGACCAAGCCTGATGGACTGAACAATAGATCCGAAGTCGTCATCCATGAGGACAATCGCCGAAGCTTCGCGCGCTACGTCGGTGCCGCGCTTTCCCATCGCGATGCCTATATGTGCCGCTTTCAATGACGGGGCATCGTTGACGCCATCGCCCGTCATGGCCACGATTTCGCCCGCAGCCTTGAATGCCTCTACGATGCGCAGTTTCTGCTCGGGCATTATCCGCGCAAAAACCGTAATGCTCTTCAATCGATCAGCCAGACTTGCGTCATCCAGCAGGGCAAGTTGATCTCCGGTAATCACTTCGCCATCCGCGATACCCGCCTGCGTAGCGATTGAACGCGCTGTTGCCGCATGATCACCGGTAATCATCACAACATGGATTCCGGCGCTGCGACACTGGGCAACCGCTTCTTCGACCGTTGGACGAAGCGGGTCGGCAAGGCCGGTGAGGCCGGTCAAAACAAATTGATAATCGGCTTGCGATTCCGCCCAGTGGCAATCCTTCGGTGTTGCAGTCGCAACCGCCAGGACACGAATTCCTTTGGCCGCCATGGCCTCGACCGCTGCCATCATCGCGTCTCGTGCGTCGGCTGCAAGTTGACATAATTCTGCGATCGCTTCCGGTGCGCCTTTGGCGGCCATCGTCAGACCATGACGGCCTTGCCATATGTTCGACATAGCCAGCATTTCCGGACGAAGCGCATAGGAGCGGGCCAACGTCAGGCCCTGGTTCGGCGAAATGCCGGCAGCCGTCTGCGCTTCGACAAGCGCAACCTCCATGGGATCGGTAGGCAATGTAGCGCTGGCGAGCACCGCTGTTTGAAGCAAATGTTGGAAAGGAACAGCCGTGCCAATCGTCGCTGTCTGACCCGTTGGCAGCCACAAAGCGGCGACCGTCATGCGGTTTTCGGTTAGCGTGCCGGTCTTGTCGGTGCAAAGGACCGTCGCCGATCCCAGTGTTTCTATGGCCGATGCCCGCCGCGTAAGCACCCCAACCTTTCCGATCCTCCATGCACCCATTGCGAGAAACACCGTGAGAACAACCGGGAGTTCTTCGGGCAGCATGGCCATTCCGATTGCAATTCCGGCGAGAATGGCTTCGATCCAGCCGCCACGAAGCATGCCATAAAGCAGGACGACCAGCGACGCGATTGCAAAGCCGCCGATCGCACACCATTTGACAATCCGCATTGTCTCCCGGCGCAGACGGGGCGCTTCGGTCTCTAACTTTGCGAGCGACTGACCAATCCGACCGATCTCGCTGCTGGCCCCGATCGCCAAAACGCGCGCGGTGCCACTACCTCGCGCTACGAGCGAGCCCGAATAAATATAAGGCTGCCCGTCACCACCAGGTCGATGAACGTTTATCGAATTGTTGGTGGTGTCCGCAACTTTGCTTACCGGCAGCGATTCGCCCGTTAGCAGCGATTCATCCGTCTGCAGATCGCTGGCCTCGATCAATACCGCATCGGCGGCGATGCGATCACCGGGTTCAACAACAAGATAATCGCCAACCACAACCTCGCGCCCGGCGATCCGAACGCGCGTACCATCCCGGATGACCAACGCACGCGGCGCCGATAGGTCTCGCAATGCTTCCAGCACCCCCTCGGTGCGGGCCTCCTGAAAGACTGTGACCCCAATAGAAAAAGTGGCGAACCCAAGCAGTATAAGGGCCTCTCCGAGACTGCCGAGCAACAAATAGGCGGCGCCCCCCGCCATCAACAACGCCAGCATCGGTTCCTTCAAAACATCAAACACGATGCGTAGAATCGAACGTCGACTGGCTTTGGGCAGTTCGTTGGGGCCGTCCGTTGCAAGGCGAATGGATGCCTCGGCACTCGTCAAGCCTTGCCTAGCCGCTGTCATGGTCGGCTCGTCAGAAGGGCATACTGCAGGCGGCAGTGGCTGTCATGGCTGGTACCGCCGGAATGCAGATTGCCGATCGCGACGGGTTTTCCTGTTTCAACGGAAAAGCGGCAGGCGGCGTTTATCTTCGGTGCCATCGAACCCTCTGCGAAAGATGTATTCCCCGCTCGGTAACATTTGCCGCACTAATAAGATACTGATTTGACCCTCCCCAATTGGCGAATATGCCGTCCAGATCGGTGAGAATGATAAGTCGATTGGCAGCCAATTTGGTCGCCTGTAACGCTGTTCCAAGATCCGTGTCGATCATGTTGATTACCTCGAAGACGAAGCGCACAAGGCAAAGGACAAGCTTAATACCAAGATGTTGCAGGCGCACGCCGATCGTTCAGAGCGCTATGCCGAAGCGGCGATGGTCGTGGCATTATCGGGCGTTGATCAGGCCGAAAAGGCGATGCTGTCCGCAAGCGTAGGGCGGCATAAAGCTAAATAAGCACCATCTTGTGTGTGCTTTAACTCAGGGTGGGATTCCAATCTAGTGGTTGCAATTTCTTGACCAAATTCCCCTCCTGATATGACTCACTGGTTTGGTTTCTGGGGTATACCGGATGCTGCGCCCAACAGGGGGGATTCGTAACAGCGCAGCATCCGATATTCAGTGTCCGGTCAGTAACGCCGTTCGTCTTCAAAGTTCGTTATGCGAAGTTGACCGCTTAATCGGTCAAGCCTGACATTTATTGCCGCTTCATTACGGATCGAAAGCTGCCCGTCGCGGCCGCGGCCCATCATGCGTTCGCTGCGACGGATATTGTTCAGATCACGTAAGGCCCGGTTGGTTTCAACACGCTTCAAAGTGCCCTCGCGACTCGCGGAACGAATGTAACTTTCCAGCCAAGCTTCCCGCGCGCGAATTTCGCGCGGCATTCCGACTCCTGACCCGTTGCCCATTGACGGCCTGCTAATCCAGCGTCCCTGACCGTCGTAATACCCCGAAACGGCACCTGCACGCCAACGGCCGCGATCATCATAATAGCCGGGCTGGTCGCCTGACATCCAGACACCCGCGCTGTCGCGGTAGCCGCCTGGGTCACCGGCAATCCATTTGCCGCGGGCGTCGTAATGACCCATCGCCAGACCGGCAATCCAGCGACCGCGGCTGTCATAATGGCCACTTGCGGTGCCAGCAATCCATTGGTCATCGCGGTTGTAGTATCCGTCCGCTGAGGCAGGGATCCAATGCCCTTGCTCGTCAAAATATCCGGCGGCGGAGGCTTCGCCTCTCGACGCTATCCATCGGCCCTGGTTGTCATAATGTCCGTTAGGCGTTCCATCTACCCATTGGTTGTTGCGGTCGTAATAGCCTCTGGCCGTATTGCGGTCGGAGGTGCCGACGTGCCAGCGCCCCTGATTGTCAAAATAACCATAAGAGTCGCTGCGTCGTCCTGGCTGGTATTGCGCGTCCTGGTTTAACCCGGTCGAGACCCAGCGGCCGCGCGTGTCGTAATAGCCCGACGCGTTGCCCGCATTCCAGCGCCCGTCGCTGCCATAATGGCCGCTTTTCTGATCGCTGACCCAATTGCCGTTCGAGTCGGTGCGACCATTGGCCATGCCGGGCATCCAGCGTCCGTTATCGTTATAATGGCCCGTGGTGTTACCCGCGTTCCAGCGACCGCGATCATCATAATAACCGGCGGTCGATCCGGCGATCCACCGGTCATCGCGGTCGTAATAGCCATCGGCAGAAGCCGGAACCCAATGTCCGTTCGTACCGTAATAGCCGTTCTCATCCTGCGAACCGGAGTTTTGAACCCAGCGATTGCTGGAATTGTAATAGCCATTCGGTGCGCCGTTCACCCATTCGCCATCACGGTCATAATAGCCGGTGGCTTGCGACCGATCAATGCCGGTTGAGTGCCACCGGTTATTCTGGTCGTAATATCCAAAGGCGCGCGAACAGCCCGCGTCGGGTTTGGCCACCTGATTGCCGACTACCGCGCCGACAACTGCACCGATGACCGTGCCAAGGGTTTTGTCGCCGCGTCCGGAAATGACATTGCCGGCGATGCCGCCGACTGCGGCACCGCCAACCGTTGCGACCGCACGGTTTGAACGTTGGCGCTCGCAGCTTTGCTGGGCTGAAGCGAGCGAGGGTATCATCGTCGCAACGGCGATACCGGCGAAGAGGAGGGATTTACGCATGATGTTATACTCCTGAAACAGGCGAGTGCAGGTTTCTTTCCAACTAAACTGCCGGGAGTACGGATTGTTCCGCTTGCGATTCGTCCAGATTGCAATGTCAGACTGCGGGTTATTGCTATCGGGGTTCGGCCGCCAGAGCCAGACGGGCGAGCGCGGGGAGCGATGTTGCGCCCGTTTTGGTCATGATCGCGGCACGGTGATTCTCCACTGTGCGCTGGCTGATGCTAAGGTCGGCAGCGATGATCTTGCTGGGTTGCCCGGCGAGCACCAGGTCCATGACCTGATGCTGGCGTTTGGTAAGGTTGGCAACGAGCTTTGCCGCTGCAATCTGCTCGTCGGAGCGTTTGCTTACATTTTGTGCAAGTTCCAGCGCGTGGGTTATGCTTGCCAGTAGTTCGGTCGCGCCAATCGGCTTTTCGATGAAATCAAAGGCACCTGCCTTCATCGCCTCGACCGCAATCGGAACGTCGCTGTTGCCGGTAATCATGATGGCCGGAAGTTGGTCACCGTTTTCCTTCAGGCATTGCAAAAGTTCCAGCCCTGTCATGCCGGGAAGATAGGCATCGATGAGCAGGCAGCCGTCGCGTGATGGTTGATAGGCCGCAAGGAAAGTTTCGCAGTCCGCATAATCTTTAACATTATGCCCTTCGGCTTCAAGCATTTCGCGCAATGCCGCCCGGATTTGGCGATCATCGTCGACGACGTAGATAACTGCACTCTTATTGCGTTTGGCAGTCGGTGCAACAAGCATACGCCTTACAGCCTGAATCAACACCTTCGGCTTGACCGGCTTGTTAAGTTGTTCGCAATCATGGTTAGCGATATTACGCAAGGCGGCGGTAGATATATCGCCGGTCAGGATGATCACTGGGACCGGAAGTCCGATCAATTCGCGTAACTTGGCCGTAGCCTGGACGCCATTCATCCCGCCAGGCAAGTTATAATCGGACAAGATCAGGCCGGGTGGGATTTCGGCCGTTGCGATAAGTGTTAGTGCAGCCGTTCCGTCGTGCGCCCAAATGACATCATAACCGTCATCGCTCAGCATTATTTCGAGCAATTCGCGTAACTCCGGATCGTCTTCCACTATCAGGATTTGCCCACCGATATGGCTTTCCAATTTGACATCCTTTGGCGCCGAAATCCTTGGGTGAGACTGAATCGGCAACGCATTTATATTGATTGCAAAAACCGAACCCTTTGCGGGAACCGAATGTACGTGAACCTTATGGCCAAGCAAATCCGCCAGACGCTTGACGATGGAAAGGCCCAGGCCCAATCCGCGACTTCGTTCACGCGCGGCATTGTCGACCTGGTGATATTCATCAAAAATGGCTTGAAGATCGGCAGCATCTATCCCGACTCCGCTGTCCCAAATTTCAATGCGAAGATGGTCTTTTTGTCGACGGCAGCCGATCAAGACCTTACCATCTGCAGTATATTTGATGGCGTTTGCAATCAGGTTACGCAGGATTTGTTCAAGCAGGCGCGGATCGCTGGCTATCGACAAGCTGCAAGGAACAAGCCGAAGCGATAGGTGTTTGGCGTCGGCATGATAAGCGAATTCATCGCGCAGCCTTTGGAGCAGATCGCCAACTGGAAAAGTCGCGACCTCGGCTCGGACGGTGCCGGCCTCAATCTGGTTGATGTCAAGTAGGGTGTTAAGCATCCCCGACATCGCACCCAGCGTATCGTCGACGCGTTTGACCAATTGCTGTGCCCTTGGTCCTTCAACAATTTTGGCAAGCAAACCTTGCAACAAGGCAAGCGTCTGGAGCGGCTGGCGCAAATCATGGCTGGCGGCGGCGAGGAACCGGGATTTAGCGGCATTGGCCCGGTCCGCCTGCTGCATCGCATCTTCAAGCGCAAGCTTGATCTGTTTACGCTCGCTGACATCTGTAAAAGTGATGACGACACCTTCGACTTTCCCGTCGTCGGCAAGATAGGGAAGAATACGCCGGACGAACCAGACGCCCTGGGTGGTTTCGATCTCGCGATCGATAGCCTCATGATGTTTAAGTACATGATGGGCATCTGCTGAAAGCTCTTGATCCGCAGAGAGTGATTTCAAATCAGCCAGCGGACGGCCAACATCGCCGGGGATGAGGTTAAATAGCGACGTGGTGGCAGGTGTGAAAAAGCGGATGTTGAGTTTGGTATCCAGAAACAGTGTCGCAACGTCGGTGCTGTAGAGGACGTTCTGCAAATCGTTCGATGTGATCCGCTGCCGGTCGAGTGTCTCTTGCAACTGGCTATTGAGCGCGGTCAATTCCTCATTCAGCGATTGTAACTCCTCTTTCGACGTCAGCAATTCTTCGTTGGTCGACTGGAACTCCTCGTTGACCGACGAGGCTTCCTCATTGACGGCGCGCTGTTCTTCACCAGACATTTCCAGATTATGGATTGCGCCCTGCAATTCGCTACGGGTGGTTTCCAGCTCATGCTCAAGCTCTGCCACTCGCGCGGCATTTTTGGGGGAAGCGGCGCGGCCCGGTTTGGCGGGCTTCAACGGGACATCAACGAAACAGACAAGTAAAAACGCCTCTCCGTCGCTTTCTACTGGCTTGACGTGGATATCAAAGACGATGGTCTGTCCGCCTTTTTCGCTCCGCCCGCCAGTGACGATGACCGGCCCGCCGGCCTGCACCGCCTGCTGGATCGCCGATCGCAGCTTCGTGCGCAGTGCTTGCGGGGCCATCGCGAGTATATCATGACTTGGATGGCCCGGCGCAACGCGGAGATAGCGTTCGGTTGGGCCGATCGAGAACATCGATTCCTGCTTGCGATTGATCAGCACTGCTGCCGGACAATGTGCCTCAATCACGAGCCGTTGGACCAGATCGGCGAGCTTGTTTTGCTTTTGAACCTGATCGGGACCGGTGCGCCCCGCACTTCGCGATGCCTCGCTTTGGCCAGGCTGGAATCCGATTTCCACCGCTTTGCTTCGGCCGATCTGGCGATAAAGCCGTTCGGGCTTTGAAATAACCTGGAAGCGGCTTTCGTTGTTGCCGATGGTCTCGGCATTGCCCAGCAACAAAGTGCCCCCCGGACGCAGGGCAAAATGAAATAGCGCAATGACCTTCGCCTGCGCCTCTGGCCCGAGATAGATCAAAAGGTTGCGGCACGAAATCATGTCGAGGCGAGAAAAAGGCGGATCGCCGAGCAGATCCTGTACCGTGAATACCACCGCCGCGCGCAATTCGGGTGACACGCGGTAACCATGATCCATTTTCGTAAAAAATCGGCCCAACCGCTCTTCACTTATGTCAGCCGCAATCGTCTCGGGATAAACCCCGTCCCGCGCCGTTGCGATGGCATCGCTATCCACGTCTGATGCAAAAATCTGCAACTTAATTTCACGCTTGGACGCGATAATTGCCTCGCGAAATAGCATGGCGAGCGAATAAGCCTCTTCGCCCGAGCTGCACCCTGCGATCCAGATGCGTAAAGGCAAGTCAGGCGGTTGATCGCGAACCAAATCCGGCACGATTTTCGCCGCAAGCGTATCGAACACTGGCGTATCGCGGAAGAAGCTTGTGACATTGATCAGCAAGTCTTTGGCCAGCAATTCCAGTTCCTCTGGATCTGAGTGCAACCTTTCCAGATAGGTCGCCATGTCGCTTATCGCCGCGAGCCCCATCCGCCGCTGTACCCGCCGCTGCAGCGTTCCCATTTTGTAGAGCGTGAAATCATGGCTGGTCGATGTACGCAGCATATCGATGATTTCGGGCATGCGGGAAGTATCGGCCACCGGAGGTTGATCCGCTTTGGTCAGCCGTTGTGCAGGATCGATCAATGCGGCGGCAATCTCGTTAACGGGCAGGGTCAGATCAACCACTCCGGCCGCGATTGCCGCACTTGGCATCCCGCCATATTCCGCTTCGCCGGGGTCTTGCGCTATCGTGAAACCCCCTGAGTCATGGAGCGCTTTAAGGCCCAGAGAACCATCCGAGCCCGTTCCCGAAAGAATGACGCCGATCGTCCTGGCGGGGCAATCCTTCGCGAGCGAATGAAGCAGGAAATCGAACGGCAATCGCGTGCCGTTCCGTGCATTCCGTTTTGAAAGTTGAAGGCGGCCAGCGGCGACTGCTAAATAGGTGCCGGGGGGAATGATGTAGAGATGGTCGGGCGCTATGGTCACGCCATCTGTAGCTTGCGTAACCGACATCACTGTATGCCCGGCAAGCAGATCGACCATCATGCTTTCGTGATGGGGGTCTAGATGCTGGATCAGGATGAAAGCCATGCCGGTCTGAGCTGGCAGGGAAGAAATCAATTTTGTGTAGGCATCCAGCCCGCCTGCAGAAGCCCCCATGGCCACTATCGGGAAGTCAAGAGGAGAAGCCCCGCGCGGGGGCTTCGTCAACTTCGATCGCCTGTCTGGCATGAAGCCCAATCCCTCAAATATAGATTTCCGCAGAACCAAACTTCACAGCTGGATAATTGTTTCACACTGCCGAGTGCGGACGAGCCGAGTAAGGGCGCTTTGTAGAGACAAGTCAATCACGGAACCAAATGTCATGTGAGTAGTTTCCGAGTCTCACCACAATGATCGTAGATCGATTATTATCCGGACAGCCCACAATCGGAGTTTCCCCATGCAAAAGACCCACAATACCTTATCGGAAAAAATCCGGATCCAGTCGGTGGAGCTGCTAAATAAGCATCTGGCCGCCGCAATTGATCTCCACGCTCAGGTAAAACAGGCCCACTGGAATGTGCGCGGCCCCGGCTTCATCGCGATCCATGAACTTTTTGACCGGGTTTCGGTCGAAGTCGAGAATTTTTCGGACATGCTGGCTGAGCGTGCTGCGGGACTTGGTGGTAGTGCCAATGGCACCATCCAGGTCGCGATCAAGGAGTCGTTCCTGATCCCTTATCCCCTAACGATTGCCGATGAAGCGAAGCATCTGTTTGCGGTTTCGGCGGCACTTGCTGCTTTTGGTGGCTCGATTATCGAGGCAATCGGCAAATCGGCCGAGATCGAAGACCCGACCACCGCCGATCTTTTCACCGAAATTTCGCGGGGCATCGATCAGCAACTCTATTTCGTTGAATCACATTTTGCACCGTTGAAGGTCGATCCCTCTAAAGGGAACTGAATGGGTAAGCTATCGATCCTCATTGTCGAAGACGAAGCGATCATCGGCATGTTGCTGTCTGAAGTGCTCGCCGGAATGGGCCACGAAGTGATAGCGGTTGTAGGAACCGAGGGAGCAGCAGTCGCAATGGCTGCGGAGTATTCGCCCGATTTGCTGATCGTGGACGCCGGGCTGACTTCAGGGAATGGCGTCTCCGCGGTCGATATGATCCTGACAACTGGCTTCGTGCCGCATCTCTTTACGACCGGCGACGCGATGAAAGTCAGGCTGCTTAAACCCGACGCGATTATACTCGAGAAGCCGTTCAACGAAACCGAGCTAGCCGACGCCATCGCTAGCGCGTTGGCACGTCCGTCGATGTGAAGATCATCGTCAAAAAATAGGACCGCGCCTTGTCGCTGCCGCGTTCGGTGTGAAGGCGGGCGACAAGGTGACAGATTGCCTGATGGGTTAGCGGGTCAATTGGCCCCGGATCGCGCCCTGCGGAAATTCTGTGGTCGAAATCTGGATATAATAATTGCCAGGCTTCCATTCGAGCGAGTCTTCGAGCCATTCAGACCGCTTGACGCAATTCTTCCAGCCACCTTCATTTGCGCGACCGAATGTAAGGACAGCAGGTCCCGTTTGGCCCCTCAGGCCGCGGTTGATCGAAACCGACGTAATCTCGGCGAGGTTGCGGGTGTTGTTGATGCCATAGCAGATTTGGTCGAGCGTGTTGGCAATGCTGACCTCGGCCTGTGCAGAACCATCACGGTCACCGGCAGAGGTGACGACTTCCTGCCCGTTTAATGATGCACGGTGCGTATCGGCAACAGCCTCGACGACACCCTCTTCGACCGTTGCACATCCACCCAAAATAGAGGGCACGACAATCGCAAAAACAATGGCGGCGGTTTTGGAACTAATTTTCATTGGATTATCCTTTATCCGTTTCCAAAAACACAAACCCGTATCGGGCTTTATTGTTCCGAATGACCCGGCGAGGCGGAACTTAATCAATGCCGTAAGGTTCTCCCCAAACTGCACGGCAAGCGCAAATCGATTGACCGTGCCCCGCACCACTGGAGTGAACTCATGTACAATAAAACCCTCGTCGTCCTGCTTCTGGCAGGAACGTCCACCGTGGCGCACGCGCAAGCAACGCCCAATCAAAGTGAGGTCGCCGTTGTCCTCTCTGCGCCGATAACTGTTCCCTCAGTTGACGCTACACAGCTTCAAACAAGTCTGACGATTGTAGACCCCACAGTCCGTGCCGACGCCTTGGCGCAGTTGACACCACAGGCATATAGTCTGGTTCCCGAGGTGTCGCTCAACGCCGTAGAGGCACAGGAAACCAACATATTGCGTTATGTTCGCGATCAGCGCGGAAATGCAGAACGCCCCGATGGAAGCGAAGTAACGATTGACGACGCGGGCCGCTTGAGTGCCTTCGTCATTGGCGGCGCACGCTTTGGCAAATATGATGCTGCAACTGACCGTCCCCGCGTAAAAAACGAGAATCGCATGGTAATGGGCGGACTGAACCTGCGGCTAACGCCTAAAACCACGCTTGGCGCCTTTGGCGGGTGGATGCAAAGCGATGTCGATTTTGAACAGTCCGCGACATCGGCGCCATCAAAACTTAGCAATTGGTTTGCCGGCGGTTTTGGTACCGTTGGCGTCGGCCCTGTCTATATCGATGCCTGGGGTAGCTATACCAATCTGGATTGGACCTTGCGTCGCGGCTATGCTTTCAACGGCTTGTCGGGCGTGTCCAATGGCAGCACAACAGGTCATGTCTGGGCAGCAGGAGCATCAACCGGCCTCAGCTTTTCAGCCGGCAATTTCGAGATAGAACCGTTTGCCGCGCTTCGTTATGCCAAAGTCAAAGTTGACGGCTTTAGCGAAACCGGATCGCCTGCCGCACTCGACATCGGTCGCAATGACGCAGAAAGCCTTCGTCTAAATCTAGGTGGCCGGATTGGCACCAAATTCGATGCAGGTGGCGTTGTGGTTCGTCCCCAGCTGCGCGGCGGGTGGAACAAAGAATTCAAGATGGACAATGCCCGGACCATCTTAGCATCATTTACCGATGGCAGCATCGGCACACCGTTCAGCTTCACCACGACCCCATTGCGCGGGGAATATTTCAATGCCGGGGCGGCGTTGAATATTGCCGGAACGGGGCCGATTTCGATGGCAGTCGATTATGATGTACAGTTTGCCAAGGACCGCGAGCTTCACGCGCTTTCGTTGAGCGCACGGCTGAAATTCTAGGTCTGGCGACTTAAAAAGGAAAGGGGCGGCATAACGCTGCCCCTTTTTTCTACGCCATTTGCGCGAGAACGTCCTTTATCGCAACAATGGCAAAACATACCGAGCTATCCGCGACTCCATAAGGCAGGAACAGATCATCGCCCGTGCGGATCGCGCCGCAGGTGTAAACGACATTGGGAACATAGCCTTCGCGGTCTTCGTCCGCCGCCGACAATATGGGGCTTGTGGTTCGGCCGAGGACTTTTGCCGGATCATCCTTGTCAAGCAACGCCGCGCCGATCGAATATTTTCGCATCGCGCCAACACCGTGCGTTAAGACAAGCCAGCCTTCGTCCAGTTCAATCGGTGCGCCGCAATTGCCGATCTGGATCAGTTCCCAAGGGTATTTCGGTTCTAGCAGCAATTCGCCACCTTCCCATTCATCGAGCTTGTCCGAACGCAAAAGATAGAGGTTCATCCCATCCTGTCGGCCAATCATAAGATATTGCCCGCCAATTTTGCGCGGGAACAGTGCCATGCCTTTATTGCGGCCTGCGCCGCCCTTAATCGGTGTCAAAGTGAAATCGTGGAAATCGCTTGTGCGTAAAAGTTCTGAACGAATGTCGCGCCCGCTATAGGCGGTATAGGTGCCGATCCATTCAGTGTTGCCATTGTCGCACGCGAACTCGACCAGACGCAGATCCTCAAGGCCGTTGCGTTGTGCTTCGGTCATCGGAAAGATTACAGTGCCAGACAGGCTGCTGTCAGGGTGACGGTAAACGGCAACGCTGTCTGCAGTGGTCTTACCCAGCATGGCGGCGGTCGCAAAAGCGGGCTGATGCAACAGGCTGAGTTGGCGTCCTGCGGAAATAATCCCTTCGCGGAACGCTATGGTTGAAATATGACCTTCGCCCACGGCGCGCAGCGAGAGCAGAATGCGTGTGCTGCCGGGCTGCAATCCGGATTGGTCGGGATGGCGAACAACGCTAGGGTTCATCAAGGCGGCAGCAGCATAGCTGTATTCATGGCAAAAATAGGCACCGATCAGCCGTTTGGTTGGTCGCCGCAGCTTGCTTCCATCGAGTTTCAGAGCGGTCTCAATCTGTTTGTAACGTTCGTCAAAGACGCGTTCGATCTGCCAATGGCGATCGGCAAAATCGTGCAGGACAATGCTCATCTCGCTCCGCACGGTGCGAAGATCAAGGCGAATGATCTGGTTGACCAGGTTGCGAACACGCTCAATGTCCGGACCTGACGACTGCCAGGCGAGATAAAATGGGCGCACGACAACGCGACTGGGGTCTGCATGAAGCCGCAATTCATGATGGACGAGATCTACTATGGTGTTTCGCCTTTAATGTGTGGCGACCTTGGCCATCAAATTGGTGAGCGCGCTGTGCGCCAGCTGAAACGAGAGTACCGATTCTGCACCTTCGTTCAGATTTAGGCCGCGCGGGTTGATACCATCGCGGCAAGAACCAGTAAGCGCATCGCCTATGGCCACGCCGCGATCATTTGTTCCGGTGAACCAGTCATAAGCGCGGCTCGCATGGCCCAGCCAATGCCCGTCGCCGGTGGCGTCATACGCTGCACTGGCCCCGTCAATCGCGGCCCAGGCTTCGACAGGTTGTTGATCAAACGGGAGTGGTGGCACATATTCGTGGCCGAAGCTATCCGACCCTATCGGCCGGAAATAACCTGACGGACTGATCTGTAAATCCAAAATCCAGTTTAGTGTTTCCAGGCCGCGTTGCGTGACGTCAGAACGTTCAAGTCGCAATCCGGCGCGGATCAGGGCTTCTGGCATCCGGCAATTGTCATAGGCCAGAACACTTTCAAACCATGGCCAATCAGAACGGCGCGTTAAAGCGAGGCGTGCGAGAAGGAAGTCAGCACCATCAGATAAAATGGCGCGCGCAGCATCGTGTCCGGGTTGCGATGCCAGCACATAATCGGCACCCAGCATTGCAAATGCTGTCGCACGAGGAGATCCAAAATGGCGCGCGCTATCGACTGTCCTGTCAAATAGTTTACCTGCCCAGTCGCGCAGTGACGGGGTCAATCCTTCATGTGCGGTTGCGCCCAACGCCCATAATGCACGGCCGCAACTGTCTTCAGATCCTGCGGCTTCCAGCCAATTTCGGGCATAGCCCATGAAATTGCGGAATTCGCCGCTTTCGTCATTCCAGGAACTCTGCACAAAGCTTGCAAAAACAACTGCTAACCGTGATCGCTCCGGCTCTGCCTGAGCGCCAAGCCGGTTCGTCAGCATCAAAGCCCGGGCATTGTCATCTACGCAATAGCCATGGGCCCTATCTGGCACGCAAAAGATGGAATGCTGCATGATGCCTGTACCGTCACTCAAACGCATCAGGCCTTCGACGCCGGTACGGGCGGTTAACTGAAATGCTGGCGCTGCAACAGGGTTGAGACTGTTCAAAATCAAGTCGTGGCAGCGCGTTGCAAATGCAGGCCAAATCATGGACCGGCTGCGTTCATATCCACGGCGTTGTAGCGCAACCAAGCGTCCGGGATTTTTGAGCAATGCGTCGACTTCATCCGCCAACGCCGCGCTGTCATTGAATGGAACCAATATGCCATGGTCATCAGCCAACAGCTCGAGAGCATGGGCGTAAGGCGTCGAGATTACCGCTTTGCCAAGCGCGAGCGCGTAAGAGAGTGTGCCCGATGTCGCCTGATTGGCCCCCTGATAGGGCGTAATATAGATATCTGCTGCTTCGATCAGGTCGAGAAGTTCCTCGGTTTCCAAAAACGCATCAATCCAATGGATATGTGCCTCAACCCCCAGAGAGCGGGCCAAGCTTTGAAGTCGTTCGCGATAGGCCTCGCCTTCGCGCGCCAGCAAATTGGGATGCGTTGCGCCGACGATGCAATATAGCAGGTCAGGATGGGTGGCGAGGATATGCGGCAATGCGGAGATAACCGTTTCAATGCCCTTGCCCGGCGAGAGCAGGCCGAATGTCATCAGTAGCTGACGACCTTCGAATCCGAATTTTGCCTTGAAGTGATTGGTCCGGCCAAAGGGTCGGTCAGGAACGCCATGGGGAATTACTTCGATTTGATCCGCATTTGCGCCAAAAGTGTCACGCAGCAACAAGGCTGCACGATCGGTCATCACTATCAGCTTTGTCGCACGCGCAACCAATTTTTGCATGACGCGCATTTGATCTGGATCTGGATCTGGCATTACCGTGTGCAATGTCGCAATCAAAGGCGCCGCAATCCGGTCGGTCAGTTCGAAAATTTTGTCACCGGCGGGGCCACCGAATAGGCCGAATTCATGCTGAAGCCAGACAATGTCGGCGCTGCTCGCTTCTATTGCATGTGCCGCCGCGATGAAGCTTGCGCTATCATTTTCGATTATTACGCCGCGGACAGGGGCATCAAACACAAGGTCATTTGCGGCCGGCGCCATGGCATAAATGTCAATCACCGCTTCCGGAAAGGCTGCGGTGATCGAAGCGTGGATATCTGCTGTGAAAGTCGCGATTCCGCAACGTCGCGGTGTAAAACCGCCGATAAGCGCGATATGCGGCATATTGGGATTTAATCGCGCCAGCGATTGCGCCACGGGTTTTAGAACCATATTCTCGGGCGAATATGTTTCAAGCACAGGCTGTTCGAACTCACCGTCGAAGGCAGCTTCATAAGGGGCTGAAAAAATGCGTCCCGGCCGGGGGGATGGCCGGGACGCGCTGGCAGGAGGGGTGGTCGCCAGCATGTTCAAAATCTCACCAAGTAACGCCGTAATAGCTGTTGATCATCGTGCCATATGAGTCGTCAAAGACTGGGGCGTTGCCGCCAGAATGCTTGGGCGCCTTGTCAAGGGTTGGTTGGTCGATGTCGACCACAAAGCCGTGTTGCGTATCATTATATTGAAGCTTCTTCCAAGGCAGCGGATAATGTTCTTCTCCCATGCCCAGAAATCCGCCAAACGACATCACTGCGTATTCGACTTGGCCGCTGCGTTTGTTGACCATGAAATTCTGGATTTTACCCATTTTTTCGCCGTCTTTATTAAATACAGTAGTGCCTTCGACCATATCTGATGCAATCAATGACATCGTTTCTTTATGTTCGGGTTCGTGGTCGGCCATGATATTTTGTCCTCTGGTGTGTCTGAAGAAAACAACTGATAGAGGCTGGAAATGTTCCCGGAGAAATTCAGAATTCAGGGCATGGGTCGGTAAAACGCCGACTGGCCTCGCGCTTTATTCGGTTTGACCCGAAATCCGGTTAAGCGCATTTTTCACCTTGCGTGCTTCCTCAGCCAACTGGGCTTCACGCTTCGCGCTAATCGGATCGGATGCGCTCATACCCTCTGACTCGGCATTGAGCCGATTGTCCATTTCCGAATCCCACTCCGTTAGAAGCGCCTGTTTGTCGCCATCAGCAAGCTGCGGATCGGCAAGCAAGGCCTCTGGAGTGTCGAAATGTTTGCGCGGATCGGGTGTTACTTCATCCATTGCCAAAATAGCGGGCGCCGACGCCGCCAATCGTTCGCGATGGACCAGAAGAGCCTGGCCGATAGTGGCGATCACAGTTTCAGGTTCGAACGGCTTAGTGATAAGGTAAGTGGGTTCAGGCCGTTCACCGGTCAGCAAACGTTCCGGAAATGCGGTAATGAATATCACGGGCACGTTCATCGCGCTCAATATGTCTTTTACCGCTTCAATACCGCTAGAACCGTCCGCCAGACTAATATCGGCAAGTACGAGTTCGGGTTGGGTTCTTTTTGCCAACGCAACCGCTTCGGAACGGGTACGTGCAACGCCCGTGACACTGTGGCCTAGTGCTTCAACAATCGAGCGTATGTGTAATGCAATGATCGCTTCGTCTTCGATTATCATGACCGAAGATTGTAAGCTATCGGTGATGGATTGCCGGGCGAATGCGGAATTGGCCGAAACCGACTCAACATCGCTTCCAAGAATTTCGGCAGCCTCCTGCATGCTGAACCCTTCAACCACCGTTAACAGCAATGCCTGCCGACCCTGAACGGGTAAACGGGCGACCAGCCCGTCGCTGCCGCTCGGTTCAAACAAAGCATCGTGCCGCCATAATTGGTGAAATATGCGATACAGTTCCACACGCGCTGGCTTGCGGGCATCAAGTTCTTCGGGTGCGAGCAAAAGCCCCTCCAGCACCTGACGCACGGCAGCGTCGCCCATTTTTTGCGATCCTGTCAGCGCACGCGCGTAGCGGCGCAAGAAAGGGAGTTCAGGCGCAACCGCTTCTTTAAGTGACATATGTATTCCTCATTCGAAACAGTCAAAACCACCCAAAGCGGTTTTTGTTCCGCTGAACGGAACTTTTTTCGCGAGTACCGAGTTTACCCTAGCACGAATGGCAGACCGCCACCCAATTTTTTTTGAAGAAGGTACATATTCCGGTGACAAACACACAAACATCACCGACACTCAACGAACCCATGCTGGCGGAGCAAAAAGCAATGGTGATGGAGAAGACGGATAAGCCCGGCAATCATGATGAAGACAGCGCAGGCGATCCAATCGCCGCCGCGCTGAGGCAAATGCATGACGCGGTGGCAAGTGAAGAGCTGCCTGACGACTTTCTAAAGTTGCTTGACGAGATCGATATGAAAATCGCCTCCAAAAAAGCCTCGCACTGATGGGTACGGGAGAGAAATTAGACCCTGATAAGGTCTTCCGGGACCAGTTGTTCGCACTGCTGCCGTCGTTGCGCGCCTTTTCGCGCGGTTTATGTGGGCATCGCGAAATGGCCGACGATCTGGCGCAAGACACGATCATGCGAGCCTGGGCCGCCCGGGAAAGCTATACGCAAGGCACAAATTTCCGCGCATGGATGTTTATGATCATGCGTAATCAGTTTTATTCAACAATCCGGAAAAATTCGCGCACGACCTCGCTCGATCCGGAAGTGGCCGAACGCGTGCTGGTCGTCCAACCCGCGCAACAAAATGGCATCAATGTCGATGATGTCGCCAAGGCCTTGCAAAAACTGCCAGAGGAGCAACGTGAAACATTGTTGCTGATCGGTGCAAACGGCTTATCCTATGAAGAGGCTGCTGACGTGATGGGATGTGCCATAGGTACCGTAAAAAGCCGCCTCGCGCGGGGTCGGACAGCACTTACCGTAATGATCGATGGTCCTGCCGACAACGCAATGTTTGATTCCCCGCCGCAAAAGGCTAAGCTCGGCAAGGGTCAAGACGCCGCGCATCTATTTAGCGACATCCTGCGCGAGCCACCCACCACGAAGAGCGCGATAATCGTTAGCTAAACCGAGACAGGGTCGAGAAAGGGAAAGCGTTCGATGCGACCGGTCACCTTGCGTAATGGTCTGGTTCTGATCGTCATCGCGGCACTTTTGCCGATCGGTTCGTTAAGTATCGTGCAGGCGCTTTCGACCTTGAACTATTCGCGCACCCTCATCGGCAATAGATTGGTGACTAGCGCATTAGCAACGGCCGCACGCGAGCGTGATCCGCTGGTGATCAGCAAGCAAGTGCTGTTGACACTTAGCAAGGATCAGGCGGTGCTGTCTGGAAATGCAGGATGCAGCGCTGCGCTGAAGGCAGGGCTTGGCAACATCGCCGCAATTCCTAATGTGGCGCGCTCCGACGCAATGGGTCGCGTCCAATGTTCGGCTTTGCCGTTTGATCCAGCAATCTCCTTCGCCAATGAGGCATGGTGGCAGCGCGGTATCAAGGCACAGGGTTTCACAGTTAGTGCGCCCGTAAATGGGCGAATTTTAAAGCGGCGTATTCTTGTCGGAATGCAGCCAATCCAGGTTAAAGATGGCACTAATGATGGTGCGATGACCGTCGCAATCGACGCTTCATGGCTGGAGCGATCAATGGCTGCATCGGAACTGGATGCCGATGCCGCGGTCGCCATCGTCGACGAACAGGGAACCGTCGTCCTTACAAGTGAGAAAAGACAGCTACCACAATTCAACGTTGCTTTTGGAGACGCAAAAGTAGCCGACGCGATTGCGAGAGATGGTGTTGCCTGGATGTACGCGGTGGCTCCGCTTTATGATAACAAGCTTTTCGTTGTCTATGCCGAGCCGACCAAGCATTTGTTGGCAACAGCGGTTAAACAAGTTCGTATCAGCCTGCTCCTGCCGATTGCGGCCCTGCTGATCGCGTGTCTGGCGATCTGGTTTGGCACCACGCGTCTGGTCCTTCAATGGCTGGAGTCGCTCCGCACGCTTGCCTCGCAATTTGCAAAAGGCGACTTTGCCGGGAATGCAGAAAAATATGAGCGCGCCCCACGCGAGCTTGGGTTGCTCAGTGCCGATCTGCATAGCATGGCCCGTGCCATCGAAACCCGCGACCATGAATTACAGGCAGCGCTTGATGCCAAGACAGCCTTGACGCATGACATTCATCACCGGGTGAAGAACAATCTACAAATCGTCAGCAGCCTGCTCAATCTACAAGCAGGAAAGATCAGCGACCCCGCCGCGCGAGAGGCGCTAAACCAGACCCGCGCACGGATCGGCGGGCTCGCGCAGATTCACCGGTTGCTCTATGAAGAAAGCCACGATAGCGATCATGGCAATGTCAATATCGCCAGCTTGTTAAACGCGCTCTGTGTGCAGTTGCGCGCCTTGCACAGGGGTCAGAGCAATGTACAGCTGGTGTGCGAAGCGGCGTCACAAACCGTCCCCATCAACAACGCTGTTCCCCTAACTTTGCTTGCTGTCGAAGCGGTCACAAACGCGTATCGGCACGGCTTTCCTTCTGGCCAAAACGGCAGGATAGTCGTCCAGTTCATGGTGATAGACGAACAGGCAACATTATCTGTTACAGATGACGGCAGCGGATTTGATGTCACGCAAAAGACAGCGTCTATGGGAGGTCAATTGATGGAGGCCTTTGCGCAACAGCTCGGCGGCGTACTCAGCGTCGTTTCGACGCCTGGAAACGGGACAGTTATAAAGCTGGCATATCCGCTTTTGCACGAACAGGCAGGCGGTGGATTTGCGTCGGACGCATAGCTATTTTTTGAGCTCTGCGTCTGCCGCTTCAACGGCATTATCGACCTTTTTCAAGTCCGCTCGCACTTCGCGCTGTACGCCCTGTGCTTTTTCACGAGCAATCCTCGCATTGGCTTCAATCTGGGCCTGTTCTGCGTCCGCCTGACGCCCTTTGTCTTCAAAATTTTCATTGTCAGAACAGGCGGCGACCAACACGATAAGTGGCAAAACTGTGAGAAATTTGTGCACCGATATGGTCCTTTTGTTGGATGTTGACCAATAAACATCTGGCTTACGTATATGTTCGTTATGCAAACGTCGCCCTCCAATGGCGATCTGGATTTCGGCGAGGAATTCGATCAACCCGCCTGCGAGCAGCATCATTGCACCGACAAAAATCAGCGCAATAGTGTTTCCAAGATCAAGGCCGAGGACAAACTGACGGCGTGGTTTGCAAGCAAACCACGCCGTCTTTGAAATCCGGATAGGCGCTCGAATGTTTCACCTATCTGTTTTTCAATCCTTTTTCGAAGCCGCATTGGTCGCGGTTTTGACAGCTTTCGGGGCTTGATCCGACGTGCTGCGATGAAGGAGGGAAGAACCAATTGCAGTCGCCGCGGCGCCTACTGCAACACCGAGCACGGCGGCGCTGGCAATTTTCTCATTGGTGGTAACATGGCTCATCTGCTTGACAGCAGCTGCCTTGATCGCGACCACTTTATCTTTAGCTGTTTTCGTTGTTAACATGTCAGCTCCTTTGGGGTTGGATGCACCGCGCACCAGGACGATCAATTAAATTTCCGATCAGTGTGATGACGGTGCCGCTAAGGATTGTACTTGGTGTCAGCGAACCGAACCGCGCTGCACCAGATTGACGACCCCAGGCAGTACAACCGCGCCGAGTAGCGAGACGGCGAGTGACTTTATGTCAAATGCGCCCGATGTGATTGGCGCACCGCCAAGGAATGGTGTCAACAGATAGCCTGCCAGTACAGCGCCAACTACGCCGACCACGACATTCAGCAGAATTCCCTGCTGTCCATCTGTCCGCATAATCATGGACGCCAACCATCCGAGGATACCGCCAACGATGAGCATGATGATCAAATTCATTTCACTTCTCCTGATTCATGATGCGACAATAACGAACGGGGCCGCATTTGGTTCCACATCCGTCGGCGTTTCTTCGTTCATTGCGGATGCCGCCGCGGCAAGATTGGCGTTGGCAAAGTCCCAATTGAGCAGCTGGTCGAGAAACGCCGTGACAAAATCGGCGCGCCGGTTTTGATAGTCGAGATAATAAGCGTGCTCCCAAAGGTCGCAGCACAATAATGGCGTCTGCACGTTCAGCGCCGGGAGTTCCGCATCATGGGTCGTGACTATACCGACTGCGCCGTCTGTCGCGACCAGCCACACCCAGCCAGAACCGAAATGCTTGGCCGCCGCTTCGCTGAATGCGGAACGAAAAGCCGCGTCATCGCCAATTTCCCGTTCGATCAGCATCTTGATATCGCCGGTCGGCGCTCCGCCGCCATCTGGCTTCATCGACTTCCAGAAGAAATCATGGTTCCAGCTTTGCGCCGCATTATTGAAGATGGTTTGGCGGGCCGCAAGACCATGGGATTGGTGAATGACGTCTTTTAGAGGCAGGTCCGCTAACGCATCGCCCACAAGCAATTTGTTGAGCGTGTCAATATAGCCCTTGTGGTGTTTGCCATGATGTAACGCCACGGTTTCTGCCGAAATATGCGGTTCAAGTGCTTCCTCTGCATAAGGAAGTTTGGGGAGGGTAAACATAGGAAAACTCCTGAGCAAAAGATGCAATGGATGGAATTAGAACCGGTCGCCAAGCTTGCCTTTGACCGTTCCGATCTTGCTTTGCGCCTTGCCCTTGGCTTCTTGGGCGAGGCCCTTGGTAACCATTTCAGGATGTTCTGTGCTCTTGCCTACGGCAACCTTGGTCTTGCCAATCGCTTCATTGGTGGCACCCTTCATCTTGTCAACAAATTCACCCATCGAAAATCTCCTTTTCGTATCATCGAACTGTTCCGACGATATGCCAAACCCGCGAAATCCGGTTTTGGTCCCTGATGGACAATTTTTATACCGATGGTTTGGATCAAGCCGGCTCCGCCATTTATTCAACTTCGATCGGGCCAATCTTTGCCGTCTTAAGTCCGCTTATTTCGCGAGAAGTTTCGGCCAATTGGTGTTGGCAGAGCGAATGTGGCCCGGAATGTTCTTACCCCAAGTGTTACCGACCTCACGATTGTAATTGAGGTACAACTTGCCGTTCACAATTTTCCAGACGGTAGGATCGCCCGATGCGGTGTATCCTTGGCTGACGGCCCACGCGCAATAGCCGCCATATTGGGGGGCGTAGGCTGACGGATTGGCCTTGAACTTTGCAAGATTGCCGGCATTGGCGAAAAGATATTCGGCACCCTTGTGGCTAATCTTATAGGCTGTGCTGCCTTTAACCGGCTTTCCATTGGTGAAATAGGCGACGGGGTCATAACCCGATACCGCGACATTGCTGAATGTTCCGGTGTAAACCGGCTCGGTTTTGGCAAAGCCTTGAGCAGGATGGAATGCGACTGCACATCCAAGTGCAGCAGCGGCAATGATAGCAATATATTTGGCCATGAATCATCTTTCGTAAAACGTGCAATCGTCTCACGCTCATTCGTTGCATCGGCGTCCCCGGTTACATTTTTTTGGCGAAGACGAGTCCAGCCCCGTTCGTGTCATCAAGTCCTCGCGAAGCTTAACGTTAGCGCCGCAGCCTGACAATGGATTCGAAAAGCTAGCGCGAGTAGACTCGAAAATTACTCACGCCTTGTCGGCACGACTCGCCTTCATGACCTATCATTGAGCCACAGCCGACAGCGCCTGGGCTTCCTTTGCGGCACCTTCGGTCCTTCACGGTCAATGCTGTCCGAGCACGCTAACATTGCGGCCGCTCAGCCAGTTCAAACGAGGTTTTTAGGTCTGGCGCACGCTGGCGCCGTCTCAGGCATATACCAAAAGACCATGATAACACATAAAGCGACAAACGCTATCATTGCGCCGGGTGCAGCGGCCCATCCACTGTTCGTCACCAGCAGATGTGCAACCAAAGGCGTGAGACCACCGAATATCGCAGTTGCAGTTGTCGCGCCCAATGCGAGGCCGCTGAGTCTGCCTTCGCCGGGAAATTGCTCGGCAGTCGTGACGGCGCCGACCGCGCTAACAGCTCCGCCGAGTGCAGCCAAAACTATTGCTCCAGCCCATGTCGCAGCTCCGCCACCCCCCATCACCGCAAACATGCCTGTTGGCAGCATTATGCCGCCAAGTGCCAAAACCAGCAGGATGGGGCGACGACCATAAAGGTCGGACGCAAGCCCTATTACCGGGGTTACAAGGATAACCGTCAGCGCTGCAAGGACCGAGATCGATAGCGCGCGCGTCTCCGGCATAGTGCCAGTGGCATCAAGGAACGCCGGTACATAGGTAATGCCGACATAATAAGTTATTGAACCCAGCGCAGAGATCGCAAAGCCGCGTCCAATAGCGCTACGGTGTCGCGAGAGGGTCTGCCGGATCGGTTTTTCAGGCACCGTGCCGGCATCCCGTTGTCGCAGGAATTCCGGCGTTTCTTCGAGTGTCGCGCGTGTAATCAGGACCAGGCCGGCGAGCGCTGCGCCGAACAGGAAGGGCAGGCGCCATCCCCATGATACAAGTGCGTCTTCGGGCACAGCCCAAACGGTCAGCGCCGCTGCACCGGCCGCCAGCAGCGCGCCGATCTCGCTTGCTGCCGATGCACAGCTGGTGATCAGTCCGCGCCGGCTGTCCTTCGCACCTTCCATCAGGTAAGCGACGACGCCGGTATATTCGCCGCCAACCGAAAACGACATCAAACAGCGCAGCGCGATCAGCAGCACGCCGGCAAGTGGGCCAATCTGAGCATAAGTCGGCAGCATAGCGGTTGCGAGCATCGCTACGGTCATCAAAGCCATCGAACCCAGCATTGTTAACCGCCGACCCAGCCGGTCACCAAAATGACCAAAAACCAGAGCTCCAACTGGCCGCATCAGGTAAGCGATCGCAAAGCCGCCGAGCGTTTCCGTCATCGACTGTGGGCCAGTTCCGAAGAATACGCGCGCCAGCACTGTTGAAAAATAGAGATACAGTGTGAAATCATACCATTCAACAACGGTCGAAAGGCCGGCGACAACCATTGATCGTCGCGACATCGGCACGCGCGGATTGGACGAAGCGCCGGGCGCAGTTTGGTAAGTGATTTCGACCACGAGACAAGTTGGCGAATTTCGCCACCGGTGACAAGGCTCTTTGGCCTGTCGGTAGAAAAAGACGAATCTATTTAAAGAACTATGGACTCCCTCTTTCTGATATGCTGATATAACCACATAACCAAAACTAATGACAAAGTTAGGGGAGCGTAATGGGCCAGATGGGGAATGCGTTACATTTACAGGTTGTCGACCGCCATACCCTCCAACACTTCGAAAAGCATTTTATATCGCCCGAAATTTCTCGGCGTCACGATATCGCTATTCGCCAGTCTGACCTTGCCCGTTTTGTTTCAAACGAGATCGTCCCGCGACTGATGCGTCTTCATACAGAGGTGGTGCCAGACGCACCCCCTGTTGAATCGTTGATTGATGCCCTGAGGCCAAGCAGCGCGGAAATTGACGCGCTTGCCCACATTGTTCTGGGCGACGATCTAGAAGCCGCCGCCACCTATGTAACAATTATGCGTGATCGCGGACTGTCCATGGAAACTTTATATATAGAGTTGCTTGAGCCGACAGCCCGTCATCTAGGCGAGATGTGGGACAACGACGAATGTGATTTTATCGACGTCACAATTGGAGTCGGGCGCCTTCAGAAACTACTCGCCATCTTCAACGAGACTTATGCCCTGCCGGAACTCGGAACGAGACGCCGCGTGCTGATGGCAACGACGCCGGGTAACCAGCATTCGTTCGGCGCCTCGATGATCGAGAGGTTATTGTCTGCTGCAGGCTGGCAAGTTGATGCTGAGTATTCGGGCAATGCGGATGACATTGTAAACGCCGTTAGTCACCACTGGTTTGCTGTAATCGGCTTGACCGCGGGTTCAGATCGCCAATTAGAGGCACTTAAATCAATCATCGTTGAGATTCGTAAAGAGTCGCAAAATGAGGCGATCGGGATCATGGTTGGTGGCCCAATGTTTACAGAAAATCCCGCGATGGCATCGGCGATGGGAGCAGATGCAACGGCACCTAATGCACCTACGGCTGTCCTAGCCGCACAAAAACTTTTCGATCTGGCTGTGCCGAATTGGCGCTGAGAATATAAGGCAAAAATGCGCCGCGTTGCTTAGCTTGACCTGATAAACTTCCTTAGGGCTTAAGGCGAAGAGCAGCTGCGGACCATCGGACACCAGGCATTATTCGGGGGTAGCTATCGAGCTCATTGGCATGACCATCCCCACTAACATTGCGGACGTTCGTTTGAAGGAACTCGTTGTGCATTGACTGCCGTCCATTCACCGGCTTGCGTTAGGCAATTGATGGTGCACCCCGACCGACAACAGACGGTCTGCTTTGCGGCATATGCTTGGATTTAGAGGACATGATGGGAATGCTCAGGCGCAAACCGCGAACTGCGACAGAGCGCAAATGAAACACATCACATGGCAAGTGGTGCGGCATAGCCTGTGAGTTCGAGATAACCCCGACCACCTTCAGTCCGCACTAACCCTTCCCAGTAAACCGGCAAACCGCTTGATCGCGCATCAAGTTCCTGATCAGCAAACATCGGCGTGAGCGTCAGGCGTTTTTGACCCTCGGGCAATTTAATCGTCAGAATTTGCGCCACCGGATAGGCAGCTCCAGTGCGCTTTGATCGCCATGTTCGCGTTGGAGTAAAGACTACATCACCGGGTTTGAGGGTCACCGTCGTCCCGTTTGCGCGGCGGAATGTGCCGCCGGCCCAGACGCTGCGGCCATTTGCGCCGCGAATGCGGAACGCCATCAACGCAGCCCCATCGTCGAAGTTAAGCCCCGTCCAGTCCCAGCCGATTGCCGCCCCGCCGAGATAGCGCGACGACCATTCACGGTCGAGCCAACTCCGCCCTGTAACAGTCTCGGTTGAATTGCCGCGCGTAATCGTTCCCGCCGTCTCCAACTGAGGCAGCGAATAATAATAACTGGCCGATGTAGGTTCGGGACCCTTGCGGCTGTAGCCCCCTTCGCCTTGCAGAAGCGGTTGCTGCGTTGGCGTAAACATCAGCTTAAGCGCAAATCCTCGCGCGACAATCCGTGCAGAAAAGCGACCATCGGCCAGCCTGGCGAAGCGCCAATCCTTGATGTGAACATCGGCGTCACCAATCTTTGCCTCCGCAATGCCAAAACCGCCGCGCGCCGCGCGCTGATCATGCAGGAGTTTACCAATGGCAGGATCAGAAACAGCGGCGTGAGCAAAGAGGACTTGTCGTGCGGCAAACTTGCTGGGGTTGCGTGGGTCAACACGCGGCCGCGTGCGAAAAAAGGTGATCTGGAACCCCAAATCCTTTCCCTTCGCGGTTTTGACTGTTCCCGTCACATACCACCATTCAGTGCGAAAATCTGGATGTGAGCCGTGATCGGCTGGAAACGCGAAAGCGCGGCCGGTTTTGACGTCTGGATAGGAAAATCCCGGCGTCTGCGCGATACTGGCGCTTGTGAGCGCCCAAACGGCTATGATGAGTGATGCCGCGCGGATCACCAATCGGCCCTCACCGCTCGAACCGCATCCATTGACACAGCCCGTCGCCCGGCGAGCATCGCTGTGATCGCCGAGGCTACAACTAACGCAGTAATGACCGACAGCATCAACGTCACTGGCAGCCGCGTCGTCATCGTCCAGTTGAACGATTGCGGATTGATCACATGAATCAACACTTGGCTGATTGCGACGCCAAGCGTCACGCCGACCAACCCGCCGACCGCGCCAAGCAAGGCACCCTCAATCCCGAGCATTGCGACGATCTGGCCGCGACCAACGCCTATATGGCGCAGCATGCCAAACTCTCGTGTTCGTGCGCTGGCCTGCGCCGAAGCGGTGGTCGCAACGCCAGCCAATCCTACGATGATAGCAATCGCCTCAAGCACATATGTTATCGCAAAACTGCGATCAAAAATCGAGAGCGCCAGGGTGCGCAGGCTTGCTGGTTCGGCCATTGTCAGGCGTGACTTCAGTGGCGGCGGTGCTGCGGCTCTTATCGCCCGCTGAACATCCGCCATATCCGCGCCAGGTTTGAGCAGCACCGTTGCATCATCGCGCACGCTGTCACCGGTCAGCCGGCTATAATCCTTGGCGTCAATCACTATCGCGCCTTGCTGCTGTGAATAATCGCGCCAGATGCCCGCTACCGCAAAGCGGGCGTTTTGGCCAATCGGCAAACTGATCGCATCACCGGGTTTGCTCGCAAGAATACGCGCTGCAGGTTCGGAGAGCCAGACCGCGACAGTGCCAGGCGGCGGCGCAATAGCCTTCCCAAGCAATTCGAGCCTCGCATCGCCTGCGTCTACCGGACGCGCGATCAGGCTCATCGGTGGCTTGCTGGGATCGAGTACAATTGGTACCTGCCGATTGAACAAGACTGATTTGATACCGGGGATCGCCTGCAGCCGGGCTTGCGCCGCTTGATCAAACCCGCCCCAGCCGGGTTCCGATCGGACATAAAGATCACCCGACAAAATGTCGCCAAGCCATTCATCAACCGCGCCGCGAAAACTCGTCACCATAACCGCCATCGCCATCATCAAGGCCGTACTCGCCACGATACCGCATAGCGCGGTGGCGGCGGCACCTGGCGCGCCGTGAAGATGTTGGATCGCCAAATCAACCGGCACATTGCGGTGCGACGCGCGCGCCAAAGGCGCAAGGAGTAAGCGCGCAAGCCACGGCATGGCTGTGATGCCCGCAGCGAGTAAAAGCGCAACCGAGAGGTAGCCGAATAGCGGCAGCCGTCCAACAGCAGGCAGAAACGCGGCACCAAGCCCTGCGATTAGCAATGTGAGCGGCAACCACCCCGCCAGGGGATCACGGGGATCAACGCTATCCCCCGCATTCTTAAGCGCGACGGCAGGGGCGGCGCGTGCGCCTTGCAACGCCGGTATCAGACTACCCAAGACCGCCGCGACAACACCCAGCGCAAAAAACCCGGCACCTGCGAGAGGCGCAAAGATGAGTGCGGGCGGTGCATCGTCGAAAATCCCGCCCCCAAGGTCGCCGCCAAGGATATCGAGCGCACCCGCCGCAATGCCATAGCCTATGAGCAAACCAAACGTGGCCCCGATCAGCCCGGCAAGCGCGCCTTCGGTCGTCACCAATGCTACAATCCCGCCGCGTTGCAGCCCAAGCGTGCGGAGCAATGCGAAACTTTGCAAGCGTCGGGTGACCGAAAGCGATTGTGTCGAATAAACGAGAAACGTGCCCGTAAACAGCGCAACCAGCGCGAGCATCGTCAGGTTGACGCGGTAAGCGCGCGAGAGTCCATCGCTTTGTTGCGCGTCGTCATTCTCGTCGCTGACAACTGCACCTGTCGGGATCAGTGGCATAAGGCGCGCACGGACGTCGCTCGCCTGCGCATCGGGAGTTAATTTGAGGTCGATCCGGTCAATTTTGCCAAGCCGCCCGAACAGCCACTGCGCGGCGGCAATGTCGATCATGCCGACGCGCCGCCCCTCTGCAATTCCCGGCAGGAGGCCGCGCACGACCATCTGCTGAACCCGCCCATTGGCATTGACCGGCACACGGTCACCAATACGCAACTTTCCAGCGATAAGCGCAGCGCGTGACAGGAACAGCGCGTCACTGGCAAACAATTCATCGCCATCGCCACCCGGCCCAGTTGCCGACGCACCAACGAGGCTGGGCGTCACCCCGGCCGCACGGATGATATCCAACCCGAGCAATGGGAACGACTCGCCGCGCGCGCCAACTGCTTTAAGTACAACAACCGGGCTTGCATCGGCGATACCTTCAACCCTCAAAACCCTCGCGTATAGCGCTTCGTCAAAGCCAAGGCGGCTGGCCGCTTCGATTTTAAGGTCAGCGGAACCGTTCACCGTGTTCACTGCCTGGCCAAATGCCGTGAGTGCCGACCCGTTGATCAAATGCACCGCAAAGCCCAGCGCCACCCCTATGGCAATGGCAATCACGGCAATAGCGATCCGTCCGGGATGCTGGCGCGCCTCGCCAGCGATCAGCCACACAAGTGCTCGGGTCGAACTGCTAGCCATTGGCGGGCGCCAGTCCGCTCTCGGTCAAAACAAGCGTCCGGTCGGCAATGGCTGCTGCCGCCGCTGAATGTGTGACCAGCAAACCTGCTGATCCCGAATTTCGCGTCGAATCGGCAAACAACTGCAAAATGCGTGTGGCGGTTTCGGTATCAAGATTGCCCGTCGGTTCGTCGGCCAGGATCAACGATGGTCTATGGATCAGTGCACGCGCAATCGCAATCCGTTGCAATTCCCCGCCCGAAAGATCGCGCGCATAATCATCGCCACGGCTGCCAAGGCCGACCAGATCAAGCATCGCATCGGCGCGCGCCAAGATCTCGCGCTTATCACCGGCCGCAAGGGCGAGCGGCAACGCTACGTTTCGGCGCAGCGTAAGATAAGGGAGGATATGAAACGCCTGAAACACAAAGCCGATACGGCGGCGGCGTAAATCGGTGAGCCCGCGATCATCTAACGACGCCAGGTCTTCGCCGCCAATCAGGACCTGACCTTCATCATAGACATCAAGCCCCGCCGCGATGTTGAGCAACGTCGACTTGCCCGACCCTGACTCGCCTACAATGGCGACAAGTTCGCCTGCCGCAACGCTCAACGAGAGATTGCGAAACAACACGCGACCACCAGGAACGCTTTTGGTGAGCGCGCGCAATTCAAGTTGTGAGGCCAACGCTGTTCTTTCCGTTCTATCGTGCAAGAGCGCATGATAGCGCAAGGCCGTATCAGTGCGCCTTTTGGCATCAAACCACGCCTCTGACTAGAATTCGTTGTGTCGGCTTTTATCAAAATTTGACAATCGGTTTCGTAGACGATGGCAGGTTTTTCCATAACTTAGCCAAGACACGCCCGTCGCCTTCCACCTGTTTGTCGACATTCGACCTGAATTTAGCAGGCCCGAAAGCGGCCGAGCGTTGGAGTTTGGCCAACTTCAGCGTCTCCCGTCTCGAATCTTGGGTTGGGTTAGAAGTGTTGGTCTGTGAACTCGGTTCCAATCTGCTTTTCGATCGCTTTTTGCATCACCAGCACCAGTTTGGACTGTGCGCCGCAAAAATGCGTGCGATCTGCCTTCATCGTCGATTTCATATCCATAAATTTGGCGCCTCAGATAGGCCCAGCCCTGCTTGATCGGCCCCCCGAACACTGTCGGTGATCGATCCATCCCGGGTGCCACACAACTATAATAAAACCGTCAAAATAATCGCCATTAAAACGTTTAATTTTGTCACTCCACTTTGTTAACCATGATTCCAAGCGGCCCCGCTTCCCCATTTCCGTAAGCTCTCGGGCCGATTTGCCTTGTTGTAATTCATTCTCCGCCCATGCCCGGGCAACATCCAGCCAAGAGGACGCTGAAGCGCTATGAACGTATTCATCAACGAATTTCATTATGACAATGTCGGAACCGATGCAGGCGAGTTCATCGAGATTGCCGGCCCCGCTGGAACCGATCTGACCGGCTGGTCGATCGTGCGCTACAACGGTAACACGCCAGGCGCAGGGGTGGTTTATACCTCGCCGGGTTCGACCTTGCTTTCGGGGACGATAGGCAATCTGGGCAACGGTTTCGGCGTGGTAAGCATTTTGCTTCCGGTCGACGGACTGCAAAATGGCGGCAATGATGGTTTCGCTTTGGTCGACAATCTGGGCAACGTCATCCAGTTCCTGAGCTACGAAGGCGCGGTAACCGCTGCCAACGGCCCGGCGGCAGGCATGACAAGCACGAACATCTCGGTTGCCGAAAACAGCTCGACTCCGTTGGGTGCGTCGCTTTCGCTGACCGGAACGGGTTCGCAGGCGAGCGACTTCACCTGGACCATTGATCTCAACGACACGCCAGGCGCGATCAACAATGGCCAGACGTTCATCGGTGTTGGCGGTGACACGCAGGTTTCGATCGGCGATGTTACTATCACCGAAGGAAATGCAGGAACGGTCCAAGCGGTCTTTACAGTCACGCGCAGCGACACCAACGGAGAGTTCAGCGTTGACTTTGCTACCCTCAACGACGGGACAGCGACCGCGGGCAGCGACTTCGTATCGACCAGCGGCACCCTCTTTTTCACCGTCGGCGGCGCGGCGAGCCAGACGATCTCTGTTACGATCAACGGCGATATTACTTCGGAACCGAACGAATCCTTCACTGTATTCTTGTCGAATATCGTAAATACCGTAGGTACTGCAGTTCGGGACGATGACAGCGGCGTTGGAACGATCCTCAACGACGATATCTCAGTCACGCGTATCCACGATATCCAGGGCGCAGCGCACATCTCGCCGCTGCTTGGCCAGGTCGTTTCTACCACGGGCATCGTCACCGCGGTCGACAGCAACGGCTTCTACCTTCAGGACAAGGACGCCAATGCCGACGCGAACATCGCAACGTCGGAAGCAATCTTCGTGTTCACCAGCAGCGCGCCTTCAGCGGCAATCGTGGTTGGCAATGAAATCAACATTACCGGCACCGTCAGCGAATTTATACCAGGCGGCGCAAGCACCGGCAATCTGTCGACGACCCAGCTGACCGGCCCGACCGGCATCGCCGTGTTGAGCACCGGCAACGCACTGCCATCGGCAATCGTGCTTGGCGCAGGCGGCCGGATGGCGCCGACCGAAGTGATCGAGGACGATAATTTTGGAAGCTTCGATCCTGTCACCGACGGTATGGATTATTTCGAGAGCATGGAGGGCATGCGCGTGACCGTTCCGACCCCGCGTGCGGTTTCGAACACCAACTCATTCGGCGAAATCTACACCGTTGCCGACAATGGTGCCAATGCAACCAACCTGTCGGCGCGCGGCACGATCGTTACCCAAGGCAGCGTCGGCGACGGCCTGCTGGTCACCAACACCGGCCCCGGTTCGGATTATAATCCGGAGCGCATTCAGATCGACGCCGATTCGACCATCACCCCCGGTGGTACCCCGCTCGTCGATGTCGGCGCGGTGCTGAACGATATCACCGGCGTGCTGAGCTACAATTTCGGCAATTACGAAGTCGTGCCGACCAGCGCGATAACCGTCGCCACCGCATCAACGCTGACCAAGGAAACGACGGCATTGGTCGGAACGGCAGACACGCTGACCATTGCCAGCTACAATGTGCTGAACCTCGACCCGAACGATTCGGATGGCGACACCGACGTCGCCGATGGGCGCTTCACCAATATTGCCAACCAGATCGTCAATAATCTGCAGGCACCCGACATCATCGCCTTGCAGGAAGTCCAGGACAACAGCGGCTCGGCCAATGACGGTGTCGTGTCGGCAAACGTCACGCTGCAGACTTTGGTCGATGCTATCGTGGCCGCAGGCGGCCCGACCTACAGCTTTATCGACAACACCTTCATCACCAACAACACCAATGGCGGCGAGCCTGGTGGCAACATCCGCAATGCCTATCTTTACGATGCGTCGCGGGTATCGCTCGACATCGGTTCGGTAGGGACCACGACGGGCGCCTCAACCGCCTTTGCCGGTTCGCGTCCACCATTGGTCGCTACCTTCGAATTCAACGATCAGGCAATCACGCTGATCAACAACCATTTCAGCTCGAAGGGGGGCTCGACCCCGCTTTATGGCGCCAGCCAGCCTTCGCTGAACGGTTCTGCGCAGCAACGTCTCGATCAGGCGCAGAATGTCGCCGATTATATCGCGGGCCTTGCACCGGGAACGAAGACCGTCGTGCTCGGCGATCTCAACGAGTTCACCAACGAGGAATCGCTCGCTCCGCTCACCGGTGTGGGCCTCTCGGCCATGTCGCTGACGCTCACCGCCGAAGAACGTTACTCGTTTATCTTCGATGGCAATGCGCAGGAACTCGACCAGATCTACGTTTCGAGCAATGTCGCGAGCATCGCTCAGTTCGATATCGTTCACGCCAATACCGAGTTTGCCTTCACCAACAGCAGTGCGTCGGATCACGACCCCAGCGTCCTTGCGCTGAACCTTGCCGCGCCCAACTTCACCGTGATTGGCGGCATCAAAGTTTATGAAGAAGCCGCATCGCTTCAGGGCAGCGTAACTACGCCCGTCGCAACCAACGATGTCGTGCTCGTGCGTCTGGGTTCGATCGCCGCCGCGGTTTCGCCGGGTGCCGAGAGCATAGCCTTCAAAAATGGCAAGGCTTACTCAACCAACACCAACGCAGACACCATTGAAGTGACGAGAGTAACAGCCGAGGGTGTACTTGTCGCCGAAGCCCCGATCGCACTTTCGGGACTTATCGAATATGGGGACGTCAACAGCGTTGCCGTTAATGCCGGCGTTATTGCGATCGCCTATCAGAATGTTAATGCGGACCAGTCGGGCTATGTGGCGCTGTTCAACTCGGCAGACAACAGCTTGATAAAGACAATACAAGTCGGCATCCTGCCGGATCACCTGACCTTCTCACCCGATGGCTCGAAATTGCTCGTTGCCAACGAAGGCGAGGCGATCAGCTTGACCAACAACCCGGTCGGGTCGGTCAGCATCATCGACATGTCCGGCGGTGCGGCAGCGGCAACGGTTATCAACACGATCTCCTTTGCTTCGCTGAACGGTTCCGAAGCACTACTGAAGGCACAGGGGCTTGCGTTGCTTGCAGGACAGACGGCATCTGGCGATATCGAGCCAGAATATATCAGCATCTCGCCCGATGGCACCCGCGCTTACGTCACGTTGCAGGAAGTCAACGCCGTAGCGGTGATCGACCTCACCAACCCTGCTGCCGTCGCTCCTTTGTCCATTCAGCCACTCGGGGCGATCGATCGCTCGCTTCCTGGCAACGCTTTTGACGGAAGTGACCAGGATGGCGCCGGAACAGCTGGATTGATCGACATCCAGAATTATGATGTCCTTGGCCTCCCGCAGCCCGACGCCATCGCTAGCTACACTGTTGGTGGCGTGACATATTTCATAACCGCTAACGAGGGCGACTCGCGCGTCGGTACCGGCATAACCGACTCGGTGCGCCTGAACTCGGCGACCTATGTGCTCGATCCGACCGCTTATCCAAACGCAGCTGCGCTGAAAGACAATGATGCTATCGGCCGGTTAAACGTATTGACCAATATTGGCGATACCGATGGCGACGGCGATTTCGATCAGATTTACACACTGGGCGGACGCAGCATTTCGATCTTCCGGCAGGAAGCAGACGGCAGTATTACCAAGGTACGCGAGACCGGTGGTGAGTTTGAAGCAATTACTGCCGCGCTTTTCCCGGCGTCGTTCAACTCCAACCAAAGCACAACTGGCTTTGACAGTCGTTCGGACGACAAGGGACCGGAGCCCGAAGGCGTCAGCATTGGCGAAGTCAATGGCCGCGTATACGCCTTTGTCGGGCTTGAGCGTGTCGGCGGCTATATGGTCTATGACGTTACCGATCCCGCGAACGCATCGTTCGTCTCCTACAAGCCGCAAACCGGTGCGGACCTCGGCCCCGAGACAAGCGCATTTGTATCCGCCGCAGACAGCCCAACCGGTCAGGCGTTGTTGCTGAGCGCGCAGGAAATCAGCAACACCGTAACGCTCTATTCGATCCAGACGCAGAGCGAAGGCGATGATACGATCATCGGCGGCGTCGATGCCGAAAGCTGGAATGGTCGCGGCGGCAATGACAGCATTCGTGGCAATGGCGGCAACGACACTATAGACGGCGGAACGGGCACCGATACGTCTGTCTATAGCGGTGAATGGGTAGGCTATTCCGTCACCGGCGGCGGTTCGTCGGTCAGTGATTTGGATATCCTCAACGGCGATGACGGCACGGATATTCTCCAACAGGTCGAAATATTGCGCTTCAACGGCGTCAATGTTGCGGCGGCAGATGCGGTCAATGATGCGCCGATCGGCGGGAATGACAACAACAGCGGCGACGCGCTTGCTGAAGATGGCGACTCGACGGCGGCAGGCAATGTTCTTGCCAACGATAATGATGCGGATCTGGCGCTTGGCCTTGGTGAAACGCTCATCGTCAATGGCTTGCGGGCTGGAAACGAAGCCGCTGGCAGCGCTGTTACCGGCTTTGCTGGATCAACCACGGTTAACGGGACCTACGGCCAGCTGACCATGAACGCGTCAGGCACCTACAGCTATACGCTGGACAATACACGGGCGGCGACGCAAGCGCTCAATAATGGTCAAACCGTTGTTGAAAGCTTCACCTATCAGGTGGCTGACGCACACGGATTGATCGACACGGCAGAAATCAACCTGTCGATCAGCGGTGCTGCCGAGGGCTACAGGCTGCAATTGCTTCATCTCTCCGATGGTGAAGCCGGGACACTTGCCCCCACGACAGCGCCTTTTCTCGCGGCACTTGTCGACAAGTTCGAAGATGAATTTGCCAACTCGATCACGCTGGCAGGTGGTGATACATTCTTGCCAGGACCCTTCCTTGCCGCTGGCACCGACCCTTCGATTGTCTCGATCCTCAACGCGCTGACCGGTTCGACAATCGGCGCTAGTGGCGCGGCACCGGGCGTGGTCGATACCGCGATCCACAACCTTATCGGGGTCGAAGCCACCGGCATCGGCAACCATGAATGGGATCTCGGTTCGAACGTCTATCTCTCTTCATTGACAGGTGGCGGTTTCTCGGGCGCACAATATGCGTCGATCTCGGCGAACCTTGTTCTGGCACCGGCCGGTTTTCCAGCTGACCCGCTCAACGCACGATTCACGCAAACCGTTGGCACGGGCATTCTCGACAATGAAGAGGCTCAGGATCTCAAGGCGCGCATCGCACCTTCTGCGGTAATCAACGAAGGTGGCGAAAAAATCGGTCTGGTCGGTGTGACGACACAGATACTCGAATCGATCTCTTCGCCAACAGGTGCCGAAATCCTCGGCTTTCCTTTCGGAACAGGCGCTAATGGCGAAACCAACAACATGGCCCTGCTTGCGGCTCAGTTGCAACCAGTGATCAATGATTTGATCGCGCAAGGCGTGAACAAGATTGTCCTGCTCAGCCATCTCCAGCAGATAACGTTTGAGATGCAACTGGCGCCGCTGCTTACCGGGGTTGATATCATCCTTGCGGCGGGCTCCAACACCCGTCTGGGTGATGCCGATGACGTCGCTGTAGCCTTCCCGGGCCACGCCGCAGACTTTGCCGATACTTATCCGATTATTACAGCAGGTGCTGACGGCAAGACGACGGTAATCGTCAATACCGACAATGAATATACCTATCTCGGTCGCTTGGTCGTTGATTTCGACAACAATGGTGAAATCATTCTCGCCAGCCTGACTGACAATGTTTCGATTAACGGTGCCTATGCCTCGACAGCCGGAAATGTTGCCGCAGCCTGGGGCGATCTGGACGGTGACCTTTCCGACACCGCGTTTGCTGCCGGTACGCGCGGCGGCAATGTTGCGCTGCTGACCGATGCAGTCAATGACGTGATTATTGCCAAGGACGGAAATATCTTCGGTTACAGCAACGTGTATCTTGAAGGTGAACGCATTCAGGTTCGCAACCAAGAAACCAACCTCGGCAATGTCTCGGCCGACGCCAACGCCGATGCGGCTCGCGATGCGCTTGGGTTCGCATCGGATATTCCCATCGTCTCTATTAAAAATGGCGGCGGTATCCGTGCTCAGATTGGCACCATCATCAACAACCCCGACGGCACGGTTACCAAGGTTGCACCTGACGTGGGTGGCGAAGTCAGCCAGCTCGACATCGAAAATGCTCTGCGCTTTGACAACAAGCTGATGGTTTTTGACACAACACCGCAAGGGCTGCTGAACATCCTCAACTCGCCCAATGCGCTTGCACCGAACAATGGCGGCTTTATTCAGATCGGCGGCGTTCAGTTCTCTTACGATGCAACCCGTCCCGCCGGGCAGCGCGTCCGTGACGTTGCGCTGGTTGATGAGAATGGCAACAAGATTGCCGCCATCGCGAATGATGGCGTGATCCTGCCGGGTGCGCCAGCGCTCATCACTGCCGTGGCGCTGAACTTCACAGCCAATGGAGGTGATGGTTATCTGGTCAAGGCGAATGCGGACAATTTCCGGTACATCCTGAACGACGGCACGCTGTCGGCACCGGTCAGTGAAGCACTCGACTTCACTGCTCCGGCTAATGTGCCGCTCAACGCAATCGGCGAACAGCAGGCCTTTGCCGAATATTTCCAAGAACGCTACGCGACCCCGGAAACCGCGTTCGACCTTGCAGATACCGGCCAGTCGGGCGATCTGCGCATCCAGAACCAGGCTGCACGCGCGGACACGGTTCTTGTGGGTGAAACGCTCTCCGGAGACCAGTTGATCAACACACTTACCGGCGGCGCCTTCAACGACTCGATCTTCGGTTTTGCCAATCGCGACACGCTCGTCGGCAACGGTGGCGACGATGTCCTCGATGGCGGAACCAATCGCGACGTGATGATCGGTGGTACCGGAAATGACTTCTATTATGTCGATAACGTCTTTGATATTGTCACCGAAAATGCTGGTGAGGGTACAGATAGCGTAATCAGTTCAATTCAGTTGACGCTGGCTGCCAACGTTGAAAATGGCACAATAATCGGTGCTGCCAACTTCCGTCTGTCGGGCAATGCGCTTGATAACCGCCTAACCGGGAACTCTGGCAACAACCGACTGGAGGGTTTTGCCGGCAATGATGTGATCAGCGGCGGTAACGGCATAGACAACATATTGGGAGGCCTTGGCCTTGATATTATGACGGGCGGTGCCGACGGTGACCGGTTCCAATTCTCTGCCCTTGCCGAGACAGGAGTTGGAGCTACGCGCGATGTCATTACCGACTTCGAGCAGGGGATTGACCGCATTGCGCTTAACCTGATCGATGCAAATACCACCAAAGCCAATAATCAGGCGTTCAGCTTTATCGGCGACGCGGGCTTCGGCAATATCGCAGGGCAACTTCGCACTTACGCCGACGGCACAAACACAATAGTTGCCGGCGATGTTGAAGGCGACGGAATCGCCGATTTCGAAATTGCGCTGACTGGTACACTCACCCTGAGCGGTGCTGACTTCCTGCTTTGACCATTGAGTTGCGGGCGGATCTACCACAGATCCGCCCCTGCAGCGCCGAAATGGAATGCCGGTAACTGGCTGCAGCTCGACACAAAAACACTGATTTTCAATAGTTTAACGCTCGTGCAAGGTCGCGCAATTTGGTCGATTTGGACTTCAGAATGCGCTTTTGGGTGGTTTCTGTAAGCGGTTAATGTGCAGGATTTGTGAGGCTTTTAATCCGCTATCGTGCCTGACAATTACCTGCAGACAGATTTGAAGATCGTGCCCAATCCTAACCCCAAAGCACCACCCACGACAGACCCACGCGGCAAGCTGCTTTATGGCCTTCCCGTAGGAAGCGGATTTCCACCAAGGGTTAAGCTATGGTGCTGCTGGGGAGGATTGAACTCCCGGCCTCGTCATTACCAAAGCAAGGGAAGCACGGCTGCAAGGTAAGGATTACTATCGCTTTTGTGTCAATGCGAATGTGAACAGAAAGCTGAGGAAACATTCTGACGCGTCTCCAGCTATACCGTTATGATGACGTATTGACGGAAGGACGGTAATAGATGAACAGCGAGGGATGAACGAAATTACAGTCTGGTATGACGGTGCATGCCCATTATGTCTGAGAGAGATCAGGTGGATGGACAATCTCGACAAATCCGGTGTTATTACATTTGTTGATTTGTCAAATCCCGACACCAACTGCCCGTTGGACCGCCGGCTGATGCTGGATAGGTTACACGTTCAAGAAAACGGCACAATACTCTCGGGGGCTGCGGCATTTGCTGCAATGTGGCGCGCCGTTCCCTTGCTCCGCCCGATTGGAATTATCGCCCGTAACAGACTGGTTTTATATGGACTGGAATGGGGATATCGAATGTTCTTGGGCATCAGGCCGTTGCTACAAAGGCTTGCAGGCGGGCGGATAGCATCATGAGCCCGCAGCCTGACGTTACCAATGCGGAACAGGAAAGTGTGTGGGATTATCCACGCCCGGCCATAGCGCAACCATGTCCTTCGCGTATCTTGATCGAACATCATGGGACGATTGTAGCCGACACGCGGGCGAGCGTCCGGACGCTGGAAACCAGCCACCCGCCTAGCTATTATATTCCCGTATCCGATATCAATCCTGCGACGATGCGGCGCACGGACGGCACATCTTTTTGTGAGTGGAAAGGGCGCGCAATTTACTGGGACATTGTGGTTGGGGATATCATTTTAAGCCGCGTGGCTTGGAGCTACCCCGAACCATCCAACGCATTTTCCATGTTGCGTGATCATCTTGCCTTTTATGCTGGGCCGTTTGACCGGTGCAGCGTGGACGGTGAAACCGTGATTCCTCAACCTGGCGCGTTTTATGGCGGCTGGATCACAAGCAAAGTTGCGGGGCCATTCAAAGGCGTCGCTGGCAGCATGGCTTGGTAGCAACATGACTGACGACATACAAAATCCGATCAGTAGAGCGGTCCCGCGCGGCCGGTTGTCGCGGTTTGGGCAATTCGGGCGTTTGGCTAGCGGCATCGCTGGCGGGATGGTGGCTGAAGGCGCGCGACGCATCGCGAACGGAGAACGACCAGCAATCCGTGACATGATGTTAACCCCGGCGAACGTATCAAGGGTTGCAGACCGGCTATCACACTTGCGCGGTGCAGCAATGAAACTTGGCCAAATGATATCAATGGATGCAGGGGATATGCTTCCGCCCGAGCTTACAGAGATCCTATCGCGCCTGCGCCAAAATGCGCACAGAATGCCGCCGCAGCAGCTCCAGCAAGTGTTGTCGGCGGAATGGGGCAAGGACTGGCGAAAGCGCTTTACCCGTTTTGGCGCAAGCCCGGTTGCAGCTGCATCCATTGGGCAAGTGCACCGCGCCACCGCACTCGATGGTCGTGAATTAGCGATCAAAGTGCAATATCCAGGTGTTCGCGAAAGCATTGATGCGGACGTTGATAACGTCGCGACTTTATTGCGTGTTTCTAATTTGTTGCCGCGTGAACTCAATATCGCTCCCCTACTGGCTGAGGCCAAAAAGCAACTTCATGAGGAAGCCGACTATATCCGTGAAGGTAAATATCTAACGCAATTTGGTGATTTACTTGCTGAATCTCCCGATTATGTCGTCCCAAATTTGGATCAGGAATTCTCTACAAACCAAGTGCTGGTGATGGGTTTTGTCGAAGGTAAGGCGATCGAAACTTTGACTGAAGCATCGCAGGAAACACGAAATAACGTGATGCGATTATTGTTCGACCTGCTCTTACGGGAAATGTTTGAATTTGGAGTGATCCAGTCCGATCCGAATTTTGCCAATTATCGTTACCAGCCAGATTCAGGAAAGCTGGTGCTGCTCGATTTTGGTGCAGCGCGGCGCGTCAGCCCCGCCGCCGCAAAAGCTTACCATAAACTCATAATCGCTGGTCTAAATGGCGATCGGGAGAATGTTCTGAAGCACTTATTGGCTGCCGGCTTTCTCAGCGCCCCGGCGATCCAAAGACATGGCGCGCGTATCGATGCCATGATAGAAATTCTACTTGGCGAGCTAAATCGACCGGGCGATTTTGATTTCGGGGATCGCCGTTTCGTAAAGCCTTTGGGTGAGCAGGGATTTGAAGTTGCAAGTGATAAGGCCGCTTGGCACATTCCACCGACCGAGCTGCTGTTTATCCAGCGGAAAATCAGCGGCATGGCCCTACTTGCAACCAGATTTCAGGCAAAAGTTGATATTCGGTCGCTGGTGAACAACATTTCGGCTTAGCGGTTGAATCGCGAGATCGACGCGTCGGATAGCTTTCGATGACACCTGAACGCCATATCTGGGTATGCGCAGAAAAGCATCATCGCACCTATTGTGTATGCGTGCGTACCCCCGAAGACCTCGTAACGTGACCTTGAGTAGGTATCCCGCAGATCTAGCTCTCTCGCGTAATTACCTTGGCCGGGCTTCGCTCTAAGGCAAAAGCGGCCCAAGCAGGACCCAAAGCACCTCCCAGCCGGAAGGCACTTTCGCAGTTGATTTGAAACGTCCTTTTGGAGGACTGGTGATGCTGGGGAGGATTGAACTCCCGACCTCGTCATTACCAAATTTATTGCAAATGTAACACTTGCCATTCGTTCACGTGTGGCATTTACTTTTCCAAACACGATCATAACTGGCTTTCACCGTTAGAGAGATCCATCTGCGCCCTTAGCTACAAGCTCTGTGACATGATCTTGGGCAACCCCTAATCCCATGAGGCCAAGAACTATCATATCGTCAATGCGTCGTTCAGCGTCCGCCCCACTAAGTCGACGTTCGATTAAATTGGTCATGAGGGCCTGACACAGACCGAGCCAGAAGAGCACGCCGCTGTGTTCTGCCTCAGGCCTGAGCAACCCTTGTGCATATGCAGCTTCGAAATCGCAGACCAGACCTTTGTTGAGGGGATGCGTGCGCGTGGTCGAAGTGGCATGGCTCCTTAGCAGTAAGGCCGCACGCTTGGGGTTTGTGATGGCAAACAACGCGCAGACACGCATACCGCCAGCAATCCGCTCGATCGGGTCCGTTAACCGCGCATTCGCGCGCGCTACCTGTTCCTCCAGGTCAACCCTGACTTCGGTAGCGATGGCTTCCGCAAAGGCCTGTTTGTCAGAAAAATGGTTGAAGAAGCTGCCCTTCGCCACCTGTGCTTTGGCCACGAAGTCGTCGATCGGGATGGCGTCTATCGGCTTTTCCACGAGCAGTTCGAAGCCGGCAGAAAGCAGAGCGGCTCTGGTGCGTGCGGCGCGGGGCGAAAGGTCAGGATGCTCTGTCATACCGATATTGTACTTGACTATATGGTCATTTGCAATCTATTTGACCAAATAGTCATTTACGAATCGCGGGAGAACAGCCTGTGCCGGTCATCAAGGTTGAAGACATTGCCCATGTGCGTTTTGCTGCGCCGGATTTTTCGGCAATGCGTGCGTTTCTTGAGGATTTCGGGATGACCGTCTTTACACATGGCGGGCGCGTTTACGGGAGAGGCAGCGACGGTCGCGCTTTTGTTCATGTGACCGAACCGGGCGATGCCCAGTTTCTGGCAATCGGCTTACGGGCGGAATCACTCACCGATCTGGATACGCTCGCGGCGGCAGAAGGAGTGTCCGTCGAGGATTTGAACGAGCCCGGTGGCGGCAAGATCGTGCGGTTGACCGATCCTGACGGTTACGCCGTTGAGGTTGTTGCAGGACAGGCCAAAGGAGAGCCATCCCTGCCGTTTGCCGATCCGCAGCGTAACACTGTCGCTGCCAAACCCCGCTTCCGCAAGGCCATACGACTTGAAAACGCGCCAGCCCATGTGCGCCGCATCGGCCATGCCGTGCTCAAGGTGCGGGACTTCCGCATTTCAGAAGCATGGTACAAGGATCGGTTTGGCTTTCTCACATCAGACGAAGTGGAGGCGGCGGCAGGGGTGCCGCTGGGCGCGTTCATGCGCTGCGACCGGGGCGACAAGCCCGCGGATCACCACACCCTCTTCCTCGCCCAACTGCCGGGGAAGCTTGGACTGCTCCATGCAGCGTTCGAGGTTGCCAACTTTGACGATCTAATGCTTGGCCACCAGCATCTCAAGGCACAAGAATATGAGGCCGCCTGGGGTGTCGGTCGTCATATCATGGGCAGTCAGGTTTTTGATTATTGGAAAGACCCGTTCGGAAACGAGCTTGAGCATTGGACCGACGGCGATCTCTTCACCGCCGCCGACCCGCCGCAGAAGATGCCAATGAGCGCCTTGCTCGAAGTGCAATGGGGCGCGCCGCATCCGATGTTGGCGGGCAAGATGGCCCCGCCGCCGGGCCTTGTCGTCTTCCTCTTTGCACTCACTCTCCGGATCAAGCGGCTGTTCCGCCGCCAACTTAAAGGAAATCCAGCATGAAGCTCGCTACCTACACCGCCGAAGGCCAGACCCGCACGGGTGTCGTAGTCGGCGACACGATCATCGACACAGGTGTCGACGGCACGATGATCGATCTGATCCGTGACTGGAGCATACTGAAGCCGGGCCTTGAGGCCAAAGTGGCAGCAGGGGGTGGCGTGCCGCTTTCAACGGTAAAGCTCGAATCGCCCGTGCAGCGTCCCGGTAAAATCTGGGCCATCGGTCTCAACTATGCTGATCATATCGAAGAATCGAACATGGAAACACCTCAGCGGCAGGTCTGGTTCACAAAGGCACAAACCAGCGTCAACGGCCCCTATGACGAAATCGATATCGCCAAAGGCACGATGACCAATGATTATGAGGTCGAGTTGGTTGCTATCATCGGCACGGGTGGAAAACACATTGCCGCGACAGAGGCCGCTGCCGCGATCTTCGGCTACTGCGTCGGCAATGATGTCACCGAACGAATGTGGCAGCACGCCAGTCCGCAATGGTCATTGGGCAAAAGCTTCGACACGCACGCGCCAATGGGCCCTTGGATTGTGACAGCCGATGAAGTTGGCGATCCCCATAATTTGGGTTTGCGCTGCTTCGTCAATGGCGAGAAAAGGCAGGACTCGAACACCAAACACCTTGTTTTCAACATCTGGCAACAGGTTGAGCATCTCTCCACCGGCATGACGCTGGAGCCTGGCGATATCCTCTTCACCGGGACCCCCGGCGGGGTAGGCGCGGCGATGGACCCGCGCCAGTTCCTGAAGGAAGGCGATGTCGTACGCTGCGAGATTGACGACCTCGGCCATATCGAAGGCACGATGGTCGCGGAAGGCTGAACGATGGAATTCGATTGTGACGTGCTGATTGCAGGCGGAGGTCCGACGGGCGTTACACTGGCGATCTTGCTGGCGAAGCGCGGGGTGAAGGTGATTGTCGCGGAAAAAGAAGCGAATATCTACCCGCTACCGCGCGCGGCGCATCTTGATCATGAAAGCATGCGTATCCTGCAGGACGCCGGAGTTGCGGACGAAGTGATGGCAACCAGCCGCAGTGTGGCGCGCTACGATTTCCGTAATGCCAAGGGCGATCTGCTTCTGCGTTTCGCAGGATCGGACAAGATAGGCCCTGGCGGATGGCCAGGCGCAAACATGATTCACCAGCCTTCGGTCGAGGCGGCGCTCCGCCGATCTCTGGCGGTTGAAGCCAGCGCTACACTGCACAATCGGTGGGAACTGAACACGTTCACGGACGACGGTGAAGGTGTGTCCGCGCAGATCGCCACGCCCGATGGCGAACGCACAATCCGCGCCCGCTATCTCGTCGGAGCGGACGGCGCGCGCTCTCCGGTCCGAGAAGCATCGCGCATTGCGTTTGACGATCTCAATTTCGAAGAACCCTGGCTGGTGGTCGATGTCCTCGTCGACGATTACTCCAGACTTCCAGACGCGAACCTGCAGATTTGTGACCCGGAACGTCCGACCACCTGCGTGTTGATGGGCGAAGGTCGTCATCGCTGGGAATTCATGATCAAGCCTGGCGAAACGCCCGAGCAGGTGAGCGATGACGCCTTTATCGAAAAGCTTCTCGAACCCTGGAACGTCAAGGGCGCGGTGCGGATGGAACGCAAGACCGTCTATACCTTCCGCGCGCGCATCGCGAGCGAATGGAGAAAGGGCTGCGTGCTGCTGGCGGGCGATGCAGCGCACCAGACCCCGCCATTTGCTGGGCAAGGCATGTGCTCCGGCCTGCGCGATGCCATGAACCTGTCATGGAAACTGGCAGCAGTCGTGCGCGGACAAGCTCCCGAAAGTCTGCTCGACAGTTATCAACCCGAGCGCGCGCCGAACCTGCGCGCGACAATCGACATGGCAATTATGATGGGGCGCATGGTTTGCACAACGAACAAATGGTCTGCCTTTCTGCGTGACATCAAGTTCAAGCTGGCCCGGGCCATAGGCAAGTTGCCCGAAGGCCCTGTGGAATATCCGCCAATCTCGGTTGGCGCAATCATGGCAGGAAGCCCTGCGGCGGGCAGTTATTTCCCGCAATCGATTTCCGCCGATGGCACCCGCATCTACGATGTCCTGGGAGCGGGACACTGGTTGATCTCGCGCGATGATCTTGCCGCGCCCCAAATCGCGCCCTTCGGGTCATCGCTTTGCCGATGGCTGGATAAGAATGGCGCGGAGGCTGTTCTGGTCCGTCCCGATCGCTTCGTTTTTGGAACGGGATCCTGCGACCAGCTGGCGGTATCGTGGCGGGCCTTAATGGGCAATGCGCAATAGACAAAGAGGCATCTGGACTTGTAAATGATCCGGCTGAAACGTCGGGCCGGTATTTGCCTATACATCGGCCACAGGCTCTCCCGGCGCATCCTGTACAATTGGCAAAAGCCAGATAGACTGTATATCGTTGGATCGAAATCATATCGCAACTGCATATACGTCGTACGTTGCGCAGTACCTGGAGGGGTGCGAAATGGCGTGGATTTGGATGGTCCGTCGGGCGTTCTTGCCTCTGATGCGCGCGCTGACTGCAATGCTTCTGCCGCAGGTCCTGTTTGGCGCGCAGAAACTTGACATGGAAAATCTCGAAGGCTGCGTTGTCGGCGCCAACTGTGTGGCGCAGTCCCGGGCAGAGTCGATATCTGAACCGCCTGCGCCAAGCGGCCCTCTGACGGTAGCTATCGCAGACTCGCTTGCCGGGGACCGCGCGATGATTGAAGCAATGCTAGCGATCAATCCCAATGTGCGGGTCAGTCCGAAGAAGGATGATGCCGATTATCTTGTCGCGCGCTATCCCGACTTTCCCGACATTTTAATCCTCATGCCGATCCACAGAATGGCTGACAGTAGCCAATATCAGCGCCAGCTTTTCGACAGTTCCGATGAAGGCATTGCAAAACTATACGAACTCTATGCCACAGCGAGTTTTCCCGGGGGCTATAGGCTACCGTTAGTTGTTGGAAGCATCAGCGATGCGTCGCTGCCGGACCAACTGAACCTGGAACTGGGTCAAATATTATTGGCGCGGCGTTTGCTTTTCTGGCGCGGAAAGTCGCAAACAGACGTTGGTTACGAGACAGTTTATCATGACTGCCAAGGAGTTGAACTGTCAGAAGCCTGCGTCCCTTCGCAAACGCTTATGATTCACAACAAGTCGTCATCGGCCCAAAATGTCGCGCTGGGGCTTATCGATCCGCATAATATGAGCTTCTATCTCTCCAAAAATCTACCAAAGCAATTTTCATTGAACCCCGGTGAATCACGATCTTTCCCGTATGTGGAAGACGATCAATATACCGTAATCATTTCGGCAAACGAGCCGATCGATCTGAACATAGTTGCAATCAGCAAACAAACGCCGCCGGAACTCCCGCGAGCCTGGAATATATCGGTAATTATACCCCCCAAACGGACGGCTACAGTCGGCGGTGGGGGTGGCGTCGTCATTTCATTATTTACTGCCCCATGGCAGGCTCAGCTATATTCAACCGACAGCGGCACCCCGGCTTCACTGCGTGCCAATGCTACACTCGGCAAGGTTGCCTGGGCGCAGTATGAAAAAGCGCACCGTTGCGGTGGATCTGTGATCGGACTGGATGAAAACAAGCGGTATATTGTGCTCACCGCCGCACACTGCGTCGCTGGTGAACCCTTTGCCGGTCCGGTCTTGCGGCAGAATGCGCTTAAATTTCGTCGCGTGAGATTGGGAACGTTGGATTTGACAAAAGGCGGGACCACCTATGCAATTGACTCGATTGTGGTCCACAAGGGATATGTCGCGGGGCAACAATATAATGATATCGCGCTTTTACGGATTAGGCCCGATTCCAGCACGCTGTCGCAGAACGCAAAATCGGTGCGGCCGATAACATTAGCGACCAGCCAACCAATAGCGACCACCGGCGTTAAATGGTATGGCTGGGGCTTTATGGAGGCAACCGAGGGTCGTGTTACGCGCATGACAAGCAACAACGTCGTTCAGCGCAATCCTTCGCAACTTCACGAAGGCAGGATGCAGCTTATCGATCAGAAAACATGCAGCAAGCGCGGCGGATATGGCAAAGTAACCGACTTCATGCTTTGCGCGGTCACGCCTCTGAAATCGAAGGTCGAGGTTTTTACCTGTCAGGGCGATAGCGGCGGACCAATTACCTCGACGCAGAATGGCAAAGTCATGCAAGTCGGTATCGTTTCATGGGCCGTTGGCTGCGGTGTTAAAGGCAAGCCGTCGGTCTCTGTGAATGTTGCCAGATACCGGTCCTGGATCAAAGAGGCCCAAACGAAATTCGTTTCAGGTAAATCGGTCGAGTATTCAAAATGAATGTCGTTGAAGTAAAGGTTGCGGCCTGTGCTTTAGCGACAGCATATAACCAGTCTTTGTTCCAGCCCGACGCACGCCGCGCTTGATCCCGGCACCGCTGCGGGGCAGTGTTGATGCAAGGTATGATTGGGGGAGGACATAATGGCAAATCGTGTAGCATATGGAGCGGCGCTGCTTGCGGCACTCATCGGACTTTCCGCTGCGGCTGCTGCTGCGCCCATCGCAATGAGCGAGGTCGAAACACAGGTGCCGTCGCTGCCTCCAATTTTGAACTCGCGCGAAAGGGCGATGACTGAAAACCGCATTTTGGCCGCGCGGCTTGATGCGATTATCCCCGCGATAATGCGCGAGCAGGGCATCGATTTGTGGTTGCTAGTAGCCCGCGAGTATTTTGAAGAACCGGTGGTCGCTTCAATGCTTGATGCAGAGAATATGAGTGCACGGCGCCGCACAATCCTGATCTTCCGTGATCCGGGAGATGGAAAACCGATCGAGCGTCTGACTGTCAGCCGCTATGGGCTCGGAGGTTTGTTTTCACCCGTTTGGGACCCAAGTAAGCAGCCTGATCAGTGGCAGGCGGTCGCAGACATCATCGCCGTGCGCGATCCTGCCAAAATTGCGATCAACACCTCCGATCTCTATCAGTTCGCCGACGGCATGACGCTCAGTCAGTATGACAAGTTTGTCGCCACGTTACCCGCTCCCATGCGCCAGCGTATAGTTAGCGGCGAATCACTCGCAATCCGTTGGCTTGAGACCCGCACGCCTTCTGAGATGGAGCTTTACCCCGCAATCGTGCGCATCGCTCATGCCGTGATCGGCGAAGCGTTTTCGCGGGCGGTGATCACCCCAGGCGTGACGACAGCGGAGCAGGTGCAATGGTGGTATCGCGACCGGCTGCTTCAGCTTGGCCTCGAGCCATGGTTCCACCCTTCGGTAGCGATCCAGCGTGAGGGCGCGAAAGGCATGCTTGAAGGCGCCGAAGTGATTCAGTCGGGCGATCTGCTGTGGACCGATTTCGGAATTACTTACCTCCGGCTTAATACCGATACACAGCACCTGGCATATGTGTTGAAGCCGGGTGAAAGCAAGGCACCTACAGGCCTTAGGCAGGGGCTGGCGAATAGCAACCGTGTGCAGGATATGCTCACCCGCCATTTCGCGGTCGGGCGCAGTGGGAATGCGGTGTTGGCGCTGACTCGGGCGGAAGCGGTAGCGGCGGGACTCGATCCATCGATTTATGCTCACCCGATTGGCTTGCATGGCCATGGCGCAGGGCCGTCCATCGGCTTCTGGGACAACCAGAACGCAGATCCACGTGGTAGCGGGGCGATCAACGCCAATACTGCGTGGTCAATCGAACTTACATCTTACGCAGCTGTGCCCGAATGGGGCGGCCAGCGAGTAGACTTCCGGACTGAAGAGAACGCATTCTTTGACGGCACAAGCGTGCGATACATCGATGGACGCCAAACCGAAATCACCCTGATCCCCTCAGGGCAGTAATTCCGCTTTCAAAAGTTGGTATGTCGGCGTTCTCTGCATCACCTACACAAAGGCTGCAGTCGCTAACATAGCAGACGTTGAAACGACATTCTGCCGACATGAATAACTGCCGTCCATTCACGGGAATAGCTTGCCGAACCGAATGGCCTGGATTTGCCCGAAAGCGGACAATCGGGATTTTATCGTTTAATGGAAGGCTGCGCTGTCATCTACTTCACAGATCTTGACCAATAGTCACCCAGCGTCTTATCGAGCAAAGCAGGTTGAAACCTGTCGAGACCTGATCCGGGAAATAGGCATGTTTCGCCAAACATCGGCCTGCCGCCGACCTCGTAGAAATCTACCCGCAAATGATCACGCCCCGCAGCGATACATTCTGCTGCCTTCAACATCTCAGCAAGCGAAACAGGGGGTGTAATGCATTCCTGTTGAGCCCCTGTTGAAAGGGGATGCCAATCTCTATCGTACTGGAACCAACGGTGCTGTGATGCGCGGCCCAAATGCACCTGAATGCATCGTGCGACACCATCAAATACGTAGATCTTATAATCAATTGGCAAGGCGTCATCTGGCCCGATAAATGGTTCCACAAGCAAAAGACGGCGCGCATGGGTATAGTGCCATTCATCCAACCAGTATCCATAGGGTCTTGCTAACCAGCCCGGCGCTTCTCGCTGCGCACGCTGCCAATCGGCGACACAGCGCACGACTACAAACTGACCGCAGCCATGGTTTGCCTTTAGTATGAACGGCAACGGCCATGGAGGGAGTGATGGCAAGCTAGTACCATGCCAAAGCGTAGGAATTACGAAAGCCGTTCCAATACGGCTGGCCGCAAAACCTTTTGCCAAGAGTTTGTCGGTTAACATCGCTAAACCAGCATCGCGATCGTTCAATTTGCGCCATTGCACCCACTCGGTAAACAGTGCCGGCTTCGCGATGTCTGGCCAGCGGCGATGCCGCCATAGATAGGTAAGAGGAACCCGCGCTTTGGACCAAACAATGGGACTGAAGGCAAAAGGTAACGCTGCCGTCAGCGCCAAAGTTATTGTGTTCATGCCTGCAAACCCAGGATTATGATGTATTGTTCCTTCGCATGAACCAAACCAATCTTCACGTCCGAATCTGCCGTCAAAAGCTATTCCTCCGTTTCATCGAAAGCGGTGGCGATATGACGCGGCTGGAATCGTGCAATTTCCGCAAAGGGGTATTCAGTTGTTAGCCTCAGTGCCGACGCTTTCGAAAAAACCAGGGGAATAATCCCGGGCTCTAGCATCCATCAAGGCCATTCAAATTACGCCAATAAATCATGTATCACCGATTCCCAGGAAGAAGGCTCCTCTCTCGGTTTGAAGATCGTTGCGCGTTAAGTGGACCAAGCCGTCGAGCTCAGTGCGGAGCGCGAGCGACAAGCGTTTGATCGTTTCGCCGTGGTTGCGGTGCGCGCCACCCGGCGGTTCATAAATGATCCGGTGGATGACACCGAGGCGAAGCAGGTCTACGGCAGTGATCTTCATTGCCTCGGCGGCATCCGGCGCACGATCAGCGCCTCTCCATAAAATAGACGCACATCCTTCGGGCGAAATCACTGAATAGATCGCATGTTCAAGCATGAGAACCCGGTTTGCCGATGAAAGCGCGACCGCACCACCAGACCCGCCCTCACCGACGATAACCGCGATCATCGGCACGCCGATTGCAAGGCATTTTTCTGTACAGCGTGCGATGGCTTCGGCCTGACCGCGCGCTTCAGCTTCAATTCCCGGAAACGCCCCCGGCGTATCGACCAATGTGATCACTGGCAGCCCGAAACGGTCTGCGAGGTCCATTAGCCGGATCGCTTTACGGTAACCCTCAGGCTTTGCCATGCCAAAATTGTGGCGGATGCGCCCATCGGTGCCCTCTCCCTTGGCATGGCCGATAACGACGACCCGCCGCCCTTCAAAACGTGCAAAGCCGCCAAGGATCGCCTGATCATCGGCAAACGAACGGTCACCCGCCAAAGGCATGTAATCCTCGAACAACCCATCGACGAAGTGGTGGAAGTGGGGACGATCCGGGTGCCGGGCCACCATCGTGCGCTGCCACGGGGTAAGTCGCGCATAAAGGTCGGCAAGCTGACGTTGCGCCCGCTCATCGAGCATCGCGGCTTCGCCCTCGCGCCCTCCAGATCTGCGCAACGCTGCCGCACTTGCCGCCAGCGATTCTACCGGTTTCTCAAACGAAAGATACTGCATCAAACCGTCATCGACATTCCGCGGTAGATCCGAGCGCGATACCGCGAGTCTTCGGCATCGGGAAGCGGTGTACCGACAAGCAATACGGCTCGTGCAAACCGCTTCACTTCTTCAAGATGCTCATCAAGATCGCGCGGCTCCTCGGATCGCACCCGACGGGTCAGGTTGATCTGGTTCACCGGCACGTCATGAACAAGCCGTTCGTTCTCAACAGCAAGTGTTGCGGTGAACGAATGCAGTGTTGTCTTGATGAAATTGGCAAGCGCGAACGCAGGGCTTTTGTCGCCCATGGGCACGTCTGGCGAGACCAGCACCAACTGGCAGTCGTCATAAAGTGAGGCTTTGCGAGCGACGCGGAAATGGTTTGTGAGATTGTTCGCCACGACCGTGCGGAATTCTTCGGGAAGCAATAGCGCGCCAGCTTCGAACAGATGCGTCGGCAACGCTTCGAGAGGTGTTGACACGATCGTTGTCGGCGCGCCCCAGCGCAGCAACGCCGCATCCATGGCTGCGTCAACCCCGTCATCAAGCAGGATCGATTCCAGCGGCGCTTTGGCGATATCAGACAGCGCATCGCGTAATGCGGCAAACCCCGCTTCGCTCTTGGTCAGGAGAACGATCCGCGCGACATGACATTCAGTGATGAACTGTCGCGCAGTTTCGGCAAGGTAGTCAGAAAGATGCTCGCCAATGATCCACACGGTTCGCCCACGCATTTGATCGAGACGCTCCTGCTTCGGGCTTCCGAACAGTTCACGCTCGGTTGTTGATCGTTCGACGCTGAGGCCACCGGACGGCATGAACGTTTCGCCGCTGACGGCGCGATCGGCAAGAAAGAACACGGTAGCTTGCGCAACATCGGTCTCGGTCGGCATTTTGCCTAGAAAAAGCTGTTTCAAAACGCCGCCGCCAACCTTGCCGGCTTCGGTCGCAATCCGGTCAGCGGGCAAAAACGGGACGTCAGCCGGCGGTACTTTGAGCAACCAGCTGCCGTTCGCCTCTTCGGAGTCGGGACGATCTGACCAGCCCGGCGAGTCGAGGAAATAGCCCCCGTTCCGTAACCGGGCAACAAGCCGGGCCGCGATGGCCGGGGTCATCAAGAAGCGATCCCAACTGCACACGCCGTCGCCTTCGCGGGCGCACGACAAGGCCAAATCGCGGATCTCCCGCGGATTGTTGGGGTCGTGCGACATCCGGACGGTGTCGTTCCGCGCGAGCCGGGTCAGCAGCGCTTCGACCCGAACGCCACGCCGCAGGGACTTTACGACGGCGGCATGAACTGCGTTAAGGCGCTTGTTCTCGAGGATCAGCTTGCCCCGCCGTTCGAACAGCCCCGGCTTACCCCCGGTGCCTGCAAGCCGGTCTCCATCAACAGGTCCGGGCGCAATTGCATTGAATTGAACCTCAGGACCCAGATAGCGCGCCATTGATTCCACCATCGCACGCTGTCCCGATTTCGACACCGCATAGTCGGCACGGTTCGGATAAGCGACCGCAAGATACTTCTCGCCACCGAAGTAGGACGAAACGTTGAGGACATAGCCCGAGCCTTGCGCCTTCATGATCGGCACCACATGGTGCATCAGGACGAAGTTTGACACTAGATTGGCATCAAGCGTGTAGTTCCAGGCGTCGAGGCTCATATCCACGACCATGTCTTCTGCCCCAGCAACCCCGGCGTTATTTATGAGATAATCGATCCGTCCAAATGCTTTCAGTGTAGCATCGACGGCACCCTTCAAAGAATCGAGATTGCTGACGTCGAGTCCCGCCAACGTCTGCACGCGCCGTTCGACCCCGGCAAAACCGATATCCTCCAGTTCGCTCACGATACGGGCACGCGCCACAGCAAGCTCGCTTTCGCGACGGGCCACGATCATGACCTTTGCCCCGGCGAGGGCAAGCAGACGCGCGACTTGGCCGCCGATCCCTGCCGATCCGCCCGTGATCAGCGCGACTTTGCCAAGGTGAAGGCCCGTGATGTTCTCGCTGAAGCCCGGCATGGCCTTGCGCGCACCGGTTGCTTCGCCGATACTCTGCGGGACATAAAGCGTGACCTCGCCAATCTTGCTTTCCTTTATCAGGATACGCGCGGCATGGCCTGCGGCAAATCGCGTATTTTCCTGTTCCGCGTTGAAAAAGCGGACGATCTGGTTTCCCCATTCGGCTTGCCGACGCCGTCCGTGAGCGACGTCAATTTCTGATTCGTCGCGCCAGATACGCACGAGCTGTTCAATGGCCGCGCGCAGGACGTTGGCGTAAACATCACCCTTGCCGTCGGTAGCGTTCGACAAGAAAACAAAGCGCGGAGCTTGCAATAGCGTGTCGTGCTTTTTCCAATAGCGACTGATCGTCCGTGCGAGCGCTATCGCACCAACGAGCTCAACGTCCATGAAGGCTTCGATCTCATGATCAGTTGCATCGACAAGGTTGCCAACAAATTCGCCCGGCGCGTTCGTCGGCATGAAGATCGCGCCGGTAATCGGCGCATGCGTTTCGCTATAAGTGTCGAGCGCCGCTTCCATCGCGGCGGCTTCGGTGCGGTTGAAACGTACGATGGTCAGAGCATCGCCAATGGCCTCGGCCTGTGCGCGTGCCTTTGCAATCGCAACATCGGCCTGGCGGGAAAGACCGAGCAGCACATTTGCTCCACAGGCGATCTGGATCTTGGCTATTTCCAACGCCTCTTCCCAATCATCGCCGGCTGCAATCAGCACAGCAAGACCAGCGCCGTCCATTGACCGCATCGTTGGGCGTGATAGGTAAGTCGAGCGCGCCTCTTTGCGCACGGTCATACCGTGTGTGACCTCGAAATCATGGCCGTTATACGAAGCCGATTCGTCGCTGCCGAGGAATACGCAAGTTGCTGCGATGTCGTCTGGCACCGGGAAGGTCTTGGCCTTTGTCTTGCCGCCAGTGCTGCGTTCAAGGGACATCATGTCAAAGAACTGGTTCGCTGTCGTGCCTGGATCATCGCCGCGCAGCTTGTCCATCGTCGAAAACACAGAACGGATGCGCTCGCTTTCGATTGGCCCTGGAAACACCAGATTCACGCGGATACCGCGCGGCCCTAGCTCAAGCGATAACTCGCGCGACCAAGCGTTCATCGCTGCCTTCGGCACGACATAGGCCGCACGCGCATAATAGGATGTGCGCGAGAAGATCGTTGAGATGTTGATGATCGAGCCGCCTTCGACCATTGCCGCCGCCGCTGCACGCGCGAGATTTAACGCGACGCCCAAGATGTTGCGCATGGCATCGCCAACGGTTTCGGTGTCGGTCGATCCAAGCGCTTGCTGCGCGGCCAGTTCATCGGCATTGAGCGGCAATTGTTCAATTGGCTGCTTTGGGCCAGCCGAACCAGCATTGTTGACGAGGACGTCAATGCGACCAAAGCGCGCGACCACATCGGCAATACCGTCACGCACCGACTGCGCGTCGGCACCGTCAAGCACCACAGTACCGAGACGCGAGGCATCGACACCAGTTTCACTTCGAATCGCGTCGGCAGCAGCCTCAAGGCGGGTCGCGGTGCGCCCGGTCATTACAACCGTAGCACCTTCGCGCAGATAATGACGCACGATGTAGCCGCCCAGATTTCCTGCAGCCCCGCTTACGACGGCTATCTTGCCCGCCAGTCTGCCCTCGAGACTGCCTCCAGCCTGCACAGCTGCGGGTTTTGCCGTGGTCTTTGCCTTTGCCATCCTGTCTCTCCTGCCCTGGTTAATCCTTTTGCATCGCCCATGCTTCCAACAGCGCGTCACGGCTGCGCAGACCCAATTCGGGCAAGGCGTGATTTACGACATAGGTTGCGCCCGAATGTCGATTTTCCCACATCGCCTGATGCGCCTCCGGCAAGCCGTCCCATGCCACCACCTGTGGCTCGGTAACCTCAAGCAAACCAGCGGCGATCATGTCATTCATCCGCCCGACTTCATAAGCATTACAAAGATGGGTGCCGAGTATCGACGCTGTAGGCATCAATATCCTGCGTTGGCGCGTCCAAACCTGCGGCGCATAAAAAGTAAAGCGCTGGCCGGACATATCCTCGGCAAATACCACCCGCCCGGCAAATGGCTTTACCAGCGAGGTTGAGACGCCAAGCGTGTCTTGCCCTGTGCGTTCGAAAACCAGATCCGGCGCGCCGCGCGGATTGTCGGATGAGCGCAGGATCTTGCCCACGGCAGAGCCGAAAGGCTTCAATACCCGGTCTTGGTAATCGCGCACTGCCAACTTGAAAACCTCGATATCAGCCTTGGCGTCCGGCAGGCGCGGCATCGTGTCGGGCCAGTCGAAATTCTCTCCCTCGCGTCGACGAATGCTTGCGAGGCTAACGATACCTTCAATGGCATCCTCAAGCCCAAGCGATTGCAGAAACTCGCGCTGACCGTCAGTTGTGGTCACAACTACACTTCGCGCATTAAACCGTCGCGCGGCCTCAATAATCTCAAGGCCCATGTCGTCGAGCAATTTGGTCGAGCGCGGGCCATAATAGATCAACACGGCTTCACCGCCACGTAGTGCCGCCTTGCGAAGCATTTCCTCGGGACTCGCTGCACCGCGCTTGCCCATGAAGCTGAAATGATAACCTGACGAAGCGCCGTAAAAAGCGAGCGTCCCGCCGTCTGCCAGCAACTGAAAACTGCGGGGAAATGCTGTCTCTCCGGCATGGCTGACGACATAGTCGGCGCGTTTGCCGCCATTTAGCGCCTCAAATTCAGCGGTCAGCACATCGCCTGCCGCTTCCCAGACGCGCGCGGCTTCGGCATTTTCTGGCACAGTTGTGAACAGATGGGCGAAACGCGGGTCCTTACGGTCGATGGCACCGACCGCGCCTTGCTGGCCAGTGATGAACGCAGCGCGCTCGCGGCTCGACACCAGCCCTGTCACCTGAAGTCCGGTGCGAACCGAACTGCGTAGCGCGTCGAGTCCGGTGCCCGTCGCCGCACCTTCGACGAATAACGTACGCCCCGGCGCGATCTGCAATGTGGTGAACAGACAGCGCGTGATCGTGCCCAAGTTGAGGACATAGCTGCCCGCCTGCTCAAGTGTCAGGTCGGGCGGTATAGCGTGCATCTGCGGCGCTTGCACCGTCAAGAACTGCGCGTGGCTGCCCGTTTTGCTCTCATATCCTTGGATCGCGAAGCCCGCAAACATCGGATCATTACCGACCTGAGGGGAAAGCAGGTCGTTCGTACCTGAATAGACGGTCACGAGATCGCCGACCTTGACGCGTCCCTCAGCGCGCGTTTCGCTGCCGAGAGAGGCAACCAGCGCAATGCCGCCCGATCCGGTGATCTGAACATCTTCTTCGTGCCCGTCGAACGGGGAGACCGGAATCCCGGTTAGCGCCCAAATGTCGTTGAAATTGACTTCGCTCGTCAGCATGTAGAGCAAAGCTTCATTGGGCGCAGGTTCGGGCACCTTGACGATCAGTTCGCGCTCATGGCTCGCAGGTGGGCCAAAGCGGGGAGCGCCAGTGTCAGGATCCCGCGCGATCCCGAACGCATATTGCCATGCCGGAATTGCGCTGACGCCGGGATAGAAAGGCGCGCCAACAGGAAGCAGATCGCCCGCAGCCTCGAGGGTCTTCGCGCGCGTTTCATGCTCGCTATCGATCCATAGGCCGTCGCGGCGTACCGGAAGGGGAGGGCTCACCTTGTCCATGAACTGGCGGATGCCGGTCTTGCCGCCTTCGGGGTCGATGATCGCATCGGCAAACAGCGCCGCTTCGCACGCGAGGCCAGCGCTCATTCCCTGTTCAAGGCCAGTTCGCAACGCTTCGATCGCGCGTTCCCCTGCCTTGCCCCGCCCGGCCCAGTCGAGCTGGCGGAGAATTCGCTGTAGGAACGCATCATCCAGTACAGGATCGAGGGCAATCGAAGCAGGCGCCTCCCACAGCTTCGTCGCCGCCTCGCGTGCAGCAAAGGCGGTACCAAGCGCGCTGTCCATGCCGTGTGCAACATAGTCGCGGACAGCGGCATGCGCCTGCGCCAGCGCATCGGTACGGCCGTCGACCAAAGCGTCAATCAGGCCGATTGCCTTTGCAGCATTCGCATCGATGCTTCGCCCGCCGAGGATCATGTCGAGCGCATCACGCACGCCCTGCGGCCCGTGTCTGTCGGCCAGCAGCCGAGGCAAACGCTGGGTGCCGCCATAACCGGGCAGCAAGCGCAGCCGGACCTCCGGCTGACCAAAGCGGGCTGTCGGCTCGGCAATGCGATAGTGACAGGCAAGGGCAAACTCCATTCCGCCGCCAAGCGCTACGCCCTGCACCGCCGCGATGCACGGCTTACCCATCATCTCAATCTTGCGGAAGGCGAGTTGGGCATTGTTCGGCAGCACCATCGCTTCGTCGCGCGTATGCACTTCTTCAAGCATCTGGCGAATGTCGGCCCCGGCAACGAATGATGCCGTACCTTCGCCGGTAAACACCACGGCGATGACATCATCCTTACGCGCCAGATGCTCAACGACGACGACCAGTTCATCGATGGCGCGTTCGTTCAGCGCATTGACCGGCGCATTGGTGACCGTGACCGTGGCGACACGCTTGCCCGGCGCGACAGCATTATATTGGATCAAGAAATAGCGATAACGCTCGAACAGCGACTGCTCCTCGGATAATCGCTGCTTGCGCTGCCAGTCGTCGATGGCGATCTTAAATTCAGTCAGGCTCTCGGGATTGCGAAGCGTGGTCACATCGCCGATATCGCTGCCCTCGACCAAAGCCCGCACCATCCGGCGCATATATTTTCCACTGCGTGTTTCCGGAAATTGCGAGACTTCAATAAAGTCGGCGGGCACAGCGACCGCACCCTTTTCAGTTCGGACGAGATCGAATAACCTGCGCCGATCCTCATGGCTTAGCTTGCGCCCAGCGACAGGCACGACGAAAGCAAGCGGGGTCAGGCCCTTTTCGCGGTGTGGTGCGCCCACCACCAGCACGTTGCCAACCGGTGAATCGGGATCAAGCGTCTTGTCGCGCAGCACCGCGCCTTCGATCTCCTCGGTTCCCATCCGATGGCCAGAAACGTTGATAACGTCGTCGCTGCGCCCGTGGAGCGAATAGGAACCATCATCGTGGCGGATTGCGAAATCGCCTTGGGTGTAGCCCCATGCGCCGCGCCAGCGAGTCCAATATCCGGTTTCCCAGCGCGCCGCGTCGCCGTGCCAGCCGCCAACCACGCTGCCTTGCTCGACATGGAAATTGGCGACGTCGCCCCAGATCGTGCGCGCTAGATAGGGGTAGGGCGCAGTGATTACGATCTCGCCTTTTTCGCCAGATTCGGCGCGCCGCCACGGCACGCCACTATCATCCGTGCGCGCGAAAGGTGCTTCGGCCCGGACCGAACCGGCGTCCTCCACCCAAACATCACCGACGATCCATGGCAGCGGATAGGCATGAGCATCGGGGCGCAGCGGAAAATCACTGCTGCCGTAAAAATGCGTCCAAGCGATACCGCCATGCTCGGTCGCCCAGTAGCTGTTGATATAGTGCGGCGTCACATTCGCCATGCCGAACGCTTGTACCGACGGCGAGGTCGGTTCGGCACAGAATGTCGCGACACGCAGCGACGACATGTCGTAACGCTCAAGATCAGCGAGGTTCGAAGGATCGGACATCACCGACTTAAGAAACGTAACCCCTGCCTTGAAGATCGTAACCTTGTGCCGCTCGATCATCGAGGCGAACCGCCCGGCGTGGGGAAACACTGGTGAACCTTCGGAAATAACCGAGGTCACTCGAGTCGTCAGCGCAGCAGAGATCAGATAGCTCTGCCCGGTTATCCAGCCGGGATCGGCGACGACGTAGATCGTGTCGCCCGGTCGCGCATCGAAGGCGACCACCATCGTGTGTGCGATACCCGCCGTATAGCCGCCGTGAACGTGTACGATCCCCTTCGGCTTGCCGGTCGACCCCGAGGTATAGATAAAGAACATCGGGAAATCGGCATCGACGGGAAGCGGTCGCGACGACGCCCATATAGCACGGACAAAATCGCGATCGGGCAGGGCGAGCAGCGCTTCTTCGCGGTCGACCACAAAACCGGCGGCACGCGCGTTGGCAATTATGGTGACCAGCGCCGCATCGGTCAGGTCGTGGCTCCAGCGGTCCCGCTCGCCGCGCCAGATTATGTCGGGCTGGGCGGTATGCTGGACGACGATAACGGTGTCGACGCGCGGCGGCAGCGTGACGAGGCTTGATGCAATCGCAAGGCGAACGCGGGCGGCGTCACTCGCACCGATGCGACCCTCCTTGCCAAGCCCGATAAGCGCGCGCCCGACCCCGCGCATCACGTCCGACCGTTCTACCGTGATTTCGTCTGCCAGCATTTCGGCAACGGTTGAATGGATGACAGCAGCGTCGGCTTCATTAAGGCCAAGATCGGTCGCCGCGAGGATAGCAAGAGCGGTTGTCACCGGCACATAATTGTCGAGTGCAGGATCGGTATAAGCAGTCTTGAATGCGGCCACCTGCGCATTGCGGTAGCTGCCGTCCGACGTCACAATAACGCGCGCGCCAGCGTCGGCGATACGGTCGGACAGGGTCTTGTCACTGAACCCGCCAAACACGGCGGTATAAACGATCCCCAGCCGCTTTGCCGCCTCGGTCCAATAAATCTGCGGCACGATGCTTGGCATATTGAACGCGACACGATCGCCGGCCTTCAGCCCAAGCGCTTCGAGTGCTACGGCGCATTTGGCTGTTTCGAGCAGCAGTTGCTTTCGTGAAACGGTAAAGCAATCGACCGGCGCACCCCGCCCGCCATCTGCCGCCATGTCCCAGCGGTCACCTTCAAAGATAAGCGCCGCTTCGTCGCCGAGTCCGTTCAGAACATGCCGGTCGACCTCGTTGAAGCAGGCGTTCGTCCGCCCGCCGACGAACCACCGCCAATGCGGCGGCTCGGAGGAATCAAATGCCGTCGTCCAAGGCGCAAAATCCGGGGGAACGTCAGCGGTCAGTGCATCGCCGGTCTCCGCGTCCCAACCAGACCAGCGTCCATCATCGTCACGGCACAGCCAAGCGCCCGATGCGCCGATGTCTGCAACGAACCAGTGAACCGTGCGTGCCGCGATATCGCCATGAAATGCTCCGGGGTCAGCGAGAACCGCAGACCGCATCGCGTTCCAGTCGTCACGCGTCAGAACAGGATTAACGAGGGCAGCAGCGTCAGTATTTGAAATCGACGCTCTAAGCATGTTCGAATCATCTCCCCTCGTTATTGAGTCAATCAACCCGAAAATCTGGCTATTGGCAAGATTGGCCGCAAAGGCAGCAGTTCGCGCGCAGGATCGACATTGTGGAACATGACGTGGCTAAGGCCACTCCATTGTGAAGCGAGAGCTGTGTTGCTGCCAATAGATTAACCAAAAACCGGCGAGCGCTGGCTATCTAACGCTTTGTTTCCGCTTGTTGATGTGGGGGTCAAGTATCTCAAGATCGAGAATTTTCTGATCCCGATCCTGATCCTGATCGCGGAGATCGATGCGACCAAAATCTTTTACCGAGTTTTTCATTATAATGATCTGCGTCCGGATATTCGTTGAAATCGTTAGAAAGACATAAGTGCAGCGCAAGCACAGAAATTAGCGGAACCACCGCTTCAATACAGCCGCGAGCTCTCTCGAATCGCCACCTTTGAGCGCAAAGCGATCAATTTTGCGCCTGATTACCGAACGGCAGCGATTGGGACGGTAAACGTCCAGGTTGGATCATCGGAATGTTAGCGCCTCTTGCCATCAATCCACGCCTCTGCCTAAAAAGCGATATGAAGACTGATATCGAAATTTCGAACGCAGCCCGGTTGCACCCTATCACTGATATCGCCCAAAAATTAGGCGTCGATAAGCATAGCGTCGAACCTTACGGCCATTTCAAAGCCAAGCTCAATATTCCCGTGCCAGAAAAACGAGAGCCTCGAGGTAAACTTATCCTCGTCACTGCAATCAACCCGACGCCGGCCGGTGAAGGCAAAACAACAACGTCCGTCGGCCTCGCCGACGCACTTAACCGGATTGGTCGCAAGACCGTGCTTGCGCTCCGCGAACCCTCGCTGGGGCCATGTTTTGGTACCAAGGGCGGGGCAACCGGCGGCGGCTATGCGCAGGTTGCACCGATGGCGGATATCAACCTTCATTTCACCGGCGATTTCCATGCGATAACGGCGGCGCACAATCTGCTCGCCGCATTGATTGACAATCATATCCACTGGGGCAATGCGCTCGATATTGATGTCCGGCGGATCGTGTGGCGGCGTGTTATGGATATCAATGACCGCGCGCTGCGTGATATTGTCCAATCCATTGGCGGCGTGGCAAACGGTTATCCACGCGAAAGCGGATTTGATATTACTGTTGCTTCGGAAGTGATGGCGATCTTTTGTCTCGCCGAAGATTTGGCGGATTTGGAGCAACGGCTGGGCCGCATTGTCGTTGCTTATACCCGTGACCGCAAACCTGTGACGGCGCGCGACTTAAAAGCCGACGGGGCAATGACGGTGTTGCTCGCCGAAGCGATCAAGCCCAATCTTGTTCAAACCCTCGAAGGCAATCCAGCGATCCTGCATGGCGGCCCGTTTGCCAATATCGCCCATGGCTGCAATTCGGTGATCGCGACGAAGGCCGCACTTTCGCTAGGAGACTATGTCGTTACCGAGGCCGGATTTGGTGCCGATTTAGGGGCCGAGAAGTTCTTAGACATTAAATGCCGTCAGGCTGGTCTTGCCCCAAGCGCGGTTGTCATCGTTGCGACGGTGCGCGCGCTGAAGATGAACGGTGGAATCGCTAAGGCTGACTTGGCCAACGAGAATGTTGACGCAGTTCAGCGCGGTTGCGTTAACTTGATCCGCCATATCGAGAATATTCGTCAGTTTGGCGTACCTGCGGTTGTCGCGATCAACCACTTCGCGACCGACAGCGAGGACGAAATCGCGGTGATCCAGGCAGCAGCGGCGGAGCATGGGTGCAAAGCGATCCTTTGCCATCACTGGGCGATCGGCGGCGAGGGGGCCGAAGATTTGGCACATGAAGTCGCGCTGTTAGCCGACAGCAATGCAGCCCAGTTCGCGCCGATTTATGACGATAGTGAAACGCTGTTCGACAAGATGAACATCATCGCAACGCGCATCTATCGCGCCGCCGCCGCAGCCGCTGAACCCAGCGTGTTGCGTCAGCTCGCAGCATGGGAAAAGGCAGGATATGGGCATCTGCCTGTCTGTATGGCCAAAACGCAATATAGCTTTTCAACCGACCCTGCTGCGCTCGGTGCGCCAAGCGGCCATATCGTACCAGTGCGCGAGGTGCGGTTGGCTGCAGGCGCTGGTTTCGTTGTCGCAATCTGCGGGGAGATTATGACGATGCCGGGCTTACCAAAGGTTCCTGCCGCCGAAGGGATCGGAATTGACGCTCAGGGTGCGATCAAAGGGTTGTTTTGAGATCGGTTGCCGCCGGAATAACTCGATCCCGGCGTCCTAATTTTTGAGAAAAACTTTAGAGGAAACCACCCGACGCGGTTGAACTGGGCCGACAGTGGACGGTCCGGTCCGGGCAATTGACCTATTTAAATCAGACGCAATTCAGAGAAAGCAGGCATAGCTCAAATTAATCCACACGCAGAAACTGGCTTGGGCGTGAAGGTCCGCTATTTTTCGCCGCCCGTTCCAGCCGGCTTCTCCAGCATCGGAAACTGAATGCCAAGTTGGTCTAGGTAGGTCGGGTACCGCACCGGGTCATAATAATATTTGCTGAGCTCGGGCTTGTAGCGGGCCATGATGTCAGCGTTAATCTCGATCGCGGGTTTGTCCGCCGGGCCGATCATCGGAAGATACTTCTGCGTCTTGGTTTGGACGTTCGTGAAATAGTCTCTTGCCGCTTGGCGCAGCTTAGCGTCGGTCAGAAGGTCAAGCGTCGTCATTGCGACGACCTTTGCGCCTGCCACCACACCTTTGTGAGCAATAGGCGTCGCCATGGCGATCGCATCGGTCCAGTTGTGCCCAGGTGTTCCCCGTCAGCACCAATGGCACAGATTTGATGTTGTGATTTAAGGAGTGTTTTGGTCTCATCGGAGTGACGAAGGAACGAAGATGAGACCAAA
>NZ_JBGSRI010000066.1:0-33925 GCF_041737645.1 Sphingorhabdus sp.
TTCGATGGATACACCCGCCTTGGCATAGGTGTAGGATTCGGATTGCTGATCTTTTGCGTCCATTTGTCGCCGTTAGCGAGAACAGGGTTGGAATTCCACGTCTATGTCGCCTAAAGGCAGGGTGATGTTAAAAATGGGCGGAAAATGGTTACAAATTACGGCGATCGGTTTGCCTTTGGCGCTGATCGGCGGCGGCATACTTGTTGCCCAGATTGAAGGGCCAAAGCGCGGAATCGCCCCAATCGCCAGCACCGGTGATTTTGAAGTCACCGGCGTTTCGGTCAATGTCACCGGAAAAAATGCTTTTGAAGCCCGGCAAAAAGGCTGGGAAGAGGCGCAGCGGCTGGCTTGGTCGGCGCTTTGGCGCAAGTCCCACGGGGGTGCGGGATCAACGCTTTCGGATTCGACCCTCGACGGCATCGTTGCGGCCATTGTGGTGGAAAGTGAACAAACAGGCCCACGTCGCTATATCGCAAAACTCAGCGTGCTATTTGACCGCGCACGGGCAGGGCAGTTGCTCGGTTTCAGCGGTATCACCCAGCGGTCCGCGCCGCTCTTGCTGTTGCCCGTTACCTATTCGGCAGGCGCGCCGACAGTGTTTGAACAACGCACATCGTGGCAAAGAAGCTGGGCAAAGTTTCGCACTGCCGACAGCCGCGTGGATTATGTCCGGCCAAGCGGGGCTGGCGGCGAATCGCTCTTGCTCAACGCCGGACAGATGGATCGGCGCAGCCGCATCTGGTGGCGGACGATTTTGGATCAATTTGGGGCGGCCGATGTCATCATACCCATCGCAAGGATCGAACGGCAATGGCCCGGAGGTCCAGTGATCGGAAAATTTTCGGCGCGCTATGGGCCGGATAACAAATTTCTCGGGTCATTTACATTACGCACCGGAAGCAGCGCTGGCATTCCGGCTATGATGGACCAGGCCGTGGTGCGGATGGACCAGCTTTTCCAAACAGCGCTTACCGATGGCCGTCTGCGCGCTGATGCTTCGCTCGTTCTTGAAAAAGAGGTTGTCGAGGAAGAAGAGCTGGAAACCGAAGAGGAAGCCGTGCTGTCCGGTGAAATTGATCCGAATATCGAGGCACCGATTGTCCAGTCACTGGACGAAGTTGTGCGATCTATCGTTCCCGAAACACCGCCTGCTCCGACGACGCCGACGCAGCAACGGCCCTGAGCCGACAGCGATATGCGCCAAATAGCTTTGCCTTTGGATGAATTGCGCGGCGGCACGTCGTCCAGTTTGATTATTACGCCATCCAACGCCACCGCTTTTGCAGGAATAAGCAGCAGTACGAACTGGCCCAAAGGCTGCGCTATCCTGACAGGCCCGGCGCGGTCCGGGAAAAGCTTGATGGCGCGCTATTTTTCGGGGCAGGGCGGGACTGTTATCGACGATGCCGAGACAAGCGTTGACGAAACACTGTTCAATGCGTGGAACCGGTCACAAGAAACTTCGGTGCCGTTGCTATTGATATCGCGCTGGCGTCCGGCGGATTGGAATATTGAACTGCCCGACCTGAAGTCACGGGTGGGAGCCGCATTATTGCTGGAAATCGCCGCCCCCGATGACGAGATGATTGAGCAATTGCTACAAAAGCAACTGGCGGATCGCGGTGCGGTTATCAGCATCGATGCAATCAGCTATGTCAAACGCCGCATCGAACGCAGCTATGCCGCAATAGAAGGCTTCGCCCGTGCGGCCAACACGATGGCCTTGGCAAATAACGCGCCGGTCAATCTGGCGCTGGTGAAAAAGGTTTTGGACGTTTAGCCGCAATTGACGCGGGTGATGATCATGTCGTCATCATAATGCACGTTCAGCCGGTCCGGGCGATAATCCATTGTTGCCATGGAGCCCGGCGGTAACCAGCGCAGCGTTGCAGATCCGCTTTGCGCGACCATTTTGCTGCCCAATTCCGCGCTGGTTTTTTGTCCGATGGCATATTGGACCGATTCGGCGGCGCAGGCAAAGTCACCGGCCTTTTCAGCGGGGACAATTTCGGTTGTGGAAGGCGCTTCACGACCAGTGTTAGCACATCCACACAAAGCCAGAATAACGAAGGGTAGTAGGCTCTTCATGCTAGCAAATCCTCATCAAGGGTCCGTGTCATTTTCAACTTACCATTGACCACTGCAAAGGCCAAACGCCCTTCGACCAAATCCAGCGCATCGCGTCCGAATTGTTCAAATCGCCAACCCGTTAGCATTTCCAGGCCATCGCGTTCACCAGCCGCCAGCCGTTCCAGTTCCTCGGTGCGGACAATCAGGCGCGGTGCAACGTTGATTTCCCGTGACCGGATTTTCAGTAAAAGCTTCAAAAGGTCCGCCACCAATGACCCGTCCTTGCCCCCGCCCGGTGCACTTCGGATCCGATCCGGTAAGGCGTCGCGTGCCATTGGCTGGCTGGATTCGATCACGCCAATCAGGCGCGCGCCGATCTCATTATCGCGCCACGCAGGCGACAGCCCACGCACCTTGGGCAGATCCGCTTGCGATTTGGGCGGGTGTGCGGCGATATCGGCGAGGGTTTCGTCCTTCATGATCCGACCACGCGGAATATTCTTGCGCTGCGCTTCTTTCTCGCGCCATGCGGCCATCGCCTGCAACCGGCCTAAAACCTCTGGTTTGCGGGATTGTACCTTGATCCTGCTCCACGCATTTTCGGGGTCATTGCGATAATTGGCCGCGTCCGAAATCCGCTCCATTTCGTCATTCAACCACATGCCGCGTCCGGTTAATTTCAGCTTTTCAAGCATCATCGGGAAAATCACCGACAAATGCGTAACATCGGCAATGGCGTAGTCAATTTGGCGTTTGTCCAGCGGGCGGCGCGACCAATCGGTAAAGCGGGCACCTTTGTCGAGCTGTATGCCCATCCACAGGTCCACCAGATTGGAATATCCGATCTGTTCGCCTTGCCCCAACGCCATGGCCGCGATTTGCGTGTCGAACATGGGGTGCGGTGTCTTGCCCGTTAGGTTGAAAAAGATTTCAATATCCTGCCCACCGGCATGGAAAACTTTGAGCACATCCTCATTATCGCACAGCAATTCGAGCATCGGTGTCATGTCCAGCCCGTCTGCCTTTGGATCGACGGCCGCTGCTTCGTTGGCGTCAGCCAGCTGGATCAGGCAAAGGTCGGGATAATAAGTGTTTTCCCGCATAAATTCGGTATCGACCGCGACAAAAGGGGATTGGGCAAGGCGCGCGCACAATTCGGCAAGGCGTTTGCTGTCGGTGATGAGTGGATGAATCTGCATGTGGCTTTGGCCATAACAGGCATTCCCGACTTGACAAAGTGTTGCTGCAAGGTTGTTAGGCGCGCTTTCCACAGCTTTTTTGAATTGGTTGAACAATGCACGCCTATCGCACGCACAAATGCGCTGAACTTCGCGCCTCGAATGTCGGTGACACCGTCCGCCTGTCGGGCTGGGTTCACCGCAAGCGGGACCATGGCGGGGTGTTGTTCGTCGATTTGCGCGACCATTATGGCATGACGCAGATCGTGGCGGACAGTGATAGTCCGGCTTTGCCTGTTCTTGAAGGGCTCCGCCTTGAAAGCGTTGTCACGATAGATGGCGTCGTGAAAGCACGCAGCGACTCGACAGTGAACCCGAACCTGCCCACCGGCGAGATCGAAGTTTTTGCGCGCAGCGTTACGATATTGAGCAAGTCGGAAGAATTGCCGCTCCCGGTCGCCGGCGAGCAGGAATATCCCGAAGAGACGCGCCTGAAATACCGCTTCCTCGATCTTCGCCGTGAAACGTTGCACGCCAATATCGTCAAGCGTACACAGATTATCCGCGAAACCCGCCGCCGGATGGAAGATATCGGCTTTACTGAATATTCGACGCCGATCCTGACCGCATCCAGCCCCGAAGGCGCGCGTGACTTCCTCGTACCGAGCCGCATTCACCCCGGCAAATTCTTCGCGCTGCCGCAAGCGCCGCAGCAATATAAGCAATTGCTGATGGTTGCTGGCTTTGACCGCTATTTCCAGATCGCGCCCTGCTTTCGCGACGAAGATCCCCGCGCCGACCGCTTGCCCGGCGAATTTTACCAGCTCGACCTCGAAATGAGCTTCGTGACGCAAGAGGAAGTCTGGGAAACGATGGAACCGGTCATGGCCGGTGTTTTTGAAAGCTTCGCCGACGGCAAAAAGGTCACACCTGCAGGCGAATTCCCGCGCATTCCTTACTCCAAGGCGATGCTCGATTATGGCACCGACAAGCCGGATTTGCGTAACCCGATCATCATCCACGATGTTACCGATCATTTCCGTACAAGCGGCTTTGGCCTGTTTGAACGCATTGTCGAAGGTGGCGGCGTTGTGCGCGCTATCCCGGCGCCGAACACAGCGGAGAAAAGCCGCAAATTCTTTGATGACATGAACGAGTGGGCACGCAGCGAAGGCCATGCAGGCCTTGGTTATGTGACGCGCAAAGGCGGCGAATTCGGCGGACCCATTGCCAAGAACCATGGCGAAGAAGGCATGAAGGCGCTTTACGAGGCCATCGGCCTTGGCCCCGATGACGGCTGTTTCTTTGCCGCTGGCAAGGAAGATCAAGCAGCAAAACTGGCGGGCGCCGCACGCACCCGCACCGGTGAACAGCTTGACCTGATCGAGACGGACGCGTTCCGTTTCTGCTGGATTATTGATTTCCCGTTCTACGAATGGAGCGAGGAAGACAAAAAAGTCGATTTTGCTCACAATCCATTCTCGATGCCGCAAGGTGGCCTCGAAGCATTGGAAACGCAGGATCCGCTTACGATCAAGGCCTATCAGTATGACATGGTCTGCAACGGATATGAGCTCGCCTCGGGCTCGATCCGGAACCAGCATCCCGACCTGATGGTCAAGGCGTTCGAACTGACCGGATTGACACAAGCTGATGTTGAGGAACGTTTTGGCGGCATGTACCGAGCCTTCCAATATGGCGCACCACCACATGGCGGCATGGCGGCAGGGGTCGACCGGATGGTGATGTTGCTGTGCGGCGTCCAGAATCTGCGCGAAATCACGCTTTTCCCCATGAACCAGCGCGCCGAAGACCTGTTGATGGGCGCGCCGTCGCCCGCCATGGCAAAGCAATTACGCGAATTGCACATCCGCGTGGTGGAGCAACCTTCTAAAGCCTGATTGTCCCGAAATCGGACGCGCTTTTTGACGCCCTTGTTTAGGCAGGCGTAAGGTGCTGAACCGCGCCGATGGCAATCGACCTTTCCGATTTTGAGTCCGGCACGAAATATGACGGGGACTATGACGAAGGCCTGAAATCACTTCAGGACCGGCTGGCGGTGCAACAATCCCTGCATATTCTGCACAACGCGCGCACCCTGATTGTCGTCGAAGGATGGGATGCTTCGGGCAAGGGCGGTGCGATAAAGCGCCTGACTGCGTCGCTCGACCCGCGTTATTATCAGGTCTATTCAGTATCCGCGCCGACGGTCGAGGAAAAGGACAAGCACTTCCTCTGGCGCTTTTGGAGCAAATTGCCGGGTAAACGCGAAATCAACATCTGGGACCGCAGCCATTATGGCCGCGTGCTGGTCGAACGCGTTGAAGGTTTCTGCAGCGAAGCCGAATGGCGTCGCGGCTATGATGAAATAAATGAATTTGAATCGCGGCAGGGTGAAATAGGTACAAAGATTATCAAAATCTTCCTGCATGTTACGCAAGAAACCCAAGATCGGGTATTAACTGAACGGTTGAACGATCCTTCGAAACGCTGGAAAGTGACGGCGGAAGATTTTCGCAATCGGGCCAAGCGCGACGCCTATCTCGACGCGATGAAAGATATGTTCAAACGCACCGACACCCATTGGGCACCCTGGACCGTCATTGACGGCAATAACCAGAAAGCGGCGCGCATGGCGGTGTTGAGTCATGTGGTGCAGGAACTCGAAGCCAGCGTTCCGCAGGAATTTCCTGAAGTGGATGCAGGGATACTGGCTTTGGCCAAGGCTACGCTGGGATATAAGGCGGATTGAGCGGGAGGCGGGTTGTGGACCTTACCGTCGCTCCCCTCTCCAACTCCGCCTAGGCCTAGCGGCCAAGGCTTCGTATCCTCTCCCCTGAAGGGGAGAGGGCATCCGCTGTTTTCCTCTCCCGTTGGCCTCTGGCCGCCTTCGGCTCAGGGGAGAGGTACGTAGTCTTATGGCTTTAGCCATTAGACGAAGTGGAGAGGGGGAGGTCGCGCCCGACCCCTTATTCCGCCCTTTCAGGATATAAAATCCCGACAACTTCCCATTCTTTCGGCCCGGTTGGAAGCGTTACAGTCTTGACATCGCCGACCGCTGACCCGCGCAACGCCCGGGCGAGGGGGGAGTTCCATCCGATCCGGCCTGCCCCAGCCTCCGCCTCGTCATCGCCGACCAGAGTAATCGTGCGATGTACATCATCGGCATCGGCGATGGTGACGGACGCCCCGAAAAACACCCGGCTGCGGTCTTCCTGACGGGACGGATCGAGAATTTTGGCAACCTTCATCTTCTTTGAAAGCTGCCCCAGTTCGCGGTCGATGGCGCGCAGCTTTTGGCGGCCATAGATATAATCGCCATTTTCGCTGCGGTCGCCATTGCCGGCTGCCCAATGGACAATTTCGACCACCGCCGGACGCTCGACCGCAAAAAGCTGTTCATAGCGTTCGCGCAGGGCGGTGAATCCGGCGGGTGTTATCGGGTTAGTGCGTTCCATCGGGCGGTGACAGGTCACCCCGGCGTCGACTTGCCCAGATAGGTGCTCAGTGGCGTTGCCGAACGCACCCGCGCTTTTTCAGGATGCAGATGGTCATACATCACGGCATTTTCGAGGACACGGTAAACATAATCCCGGGTTTCGCTGAGCGGGATTTTCTCGATCCACTCCATGATACCAATCTGGCCAGTCCGTGGGTCGCCATTGGCTTTCAGCCATTTGTTCACATTGCCCGGGCCGCCATTATAGGCAGCAATCGCCAAGGGATAGCTGCCGCCATAATAATCGAGCATCCGCTGGATATAGGTAGAGCCGAGCGAGATATTGTAATCGGTATCAACGGTCAGGGCATCGGGGCGATAGGCCATCGCGATTTTGCCAGAGGTTTCGCGGGCCGTGCCGGGCATCAATTGCATCAACCCGCGTGCGCCAGCGTGGCTGACGGCGGCTTTGTCAAACTGGCTTTCTTGCCGCATGATAGCGTGCGCCAGCGTCCAGTTATGATTTTGCGATGCAGGGACCTCAACAGTGGGATATCCATTGCCAAGCAGATCGGCATAACCGAAATAGCGCGCGCTTCGCCCCGCCATAACCGCCAGATCGGGGCGGTTGATTTTCTTCGACAAGTTGATTGCGGCGACAAAATCCTGCGGTGTTTTGGCATTTTTGGAAATGGCCCGCAGGAAATTGCTTTGGTCTTTCCAGCTGCCATATTTCGATGCCAGCGCAGCGGCCAGAAAAACTGCCGGTGTGCTTGCATCGGTCAATGGCGCAGGCGTGACCGCCACTTGCGGGACAGGCGGCAAAGGACGCCTGAGTTGCTCAAGTGACAGTTGTCCGAAAAAACTGTCATAATATACGGAGGCTTGTTCATAATAACTTGTCGCTCGGGCAGGTTCGCCATTTCTGGCGGCGGCCTTTCCAGCCCAATGCAATCCCTTTGATCGCGTTTGGGGTGATTTGGCGGCGGTGGCATAAAGGGCAAACATCGCGGCGGCATCGCCCGGACGGCCCAGCCTTTCAAGGGCAAGGCTGCCTGCCATCCACGTCAGGCTGGTATAATGATCGCGTGTCGTCAAATCCTGATCGACCATCACCAAGCCCGCGGGTGGGGCATCGTCAACGCGTGAGGCGATTCGGTATGCCACATCATATTGGCCATCGTTCGCTGCGGCTTGGGCGTGGGTCAAAAGCAGCTTGTACCAGTCTTTCAAAACCGGCACCGGCGCGACCAGCCGTGACCGGTTGGCCAGCAATTCACGCGCGGCAAAACTGTTGCCGGATAGACGCAAGGCGTCTGCCCTGGCGGCGAGCAAGCTTGCCTCTCCATTCGCGCCGTTGCCAGCTTCCTGCACTTTCAAGGCCGCGTCTGGGCTGTTCATGCGGGTTGCAAGTGCTGCGATAAAGGCAGGACGGCGTTGCGGTGACGTGTAGTCAATCCACCTTTGCGCGGCGCGCGTGGCGCTTGACCATAGCAAGCGGTCAACCCTTGCATCATGATCCGCCGAGGTCAGCGCGGTGCCCGCAATCCGGAACAGGCGTGTTTCGTCGTCATCGCTCAAAAGGCCGCTGCGCCATGCTTCGCGCGCCATGTTGGCTGCGCGTGCCCTGTCGCCCGTGGCATCAAGCGCCATCGCGTATTTTGCACGACCGGTGTTGGTCATTGGCGGCAATCGGTCAAAATAGGCAACGGCTTGGTTGGGGGAATAGGTCAGCGGATTGATAGCCTGTTCCGCATTTTTCCGCATCTCTTCGGAATTGGGCCAATCGGGATAGTTCATTAAGAAGGATGCATACTCGCCGAAGCTATAGCCCGTCGAAGCGCTCAACATTTTCCATCGCTGCAGCGCGGCGGGAATTTTGCCTTCGCTGGGATCATATTGGACGATGGCAGGGGCCATCGGCGGAGTGCCGGTGGCGCTGGGCTGGGCAGGTTCGCCGGTGCCGCGTTGCCACTGGATTTCTGGTTGTTGTTGCGCCGCAGCCATCGCTGTGGCCGGAAGAATCAGCATAGATGCCGAAATGAGATGCTTTACCATGCTGGACATATTATGTGCCCCATCCTTATCAGGTGCTGAACGAACGACTATATTCCCCATAGCTGACCCCTATGGTCCAAAATGAAAGTTATTTGCCATGTTTTCCGGATCAATACCCGCCCTAGTGACTCCTTTTTGCGACGGAGCGTTTAGCGAGAAGCATTTTCGGGCGTTGATTGACTGGCAAATCGAGCAGGGATCGAGAGCAATGGTGCCGGCGGGGACCACCGGAGAGGCATCGACGCTGTCCAATGCCGAGCATCATCGCGTGATTGAGGTGTGTATCGAGCAGGCTGGCGGACGCGTTCCGGTTATTGCGGGATGCGGCTCGAATGACACCACCAATGCCATATTGCACCTTAATTTTTCCAAGAAGAGCGGTGCGGCGGCAGGGCTTGTGGTTGCGCCTTATTATAACCGGCCGAATCAGGATGGAATCTACCAACACTTCCACCGGATGACCGAAAAGAACGACCTGCCGATCGTGCTGTACAATGTACCCGCACGCACTGTGACGGATATCAAACCGGGAACCGTTGCCGCGCTTGCCAAATTGCCGACCGTCATCGGTATCAAGGATGCCAGCGGAGATCTGTCGCGGGTGACCGACCACCGTCTCGCTTGTCCGCCCGACTTCTGCCAATTGTCAGGCGTCGATGAACTGTCGCTTGCATTCAATGCCAGTGGCGGCGTGGGATGCATCTCGGTAACGGCCAATGTCGCACCGAAGCTCTGTGCGGAGTTTCAGGCGGCCTGTGCATCGGGGGATTACGAGTTGGCACGTAATCTTAATGATACGCTTTACCCACTTCATTTAGCGCTATTTTCCGATGCATCACCCGGACCGATAAAATATGCCATGTCGCGGGTTATCGACGGATTCCCAACCGAGTTGCGCCTGCCCATGACCCCGCCGAGCGAGGCGAGCCGTAGACAGGTTGACGCCGCTTTGGAGAATGCAGGGCTAATCTGATGTCGCGTCCCAAAACCGAAGAGTTTAACAAGGTCAAAACCGTCGCCGAAAACCGGCGCGCACGGTATGATTATCATATCGACGATAAATATGAGGCCGGCATCGTGCTGACCGGAACCGAGGTCAAATCGCTGCGTTTTGGCGAAGGGTCGATTGCGGAGAGCTATGCCGAGGTCAAGGATGACCAGATCTGGCTCATCAACGCCAATATTCCCGAATTCAGCCACGGCAACCGCAATAATCATGAACCAAAACGCCCCCGTAAATTGCTCCTTAATCTTCGTGAAATATACAAGCTGCATGGTGCCGTGATGCGTCAGGGCATGACGCTCGTCCCACTGTCGATCTATTTTAACGGTAAGGGCCGGGCAAAGGTTGAACTGGCGTTGGCCAAAGGCAAAAAGGCGCCCGACAAACGGGCAACGGAAAAAGAACGCGACTGGAAGCGCGAGCAGGGACGTATCATGCGAGATCGGGGATGAGAAGAATAGGCGCTTGGATACATAGGCAGGCCCCAACCCGCGACAGCTTTGAGCGTAGCCGTTTTCTGCGTCCCTTTGCCAAGCGGGTGTTCCACCCTGCCTTGTGGCGCTTTACCCGCCGCTCGGTCCCGCGTGGCGTAGCCTTGGGCTTGCTCGTGGGTATTTTCCTTTTGATTCCCGGTGTACAAATTGCAGGCGTGGCATTGCTAGCACTTCCGGCACGCGCGAATATTCCCATCGGCGCGGCCATGACCTTTTTAAGCATGCCCGCGACCACGCCGTTCATCCTTATTGCATCTGTTTATGTCGGCGAGTCTGTCCTCCGGCTCAGTGGCGGTTCGGGCCGCTTTTACGAATTGATCCAATCAGGTGCGCCCTTGTCACAATGGCTCGATTTCATTTGGACCGAGGCCCCAATGGCTTTGGTTCAGGGCGTGGCGGGTCTGGCGATTATTTCGGTCGTCGCGGCTGCAATCGGCTATGTTCTTGCCGCATGGTTCTGGCGTTGGTGGATCAGCTCGAAATGGCGACGCCGGTCGAAAGCAATTGCTGCTAGTAGATAAGCACTCGCGCGTTTTCGCAGCGGTAATAGAAACGCTCCCACTTAAGCTAGGGGAGTTGAGCATGAAATTCTTGAAACAAGTGGCTTTGGCCGCTTCTGTATCCACATTGGTTCTGGCATCGCCAGCCTTGGCGCAAACTGCGCCAGCCGCAGATGCACCTGCCAAGGATGGCCCGCAACTGGGCAACTTTGGTTTTGACGATAGCGGAATGGACACATCGGTTGCGCCGGGGGACGATTTCTACCTCTTTGCCAATGGCAAATGGGCGGCGAAGACCGAAATTCCGGCCGACAAGTCCAATTATGGTATGTTCACCGCGCTCGACGATCTGTCGAAAGATCGGGTAAAACTGGTGCTGGATGCGGAAAAGGACGTGAAGGGCAGCAAGGCGGGCAATGTCTATGCCAGCTATCTTGATACCGCAACCGTCGAGAAAAAGGGGCTGAAGCCTATTCAGCCATGGCTGAAACAGGTGCGTGGCATCAAGAACAAGGCGGCCTTTGAAAAAATGTTGCCGACCGCGGCGCGCAACGGCGTTGGCGCATTGTTCGGCGGCTTTGTCGGGCAAGATGACAAAAACCCCGAAGTCTATATTTTCCAGATTTTTCAAGGCGGCACAGGCTTGCCCGACCGCGATATGTATCTGGTCGAAAATGACAAATTCGAGTCTATACGCAAGGCCTATAAAGATTATCTGGGCAAAATGCTGACTTTAGCGGGAGAGAAAAACCCTGAGGCCCGCGCCGATGCAATTTTTGCGATGGAAAAGAAAATTGCCGAAGTCCAATGGACTAGGGAAGATAGTTCGGATGCGACCAAAACTTATAACAAGATGACTTTGGCGCAATTGGACGGCATGACCCCTGGCCTGAAGCTGTCGTCGGTGTTGACCGGTGTCAGTCCGAACATAACCGAAGTCGTTGTCGGGCAGCCAAGCGCAATTACCGGTATCGCAAAAATCTTTGCCGAGACCGATTTGGCAGTCCTGAAAGACCAGATGATCGTCAACAGCCTGTCGACCTATTCCAATGTGCTGCCCGATTCGGTTTCGGACACGGTCTTTGCCTTTTATGGCACAACTTTGCAGGGAACACCCAAGCGCGAACCACGCTGGAAACGGGGCGTTGCCTTGACTGAAGGCACATTGGGGGACGAAGTGGGCAAGGCCTATGCCGCCAAATATTTCCCGCCCGAAACCAAGGCGTCGATGGACATATTGGTGAAAAATGTGCTGGCGGCCATGGGGCGGCGGATTGACGGTCTTTCGTGGATGCAGCCCGAGACCAAGACCAAGGCGCGGGCAAAGCTGGTCAATTTCACGACCAAGATCGGATATCCCGACCGCTGGAAAGATTATTCCAAGCTGAAAATCGTGCGCGGCGACCTGTATGGCAATGACATGCGGGCGAACCAATGGGGCTTTGACGACAATATTTCCAAGCTTGGCGGCCCCATCCGCCGTTGGGAATGGGGCATGTTGCCGCAAACGGTGAATGCTTATGCCAATTTCGGCATGAACGAAATCGTATTCCCCGCTGCGATTTTGCAGCCGCCTTTCTTTGACCCGAAGGCCGATCCTGCCATCAATTATGGCGGTATCGGCGCGGTTATCGGGCATGAGGTCAGCCACCATTTTGACGATCAAGGCGCGAAATATGACCAGAATGGCAAGCTTGCCGACTGGTGGACCGAAAGTGACGTCAAGGCGTTTGAGGCCGCCGGAAAGCAACTGATCGCGCAATATGACGCCTATAAGATTTTCCCGGATGCGTCGGTGAAGGGCGAATTTACGCTGGGTGAAAATATCGGCGATCTGGCCGGATTGACCATAGCCTATGATGCCTATCGCACATCGCTGAACGGCAAAGAGGCGCCCGTCATCGATGGTATGACCGGCGACCAGCGCTTTTTCCTCGGCTGGGCGCAGGTTTGGCGGCGTAATTATCGCGAGGCAAATTTGCGTCAGCGGTTGATAACCGACCCGCACAGCCCCTCGACGCAACGGGTATGGGTGGTACGCAATCTTGACAAATGGTACGATGCGTTCCAGCCAAAAACCGATGGCAAATTATACCTCAAGTCCGAGGAACGCGTCCGCATCTGGTAAGGAACCAATTTGACAACCCAAGTCCCGCCTTCGACTTTCCATATTCTAGGGCAGGATGCGGAGGATGCTTCGCACGATCAGCTTCGGCCGATTATATGGTTGGCGGGTGCGACGTTGGTTTCGCTCGCCATCTTGTGGTTTGCGACACACAACTTCGTCTTGCTGGGAAGCTGCGCCGCGGCAATGGTGGCGGCGTGGGGGTTCGTGAATTTTGTCCGGCGGACCCGCCCAGTCGAGGCATCGACGCAGATGTTGCCGCCCGACTGGTCGATCACCCACGCCGCCACGCAGTTAAGTGTGGCGGCTATAGCGATAAGCGACCGGGCCGGGCGGCTGGTGTGTGCGAACGACCATTTTACCAAGGCCTTTCCCGGATTGAAAGCGCCGCCGGATCTGGGCGTTGACGATGCAAACCGGGAACATCTGGTTGCTGCGGGCAGGGCGGCCTGGCGTGACGGTAGCGCGCAGATAGAATTACTGTCGATGGGCGAGCGCCAATATAACGTTAAAGTCGCGCGTGCCGGCACCGCTGACGAATATCTTCTATGGCGGCTCGCCCCTATCGAGCGGTTGGATATTGAAAGCAGAGCGATCGAATTGGTGAGCGGCCGCATTGGCCGGGCGATGGCGCAAAACGGGATGATGGCCGTGTCCATTGGTGCCGACGGCCTTATCCGCGCCGCCAATATCGCCTTTGTCCTGCGCGCGACGGGAAGCGATAATGATGTCATCATTGGCAAGCAATTTACCAATTATATGCGTATGGACGAAAATGGCAGCGTCTTTTTCGAACGCGAAGGTCGGCGCGGTTTGCCCATCCGCTTGTTGAACATTGCTTTGACCGAAGACCAGGCAGATGGTTCTTCCTTGTTGCTCGCCATCGATGAAGAAGGCGCGAAGTTGGAACGCGGACTTGCGTTGGCGCATGTGGAACAATTGCTTTCGACCCTGCCATTGGGGTTGGCACTGGTCGACCGAAATGGCCGGTTTCTTTTTGCCAATGATGCCTTTGCCCGTGTACTTGACCTGACGCCCGAGGCGATCCCTCCTTATCCCGGCGATTTGGTAATCGCCGAAGATACCGCTGCCGTGCTCGACAGCATCCGTCGCTATGGCAGCGGCTCGATGACGTCGGGCGATATCGCGGTCCGCCTGAAAGAACGTCCTGACGAGGTTATCGCGCTTTCGATTGCCGGTGTGCGTGGCTTGGGTGAGGCCGCAGTGCTGCTGGGGCTTAAGGACAATAGCGAGGAAACGAAGCTAAAACGGCAGGTCGCGCAACAAACAAAGATGGAATCCATCGGTCAGTTGGCCGGCGGCGTAGCCCATGATTTCAACAATATCCTGACCGCGATTATCGGCTATTGCGACCTGATGCTGATGCGGCACCAGCCGGGCGACGGCGACTATGACGATATCCAGCAGATCAAGAATAACTCAAACCGCGCGGCCAGCCTGACGCGTCAATTGCTTGCCTTTTCACGGCAGCAGACCCTGCGTCCGCAGATTTTGCAATTGCCCGATGTGGTGGCCGATGTATCCAGCCTGTTGAAGCGCTTGTTAGGGGAAACGGTCCGGCTGGAGGTACATCACGGACGTTCACTGGGACCTGTGCGCGCTGATCCGGGGCAGCTTGAACAGGTTATCGTCAATCTGGGCCTCAACGCCCGTGATGCAATGGATAAAGGCGGCGTGGTTCATATCAGCACCAAGTCTGTTTCAAAGGAAGATGTGCGGACGATGGGTAGCGATATCCTGCCTATTGGCGATTATGCGTTGCTGTCGGTGGAAGATAGCGGTTCTGGCATTTCCAAAGAAAATCTGGGCAAGATATTCGAACCGTTCTTCACGACCAAGGAAGTGGGCAAGGGCACTGGCCTTGGTCTTTCGACCGTTTATGGCATCGTGAAACAATCAGGCGGGTTCATCTTTGCAGAATCCGAACTGGGCCAGGGAACGCGGCTTGACATATATCTTCCGGTGCACGTAGGCGAAGCACCTGTGGCCGAACCTGGCAAAAAGGAATTTTACCGGCCCAAGGATTTGTGGGGCAGCGGCCGGATATTGATTGTCGAGGACGAAGACATGGTCCGTGCTGTCGCTGAACGGGCTTTGGTCCGGCAAGGCTATGTCGTTGAAACCGCCAGCGACGGGGAAGAGGCATTGGCGCTGTTCGCGGATGGCAAACGCTATGATCTGGTGGTGTCCGATGTGGTCATGCCGAACATGGATGGCCCTACCATGGCCCGTAATTTGCGCGGGCAATTTGGCGATATCCGGCTGTTGTTCATGTCGGGCTATGCCGAGGAACAATTGCGCGAAACCATCAGTCTCGACAATGTGTCGTTCCTGCCCAAGCCATTTTCAGTGCAGCAAATTGCCGAAGCGGTACATGATGCAATGGCAAAGGAGTGAGGAGCGGTGGTGGAAGGAGTTCGGGACCGTCCCCAGAAGCTGGACTTTTTTTGAAAATGTCATAAACACCTCATAAAAAACAATAATAAAAATTATGTTCCGCTCTTGTTCTTTTAGAACAGTTGCAGTACATGTCTTTTTGTTCCGGTGATGTTCCGGACCCAGGCATGACGCTAAGGAGTGGAAAAATGGCAGCAAGTCTTAAAGTAATCGATGGAGCTCAGGCAAAGAATATGAACAGTTCAGATCGTGATAAAGCGCTGGAAGCAGCGTTGGCGCAGATTGATCGCGCTTTTGGTAAAGGCTCGGCAATGAAGCTGGGCAGCCGCGAGGCGATTGCTATTGATGCGGTTTCAACAGGCTCGTTGGGCCTTGATATTGCCTTGGGCATTGGCGGCCTGCCAAAGGGGCGGGTCATTGAAATTTATGGCCCTGAAAGCTCGGGCAAGACGACATTGACCCTCCATGCCATTGCGGAAGCGCAGAAGGCGGGGGGCACTGCCGCCTTTATTGACGCGGAGCACGCGCTTGATCCGGCTTATGCCAAGAAATTGGGCGTCGATATCGACAATCTGATCGTGTCGCAGCCGGATACAGGCGAACAGGCGCTGGAAATTGCCGATACGCTGGTGCGGTCCAACGCCGTTGACATTTTGGTCATCGATTCAGTGGCGGCACTGGTTCCGCGCGCAGAAATTGAAGGGGAAATGGGCGACAGCCATGTCGGTCTGCAAGCCCGCCTGATGAGCCAGGCGCTCCGCAAGATTACCGGTTCGATCAGCCGTTCGAACTGTATGGTAATCTTCATCAACCAGATCCGCATGAAAATCGGCGTGATGTATGGTTCGCCCGAAACAACGACAGGCGGTAACGCGCTCAAATTCTACGCGTCGGTCCGTCTCGATATCCGCCGCATCGGCCAGATCAAACAGGGCGAGGATATCGTCGGTAACACGACACGGGTGAAGGTGGTGAAAAACAAGGTGGCGCCGCCCTTCAAGCAGGTCGAATTCGACATCATGTACGGGCAGGGCATTTCCAAGACCGGTGAACTGCTCGATCTGGGCGTGAAAGCGGGTATTGTTGAAAAATCGGGAAGCTGGTTCAGCTATGACTCGATCCGCATCGGGCAAGGGCGTGAAAATTCCAAGACCTATCTGGCCGAAAATCCGGAAGTGGCCGCAAAACTCGAAGCGGCGATCCGCGGCAAAACCGAGGAAGTGGCCGAGGTATTGATGACCGGATCGGACGCAGAGGACGATAGCGCCGAATAAGTTTCCTCTCTCCCCTAGAGGATTAAGCGCGGCCTTGCCTGAGGCTGCTGCTTTAGACCCGCCCTGGTCCACCCCGGGGCGGGTCATTCATTTGTGCCGAAGGGTTGGGGGTGCGTTCATTCCGTGACTGTGGAAACAGCAACTGGAGGAAAGACTTGGCCCTTTACTGTCCTTGACAGGCGCAAAGGCAAAGGCTCATCTGGCGACATGCATCCTGCGATCCATCTTATCGGTCTTCCCACTGACCAGAATAGCTCGTTTGAAAGGGGTTCAGCCCTCGGCCCGGCCGCCATTCGTCAGGCATTGTGGAGCGATCGCGGCAATCTTTCGACCGAATCGGGGTTGGAAATAGGACAGGATATTGGGCTGTTTGATGCAGGGGATCTGCCGCTGACCAATGCCGACTGCACGGCCGACGATGCCATGATTGCGCAGGCGGTTGCCGATGCGATGGCAAAGAACTGCGTTCCTTTCGCGCTGGGCGGTGACCATGCGGTCACTTTTCCACTGATTGCGGCCATAGCGGCCAAATACGGTCCACTGAACATATTGCATTTTGATGCCCATCCCGACCTTTATGATGATTTCGAAGGTAATCCGCGCAGCCATGCCTCGCCGTTCGCCCGCATCATGGAGGCCGGGCACGCCCGTCGCCTTGTCCAGGTAGGTATCCGGACATTGAACCGACACTGCCGCGAACAGGCCGACCGCTTTGGCGTGGAGATTATTCCCCTTGCTGATTTCACCCCCACGGATGTGCCAGCGCTGGAGGGGCCATTGTATATCAGCATTGACCTCGACGGTATCGACCCGTCCGAAGCACCCGGCGTCTCGCACCCCGAACCCGGCGGTCTCACCTTGCGCGAAGTACTGGCGGTTTTGCGGCGGCAAACAGCCCAGATCGTCGGAGTCGACATCGTCGAACTCAACCCCCACCGCGACGTCAATGACGTCACCGCAATCCTCGCCGCAAAGCTCGTGAGAGAGCTCGCAAGCTTCAGCCACGTCAACAAAACGCATAACTCAAGGAATTCATAATGACACTCATCGTCCACCATCTGAACAATTCGCGTTCGCAACGGATACTTTGGCTTCTCGAAGAGCTGGCATTGCCATACGAAATTCACCATCATCAGCGTGATGCCGTAACCAACCTTGCACCACCCGCGTTGCTCGACATCCATCCGCTTGGGAAGTCGCCAGTGATCGAAGACAATGGACAGATAGTCTATGAATCGGCGGCTATCGTTGAATATATCTGTGAACGGCACGGCGGCGAACATCTTGTGCCCGCTCGTGGAACGAAGGATCATATCCGCTATCTCGAATATCTGCACTTTGCAGAAGGCTCTGCGATGCTGCCTATTCTTCTCAATCTCTATACAGGACGTCTGGGCGAAGCCGCAGCCCCGCTCCGTCCCCGTATTGACGAGCAGTTGGAATGCCATTTCCGCTTCATGGAAAACCAACTATTGCCGTCAGGGTGGTTCGTTGCCGACAAGCTCACTGGCGCTGACATCATGCTAAGCTTCCCGGCGGAAGCGGCCGTGAAAATGGGACTGGCGGCCGACAAGCCCAAGCTAACTGCCTTTGTTGCGGCCATTCACGCCCGACCCGCATTTCAAAAGGCACTCGAAAAGGGAGGGCCCTACGCCTATGCCTGATAATATTGTCTGGTTTTTATCACTGACGGCGATTTCTTGTCCGTTACATGTTCCATCTATCTGGAAATCCATCTAAGTCGCACACGCTATGACCTCAACAAATGATATCCGCCGCGGTTTTCTCGACTATTTCGGCAATGCCAGCCATGATGTGGTGCAGTCTGCGCCGCTCGTACCCTATAATGACCCGACGTTGATGTTCGTCAACGCAGGGATGGTGCCGTTCAAAAACGTTTTCACCGGCCTTGAAAGTCGGGCAATTCCGCGCGCGACCTCGAGCCAGAAGTGCGTGCGGGCAGGCGGCAAGCATAATGATCTGGACAATGTAGGATATACGGCACGTCATCATACATTCTTCGAAATGCTCGGGAATTTCTCTTTCGGCGATTATTTCAAGGAAGAGGCGATTTTTCACGCGTGGACATTGTTGACCAAAGTTTGGGGGCTTGATCCCAATCGGTTGACCACCACCGTTTATCATACCGACGATGAAGCTTTTGACTTGTGGCGCAAGATAGCGGGACTTCCCGAGGAACGTATCATCCGGATCGCAACCAATGACAATTTCTGGTCGATGGGGGACACTGGCCCATGCGGTCCGTGTAGCGAAATTTTCTACGACCATGGCGACCATATTTTTGGAGGACCGCCGGGAAGCCCCGATGAAGATGGCGACCGGTTCGTTGAAATCTGGAATCTGGTTTTCATGCAGTTTGAACGGCATGATGATGGGTCGCAGACCGAACTTCCAAAACCTTCAATTGATACCGGGATGGGACTTGAGAGGATCGCTGCGGTACTTCAGGGTGTTCCCGATAATTACGATACGGATACGTTTAAGGCGCTCATCTCTGCGTCGCAGGAATTGACCGGGACCAAGGCAGAAGGCGAACAAATGGCCAGCCATCGGGTGATTGCCGATCATCTCCGGTCGACAAGCTTCCTTTTGGCAGATGGCGTGATGCCATCCAACGAAGGTCGTGGATATGTGCTTCGCCGGATCATGCGACGTGCGATGCGCCATGCGCACATTCTGGGGGCAAAAGAACCCCTGATGCATCGTCTGGTGGCTAATCTCGTATCGGAAATGGGGGCCGCTTACCCGGAACTGATCCGTGCGCAGCAACTGATTGAGGCAACCCTTAACCAAGAGGAAACACAGTTTCGGCGCACCCTCGATAAGGGTCTCAAGCTGCTGGATGAAGCGACTTCGGGCATGCAGCCCGGGGATATCCTTGCTGGCGAAACAGCATTTAAGCTCTATGACACCTTCGGATTCCCATATGATTTAACCGAAGATGCGTTGCGCGCGCAAGGTTTCGGGATCGATGCTGCCGGTTTCGAAGCGGCAATGACTTCGCAAAAGGAACGCGCGCGCGCTGCCTGGAAAGGTTCTGGCGCGAAGGCTTCGGATGATGTCTGGTTTGATATTGCTGAACGGGTCGGATCGACCGAGTTCACTGGCTATACCGCGAGCGAGAGTGAGAGCCAGGTGATGGCGCTCGTCAATGACGGTGTCGAAGTGCAGTCCGCTGTCGCTAACGACACGGTGACGGTTATCACGAACCAGACTCCATTTTACGGCGAAAGTGGTGGCCAGATGGGTGACGCGGGCACGATTTCCGGTGCCAATATGCGTGGGAAGGTCACCGATACCGCCAAACCGCTTGGCCGGTTGCATGCGCATCAGGTGACGCTCGACAGTGGTGAGATAAAGGTCGGTGATGTTGTCACGCTCAAGATCGATACCAACCGTCGGGATGCATTGCGCGCCAATCATAGCGCCACTCATCTGCTGCATGCCGCACTTCGGAACCGTCTGGGCGGGCACGTAACGCAAAAGGGCAGCCTCGTTGCGGCGGACCGTTTGCGTTTTGACTTCTCGCACAATCAGGCCGTCAGTGCCGACGATATGGCGCAGATTGAAGCCGATGTGAACGCGCAAATCCGAGGCAATCGTTCGGTTTCCACGCGGCTTATGACTCCTGACGATGCCGTCGCTGCCGGTGCGCTCGCTTTATTTGGCGAAAAATATGGCGACGAAGTGCGGGTCCTGAGTATGGGCGACGCTGAAGGGGTGAATTATTCCGTCGAGCTGTGCGGTGGAACCCATGTCAATGCGTTGGGCGATATCGCTTTATTCACAGTGATTTCCGAAGGGGCGGTCGCCAGTGGCATTCGCCGTATCGAAGCGCTTACAGGTGAAGCGGCACGTCAATATCTGTCGGGGCGAGAAGCGCAGTTAAAAGATATCGCCGCAATGCTGAAAAGCGCACCTGATGAGGTCGCGGCTCGAGTGGAAACGCTGCTTGTCGAACGCAAGCGGCTCGAGAAGGAATTGGGGGATGCGAAGACTGCACTGGCGCTCTCGGGCGGGTCGGGTCCAAAAGCCGAGGCGGAAGATGTCAATGGCATAGCTTTCTTGGGCCAGGTCATAAACTGCATTGAACCCAAAGCGCTCCGCGGTCTTGCCGATGACCAGATGAAGGTGATTGGCACGGGCGTTGTCGCAATTGTTGCGGCCAACGAGACGAGCAATACCATCGTCGTTGCGGTTTCTTCTGAACTGCACGGGAAAATCACTGCACCCGATCTAGTCCGTGCCGCAACGGCGGCGATGGGTGGGCAGGGCGGCGGCGGTCGGCCTGATATGGCGCAGGGCGGCGGCTTGGCAGGTGCCGAACAGGCGCAGGCTGCCATAGACGCGGTTAAGAGCGCGCTGGCGGACTAAAGAACGGACACAATAGTGTCAGATTCGCGCCATCGCCCGCAAGGCATCTGATGGCGGGAAGTGATCGGGCACGCGGTCGTCTATGGCCGCAGCCATACGATCATCGCCTGCATACCAGTCGTGTTCAATAGATGGATCGCGCAAAACGGCATCAATTGCGGCGGTCAGTTCGTAAGTGTGCGGCGGGAAACCGTTCACTCGCATTGCTGTCCACAGCGAAACGTTGAGCCATTGCTTGATCGGTTCGTTTGCGACCGGGTAAGGAATAAGACCCGTTCCGTTTTCAAAACGACGCAGGCAAGCCGAAAGATCGAGGGACACCATGGCTCGGCACGCAAAAGGTCGGTCGACATGAACACTACAAACCCCTTCGACAAGAAAGGCGCAAGGGTTGGCCGGGTCAATTAACTTACCGGAATCGCCGTGGCCACTCGCCAGCTTCGTCGCGATTCGTGCCATATGGTCGGCCACCGCCTTTGTCCGGCGAAGACGGCGGGCAATGTAGAACACTTCCACAGCATTGACCGACACCTGTTGATGACAACAGCTTCCGTATCCTTTGCTGCATGCGATTTTTTGCGGAGGCTTGTGCCGCGCCATACTGGCGTCGCCTATCGTGCGATAGATTTCGACGAGTTGGTCGTTTGCTTCGGGCGAGGATTCTGCTGCCAGCCGGGCAAAGTAACGCACCAGCGCAACGCTCTCATCAGGATTAAATGCGCTCGTACCCGAAGCAAATTCACCCATGCACCCTTTTACCATTAGCTGCCGGATCATGTGCGGCGGTTTCAACTTCGACATTACGGATGCTTCCTTTGCAGATGCAGGGCAGATTTCCGCAAACGTTGCGCGACGCGTATGACGAATTAATGACCAGCCTTTGGAAACGATCAGGCTCCTGGAGGTTCAGGCAATCCCTAAAAAAACTAACTTACTTCTTGTGTTCGCGACTTTAACTTCGGTGCTTCCTCCAATCCGCCTTGTTCCATGATGATGCGGCGGAATTCATCGCGCTTTTCATGGATCGAGGCGATGACAAAGCCCATCGGAATGCCAAGATCGACCAGCACTGCCTCGGACAACTGAAGCGAGCTTTCAAGCGTTTCGGGTACGGCATCGGTCACTCCGGCCCGATATAATTCTGCTGCATGATTGGCGTCCCGGGCGCGGGAGATGATGGTCAGGTCGGGGAATTCGGACCTGATGCGCTTGACAATCCGGGCCGTCAAAACCGGCTCATCCATTGTCAGGATAAGTGCCTTGGCTTTGGCGATGTTGAGCCTTTCTAGCACCTCGTGCCGCGACACGTCTCCAAACATGACGTCATAGCCACGCCGTCGCGCCGATGTGACTGCATCAATGCTCGCCTCCACGGCTATATAAGGCTGATCATGTTTGGACAGCATATCGGCAATCAACATACCAACCCGTCCAAAGCCCACAATTATTGCGCGATCGCCGACGGATAAAGTTTCCGAACGCAATGGCTCACTTTCCCGCAATTCAATCCGTTTCGCCATATCATGGCCAATCCGCGCCAATATTGGTGTAATCGTCAAGCCAATGGCCGTAGCCGCTTGCCAGAAAGTTGCGGTTTCCGTGTCGATCAATTGCGCTGCACTGGCGGCGGAAAGCACGATCAGAGTGGTCTCTGACGGACTAGACATCAGAAGACCCGTTTCTGTTGCTGTGCCGGTTCGCGCACCGGCAATTTTCAACAACCCGCCTGTGACTAGCGACTTCACAATTATGATGCCTGAAACAGCCGCCGCCAATAAAGTCCAGTTTTGAAGGATGAAGTTAAGATCGATTTGCATACCTATCGTGATCAGAAACACACCCAAGGCAAGGCCCTTGAACGGGGCAGTGATAACTTCCACTTCATGCCGGTAATCGGTTTCAGCAATCAGCAAACCTGCAACCAACGCGCCGAAAATGGGCGACAGGCCAACCGCACTGGTTGCCAGACTCGCAACGATAACGACCAGTAAACTGGCGGCTAGAAATAGTTCCGGACTTTTGGTTCGCGCCGCCTGGCCAAAGAGATATGGCAGTAAAAACCGGCCAAGCAATAGCATGATGCCAACAACCAATGCCCCTTCCAATATGACAGTCACTAGCCCGTCGAACGATCCGCTGGCCGCTTTTGGAGCCAATGCCCCAAGGACAAAGATGATCGGTACAATCGCCAGATCTTCGAATAAAAGCATACCGAGCGCGCGCTGACCGACAGCGGATTGAGTGCCTGCGATGGGAACGACTAACGCGGTCGAAGAAAGTGCCAGCGCCAGCCCTAAACCAACGGCACTTGCAGCACTATAATCGAGAAATGAGAGCCCCAATGCGATCAGCAAGCCGCCGCCAAAAAGCTGCGCCGGACCTAAGCCAAATACCGTCCTTCGCATTTTCCAAAGCCGCCGGAACGAGAGTTCGAGCCCGATGGTAAACAAAAGAAGGATTATTCCATAATCGCCCAGTGGACTAATTTCTTCGACATCAGAGATGGTTATCCAGCGAAGCCACGGGAAACTGTCTGCCAAAGAACCAAGGCCAAAGGGGCCGACCAATACCCCTACTAGCAGAAATCCGACGATCGGGTTTATACGCACCCGGGCAAATGCGGGAATGACAACACCGGCGGCACCTAAAATTACCAGCGCGTTGCCGAGGCCTTCTGTTTGGAGTTCGCCTGCCATACTGCTTTTTACGCACAAGCATCACGCAAAGGGAAGGGCGGTACCAACAAAAAAGCGCGGGACATATGCCCCGCGCTTCAAAAGTCTTATTCAAAAAGCAGCGTTTATTGCCAGCTTCCCATTTTATTTTCGAGGTTGAGGCGTACCTGTTCGAAAAACTGTTCGGTGGTCATCCATGCCTGATCCGGACCGATCAATATGGCGAGGTCCTTTGTCATATGGCCGTCTTCAACCGTTTGAATGCACACATCTTCCAGGGTTTCGGCAAAGCGGGTAACGTCAGGAGTTTCGTCGAATTTGCCACGGAATTTCAAGCCGCCTGTCCAAGCAAAGATGGACGCAATCGGGTTGGTTGACGTCGCCTTTCCTTGCTCATGCTGACGGAAATGCCGGGTTACGGTGCCATGTGCGGCCTCTGCTTCGACGGTTTTACCGTCCGGCGTCATCAGGATTGACGTCATCAGGCCGAGCGAGCCAAAGCCTTGTGCAACCTGATCGGACTGCACATCGCCGTCGTAATTCTTACAGGCCCAAATGAACTTGCCCGACCATTTCAAGGCCGATGCAACCATGTCGTCAATCAGACGGTGTTCGTAAACAATGCCCAATTCCTTGAACTTCGCTTCAAATTCATTCTCATATACATCTTGAAAGATGTCTTTGAACCGGCCGTCATAGGCCTTCAGAATTGTGTTCTTGGTCGACAGATATACAGGCCATTGACGACCTACGCCGTAGTTCAGTGAAGCGCGTGCAAAATCGCGGATCGAATCGTCGAGATTGTACATAGCCATCGCAACACCCGATGACGGATAACGGAACACTTCTTCGTCAATGGTTCGGCCATCATCCCCGTCCCAGACAAGGCGAAGCGTGCCAGGGCCAGGCACAAGGAAATCTGTCGCGCGATATTGGTCGCCAAAAGCATGACGGCCGACAACAATGGGATCGGTCCAGCCCGGTATCAGACGGGGAACATTTTGGATGACAATAGGTTCACGGAAAACAACGCCGCCAAGAATGTTGCGGATCGTGCCATTTGGCGACTTCCACATTTTTTTAAGACCGAATTCCTCAACGCGCGCCTCATCCGGTGTAATCGTCGCACATTTGACGCCGACGCCATATTTGCGGATCGCATTGGCCGAATCAACCGTGATGCGGTCGTCCGTTTCATCACGCTTTTCAATGCCCAAGTCGTAATATTTTAAGTCAATATCCAGATAAGGGAGAATCAGGCGCTCGCGTATCCATTCCCAGATGATGCGAGTCATTTCATCGCCATCTAGTTCGACGACTGGATTTTTCACCTTGATTTTTGCCATGACGGGACGCGCTTTCAATTGGGATGATCGGATCTTTGAGCGGTGCCATAGCAAAGTCTGTCATATGTTCAACTGCGCTATCACAAGCGCGGCATCTGGCGGAAATGGTTGTAACATCGCACGCCTTCCCCTAGCTAGGGCCCATGAGCAGACAAGAACTGACGAACCGGGGTACCGGGGTCGCAAAATGGTCGTTTCCACCCGTTCATCCAGAAGGCCGAAAATTCGGTCTTATTGCTGGCGGGTTAACTTTATTCTTCGCTATCATGGCGTGGGAAACGCTTGCGTGGCCGATGGCCGCAGTCACCATTTGGACTCTCGCATTCTTCCGCGACCCTGCACGGGCGACCCCGATTGATGACCGATTTGTTGTATCGCCCGCCGATGGCCTGGTCACGTTGATTGAGCGGGTCATGCCACCCTCTGAACTTTCCGGTCCGGACGGTTTGGGCGATCAACCTTTGACCCGCGTTTCCATTTTTATGAGCGTGTTTGACGTTCACATCAACCGGACCCCAATTCGCGGTACGATAAAGCAAGTGATCTATATTGCGGGCAAATTTCTGAACGCCGATTTGGACAAGGCCAGCGAAGAAAATGAACGCCAGCATTTCCTTGTGGAACGCAGCGACGGTGTGCGCATTGGGTTTACACAGATTGCAGGCTTGGTTGCGCGGCGAATCATCGCATTTGTGAAAGAAGGCGACAGCGTCGCAAACGGACAGCGCATTGGTCTTATTCGTTTTGGCAGTCGCGTTGATGTCTATTTGCCTCAGGGTACGGCATCGCGTGTCATAAAAGGTCAGCGATGTATTGCAGGCGAAACGGTGATTGCGGAACTTGGGGTCGACCAGGATCTGGTCGCTATTGCGCATTGATGAAGAATGGTTCGACCCTTCCCGGAATATCGCTACGGGCGCTGGCACCCAATGCGGTAACGGCATTGGCACTGTGCACCGGGCTTTCTGGCGCATGGTTCGCATTGCAGGGACGCTGGGAAAGTGCTGTGGCCGCGATTGTCGTTGCAGGTATATTGGACGCAATGGATGGCCGGATAGCTCGTATGTTAAAGGGCGAAAGCCGTTTTGGCGCAGAACTTGACTCGTTATCGGATGTAATCTCGTTCGGCGCGACGCCAGCCCTGATCATATATATTTGGGTGATGCAGGATATGCCCCGCTTTGGCTGGACGATCTGTGTGTTCTTTGTGCTGTGTGCGGCGCTTCGGTTGGCACGGTTTAATGCGCGCATCGATACCGATGATCAGCCCCATAAATCGGCCGGTTTTAACACCGGAGTGCCATCCCCGCCCGGTGCCGGACTGGCGTTGCTGCCAATGCTAATTTGGTTCGAAACGGGTCAAGAATGGGTTAGGGATTACCGATTTATCGCGCCTTGGCTCCTCATTGTCGCCGTGCTCATGATCTCCAATGTCGCAACATTCAGTTGGTCATCCATCAAGGTCCGCCCAAGCTTTCGCTTTATTGCGTTGGCTGGTGTCGGCCTTTTTGGCGCAACCTTAGTGGCCGCCCCGTGGGTCGCGTTGATCGGCGCGAGTGTTGTTTATGTAGGTCTTTTGCCATTCAGTATGATGAGTTACGCGAAAGTAAAACGTGCACGTAAAGCGATGACTATAGAATCTTGACGTTGCCAGCCAACCAGCTATGTTCCATTTTCGTTCTATTATGGGAGTAGCAAGTTGGAGCCGTTAGTGATCGCTATAGTCGGCATGTGCGCGCTTTTGCTCGGACTGACTATTGGCTGGTTCGCGGGTCGCCACGGCAAAAATGACGGGACCGAAACAGTTGCGTCTATGCGGTTGAGCCTCGATGGCGTCATAGCCGAAAGAGAAGAAGCGCGCATAAAGCTTGCACAGGCTGAAACGGCATTAAATGAACGCGAACATTCTTTTGAAGAACAATTGTCCACATTGGCGGCCGCAAAAGAATCTTTGGCGGGGCAGTTTGCCGAAATAAGCCAAAAACTGCTGCACGATGCACAAGCATCCTTCTTACAACGCGCCAATGAACGCTTCGATCAGGCTGGTGAGAAAAACGAAGAAAAGATTAAATTGCTGCTCTCGCCTGTGGGCGACAAGCTCAAGGCTTATGAGGAGCAAGTCGATCGAATTGAAAAGGAACGATCCGCCGCTTATGGTGACTTGAAAGGCTTGATCGGCGAGATGAAGCAAGGGCAGGAACGAGTCACAACCGAAGCCGCTAAAATCGTCAATTCGCTCCGCTCTGCACCCAAGGCGAGCGGACGATGGGGGGAACAGCAATTTGAAAATTTGCTTGAGATAGCGGGTTTGAAAAGCGGGATAGATTATCAAAAAGAAGTCAGCGTTACGAGCGCGGACGGCATTTTCCGTCCCGATTTTGTTATCAATTTGCCCGGCGACCAAAGATTGATCGTCGATATAAAATGTCCGCTTGATGCATATTTGGCAGCCGTGGATGAAGTGGAGTCCAATGCCCGGTTGGCATATATGAAAAAGCACGCGAACGCGGTGAGTGGACATGTCCAGTCGCTGGCTTCGAAGGCGTATTGGAACCAATTTGATAAAGCACCGGATTATGTTGTTCTCTATATTCCGGGTGATAATTTCCTCTCTGCGGCATTAGAGCATGACCTCGATTTGTGGGAGCGCGCTGCCCGAAATAGGGTCATAGTGTCGGGACCTGCTACGTTCTTTCCTCTGGCGAAAACTATTGCCGGTATGTGGCGCCAGAAGAAATTGAGTGACGAGGCGCGCCAGATTGGGGCGCTGGGTAAAGAAATGTATGACCGCCTTGCTGTGGCGGCAGAGCATTTGAAGAAAGTGGGTTCGAGCTTGGGCCGAACGGTCGGTCAATATAATGATTTTGTCGGTAGTTTTGAACGCAATGTCTTATCAACAGGACGTAAATTTGCCGATTTGAACATTGAAACAGGAAAGCGGGATCTTGAAGATGTTTCTGAAATAGAGGCTTTGCCGCGATACAATGAAGAAGCCGCCAACAGGATGATAGAAGACCAAAGTGAGGCGGCGGCATAACACTGCAGCTTTTCGAACCTGGATCTCATAATAATAACCTGCAAGTCCTCCATTCCCGGGCGTTCACCGGGTAACCAACCAGCATATTGTATGACCTGTCTCATATGAGTTTAGACCATTAAGCTATTCCGTCTCAAAAAAATGCGGAGTCAGGGCTATTGAGACAGTTTGGGTGTCTCGTGAAACTGCTCCGGGAGGATATACCGTATTGATACATGATAATACTGACACGGGTGCTTCAACTTTATACCCAATGGCTCGCGCTCCGCATGTGGTTGGCGGATTGCAAAAGAGAAGTCCTAGAAATGAAAGTTATTTAGCCACCCTGATCGTGCCGACTTGGCGGTCCAAAATATCACCGACCCATCCACCGGCGGGCTTGAACTCGAACGTCAGAAAGTGGGCCGATAGGCGACTGTCCCCTTTTGTGGAGGAAAACGGCAGACATTCCGCTGGAGAAACTTGAGGATAGCTATCGCTAACACTGCAAACGTCGAGGTGTCGCGTAGAGTTGGTGGAAAGCTGTCTCATGTTGGCATTGGTAAGGAGGTTCTCCTTCGCAACGGGCCACTGCCTCCCAAGCCGAATTGCAACTACTTTTGACTATACCGCATGGAAATCTCCTCAAACTATGCGAACCAGCCTTAATCTGGGTGTTCCCTTAGATAGTTTCGTTTGCCAGTCGTTCGAAGACTGCAAGAACTTGCGTCGGTGTGGCAGCCGCAATCGCACCAGCGGCGACCTCTTGCTGGGTCCACATCCAGCTGCGCGCAGGATCGTCGCGCATTGCCCATTTAGGGAAAAGCCGATCTGTCACGAGGCGCGAAACCAGCAGGTTCATTTCCAGATGCCGGTCATCGGATTTAATCCTCTGAAAAGTGGCTTGGATCGCTGCATCCGGCCCCTCGATCAACTGCAAATACATATCGGCTCGGCAAATCAGCGTGCCGGTAATATCGTTTCGGCTGTTACGCACTCGTGATATGGTTAGGATATCGTCGAGTACCGAAGCGTCAAATCCGAACGGCTTAGATGAATATACGATCTGAGTAAGGGGCATCAATAATTCCTACTGGTCAATGTTTTATAAAGACCGAAGTTTTGCCCGAATCAAATGCGATGAATTCGTAGCGGTCGGACGCGTAACCGGGGCTTACCATACAATCCGCCAATTCGAGCATCACCTTCATGCTCATAACGGGTCAAATACACGTTCTGCAAGGAGGAATGGCTTCCACTGCACATGCTATCGACGATATAATCTATCACCCAAGTGGCGCCCTCGATCGCCCCATGCGGGCGCGAAGCTAACCGCCGAAGGGAAGCGCGATTGCGGGCATTACGTCAAAAACTCGGCTTCCGCTAACATTGCTGCCGTCCATTCGAACTAATTTGCTCCTTAATAGCTGCCATACGTTCATCCCTCGAGTTCTCACCATTGATGGCAGCAACTGGGCCGTCATCAGACCGCCCCGTTCTGTCCGTTCAATTCATTGTTATTGGCATTTCGGGGAGTGACCATGTAGAATATGACCGTGGCTGTGCCTGTGCCCACAAGCGTGGCGAGTATATCGTGCGCGTCAAAAACGAGCCGTTCGCTCGTTCTTTGAAAGAGTTCCCAACCAAATAACCCCAATGCGCTGACAGTGGCGCATACAAAAAACCAATATCTTGCCGCCGCGAAGTTGGCGTTTCGTGTCTGGTCAGCCCAAATGCTCATCAGTACAAAACTTATGGCAATCGCAGCAGCAAAGTTTGGTGTGACGCCCATTAGATACTCGCTGACGGGTTCCAGACGCATCTGGCGTTCCCGAAGCCAGTCTATGCCCGAGAGCAATGCCAAAGCACCAATTCCGACAAGACCGTAACGTGTTGACAGTTTCAACGGCTGTGTTCCAAAAAAGCTGCAATAGTTATAACGTTGTTGGTGATGTTAGCAATAATGCTGAGGCGCCAGCATATCCAACGTTTACCATTGGATCCGAGGCTGCAATCCTGAAGTCAAATAGTTCATATCGACTGTCGCCGACACTTCCGCCATCAAGCTACATTCTCGGTCAACTCAAAAGCTCCCGTCTGTTTAGTCCCATTTTAATGTCTAATTTTTGGGTCGGGAGCGGACTCTCCGGATTTGAGTCGCAAAAGACCTTAAGCAGACATAAGTCCGATCACTTTGCGATGTTGCGCGGTTTCAAATAAGCCGATACGTCAATCCAAACTGTTTTGGGGTCTTTGCCATGTTCCGATCTGCCGTCTTTGTACTTTTTGCGTTCTCAGCCCCCGTTGCTGCGGAAACATGGCAACCAGAAGAAGCTGCGATGCGCGGCCATGTCGGATTTCTGGCCAGCGACGAGATGAAGGGACGCGAAGCCGGAACGCCCGAATATGACATTGCCGCTCGGTATGTTGCTGCCCAATTTGAAACCATGGGATTGAAGCCCGCCGGAGCAACGGACAGTTTTATCCAACCTGTGCCGCTCGTGACATTTCGCGCGGCTGACAAAGGTAGCATTTCCCTCATCAGCGGGTCGACGGAAACCCTGCTTGAATTCGGCGTTGATTACCTCCCGGGCACCACCCCCCTAGCACCGGAACTGAAACTAGACGCACCATTGGTATTTGCAGGCTTCGGGGTGGTTGCGCCTAACTTCAAACGCGATGATTTTGCTGGAATCGACGTAAAGGGCAAAATTGTCGTCCTGCTTGCGGGCGCACCATCCTCACTGCCAACCGAGGAACGCGCACATTACGCAAACGTAGTCAGCAAGCGCGAGCTTGCCGCCAAGCGCGGTGCAGTCGGCATAATCCTCGTTGATACGCCGACCCGCGAGAAAGTTTCGGCGTTCACGCGACGTGTACGCAACTGGCAGTATTTGGGCGCGACTTGGGCTGATGGTAACGGCATGCCCTCATATCCTGGCGGCACAGCGCCAATGCTCGCGTCTGTAAGTCTTGTAGGAGCAGCAAAATTGTTCGCTGCTATGCCTGGCGGTGCGGAGATCGTCTTTGCCGCCTCGGAAGGCAAAATGGGTAATCCCAAGCGTATGGCCTTGCCGACCAGGGCGCGCGTGACACTCAAGACCGAAATCAACCGCGTAATGAGCAGTAATGTTGCTGGCATATTGGAGGGCACAGACCCGGTTCTGAAGGACCAGGTCATTGTCCTGTCTGGCCATCTCGATCACACTGGAATTTGCCCTGAAGTAAAGGGCGACAAGGTCTGCAACGGCGCCATGGATAATGCGATGGGTATCGCGTCGATGATCGAAGTTGCGCATGGCTTCAAACACCTGAAAGCCCGGCCGAAGCGCTCGATCCTGTTCCTTGCCGTTACTGCAGAGGAAAAGGGTCTAGTCGGGGCGGACTATTTTGCCCAAAATCCGACGCTGCCGAAGGCCAATCTTGTTGCGAATGTTAATCTCGACATGCCGATCGTGACTTATGACTTCAAGGATGTCGTCGCGTTTGGTGCCGAACGCTCTTCGATCGGGCCTGCGGTCGCGCGTGCAGGCGCTGCGATCGGGATTGCGCTCGTACCAGATCCGAAACCGGAAGAGGGTCTTTTTACGCGATCGGACCATTACCGCTTTGTGCAGCAGGGCATTCCTTCTGTTTTCCTGGTGACCGGTCCAGGTGGTGACGGAGTTGCGGCGGGTGCTGCGTTCCTGACGACACATTACCATCAGCCGTCGGATGACATGAACCTGCCAATCAAATGGGGAGCAGCCGCAAAGTTTGTTGGGCTCAACCTCGCGATCGCACGCGATCTGGCGGATGCGGACGAACGGCCGCGCTGGAACAAAGGCGATTTTTTCGGGACGCTTTATAAAGGATATGGCGCAACCGGAAACTGAACGCGGCTGATGGTTTTTTGCAAGATATGACTAAATGGATCACCGTTAAAACACAGGGGTAGGATGCATGGAACAGGGTATATTGACACGCAGAAGTCTGCTTGGTTTCGCACTAAGCTCTACAGCAGTCGCAACGTTTCCGCTTCATGCACAGGTTTTTCCACCGGCCGGATATGGGAAACCGGCCGGCACCTTCCCCTTTGAACCTGAAGTATTTCGGGAACGTCGGGAACGTTTAATGCGGGAGCTTAAAACCGGACTTGCCGTGTTGTACGGGGCCGACAACGTGGTCACTAACTCGCCCGTTGGCCCCGCTTTCCAGCAAGACCCGGATTTCGCTTGGCTGACCGGCGTTACCGACGAACCTGGTGCCGTGCTCGTCTTGGCGCCCGGGGAGCTTCAAGACCGCGAGATGCTGCTGCTTCCGTCAAGGAACCCCGAGACTGAGCGATGGAACGTTGAGCGCGTTCCTTTAGGAGCGGAAATTGAACGCAGAACTGGCTTCCAGCAGGTCGCCAGGGTCAGCGCGCTCGGGGGTTTGGTAACGAATCTCGCAGCCCGTCATAAAGAACTGCATTTTTTGGGACCCTTGGTTGGGCCGAGTTCCCCAATTCCCCAAGTGCTTGACCTCTATGGCAAGGTTGCGCAACGGATTCCCGGCGCGAAGACGATCGACAGCTCGAAAATATTGCCGAGTTTGCGGATCGTAAAGGAACCCCGCGAGCTAGAGATGATCAAGAAAGCAGTGGCGGCTACGCGCCGTGGTCATTTGGCAGCTATGCGGTCGGTGCGCCCCGGTTGGAATGAGCGGCAACTGACAGAATTAGTTGAAGCTGAATTTAGAGCCGGCGGCGGTCAAGGGCTTGGTTATGGAAGTATCGTGGCGGCGGGACGTAACGCGGCTTCTCTGCATTACACTGGTGGCGAGGGCCCTATCAACGAAGGGGAAATGATCCTGATCGATGCGGGCGCTTCCGTAGGGGGCTACGCATCCGACATTACGCGGACATTCCCTGCAAGCGGCGTGTTCACACCAAAGCAGCGCGCAGATTATGACCTGGTGCTAGCGGCGCAAAATGCCGCAGTGCAGAAACTTAAGGCAGGCGTTCACTTTCGTGACCTGAGCGAAGCAGCCAAGGACGTTTTTCGTCGTGCAGGACGGATTGATGAATTTTCCCACGGACTTGGCCACTTTGTCGGCCTGCACGTGCATGACGCTGGCGATACATCTCAACCATTACCCGCAGGGGCGGTTCTAACCATCGAACCCGGCCTGTATCTCCAATCAGAGAACTACGGCATCAGGATCGAGGACATGTATCTTGTTACCCCGACTGGGTCGGAGCACCTCAGCGCGGGCATACCGAGAACCGCGATCGAGATAGAGCAATTTATGGCGGCTGGGCGCACCTGATATATCCAGAGCAGAATAGCCGCAAATTACGCAGAGCTTTGGATATGGGTACTGCTTTTGGGAAACGCCAACTGGACCTTGAACGTCCGGGATTGCGATGGGGTTGTGCTGCTCATGCTGAGAGGCAAGCTTGATTGGTTTAGCTCGCTCAACAACGCGAAATGGCCGTTCAGGTCGTCTCCTAATGAAATCGGCAGCTGCGAATATCGCGTTTGTCTCCACCCTAATGTGAATCTCCAAAACGGTATCTCAATAACGCATGGATACTGAATACACTTGTGTGACGACTAACACAGCCCTTAGTCTGCAGGAATACCCAGTCGGCTGGGTAGCCGATTTAATCTCGACGGGCATTGGCCCATGTTGCATCCATGTTGCATGGAGCTGCCGGAACCCAGTTTAAATGCAGAGAAACCCGCGGAAATGCGTGGTGCTTTAACGTAACACTACAATTACGATTCTGCAGTTACTTTGAAGATAATTATTACTATAAATCAATATGATAAACTGGTTCCCCGGTAAAGAGGGCAAGTGATGGTTTGTATACGTCCGTAAGAGTACAATATATCCCTATAATACAATAACATGGGAGGGTAGTATAGCGCTTTTGTCTCCGTGTGGTTCCGCAAATATTCTCTGAAAACC